>NZ_JAGTUT010000001.1:2030010-2706681 GCF_025685605.1 Granulicella arctica
CAACTGGACTTTGCCTGTGCCGCAGCAGCAATGAACTGCATGGGTGTAGGCGCCAGGGGTGGTATCCAGACCGTCGAGACGATTGAGGGGTTGATGCTGACCGGCCTCCGCTACCCGGTCCCGGTGGCCGCGGTCGCTGCAGACGCATAGCTGTCCGCTGACCCCTCTGGTAATTATCTCGGAACGCGTCGGCAGATTGTCGACCTAAGTCGTTTGTTATGAGGACTGTTGTACTTAAGCCACCTGAATACAATACCTTAGCTTGACCTGACGGCCTATCTGTTGCAAACAATAGGCTTAGCTGACTTAGGCAAATGAAATTAGTGGGGCTTCACAGGGGTCGGTTGTGCAGACTGCTGCCGTTCTGCAGTTTTCTGAATAGCCCGAAACACCTGGGCGATCTCCCGCTCCAGCGTCGCAAAGTCCAAGGTCAGCACGGTGCGGCGGGGATGAAGAATCACGTCGACAGGGATGCGCAGCAACGGCAGGTGCCTTCGAATTCCCTCGCGCATGCGCCGCTTGATGCGGTTCCTGTCGACCGCCTTACCCATCACCTTGCCAACAGTCAGGCCAACGCGCGGGGTGAGGTCCTCTCCCGGCGCAGCTGTTCGCACGGTGAAGAAGTAGGTCATCTGCTTCGCAAACTGCTTGCGGCTGGCCTTGTAGACGATCTGATAATCAGCGTGTTTGCGTAGGCGAAAGGTCTGGGCAATCATAGCGGCTCGAACGGGGTCTCTCTTGAGTTTACCTAGTCGCGAAGTGATGACAAGCTGTAGATAACCGATGCCGAAAGCGATTCATCTTATCGGGGGTTGGCTCTATGGCTACGACGCCGCCAATCAGTCGGGAAGGATAAGGACGGCTCTACACGATACGAGGGTAGCTATGAGTGACACTCCAAAGCTTGAAGTTGTAGAAGCAAGTCGACTGGAAAAAGGCGACCTCTTGATTACCTTCTCGAACGATACCGTGGTGCTTTACCACGCGAAGTTCCTCTATGATGTGCGCAACCATGACAGCAATATCGAGATCGTCGATCCGTTCGAAGAGTAAAGCTGCTTTGCCCACACACGTTGCGTTCCTGCGCGGCATCAACGTAGGAGGCAAAAACAAACTGCCCATGAAGGATCTGGCAGAGATCTTCGCTGTAGGGGGATGCACCGCCATCCAGACATACATTCAAAGCGGCAATGTCCTCTTTGCTGCTGATCCAGCCCAGGTAAACATCGACACGTTGCCCGAGCAGATTGCGGACGCTATACGCGACCGATTTGGACTACGTGTTCCGGTTGTCCTGCGAAGTGCAGCCGAGATGAAGAAGGCCTTGGCAAGAAACCCATTTGTACAAGCTGGCATTGCCGAAGATCTTCTGCATGTCTACTTCCTGGCTAACGCCGGTGCTTCGGACGCTATCAAGGCGCTGGACTGCGAGCGTTCTCCGGGCGACACCTTTGTTGTTGCAAGACGTGAGATCTATTTGCATCTGCCAAATGGGGTTGCGCGAACCAAGCTGACAAACGCCTACTTCGATAAGCAACTGGCAACAGTTAGCACGCTGCGAAACTGGCGGACGGTGCAAACGCTATGCAACCTGATGGAAGGACCAGTTCAGGTTGCTCTGGACTGATTGCGTCGCAGCGCACAGAATCCCATGCCCGCGTTGGAAAACCTTCGCATGCATGGAATCAGGCTCACTTCAGAGGGGATAAAACTAGTCGCGGAACCCTGCGCTGACGGCGATCTTGTGACGGCCCTTGGCGCGGCGGCGATTGAGAACAGCTGCTCCAGCCTTGGTCTTCATGCGGGTAAGAAACCCGTGGGTCTTCGCGCGATGGCGGCGGTTGGGTTGAAAGGTACGCTTGGGCATGGGAACAACTCCTGATTCTAATCTTGATGACGCACTTGCTTATTGCGTTTGGGCAGTAGCCACAAACCCCGAGTATACCTGACCGGTCCAGATTTTCACAGGTAATCTCGACCCGCCCTGTCAGTCAGCCTCGAGGTATTCGGGTTCCAGATCAGTGATGTCGTCTGCCTGAGGGAAGATCATGGACAGGAGTATTGCCGAGTAGACAGCGGACCGCCCGTCCTCGAACGAGATGATGACGGCGTTCTCGAGTCGTTCCGCTGACAAGATGCGAGGCGCAGACGGCAGGTCCATAGCCAATTCTTTCGCGAAGAAAAGTTATCGTCTGTGCCGTTTTGCTCACTTCTAAGTGTCGCCCGTTCATGGGGTGAATTTTAGAGAGAAGGCGATGGGAAGGCTTATGTTTCGGCTGTGTAGCGCATAGCACACTCCATCGCATACAGCACGTAATTACTCACGAAAACAGCATGTTTTTTGCAGCGGGAAGCGCTACTTTTGCGAACTTCACCATGGATGGTGCAAACGAATTTTTATCCGGCACAGGCATAAATAACGGCTGGTTTTCCGTGCTACGCTGGAATCCGTTTCGTAAGAAAAGTTTCGCGCACGTCCAGCTGTATTCGCACCTTGCGTATCTTGTATTGACTCTTCTCCGCTGGCTGTTCGGTTGCGTGTGCCAGTGGGAGATCTTCCTGCAGATAGGTCTGTTCCATCACCTGCCGCTTCTTAGCGGGGAGGGACTCCTGTTGCTTTGACCGTGCCTTGTGGGGGCGGCTGTTCCAAAGTGCCTACAGTCTGAATATGGGACAAGGAAAGTATCGATGTCATTCGTACCAACGGCGACCGCCGTCCTCAATCCGTGGACTCTCATACTTGGAGCCCTTGAAAAAAAGATCAACCGCCAGTCGTTTGAGACGTGGCTGAAGCCTACTCGTCACTCGCATGTAGCAGGAAAGACGCTCTTTGTGAGGATTCCCTCGGGCGAGTTCCAGCATATCGGCGACCGGTATGCCGACCTGATCCAGGAAGCGATCGATAACCTGGGGCTGGCGGAAGAGATCGAGACCGTAACCTTTACGACGCCGCAGCAGGAAGAGCCCAAGCGCCGCGAGGATGGTGGGTTCGCTCCCGTACCTACGCATGGCAGCAATGTGCCTCGTACGGGCAGCCTGAACCGCCAGAGCGCACCGGCAGCACCTACCGTCGAGCAGGCACGCTTCGACTGGAACTCGGCATCGCAGTTGAACCCGCGCTATCAGTTCGACGCGTTCGTGATCGGCAGCGGCAACCAGTTTGCGATGGCAGCGGCCCAGGCTGTTGGTGAGCGACCTTCGAAGGCGTATAACCCGCTGTTCCTCTACGGTGGCGTGGGCATGGGCAAGACGCACCTGATGCATGCGATTGGGCATGACGTGAAGCGCCGTCAGCCACATGCATCGATCAGCTATGTGAGTGGCGAGAAGTTCACGAACGAGATGATCAACTCGGTTCGGTATGACAAGATGACGAGCTTTCGGGACAAGTTCCGGAATGTGGACGTGCTGCTGATCGATGACATCCAGTTTCTGGCCGGGAAAGAGCGGACGCAGGAGGAGTTCTTCCATACCTTCAATGCGCTGCACGAGAGCATGAAGCAGATCGTGATTGCGAGTGACCGGCCTCCGAAAGAGCTTGCGGACTTCGAAGACCGGCTGCGGTCGCGCTTTGAGTGGGGCCTGATTGCGGACATTCAGCCACCGGATCTTGAGACGAAGGTCGCGATCCTCCAGAAGAAGGCGGAGAGCGAGCATACGCAGCTACCGACCGATGTGGCGCTCTTCATTGCGAGCAACGTGCGGACGAATGTGCGCGAGCTTGAGGGCGCGCTGGTGCGGTTGATCGCCTGGTGCGGGATGCATGGCGTCGAGATTACGCTGGCGGTGACGCAGCAGTGCCTGAAGCAGTTCATCGACACGCAGGTTCGCAAGATCTCGATCGAGGCGATTCAGCGTGCTGTCGCTGAGCAGTTCGGGATGCGGGTGGCGGAGCTGAAGCAGAAGAACAACTCTCGGCAGATCGTGGTGCCGCGGCAGATCGCGATGTACCTGGCGAAGCAGCTGACCGAGGCGTCGCTGCCGGAGATAGGACGCCAGTTTGGCGGTAAGCACCACACGACGGTGATGCATTCGATCTCGAAGATCGATGAACACCGGCGGACGGATAAGGATATGAATCGGACCATCAACAAGCTGATGGAGACGCTGGCTTAGGACTTATTTGTTTTTTCCCAGAAGTCCAAAGTCTTCGAAACAAAGTACTTAGGTCTGGACCTGTCACAAGGTCCAGACCTGCTTTTTGGCCAAGCTGCTGCCAGGGACCCCGTCGGCAGCTCGGTGATTGTCAAGTTGTTTCGGCTTTTGCAGTGAGACACCTCCAGCCTGTAAGTAATTTTCTCTGAGGTCCAAAGTCTTCTCAACTAAGCACTTAGGTCTGGACTTGGCTGCAACGGGTCCAGCCCGCATTGAGGAGCCGAGGCTACAAGGCACCCCTTCCCAGGCTCGAAGATTGTCAAGTTGTCCGACTTAACGGCTTGATTCCAGTAAGCGAAGGGCGCAAACGCGGGTTCTCTTCGGGAATGACAGAAAGAAAATGCAACGACAACAGGCTCCGCTTCGTGCAGAGCCTGTTGTCGTTATGGCATGTCATGCTGCGGGAGCTTTGTGGGTCTGGTGGGTGAAGCGGTCTTTGTAGGTGAGTAGGGGACCTTCCAGGAATCGATAGCTGAGCCATGCAATGGCCCATGATGCGGTGAACGCGAGAGCGATCGTGACGGGAGCGGCGTAGGCACCACACCAGCGGTTGCCGATGTAGCTGTAGAAGTCGTGCAGAAGGTCGTGGTAGACGTAGAAGCCGTAACTGATCTGGCCGAAGTGGCGAAGCCCTCTAAGGCTGAGGATGCGGCTGCATGCGCTGTTCGGATGAATGACCTCGAGGATCAGCGCGGCGGCGGCGAGGTCGATCAAGGTGAAGGCGAAGATGCCGGTATGGTTGACCGCTGCTCCTTTGAGCGGCATATGGAGAAGGCTGGACGACAGAGCAGCCGCCAGGGCGAGAAGCGTTACCGAGGCTGCGAGCAGGAGGTGACGGTAGCGGCTCAACCAATGCTGCTGCGGTCCACGGAGACAGAGGGCGAGCAGACCGCCGATCAGCAGGGCATCCATGCGTGTGGGCAGGCTGCGGTAGAGAAGTTCCATCTCGATCATGCGTGGCGTGACCGAGGAGGCGAGCACCCAGCGTAGCAATGGTACGGTGACGATTACGGCCACGCAGATCCGCATCAGGGTTGTGCGGCGGCGAAGCTGGTAGATGACCAGTGGCCAGAGGAGGTAGAACTGCTCCTCCACGCAGAGCGACCAGAGATGGCCGATGTAGAGGTGCATGGGGCTGCCGAACCATCGCTGCACAAGCGGACCGAAGGTGAGGCGGTCGAAGCGGTAGGGATCGCCTGAAATATTCAGGAAGAGGAATCGGGCATAGTTGCCGAGGTAGGCAGGCCAGAGGAGCATATGCCAGTCGTTTTGCCATTGTGCAATCGGGATGGCGATGAGCACGGCGAACCAGAGCGCGTAGTAGAGCGGAAAGATGCGCAGGGTGCGGCGCATGTAGAAGTCTCGGTAGCGATGGGGTTGATTCTGGCTGTCATAGAGGATGCCGGTGATGAGAAAGCCGGAGAGCACGAAGAAGAGGTCGACGCCGGTCCATCCCCAGCCAAAGATGGAGAAGTATCGCGACACATAGTGGTGCAGGAAGACCATGACGACGGCGATGGCGCGCAGGCCGTCCAGACCGGGATAGTAGCTTCGTTGCGGCATCTCCATAGGGGACTGCCGTAGCTTATACGCTTTTGGTGTTGATGTTGTACGACTCATCTCCTGGTAAGCACTTTGCCAGGGCAAACGGCGTTTGCGGGTGTGCATCTCAGAACTCAGAGGTGGTACAGCATGAGTGTTTTAGAGATGACGAAGGATCTATATACCCTTCAGGACCCGACCAAGCAGTATCCGCAGCCCAAGTTCAAGCATCAGCCACAATCGGTACCGGGACTCGATTCCGAGATGACCCCGAAGGCGGATCACGGCGAAACGAGCTATCGCGGCAGCGGTCGTCTGCGGGATCGTAAGGCGCTGGTGACTGGCGGCGACTCCGGAATTGGACGTGCGGCGGCGATTGCGTTTGCGCGTGAGGGAGCGGATGTTGTGATCAACTACCTGCCAAGCGAAGAGAAGGACGCCAAAGAGGTGATCGCGCTGATCGAGAAGGAAGGCCGGAAGGCGTTTGCGATGCCCGGCGACCTGAGCGATGAGAAATTCTGCGTGAAGCTTGTGACCGAAGCTCACAAGAAGCTGGGTGGGCTGGATATTCTGGCATGTGTTGCAGGCAAGCAGCACGCTGTCGAGAAGATTGCCGACGTGACGACTGAGCAGATGGAAGAGACCTACCGGGTGAACGTGTTTGCGCTCTTCTGGATCTGCAAGGCGGCGCTGCCGTTGATGCCTCCGGGTGGTTCGATCATTACGACTGCTTCGATCCAGGCGACGCATCCCAGTCCGAGCCTGGTGGACTATGCACCGACCAAGGCGGCGATCCTTGCATTCACGCGCTCGTTGGCGCGGCAGGTGGCTGAGGACGGGATTCGCGTGAACTGCGTGGCTCCGGGACCGGTGTGGACGCCGCTGCAGACGAGTGGTGGACAGCCGGACAAGAAGATTCCGGAGTTTGGCTCGGAGACGCCGATGAAGCGGCCGGGACAGCCGGTTGAGATGGCACCGCTGTATGTGCTGCTGGCTTCGCAGGAGTCGAGCTATGTGACGGGCGAGGTGTATGGAGCTACGGGCGGGCTTGAGGTTGGATAAAGGTACCGCGGATGATCGCGGAGACACGCGGATCAAGGCGGATAAGGCCAAGGATTTCGATCGATGCTTGTCCGTGTGATCCGCGGTCTCCTTTGTTTCAGGTGCGGGGGGCTTCGGCCCGGGTGAAGGTGTAGCCGTCGCGGAACTTGAACTCTTCGCCTGCTGGGCGGGTTTCTTTGCGGAGGGTGTAGAGGTTGCGGCGGAGGGTCAGGGTGAGGCGGACGTCCACGGGGTGGTCGTTCTCCTTGCCCTTGCCGGTTAAGACGAGGGTGCCTCGGTTGAGCTTCGTGAACTCGGCGAGACCCTGCACCTCGAAGGCTTCGCTGGTGTGATCCGTGTCGCTGGTCAGGGTCGCTTTCTGGGTGCCTGGCTGGAAGGTCAGGGTCGAGCTCTCGCGGACGGTTTTGGTGGGGCCGTCGTCGTAGGTGTAGGCGATTTTGACGGAGTTGCCATCGGGATCAGGGTTGAGGGTGAGCCAGGTTGGCAGGAAGACCTGCTGGTTGGACTGGAAGTCGCGGTACTCCAACTGGCCTACCCAATCACCATTGAAGTTGCTGTTGATGCTGGTTGAGGGCGAGGCGGCTGACGGCAGATACTTTGTCGGAATCGGCGTGGTCGGCGTCTCGGCACCCCAGAAGATGTTGACGACCCAGTACCGGTTGCCATCCTTGAGGAACTGGAAGCTGTTGATGCCGCGGGCAAAGGGCATTGGGTCGGCGAGCGTGTGGCGGCTCTCGTAGGTGCTCCAGATCTGGACGATGTTGCCGTACTGCTCGACCTCGTTGTGGATGCTGTGTTCGAAGAAGCCGACGGTGGCGGTGCGGGCGCGGCTGCGGGCGATGTAGCCGTCGATGGTGAGGATGATGGCGTCGGTGTTGGGACTGGCGGCATCGGGGCTGCCGGGCAGGATGGTGGCCGGAATGAGGCGGGCGTCGGGCAGGAAGAGCGAGCGCATGCGGTCCCAGTCGCGAGGCTGGCCGGCGGGGCCGGAGATGACATCGTAGACGGCGGCGAGGATTGCGTCGGGGGAACTCACGTCGGCTGGCTTTGGCTGGGGCCAGCCGGGGTGTCCGGCGATGGAGCCGACTGGTTGGGGCGGGACGGGTTGGGACAGGACGGCGGGCGGCGGAGTTGCAGCCGGCGTCTGGGCGGGCGATTGGGCCAGCGATGGGAGCGTTGCGACTAAAAGCAGGGCGATTGCGGACAGGCGGTGCTTCATCGGCGGGTTCTCGGCTTTCTGTGGAAGATGTGGATTACCAGCTAATGTAAACGCCTTTGCGGAGCCATTCGGTTGAAGTGAGCTGCTTCATCATGAAGTCTGCCACGTCGGTGCGGGAGATTCTGGCGCCGTTGCGGGGTAGCGCATCGCCGTCCATCCTGAAGGAGCCGTGGCCTGGACCGTTGGTGAGCATGGGCGGCATGACCATGGTCCAGTCGAGGTGGCTGGCGGAAAGGATGCGGAACTGGGCGATCTGCGAGGCTACGGGATATTTGAGGAAGGTGTTGTAGACGATGTTCTGGACGATCCAGGCTCGCCATGCCGGTTGTTTGTCGAGGGCGGTAGGCAGGGCTCCGGCTGAGCCGAGAGCGACGATTCGGCGGATGCCCGCCTGTTCCATTGCCGCCACGAGAAGCGGAATTGCCCGCTCGAGTACGTCTTCCTTCTTGAGGGAGCGCGCTCCCAGGGCGGAGAGGATGGCATCGGCGCCTATAAGGGTGTCGGCGATGGCAGCCCGGTCGAAGGCGTTTCCCTGGACGACGCGTACGCGATCGCGCTGCGGAAATTTTTCCGGTCTCCGCACGAGTGCTGTGACCTCGTGACCGGCTGCCAGGCAGCGGTCTGTGAGGAGCTGACCGGTCGCTCCACTGGCTCCGAAGATCGCGATTCGCATGAAGGCCTCGTTTTCTGATTGTGTCCGATTATCCTCTACGCGTTGCCGGATGTGTGAAGAATCAGACGCGGGTAAGGTTCTGTATTGAAGGGAGTTGTACGAAATTTGAACGGATCAAGCCTTGTCTTCTCAACTCCATGTGGACGAGCCTGTGGGGAACTTGGACAACCTGGGTCACGTCGCGAGGTTCAGGGCTTGTAGTACACCGCGTTGTTGCTGGCTATGGCGGGATTTCTAAATCGGGACAGCAGGGTAAGTTGATGACTTTGAAGCACCTTGCGCTGATATCCACTTTTCCAGTCACAACGGTTACTGCTACTAGTACTTGTTCTCCTTTTATGTAGTTTCTTAGGAGCAGTCTCGGCACGTGGAACAGTCGTGGCTCAGGGGAGGGTTTGGGTGGGTGGAAGAGAGCAGATCCGCCGCCCTCGGCTGGAGTGTTCCGAAAGGGGCCGACGTCGGCGTCCGCACACAAGTACGTGTGTTTCCCACAAAGAAAGCAGTCGCAGGGTGGACGGTTCCTCACTAGAATCGGAAGACTGGCTGGGATAGGGACGTGGATGCTCGCTGCGATTCGGTGGTAGAGTTTTCGCAGCGCCCCCCGGCACCATTTGCAACTTCAGGAGACACCCGTGACGACTGCTATCGAGGAATCTGACATGAGCACAACGACAGCACCCACTGGTAGTCCGGTTGGGAATCTCGAGATCACAGTCTCCCGTGCGGAGCTGCTGCGCGAGTTGACGGCGGCGCAGAGTGTGGTCGAGCGCAAGACGACGATTCCGATCCTGTCGAACTTCCTCTTTGAAGCCATGGACGACCGCCTGATGATTACGGCGACCGATCTGGACCAGAGCCTGCGGACGAGCTGCGCGGCGAAGGTGAAGAAGCCGGGCGCATGCACGATTCCTGCGAAGAAGCTGTACGACTACATCAAGCTGCTGCCCGAGGGCGAGATCAGCATCAAGCTGATGGATAACCACTGGGTCCAGATCCGCGCTGGCCGCTCGAACACAAAGATGGTTGGAATGGCCCGGGCGAACTTCCCGCAGGTAGCTGAGTTTCCGACCACGGGTGCGGTCAAGATCTCTGTTCCTTCGCTGAAGAACATGGTTTCGAAGACGATCTTTGCGATCTCGAACGAAGAATCTCGCTACACGCTGAACGGCGCGTTGCTGGTGTTGAAGGCCGAGTCGATGGCGATGGTGGCGACGGATGGCCACCGGCTGGCGCACATCGAAAAGCTGGGGGAGACCCTGGAGGGCGTGTCGGGTGAGAAGAAGACGCTGATTCCGCGGAAGGCGCTGGCGGAGCTTTCTTCCCTGCTTGGCTCGACGGATGCGGAGACGCTCGACTTTGCCGACGATGACCAGACATTGTTCTTCAAGGTTGGCGGTCGGGTGCTGACGAGTCGTAAGCTTACGGGCCAGTTCCCGAACTACGAAGCCGTGCTGCCGCGGGACAACAACAAGTTCGTGATTGTGCGCAGCGAAGACCTGATGAGTGCGATCCAGCGCGTGGCGCAGTTTGCGGATGAGCGCTCGGGCGCGATCAAGATTCGGCTGGAGCAGAACGAGCTGAAGCTTTCGTCTTCGTCGACCGACTCCGGTGAGTCGGAGGATACGATCGAGACGCCTTACAACTATGATCCGCTTGTGGTGGGCTTCAACAGCCAGTACCTGATCGACTTTTTGAAGGCGACGGGAAACCAGGGCGAGGTACGGCTCGAGTTCAAGGATGCCCAGTCTGCCGGGCAGATGCGTCCTGAGGATGGCAACGAGGATGTGAAGTACCGCTACATCCTGATGCCGATGCGTATCTGAGTGCTACGCGCATGGCAAAGAGCGGCTTTGCCGCAGAAACTTGAACTACATCAGCAAAGGCCTGGCTTGATGCCGGGCCGTTTTGTTTGTGTGCTGGTGTCGAGACTTGATCACGTGGATGTTGTGTAGCGGCGAGAGCAACCGTCGTCTCTGAAACCTGCTCTGAAGTGGAACAGGTTTGAATCATCAGTCCACGGGAGAGAGCATGAGTCTGCAGGATGTATTTATCGAAGAGTTGCGGGACCTTTATAGCGCGGAGAACCAACTGGTAAAGTCGCTGCCAAAGATGGCGAGAGCGGCGTCGGGCAGCGAGTTGAAGGATGGCATCAAGAACCACCTGGAAGAGACCAAGGGGCAGGTTGACCGGTTGAAGCAGATCTTCCAGATCCTTGGAAAGAAGCCAACCGGCCAGCATTGCAATGGCATGGAGGGTGTTGTCGCCGAGGGCAAAGAAGCTATTGAGAGCGACGAGGAAGGTGCCACGAAAGATGTGCAACTGATCGGTGCGTCCCTTCGCGTCGAGCACTATGAGATTGCCGGCTATACCGCAGCGATTGCAATCGCAAAGACGCTTGGCCAAAAGGAGATCGTCGGCCTGCTGACGGAGACTTTGAAGGAAGAGCAGGCTACTGGCAAGCTGCTGCTGAGTCAGGCGAAACCACTGCTCAAAGAGGCTGGCTCCGAAGATGATGCCGACGAGGAAGAAGATTCCGATGAGCCAGAGGACGGAGAAGAGGCTGAGTCCAAACGGAAGAGCGAAGAGGACGAGGCTGAGGCACAGAAGTCAGAGGGCGAGGAGCCCAAGGTTGCGCCAGCGAAGAAGACTGCAAAGTCCAAGAAGTAAGAGGACCAATAGACGAACCCCGCCCTGGTGCGGGGTTCGTTGCGTCCGGGCCCTGCTAGCATTTATGCATGACGTGGTTCGGGGCTGCCGTCCGGGTTGAGCGTTTTGACGATGCGGATGGGCTGCGCTTTCGCGTTACAAGTGAGCGGCGTCTTGCTGCCCTTATCTTGCCTATGCTGGTCGGTGTGATGTTGTTCGCCTTTGCGTGGGAGGAGGATGTGGGCGGCCTCCTGCTGCTTGGAGCGGCCGGACTGATTGGCTTGCCGGTCTGGCGGTGGATGCATGTGCGGGTGACTGAGTTGCGGGTTACGGCGATGGAGTTGGTTGTTGAAGGAGACGGCGGCAGGGCGAAGGGAATGATCTGGCTGCCGTGGTCGGAGGTCAGTGGGTTGCAGTTCCAGCGTGGGAGCGCCGAGCCGGACGGGCTCTATGCCCTGAAGGGGTTTGCAGACCGGGAGTGCCTCGTGCCTGATGTGAGCGATGGGCAGGCTGGTGAGATCGTTCGCGCGATCTATGCACGCTTTCCGTTGGTCGCTATGGCGGAGGCTGTGGAGACGAGTGCGCCCTGACGCCGGGCGGGCGCTACTTCGCAGGGTTTTGGGCGCATCGCGTGAAGGCTACTACAAACCTAGTGGACTGCTTCGCCTGCGGGTGCGCCCTGGCCGGGCCGATTCTTGCTGAGCAGGAAGGCACAGCAGACCATGCCGATCGACATCCAGCAGAGCATCCGGTACACGTCCTCATAGCCTAGAGCTGCTGCCTGCTGGTTGAGTTGCTGGTAGATGCTGGCGCGAGCCATCATGCCACCCTGTGCGCCGCCACCGAAGAATCCGCCAAGACCGTGCACGGTGCTGGCGTAGGCCGGGCTGCCGGGCTGCATGTGATCGACCAGTCGCGCTTGATGGAAGAGCGAGCGATTGGTGACGAGCGCGCCGGTGACTGCGATGAAGATACTGCCGCCGACATTCCGGACAAAGTTGATCAGGCCGGAGACCTGGTTAGAGGCTTCCTTCGGAAGGCCGACATACGCCGCGTTGGTGATCGCGATGAAGCAGAAGGGGATGGGAATCATCTGCAGGACGCGCAGCAGTGATGCCTCGCCGAAGCTCATATCGAGCGTGATGTGCGTGGACACGTAGTAGTACGCGGCAGCGAAGAAACCAAATCCAATTGCAGCGAGGTTGCGAGCGGGAAACTTGCCGGTGGCGACACCTGCGAGCGGCATCACGATGACGAGCGCGACTCCTCCGGCCGTCAGAGCCATGCCGGCATTGGTCGCGGTATACCCCAGTAGTTGCTGAAGGAATTGTGGCTGCAGTACGGTCGCCGCGTTGAGCACGCCGCCCACCAGCATCATCAACAGGCAGCAGATCGCGAAGTTCTTAAAGCGGAAGAGCTTCAGATTCATGATCGGATTCTTATGCCGCCACTCCCACCAGATGAGACCGGAGATACCGATTACGAAGAGGAAGGCGAAGAAGCGAATGAAGTTTGAGGCGAACCAGTCGTTCTCTTCGCCCTTGTCGAGGGCTATCTGCAGACCGCCCATCGCTACGGTGAGGAGGCCGAGACCGATGTAGTCGAGCTTGAAGAGATTCTTACGGTCTGCTTTGATCCATGGCGGATCCTGCACGAGACGCTGGGTAAGGACGAGAGCGAGGATGCCGACCGGGATGTTGATGTAAAAGATCCAGCGCCAGGAGTAGTTATCCGTGATCCAGCCGCCGATGGTCGGCCCGACCGACGGGGCCAGTACGGCGACGAGGCCGTAGAGGGCAAAGGCCTGTCCGCGCTTTTTCTCTTCAAAGGAGTCCGCCATGATGGCCTGCGCCATGGGCTGCAGACCACCACCGCCGATGCCCTGAAAGACTCGGCAGACCAGCAGAAGGGGCAGCGTTGGGGCGATGCCACACAGAAAGCTCGACACCGTGAAGATCACGATGCAGATCATGAAGAAGTTGCGGCGCCCAACGACGGAGGAGGCCCATCCGCCGATCGGGAGGATAATGGCGTTGGCTACGAGGTAGCTGGTGAGAACCCAGGTGCCCTGGTCGGTGCTCGCTCCAAGATTACCGGCGATATGGGGCAGCGCTACGTTTGCGATGGAGGTGTCGAGCACTTCCATGAACGCGGCGAGCGCGACGGTTGCAGCAATTAACCATGGATTCGCAATGGGCTTCCAACGCTCGCCCTGCGCGGTTTCAGCCGCCATTCAATCTCCAAAGAGGGTGAGTACCCTCTATAGAGATTGATTTCAGCATGCATCGGATGCTTTTTCTACAGATTTCGAAGATCAGGCGGTCTGCCCGCTGTTGCGCTCGATGGCCTGTCTGACGTGCTGCACGGCCTCTTCTTTAAAGTGGGTGAGGTTGTGTACGTCTGCTGCGTGCCTCTCGATGACGGGGAGCATCTCCTCTTCGCTGGTTCCTTCGAGGTGCCATTCGCAGTCATAGCCTACATCTTTGCAGTGAAATACCTTCTTGTTGTCCGTTGTGCTCATCAAATCCTCCGGTCTGGAACGTAGGATGCGGCGAGCGATGCGATGTCGGGGTGTCGTTTCGATACGATCAACGAACCTGGTTGGCTTAGCGGTGAACTCGAGGTTGTGGCACTCCTGGCACCGGCTTCGCGTCGAACTTGGTGCGGGCGCGCTCCACTTCCTGCCGATGTTTCTCGGCCCAGATCCACACCCCGCAGAAGGCGGCTCCGAGGCTCTCGCCGAGGCTGGTGAGCCGATAGTCGACGTGTGGTGGTATGACGGGATGGACGGTACGCTGCAGCAGACCGTCGCGCTCCATCTGGCGGAGCGTCTTGGTGAGCATCTTCTGGCTGATGCCTTCGAGCAGGTCGGCGATTCGGGTGAACCGGAGCTCGCCATGTTCTTCCAGAACTTCGAGGACGAGCATGGTCCACTTATCGGCGACGCGGCCGATGATCTCGGTTACGAGTCGATCGAGTTCGGGATCGGTATGCTCTGGCGGCTCAGGCAGCACCCGCTCGGCTAGATGAAGGAAGCTTTTGGTCGCCACGGGACACTCTCCTCATGGTTCGTATGAAACTTTGAAGTGCCTACTTCTAGTAAAAGCGAAGTGCGCTTAGTGTGGTGCAAGGCATCTGATCTGGCAGCACAGGAGACATGGTTCATGAAGACGACAGGCAATACGATTCTAATCACGGGCGGCGGCTCCGGCATTGGCCGCGGCCTGGCAGAGGCGTTTCACAAGCTGGACAACACGGTGATCATCGCCGGTCGACGCGAGAACGTCCTCCGCGAGACGGCCCAGGCGAACCCGGGTATGGAGTACATCACGCTCGATACCGCCGATTCAAAAAGCATCGCCAAAGCGACGGCAGATCTGAAGGAGCGCTTCCCAAAGCTGAACGTACTAATCAACAATGCAGGCATTGCAAGGCCGGAGAATCTGCTGGATGCGTCGTCGGATTTCGATGCCGTGGAGCAGATGGTCGCAACGAACCTGATCGCTCCTCTGCGATTGACAGCGGCGCTGCTGCCGCAGCTTGAAGCGCAGGATGCCGCCGTCGTGATGACCGTAACCTCGGGCCTCGCGTTCGCTCCTCTGGCGATGATGCCAACCTACTGTGCGACCAAGGCGGCCATCCATTCGTGGACGGAGTCGCTGCGGTTCCAACTGCGGCAGACGAAGGTCGAAGTGCTGGAGTTGATTCCGCCGTACGTGCAGACGGAGTTGGGGGGTGACCGCCAGCTTACCGATCCGCGCGCCATGCCACTCGATGAATTCATTAGCGAGGTGATGGAGATCCTGAAGACACAGCCCGAGGCGAAGGAGATCAACGTGGAGCGTGTGCAGGCAATGCGCTATGCGGCTGAAGGCGGTCAGAAGAAGTATCAGGAGTTTGTGAACGGCTTCAACGAACAGATGATGGCGGCTTCGCACTAGAAGGTTGACCGTAGTGTCTGTCGGGCTGAGGAGACACTGCGGTCGTCACCGACGCGGCGCGTAGTAGCCGGAGCGGACGGTGATGCTGTCGACACGCTCCGGGCCGGTCAGGTCAATGCGGTGATAGCTGCCGTCGCGCTTCAGGTCTGCAGGCTTGTAGATGATGCGGTACTGGTCGCGCAGATCTGCCTCCATGGTGCGAGATCGTCGTCTGTGCCTGTTGCAGAGCCGGTGTCGTGGAAGATGCGGCCGCCAGTCTCCTCAGCGAGCTTTGTCAGCGTTGCCGGTCCAGTTGAGCCGAAGGCAGATGGCCCATCGGCACGGAAGATATAGATGGCCGTGTTGGTGTGCTGGCATTCGGCTGCGGCGTCTTCCAGCGAGACGCTGCTTGTGTTGTCCTCGCCATCCGTGAAGAGCAGAATGAAGTTGCTGCTGGCGGCGTGATCGACATGGCCAAACTGGTTCAGGCATGCTCGGTAGATAGAGTCGAAGATCGCTGTTCCGCCAGCGTGAGTTCCACCACTTGCGGCGATCTTACGAAGACCAGTGATCAAGGCAGGCGGGTTGTTCGTCCATGGCTGTACGACCTGCGAGACGTGCCCGAAGTCCATCACGAATGCCTGGTCCGTTTGCTGACGCAATAAGCGCTGAGCATAGGCGTTGGCGATAGCGCGGTTCCCAGCGAGGAACGGGCCCATCGACTCGCTCGTGTCCATGAGGATGCCCGCACGGACGGGGCGATCCTGCAGAGCCTCGAAGGCGAGAACCTTGCGAGGTGACCTGCCGTTATCGAGAAAGCTTAGCTCAGTGAGCTTGAGGTCGCGGATCGGAAGACCGTGGCTGTCAGCTGCATGGAAGGTTACAACCACCTCGTCGACGACGACGTTAAGTCTGTACGAGGTTGGGCCTTGTGTTGTGGCAGAATCCGTCTGTGAAGCCACGTGATGCGCCTGCGCCACGAGCAATGGGAGCAGCAGGCTACAGAGGCTGGTCTTACGTAGAAACCGCATGTGTGAGAAGTATAGTTACCTGCTGACGCCACTTAGAAGCTCCGTGACGTGCCCTGTGCTTGCGTGTGCCCAGCGGGTGTTGGAGATCCAGCCAAGCAGCAGGACCGTGGCTCCGCAGCCCGTCATGACCCACCAGATGGGGTGCGTTGCATGCGTGAAGTCCGATCCCGCAGCGTGGCTTGCGCTGACGACTGTTCCGGCAATGGCTACGCCAAAGGCCGCGCCGACCTGTCTGCCTGTGGAGGCGATTGCTGCGGCTACACCTGCCTGCGCCAGCGGCATGCCTGCGACGGCGTTGTTGGTGATAGCAGGGTTGACCATGCCGAGTCCCACTCCGAACAACGCATAGGCCACGAGTAGCAGGGCTATCGGAGTAGCGGTCGTCAGGCCAGTGAGCATCAAGGTGCTGAGCAGGAAGCCTGCGCCCGCGATCAGCAGCGAGGGTCGCGTTCCGTAGCTACCGACCAATCGACCGGAGAGCGGCGCAGTGAGCATCATCATGACCGCAAGGGGTAGCGTGCACAGGCCGGTGTGCAGGGCGGATAATCCGCGTGCCTGTTGCAGATAAAGGGCATTAAGGAAGAGGAAGCCTGCGAAGGATGAGAAGGAGCATAGGGCTAGAAGCGTGGCGCTGCTGAAGGGCACGCTACGAAAGAAACGGAGGTCTACGAGTGGGTCCGTGCGGCGCGGTTCGTACAGGAGGAAGATGGCGAGCGCGATGGCTGCCGTAGCGATGAGGCCGAGGATCAGCGGAGAGGTCCAGCCTGCATGCGGTCCCTCGATCACCGCATAGGTCATGGTGGTCAGGCCGAGGAAGACCATGGCCTGCCCTACGGGATCGAAGGCTCGTGCTCGCGGTGCCTTTGACTCCGGAATGAATTTAGCCGCGAGGCCAAGCGCTGCGAGACCGACTGGGAGGTTGATCCAGAAGATCGAACGCCAGCCGACAGCCTGCGTCAGCGCGCCACCGAGCAGCGGACCGAGCGCCAGCGATGCGCCGCCAACCGCCCCCCAGACTCCTACGGCTCTACCGCGTTCCTTCGGCGACTTGAAGACATTAGCGATGATCGACAGCGCCACGGGATTGAGCATGGACGCGCCGAGACCCTGGAGAGCGCGGAAGGCGACAAGCTGACCGATGCCATGCGCCAGGCTGCAGAGTAGCGATCCGGAGATGAACAACACAAGGCCGATCTGGAAGACGCGCCGCCGTCCGAAACGATCGGACATGGACCCCGAGAGCATCAGCAGGCTGGCGACGACAAGCGTGTAGGCGTCGACAATCCATTGAAGCCCCGAAAGGCTCGCGTGAAGATCACGCTGAATCGCGGGTAGCGCAACATTGACGATCGTGACGTCCATACCAACTAGCAAGAGACTAAGGCAGCAGATGCCGAGTACGAGGTTCGGTCGAACAGAGACTTGTTCCATGACTCATTCTAGCTTAAAAGATGAGGGTATCCTCAACTTTACCTTTGGTCCTAGAATATGAGGGTGTCCTCAACTCCTGAATTGTCGCGCCGTACGCCCCAGCAAACGAGAGCTACGTTGCGACGTGCGAAGTTTCTGGAGGTCGCTGCCCGCCTGATTGGGGAACACGGATATGAGCCGGTGACGATGACGGCGATTGCCGAGCAATCCGAGGCGTCAATCGGAACGCTGTACGATTACTTTCCCGATAAACCGGCTCTTGCCCGGGCGCTTCTGGCTCAATATACGGACGAGTCTGACGCGCATTGGAAGGTACTCCTATCCAATCCATCGTCGCGTCTGACGAAGACCGGACTTGCCGATATCTTTGTTGAAGGAGCGCTCGACTTTGTACGGCAACGGCCTGCGTATCTGCCTCTTCTCAGGGCTCCGATCGCCTTTGTACGCACGCCAGCGACGCGGCTGCCACTACGAAGGACGATCGCTGACGCCCTCCAGATGATGCACAAAACGATGTCGGCGGATCGTGCTTTTGTCAGTGCTCAAGTGATTGTCGAACTGATCAAGGCGCTGCTATCGATCTACAAGCAGACGACTCCCAAGGATCGCGAGTTAGTCGCTGAGGAGTACAGAAAACTTCTCCGACTTTACCTGCTGGCGATGCCGGGCAAGAGCAGGGTCAAGTAGCTGACTCACTGCCGCAACTCAACCTCGGTAGCACCCTGACCGCCCTGGTTGTGCGCTGGCTCGGTGACCGTTGTGACATGCGGATGCTTGCGCAGGAACTCGCGGAGGGTGCGCCGGAGGACGCCCATGCCGGTGCCGTGAACGATACGGATGCGCGGCAGGCCGGCGAGGAAGGCGCGATCGAGGAAGCGCTCGACCTCATCCTGGGCCTCCTCTGCATTGCGGCCGATGACGTTGATCTCGGAGGCCATGTAGTCGGAGTCGCCGCTGGTGCTGGTCTGGATCGTGATGCCTCCACGCTTCCGCGCCGCCTCGAGCGGCGTGATCACCTTCACTGACTCCACCTCGGCTACGTCGGCGCGATCAATACGCATCTTCATCGGTCCGATCGACACCTCGTAGGTCTTCTCGTCGATCAGTCTATCGACCCGAGCCTGGCGTCCTAGTGACTTCAGCTTCACGAGATCGCCGACCTTGATGCCGCGCGGGATGTGCGGCTGTGCGGCGGGATCTTTCTTATCCGCGCCGGTGTTGTGGGCGACGACGGTGGAGTTGAATTGCTCGGAGAACTCGCGTCTGAGCCGGGTCATGCGCAGGGCAGAGTCGCGGGCGATCTTCTGCGAGACGGTCTTGTCGTCGATCGCCTTGACGGTCTCTTTGAGCTGGTACTCGAAGTCGCTGATGAGGGAGTTGAGCTTCACCTCCAACTCGCGCGTCCGGGCTTTCTGTTCGATGCGGCCTTCGACCTCAAGCTTGGCTCGCTCTCGCGACAGCTCGCGTTCTCTTTGCTGCAAGGTCTCGCGCGCAGTCGCTGCTGCCGAAAGCTGGGCGTGGAGTTGATCGAGAAACGCCCCAATGTCTGCTGTCTGAGTCGTCATGTTGGCGCGGGCGTTCTCGATGATGGTTGGGTCCATGCCGAGGCGCGCTGCGATGTTCAGGCCTGCGGACGCTCCGGGAACGCCGAGCCGCAGCTCGTAGGTGGGCGAGAGCGTGTACTGGTCGAAGCCGACGGCGGCGTTCAACACACCAGCATGGTTGGCGGCGTAGACCTTGAGCGAGGTGAGATGGGTCGTGATGGCGCACCAGGCGTTGAGCGCGAGGAAGTGACTTGCAACGGCTACGGCCAGCGCCGCGCCTTCCTCGGGGTCGGTGGCCGAACCGAGCTCGTCCAGCAGCACCAGCGATGCGGCGTCGGCGACGCGGGAGATGCGGTCGACGTTGACGACGTGCGCGGAGAAGCTGGAGAGATTGCGCTCGATCGACTGGGCGTCGCCAATATCCGCATAGATCGCGCTGAAGAGCGGCAGCTTCGCCTCCTCTGCCGGCACAGGGACGCCCGCCTGCGCCATCAGGGCGAGCAGACCGAGTGTCTTGAGCGAAACAGTTTTGCCGCCGGTGTTTGGCCCGCTGATGATGAGCTGCTTGGCGTCAGGCGGAAGCAGGATCGTGAGTGGCACAGGCGTGGGCGCTGGACCCTCCGCCTCGGCTTCGCGGTGTCCCGCCTTCATGCGCAGTTCGAGGAGGGGATGCCGCGCTGCCGTCAGGGCGATCTCTGCACCGAAGATGGGGCGGTTACAGTTCAGCTCCATGGCGAAGCGAGCGCGGGCGGTGTGGGCCTCCACCTCGGCGAGAATGGCAGACCCGAGATGGATCGCGGTCGCATTTTGCCCGAGCGCCCCTGTCATGACGACGAGGATGCGGTGAATCTCGGCCTGCTCTTCGTCGAGCAGACGTACCAGTTCATTATTCTGCTCGATGGTCTCCAGTGGCTCGACGTAGACCGTCTGGCCGGAGGAGCTTGAGCCGTGAATGACACCCGGCACCTTGCGCTTGAACTCTGCTTTCACCGGGATCACGAAACGCTCGCCGCGAATGGTGATCAGGTCTTCGGTGCTGGATTGCGTCGAGCCTTCTTCGCGAAACTGCCGGGCTGCACGGCGCAGGCTCTCCTCGATGGCGCGATGCTGCCGCTCCATCGCTTTGCGGATGCCGCGGAGCGCCGGGCTGGCGTCGTCCGAGAGGGATCCATCCGGCTCGATCTTGCCGCGAAGCAGCCGCAGGAGGGGAGCCAGGTCGTACTCCAGCAGCGGAGCAGAGAGGGCGCTGATGGACGGCCAGTTGTAGCGGGGGGCGTCGTGCGCTCCATCGATCAGGGTGTGCCACGCGGCGACACGCTCGACGACCGCGAGCAGACTGGCGATCTCAAGCCCTTCGAGTGCGGAGCCTTCAATCCGTGCCTTGTCGAGCAGCGTCGTTGGATCGAAGAGGCCGTGGAAGGTGAAGCTGCCGCCAGCCACCAGCATGGTGCGGATCTCCTGCGTGCGCTGGTGCTGCTGGTCGATCCAGCCGCGATCGCCGGAGGGTTCAAGCGCAGTTACCCAGGCGCGACCGAGCGGCGAGACGGTTTTACCGGCGAGATACTCACGCAGCCGCGACCACTCCAGGGCTACGGCGCTGGTCTCGGCAAGGGGAGACGGAATGACGGGGAGAAGACTCAGGACAGGCACAACTCCTATTTTAGTTGGGATGACTGTGAACCATTCTGCTGGCGCGCGCGTAGCTACAGTCAGAGCTTGAGGTGCAGTATGGTTTGCCAGGTCTGCGGTAGGGTCGTTGGGCATGAGCAGAGGTTCTGCTCGGCATGTGGAACGCGGATTGCGCTGGAGCCGCCGCCAATGGGGACCGCCGGTTATCCACCAGCCTATGCTCTTGCCGAACCGGCACGAGCGAACCGTGTCCAGCGACATCTGCAAACCCTGGGCGTCCTCTGGTGCGTTTATGGAGCATTCCGTCTTGTGCGCGGTCTCATTGGAATCGTGATTTTGCGGGCCATGACGCTCCATGGCTTTGGGGACGGTAGCTGGCCGTTCGGCGGCAGCTTTGGGACGATGGCTCCATCATGGCTCCACATCCTGCTGCCAATCATTGCCGTTGTTACAGTGGCTGGAACCATTCTCTCCTTCGTGACGGGCTATGGATTGTTGACCCGAAAGCGGTGGGGTAGAACCCTCGCTATGATCACTGCGATCCTGTCGCTGATCAAGTTTCCGGTCGGAACCGCAATGGGGATTTACACCCTGTGGGTACTAGCCCCGGCGGGGTCCGCACCTGACTACGAGGCCATCTCAGAGCCGTAGCGTAGCCCAACTCCACCCGTTACGGCTGCATCCTACGGTTTAGTCAACGCGCAATCGCGGCTCGGCCTGACGTTCAAGGTCGCTGGTCGCAGCAAGTCTGCGCGCTGTCCGGAGCTTGCTCACGGTTGCGAACGTCCCGACCTGATTTCTGCCCGCTACAGCGATGAACCTCACGCAGTTCGTTCGCGCCCATCGCCAACCCTCTCCGCATAACGCTGACGGTACGTCTCGCAGCAAAGGATATTCGCATGAAAGCTCTTGTTTACCACGGCCCCAAAAAGGTCTCCATTGACAACGTTCCTGACGCCAAGATTGAAAAGCTTACTGACGTTGTCATCAAGCTGACGACCACTAACATCTGTGGCTCCGATCTCCATATGTACGAAGGCCGCACCAACGTCGAGAAGGGCAAGATCCTCGGCCACGAGAATATGGGCGAGGTCGTCGAGGTTGGCAAGGCTGTCGACCGTATCAAAAAAGGGGACAAAGTATCGCTTCCGTTTAACATCGGTTGCGGCTTCTGCGCGAACTGCGAGAAAGGTCTGACGGGTTTCTGCCTTACCTGCTCGGATAAGTCCGTGATGCCCGGCATGGCTGGGGCAGCCTATGGCTTTGCGGGGATGGGACCCTACCAGGGCGGTCAGGCACAGTATCTCCGCGTCCCCTACGCAGACTTCAACTGCCTGGTGCTCCCTGAAGATGCGAATGAAAAAGAGAACGACTACACCATGCTTTCGGACATCTTTCCGACCGGCTGGCACTCCACGCGCCTTGCGAATCTCAAGCCGGGACAGTCGATCATCATCTATGGCGCGGGTCCTGTCGGTCTGATGGCTGCGATGTCCGCTCGTATTCAGGGCGCGAGCCAGATCTTCGTCGTCGACGGCAAGGCCGACCGTCTCGCCCTTGCGAAGAAGATTGGTGCCACGCCAATCGACGCGATGAACGGTGATATTGGCGACCAGATCCGTGAACTCACCAACGGTCTTGGTGCAGACTGTGGCTCAGAGTGTATCGGCTACCAATGCCACAACGCCAAGGGTAAGGAGGTGCCGAACCTCGTCATGAACTCGCTTGTCGACGCCGTCAAGGCAACGGGGAGCATCGGCGTGATTGGCGTCTTCATTCCGCAGGACCCTGGGGCATCGGACGACCTGGCGAAGAAGGGCCAGTTAGCGTTCGACTTCGGCAAGTTCTGGTTCAAGGGTCAGAAGATCGGCACAGGCCAGGCCAACGTCAAGGCCTACAACCGCGAACTTGCGAACCTGATTCACTTTGGCAAGGCAAATCCATCCATCATCATCTCGCACGAGTTGCCGCTGGCTGAAGCGCCCGATGCGTACAAGCACTTCGATAATCGCGATGAGGGTTGGACGAAGGTGATCCTTAAGCCCAACGCATAATTGCAACCAGCGATAGAGGATGGCCGCCGGCAATTCAGGCGGCCATCCTCTGTTCAAAAGTGAACGATCAGATCGGAAGCGACTGTGAACTGGTTTTGATGCTTGCCATTGCCATACGCCTGCCGGTCCCATGCACGATCGAAGCGAAGTTCCGGACGAAATTGTATGGTGCTGCCGATCCAATGGGTGAGCGAAAGGGTCTCTTCGGAGTAGCGTGTCTGGTACCCGGTGCGCTGCCCCTTCTTGTCGTTGAGAAAATCGGTGCGTAACGTGATGGAGTTATGCGGGTTGATCTCATACTGCAGGAAGTTGACTGCCGCATATTCCGGTGCGGTACAGCGCATAAGCCCTGTCGCACAGGCTGCACCGTTGGAGTTGGTCTCCAGCGCAATCGGACCACCGACAGCGGGAACACCCCGCTCGTACATGAACCATGCCTCCGTAGCCGAGTGAATCTTCTTCGAAAACTTGTGGTACCAGGTGAGGTCGTATTGCTGGATGTTGTTGTACGCGTACCTCGCCGTGTTGATGCCATTGGCGCAGAGATAGAAGTTATCCTTCACGGACTCCGTCGTATAGCTCAGACACGCTGTCCCGCTCGGCTTTGCATCGCTGGTGCTCCACGGTGCGGTGTCGTGACCTGCACTGATGCCAAGCTGAGCGAGCCACTTGTTCGAGAGCTTCACCGTCGCGAGAATACCCGTGTCCGTAAAGGGATCGACGGAGTACAGCAAGGAGTGCGAGAAGGTGTAGTTGTTCGGGGCGAGTTGCGCTTCAATGCCCGGGATGGAGATGTAGCGCCCGATGCGCAGGTTCATCCCCTGGGCAACCTTCGGAAAATAAAGGTCGAGATACTCGAGCGCCGGATCAAAGCCATACCGGTTATTGTGGTCGAGCAGCTGACTCGAGAGGATGCCCTTCGAGGTCGTGAAGCGGTAGTCGGCTCCGTAGAGCGCCGTCAGGTGGAAGCCCCAGTCAAAGTGATCCTGCTGTACCGTATCGGGCAGGCGCTCGGCATATAGGACAAGCTGATTGAGTTCCAGCCGGTTCGAGTTTTCATCGTTCGCTTCAGGCAGATTGGAGTCGCCCGAGGTGCTGCCGTTCACAGTCGGTTCAATCCAGCCATAGAGCTTGGTACGGCTCTTCGCGCCGTTGATCGCGTTCATCAGCGGGTAGCTCTGTCCATCCGGCTCGCCGATGACGGGCGACCCGCCATAGGACCAGTCGGTGCTCGGAAACGGCGGCGAATCGAGTGGAGAGGGCAGACCACGCCGCGCCGGGGTCGGTGAGGCAGGAAGGCTGCCGTGCCAGTCTTCGCGATAGAACTGAGCCCACCTGCCAAAGAAGGTAGTGGCCGTCGGCTCTGCGGGTGGAGGCGTCGTATCCTGGGCTGCAGCAACGAGTGTCATCAGTGCAAGTGCGACGGCAGTGCATACGTATTTCGGGAGCATGGTACCAACCGCCTCGATCGGTCTTTGTGAACAAACCATCAGATGCAGCCGCGGAGCACTACCACACGACCATCAGACCAATCAGATAGGCACCTCGGTCAACTACAAAGGCGTCTTATCAATGTGATCGTACCCTTCTTAGCCTTTGCGCCCGCGCCTGATTGGATGAATCTTCTCTCCTCCGAGTCGCGCCACCTCATTCTCTACACCTTCTTCAAGATTGGCCCTCTGCCTATTACGCCTCTTTTCCTCGCGAAGGCGGCGGTCTTCCTGGCCCTGCTGATCACGATCTCCCACATGGTGCAGCGTCTTCTTCTCGGCCGCCTCTTCCGCCACCTGCATATCTCTGAGGCGCAGAAGTTTGCCCTTGGCCGCTTCGCCACCTACCTGCTCTTCCTTGGCGGCCTCTTCATCGGTCTGCAATCCCTCGGTGTCAATCTCAGCTCGCTTGTCGTCTTCGGCGGAGCAGTCGGCGTTGGCGTTGGTCTGGGTTTGCAGAATGTCGTGTCGAACTTCGTGGCCGGTCTCATCCTGCTCATCGAACAGCCGATCCGCATCGGTGACCGCATCGAGACCAAGGACACCCAGGGCGACGTTATCAAGATCGCCGCCCGCTCCACCTGGGTTCGTACGAACGACAACGTCATCATCATCGTGCCGAACAATGAGTTCATCAACAACTCGGTGACCAACTGGACTGCGAACGATCCGAACGTCCGCATCAGCGTGCCCGTCGGCGTCGGCTATAACTCCGATCCTGAGCAGGTTCGAACGCTCTTACTGGAGGCCGCTCATAAGAATCCCGATGTGCTGGCCGATCCAAAGCCGGACGTCGTCTTCATCGGCTACGGCGACAACTCGCTCGACTTCGCCCTGCGTGTCTGGACCTGCACCCGCGCCCACGGCCCGGTCGTTCTCAAGTCCGATCTGTACTTCGCCCTGTTCAAACTCTTTACCGAGCACAAGATCGAGCTGCCGTTTCCGCAGCGCGACCTGCACATCCGCTCCTCCGACATCTCGCTTCCCTTCACCCCTCCCGTGCCGGAATCCTGAGGATTCCGTAGACTGGAGACATGAACTTCCCTGCTACGCGAATGCGTCGGTTGCGCCGTACGGAGGCGATGCGGTCGCTCGTACGCGAGACCCATCTGCACCCCGGCGCGTTGATCTACCCGCTCTTCATCTGTCCCGGCGAGGGCATCCGCAAAGAGATCAGCTCGATGCCCGGCGTCTTCAATCTCTCGATCGATGAGGCACTCAAAGAGGCGGCAGCCTCCGCAAGCCTCGGCCTCGGCGGACTTCTCCTCTTCGGTCTCCCAGCCGAGAAGGACGAGCAGGGGACGGGCGCATGGGCCGAGGACGGCATCGTCCAGCAGGCTCTACGGGCGATCAAGCAGGATCGCAAGCTCGACTCACTCGTCACCATTGCCGACGTCTGCCTCTGCGAATACACCTCCCACGGTCACTGCGGCATCGTCGCCCGAGACGGCGAGGAGTTCACCATCGAAAACGACTCCAGCGTCGCCCTACTTGCAAAGACTGCCGCCTCGCTCGCTGCCGCTGGTGCCGATATCGTCGCTCCCTCCGACATGATGGACGGCCGTGTCGAGGCTATCCGCGAAGCACTCGATGCGCGAGGCAAGCAGGACACGCCCGTCATGAGCTACGCCTCCAAATTCTCGTCAGCTTTCTATGGTCCCTTCCGCGAAGCAGCCGACTCTGCCCCGCAGTTCGGCGATCGCAAGAGCTACCAGATGGATGGCGCAAACCTCCGCGAAGCTATGCGCGAGATCGACCAGGATATCGCCGAGGGGGCCGACATGCTGCTGATGAAGCCTGCCATGCCCTACCTCGACGTTCTCCGCGAGGCGCGCAACCGCTACGACCTTCCGCTCGGCGCGTACCAGGTGTCGGGGGAGTATTCCATGCTCCAAGCAGCCTTCCAGCGCGGCTGGCTCGAGCCGGAGCGCGCCATGATGGAGTCGCTGCTTGGCATCCGGCGCGCCGGAGCCGACTTTATAGTGACGTACTTTGCGAAGGAAGCGGCGAAGGTCCTGAACTAGCGGAGGCCGGGTCGGACAGCGTCGTCGGGATCGTGACAGGAGGGACAGGCGCTACAGGTGCGACATAGAGCTGATCGAGGAAGTCATCGATCACTGTGTCCGCCGTCAGTCCAGTCCATTTGCAGACATTCACGATGTAGGCGTTCGTCTGATTTTCTACCGGCGGAGCCCAGCGATTCAACGCCTGCGCCACGGTGAGACCCTTGTAGCCGGGAGCCTGAAACAGCGCCATCATCGCCGCGAAGCCAAGGTCGGGCGTAGGAAAGACCGCAAACCGGGGATCGCCGCTGGTCGCTCCATGCGCCTGCGTAAACTTGCCGAATTCGATATCCCCCGGATTGTTATTACGGCACGAGCGTGTTCCTGTGGTGTAAAAGCCTTCTTCGCGTGCAATGGCCTGAAGAAACGTCATCGGTGTCGTCATACTTTCTCCTGCTCGGGTAAGTACGGGAAGTATAGGACTGTCGCCTGGTTGCGTACAGTCAAAATTTCGCGCTGCTCAACAAGCGGGCATGTGCGTCCGCTGAACATCAATTCGATCGGAACCAACCTGCTATTCGTCACTGCACATCCCCCTTCCATTCAGGCTGCATCGCAAGGCCATGCCCTGAGAACGCGCCTCAGGGGTGCTCTTCAAAGGCCCGGTGCAAAGCGTCTGCAACACTCCCCGGCGACGTGATCGCCACGTCAACCCGTCCCAGTAAACCCCCTACGATCAGAAAGGTCCTTCATGTTTTTTCGCTCTGAGAAATTGCTCATTCCCCTTGAAAAGCCCGCCAGCCCCGACCCAAACGGAGCCGCTGCCATCCAGGAACTGCTCGGCGGCAAGTTCGGCGAGATGTCGACGCTCAACAACTACCTGCACCAGTCCTTCGGCTTCAAAGAGAAGAAGAAGCTCAAGCCCTTCTACGATCTCGTCGCCAGCATCACCACCGAAGAGCTGGGCCACGTCGAGCTGATCTCAACCGCCATCAACCTGATGCTCGAGGACAGTGTACCTGCCGGTGAACCCGTCGACGCGCCACTCGGAGAGGCTAAGAACAATCGCAACACCCACCACACCATCGTGGGCGGCGGTGGGCACCAGGTGATGGACTCGATGGGCCACTTCTGGTCCGGCGAACATGTCTTCTCAAGCGGTAACCTCGTAGCCGATCTGCTGCACAATTTCTTCCTCGAGACGGGCGCACGCATGCACAAACATCGCTGCTACCAGATGACGACCAACCAGGCTGCCCGCGACGTGATCGGCTACCTGATGGTGCGCGGCGGTGTTCACCAGGCTGCCTATGCTCTGGCGCTCCGCAAGGTTACTGGCGTCGAAGTCACCAAGATGCTGCCGACCCCGAACATCGATGACGCGAAGATCCCCGAGGCTCGCAAGTGGCAGGCGATCGGCAGTCACCGCAAGCTCTACACCTTCTCCGAGGAGGACTACGGCGATGTCGCCGGTGTCTGGTCCGGCCCGGCTGATTGGGCGGACGGTGAGCCGCTTGAGGTCATCAAGGGTGCTCCGGAGTACGCCGCAGAGGGTCCGGTGATCGGGGAGTCCCGTTCGCTCTTCTCGCCGGATTATGCGCCTGAAGAGATCTACGAGATTGCAGCCCAGCTTATGAAGAAGGGTGGTATCTCGCCCCTCCAGCCCGGCGACGGCCTGCACTCCCGCTTCCAGGGCAGCACCCCCGACAGCCCCGGAGCCTCGGCCCAGGAGGGACGCAAGACGACCCCCAACAAGCCGAAGTCGAAGAAGAAGTAACAAGCCGTATATAGCTATGCAAGAAGAGGGTAGCCGAGGCTACCCTCTTCTTGCATAGCAGTAGCTCAACCGAAACTTCGTTTAGTTTTGCGTCCCGTTCTCATCAAGCTCTGCGAAGACTTCCGTGAGGGAGACGTAAATCGATGTTCCAGGAATAGAAAGGCTTTGGTCGAGGGGCTGCTCAAAGCCTCTCGACGATGCAACGTAGCCATGCCGCTTCCAAGGATCAAGGACCCAGATATGGCTGACCCCCATAGCTTGGTAGTCATCTACACGGTCCTGCACTTCTGAGAGAGAATCACCCTTCGAGAGGATTTCGATGCATAGCAAGGGTGGAACCCGGATGATGCTGTCCTGGGGTCAGAGCTGCGCAAGATACAAACATCGGCAATCCGACATGGCGCGCTATTTTAGAAGCGATTGTGTACAGCTTTGACCGCTACCAAACCGCTGTTCCAGCAGTCTTGGCAGCAGCATCTTGAAGAACGTATCCTCCTTCGGCTCCAGGCAAACCTGCGCGTTCACATCACCTGGCGTCACCCGCGTAAAGCCCTTGCCGTCCACTTCGATGTGCAGCGGTGTCGTCGGACACGCCGCAGGATCGACCGCATACGCCACAGCGACCGCGTCGAACATCGTCGGCGTAGCCTGCCCGGTCGACCGTTGCCACTCCGCTGTCAGCACCTGAAGCGTGTCCGTCATCGGCGTGCTCACCGTGGCCAGCAAGGCCCGCTTCACCTCGTCGAACTTCAATTGCGTTGCATCGAGCGGCATCATGTAGATGGGCACGCCGCTGCGAAAGAGCTTCTGCGCCGCTGCCGGGTCCATGGCGATGTTGTATTCGGCGTCGGGTCCGTGCGGCTTCGTATACCCAAGGTCGCCGTAGCCGCGATAGACCGAACCGCCCATCATCACCACCCGCTTCAGCTTGCGAAAGCTTGCCGGATCGCGATCGATCGCCGCACCGATCGTCGTCAGCGGAGCCAGCGCCAGCAGCGTAATCTCGCCCGGAGCCTGCCGAATCTGGTCCAGCAGAAACGTCACCGCATCCCCATGCGACCGAGCGATCCCCTGCCGTGCCCACGGTGCCTGCGTAAAGGTAGTTCCCGGCTTGGTCGAAGGCCCGACGTTAACCGCGATATCGGTCCGGCCCGTCTCGCACACCAGACGATCGAGCATCTGCCCTCGCAGCGCCGTATCGCCCCACGCCCCGGAGAGCCCAAGAATCTTCAGCTCCGGACTGACCATCGCCAGGTCTACCGCGAAGACATCGTCGATATCGTCCCCAATATCCGTATCGATGATCACCTTGGCCGCCGTCTTTGCGGGAGCCTGTGCCACACCAGTCAGCGTCGAAAGGAGCAACGCAATCGGCAGTCCGTAGCTGATCGTTCGTCGAAGCACGCTACACCTCTGGTACGAAATAGAAACCGGTAGACAAGCCTCCGAAGGATACCGCGAACCGATAACCGGGCAGGCCGCACTCCCGCAATCGCGAATTTCTGCGGGCAAAGGACTAAAATAAGCCGTTAGGCACATTCGCTCGAAACGGAGATTCTCTTGGCAGATACGATCTACGACCTTGTGGTACTTGGTGGCGGTCCGGCTGGCTACACCTGCGCGATTCGCGCCTCGCAATATGGCCTGAAGGCCGCGCTGATCGACGCCAACGAGCGTCTCGGCGGCACCTGCCTCCTCTGGGGCTGCATCCCGACCAAGTCCATGCTCTTCTCCGCCGAGCTTTGGGACCACCTCAAGCATGCCGACCGCTACGGCATCGACGTCGCTGCGCCCACCCTCAACTGGAAGAACGTCCTCGCCCGCAAGGACGACGTCATCATGCGCCACACCAAGGGCCTCGACTTCCTGATGAAGAAGAACAAGATCAACGCCATCAAGGGCTACGCCCGCCTCACCGGCCCGGCAAAGGACGGCGTCTTCTCGGTTGAAGTCAAAGGAGCCGACGGCAAGGTAAGCACCATCCAGGCGAAGAAAGTCGTGCTCGCCACCGGCTCCGACGCCCGCATGCTGCCCGGCTACACCGCCGACGACACCATCATGACCAACATCGAGATCCTCAAGACCGACCACATGCCGAAGTCGCTCGTCGTCGTCGGTTCGGGTGCGGTCGGGGTCGAGTTTGCCTCTGTCTTCAAGAGCTTCGGCTGCGAGGTCACGATCCTCGAAGCCCTGCCACGCATCGTCAACGCCGAGGATGAGGATATCTCGAAGGAGCTTCTCCGCCTCTACAAGAAGCGCGGCATCGACGTCCACGTTGGCGCCAAGGTCGACAAGATCGAGAAGAATAAGGACGGCGCCCTCGTCCACTTCACCAAGTCCGACGGCACTGGCGAGACGAAGCAGGCCGAGAAGGTTCTCGTCGCTGTAGGCCGCGCCCCGCGCACCTACGATTGCGGCCTCGACAAGACGAACATCCAGCTCGATCGCGGCTTCATCATGACCAACGAGTGGATGGAGACGACCGAGCCCGGCGTCTACGCGATCGGCGACATCGTCGGTGGCCTGCCGCAGCTCGCCCACGTCGGCAGCATGGCCGGCATGGTCGTCGCCGCAAAGATGGCCGGCAAGTATGCCAAGCCCGTCAACCGCACCCGCATCCCCGGCTGCACCTACTGTGACCCACAGATCGCCAGCGTCGGCTACACCGAGCGCCAGGCAAAGGAGAAGGGCTACAACGTCAAGGTTGGTAAGTTCCCCTTCGTCGGCAACTCCAAGGCCACCATCCTCGACGCGCACGACGGCTTCATCAAGGTAGTCTCCGATGCGAAGTACGGCGAAATCCTCGGCGTCCACATCATCGGTCCCTACGCCACCGAGATCATCGCCGAAGCCGTTACGGCCATCGAGCTCGAGGCCACGATCGAAGAGATGATGTTCACCATCCACGCTCACCCGACCGTAGCCGAAGCCCTGCTCGACGGCTTCTCCAGCGTCGAAGGCATGGCCGTCAACGTCTAATCCAGTCGATTCTTAAAGTACAAAGCCGAGCTAATCAAGCTCGGCTTTGTACTTTAAGACGCAGGCATAATCACCCGTAAGACGGCTTCGACTATCCCGTAACAATCCCCATCGCAAATACGGACAGCACGACCGCAAATACATCCTCAGAGACAGCCACCACCCAGTCGGGCCATCCCGTCCGTGTGACTAAATCCCGTCGCAGATGGTATCCCGCGAATGTACCAAAGAGCGCACCCAGCGCACCAAGGATCACTCCTTCGATCACCGAACCCTTCAACGCGGTAGCCGCAATCGCCCCCACCAGGCCGCCAAAGCTGAGCCGTGCGATCAATGGAAACGCGGCTGTCCTGTTCGGCGTATTCGGCAGCTTGTCCCCGATATATTCGCCCACGGCAAACACCGTAAAGACAATTACCGCGGCCACATGCGCCGTCCAGAACGCCCAGCCACGATGGATCGGCAGATAGCCGAGGTAAGCAAACCAGCACACCACCGCAATCGGCGTCATCGTCCGCAAACCCGTCGCGAATCCCAGTAACGGAATCGCCACCAACCAAGCAAGCATCGCGATTGCCATCAGTTCGTCCCCTCGCGCAGCCAGCCGTACAGCGGAAATTTCTCCGCAAGCTCCAGAACCTCACCGCGAATACTCGCGAGCTTGCCTGCATCGCTGCGATGCTCGAGCGCCTGTGCGATCCATCCAGCGATCACCCGCATCTCCGGCTCCTTCATCCCGCGCGTCGTCAGCGCCGGTGTGCCAATCCTGATCCCACTGGGCTTCATCGGAGGATTCGTATCGTACGGAATCGCATTCTTGTTCACCGTGATGCCAGCCTCGCCCAGCGCATGCTCCGCCTCGCTGCCCAGCAGGCCCTTCTGGAAGACGTCGATCAGCATCAGGTGCGTGTCCGTGCCGCCCGAGATCACACGGTAGCCTTCAGCCGCCATCGCCTCCGCAAGCACCTTCGCGTTGGTCACAATCTGCTGCGCATACGCCGCGAACTCCGGCTGCAGCGCCTCGCGAAACGCAGTCGCCTTCGCCGCCATCACATGCACCAGCGGACCACCCTGCTGCCCCGGAAACACGCTCCGATCAATCCCCGCCGCGAACTCCTGCTGGCAAAGAATCATGCCGGAACGCGGTCCGCGCAGCGTCTTATGCGTCGTCGTCGTCACCACGTGCGCATGCGGCACCGGCGAAGGATGCACACCGCCTGCAACCAGCCCCGCGAAGTGCGCCATATCCACCAGCAGGTACGCTCCCACCTTGTCCGCAATCGCGCGCATCCGCGCAAAGTCGAAGACTCGCGGGTACGCGCTGCCGCCGCCGATAATCATCTTTGGCTGCTCGCGCACGGCAATCGACTCGAGTTCGTCGTAGTCGATCGTCTCCGTATCCTTGCGAACCTGGTAGCCGACAACCCGGTACAACTTGCCCGAAAAATTGAGCTTATGCCCATGCGTCAGGTGTCCGCCATGCGCCAGGTCGAGTCCGAGAATCGCATCGCCCGGCGTAAGCAGCGTCATGTACGCGGCCGCGTTCGCCTGCGAGCCGGAGTGCGGCTGCACGTTCACATGCTGGGCTCCAAACAACTCCTTCGCCCGATCCCGCGCCAGGTTTTCGACGACATCCGCAAACTCGCACCCGCCGTAGTACCGCTTCCCCGGATAGCCCTCGGCATACTTGTTCGTAAACACGGAGCCCGCAGCCTCAAGTACAGCGCGGCTCACAAAGTTCTCAGAAGCAATCATCTCGAGGCCTTCGTGCTGACGGCGAACCTCGTTCTCTATCTGGGTGGCAATCTCAGGATCAGAAGCAGCAAGCGGTGCATTGAAGTCAATCGGCATACGAAGATTCTACCCTCCGTCATCCCGAGACGTTGACACAATCACAAGACCGGCAGACCCCTCATCGTCGCCACAACTGCAGATTGCGGCCGCAGCTCCAAGGTCAAACGTCCTCGAACTCATGGGTAGCACCGTCTGACAATCGGGAAAAGGCTTGCTCCCGGTCGTAAGCCTGTGGATAGATAGATCCATGAGCCTTCATCTCTGGATCTCCTTCGTCGCCGCGACAACTGTGCTGCTCCTGATCCCCGGACCGACCGTGCTTCAGTGCATCGGCGACGCTCTCGCCAATCGCGACCGCCAGAGCTGGAGCACCATTCTCGGTGTGGGCGTGGGCGATGCCATCGCCATGTCCCTCTCGCTCCTCGGCGCCGGGGCCCTCCTCAGGACCTCCGCAGCCGCATTCACGATCATGAAAACCATCGGCGGTGCCTACCTGATCTATCTCGGCCTGAGAGCCATCTGGGATGCCCGCAACACTCATGAGCCGGAGGCACCTTCGGCCGCCGCCGCCCCAGCAGCATCCGCATTCGTCCGCTTCGGTAAGGCGAGCACGATCACCATGCTCAACCCCAAGAGCATTCTCTTCTTCGTTGCCTTCGTTCCGCAGTTCATCTCGCCGCAGGGTCGCTTCTTCTCCCAGTGCGCTATTCTGCTGCTGACGTTCGTCAGCCTCGCCATGCTCAACGCCTGGCTCTATATGTCACTCGCCGGAGTCCTGAACAAGCGGCTCCAGACCAGGACCGCCCAGAAAAAAGTCGGCTACGCGACAGGCGGCGTCCTGTTCACCGCCGGAACCCTGACGCTTGCCCTCAAGAGAACCTAGAAGCTAAGCGACCTGTCCCAGCGCCAGCTGGTTGCGATTCTCCCGCAGCCGCTTGAACGCCTCATACACAAACGAGCCCAGATACCACCCGTCCATGTACTTGTACGGAGTCTCGCCGGTCGTATAGTGCCCGCACGGCAACACCTTCGACACGTAATCCACGCCCAGCCGGTCGAAGTTCGCCAGCACCTCCAGCGAAAACTCTCGCAGAAACGTCAGGTCGTACGTCGCATGCACCACCAGTGTGCGTTTCGGATGCGCCGCGAACTTATCCATGTACACATCCGGGCTACAGGCCTTGAAGATACTGCGCAGCTTGTCATGCGTCAGTCCCGCCTGCTCGAAGGCGGCCCGCACATGCCGCGTGCTCTGCCCCGTCCACACCACGTCTCCAAACGAGGTGGACGCATGGTTGAACGCACACACCTTCAGCCGCGGATCGTGCGCCGCCGCGATAAACGCATAGCACGACCCCAGGCTCGTCCCCAGCACGCCAAAGTCCTCATACCCCTGCGTCTCCAGCCAGTCGATGCAGCTCCGGATATCGACCACCGCCTGCTGACACGCCGCCATCGTCCGTCCAATATTCGAGCTCACCGCATAGTCCGACCGCTCCAGCTCCAGCGGCCGCCGCACATCGTGGTACGGCTTCGAGAGCCGCAGCGCCGACACCCCAAACCGGTTGAACATCGTACACAGCGCATTGTGGCTGAACGCATCCGCATTCCATTGCGGCATCACAATAATCGCCTGCTTGGGGCGTCCAGGCTCCTTGTGCGCCGGAGCCGGATACCACCGCGCGTTCACCACGTCGTTTTCGGGATACATCGTCCGCACCGGCGACGTAAACCGCAGAAACGGCGCCCGTTCCAGATCGCCCACCGCCGCCTGCCGCTTCAACTCGCGATCCTCCGCAAGCGTCTCCGGCCGCACGTTCGTCGGATACAGCATGGGGAAATGCTCCTCCAGCCGAAAGTCATCCGGCGTCACATATCCAAAGAACTCGTCCGACCGAGCCGTAATCGCCTCACTCGTAGCAATCATCGTCTCAAGCGCATGGGCACCATCCACAGCCTCACCACCACCAGGCACAAACCCCTCAAGCCAGTCGAAACCCCACTCCAACGGCCGCACAATACGATTCGTATCCCGAGTCGTAAGAGCCGTCTCCCACGCAAACATCCACTTCGCATACCACTTAGAGATCACACCTAAGTCTACCCGGCGAAGAATCCCAGCACCGCAACGAAGACGGAGATCGCTGAACAGATGAATAAATTCAAGCATTGCTATTGCTCCCACAGTGGGAGCACGCTACTATAGCCAGGTGAGAGTGATTGCACGTGGCACCCTGAACGGTTTCGTGCGGAACCGGGTGGACCGCAAGCTCCAAAAAGCCGTTAAGTCTCATCTGGATGCCTGGTACGCGGAAACCGCAAAAGCCGAATTGAAGACCTCTGCGGAACTGAAAAGCCAATACAGTTCCGCGAGCATCATCTCCGCTGAGCGAGTCGTATTCAACATTAAAGGGAATGACTACAGGCTTGTCGTCGCGATTAACTATCACTTCCAGGTACTTCTGATTAAGTGGCTCGGCACCCATAAGGAATACGACAGCATCAAGGTTGAAGAGGTGACGTATGACGAAGGTCGGTATGCAGATCCATCCCATTAGAACGGAACAGGATCATCGGGCTGCCGTAGCGCGGATCGAGAAGCTCATGGGCGCGACCCTGGACAGCCCCGAAGGCGATGAACTGGACGTACTTGCAACCCTGGTCGATGCCTACGAAGCAAAGCATCATGCAATCGACGCTCCTGACCCCATCACCGCAATTCAGTTCCGTATGGAGCAGCACCACCTGAGCCGCAAAGATCTGGAACCGATGATCGGCAGCCGCGCCCGCGTCTCCGAAGTGCTGACAGGCAAACGCCCCCTGACCCTTGAAATGGTTCGCCGCGTCCGGGGCGGATTGGGCATCTCTGCAGACCTGCTCATCTCCGCCCATCCTGCCTCTCGTATCGGCCTCACAAAAGCAGGTTCTCAAAAGAATTTTCCTAAAAGTGGCAGAGTCAAAAAAGCTGTTTCAGCAAGGGCATAGTCCCAATCTTGAGAGGGACGGTCGAATGCAGAACATCGTTTCGTCATTGATTTCGGTCGGATTTCTCCTCTTCATAGTCGGGGTACTGTCGAGGACGTACATGATCTTCGCCGTGAACGGTGCCCAAGCGCTTTATACCTTTCAAAGCGGACGCACTCCACGACGAGAATATGAGTTGCTAGTGGCGGAACATCGTGCCCCTGCATGGCCGCTCTTTATGAGTAGGAAGGGTTTGCTGCTGGGAGGGGGCATCTGTGCTGGTGCAATTCTTTTGTCCTACCTGTTCCCAACGCGTTGACCTCTCGGGCGGTGGCGGCTAGCCCCAATAACTCCGGCTGTCACGGCTAACGGCCACCACAACCCCTACAACTCCGACAGCAAAATACAAACCCGCCCCACAATATAATCCGACGGCGACTCCTCCGCTCCCACCGACATCAACTGGATCGGGAACGCCCGCGAGTACGGCCGCAGAATCATCCGCCCTTCTTCAAAATCCACAAATCGCAGCAGCAGTGCCGCCCCGCATCGTACCCCATACAGCGTCGGCTGGTGCGCCCGGTACGGTGCCAGCGAGTTGTAGTGCCGGTCCAGCACCGCAATCGTGCCCGCCCCCAGCATCGGCTCCATCGCTGACGCCTGCTGCGCATCCACCCGGATCGCCAGGAACCGCTGCCAGTGCAGCCGCTTCGGATTCGGCCGAGACCGATTATCCTGCAGCCGCGACGCCGACACCTGCATCGTCTCAATCACCGACGAAGCCGTCGCAAACGCGCTCTCCATCGCCGCCCGTGAGGACACCACCGGCACCGTCTCCATCGGGTCAGCATCATTCCCCGCATCGCCCGCATTCAAGTCCACCGGCAGCAACTGGTCCACGGTCAGATTCTGTGCTGCCAGCACACGGTCTAATCCTTCGAGCGAGAGCGACCGCTTCTTATTCAGGAAGTTAGAGATATGCGCTTGCTGGAACTTGGTCTGCTGTGCAAGCTTCGTTCCGGTTAGGATGCCCTGGTCGATACGGCGAAGAAGTTCCAGACGGAGTAATTCATGCAGGTGTTGAAAGTTCATAAGGGAAGGAAGTCTGAGCGCAACCATATCATCTAGCAATACGAACAACGAGCGAATATACATTCATCTCTTATCCAATCAGTGGAAAACCCTTCGTTTCGTATAATGATTACTCCTGATACAAACTTAGGATTAGCTGTTGACACAGGCATTGTCGAAAGCTATAACCGTAAAACTTTCCATTATGGGAATCGCCAGGGGGTCAAGAAAACGTTTGCGTTCCACGCAGACGCCGGACCCTTCAGGCATCCTCTGATGGAGGAAAAACGAAGGTGCCGTGAACCACTCTCTCGTATGCGGCGCCATTCGCACCACCCACAACGTGCGTTGACGTTGTGCTGACGGGGGCCCCCACGAAGCCCCGCAGCCCAGCCAAAGCGCTTCATAGCAACCTGAGTGAGCCCATTCGACCGCTGAAAAACACTGAGGCTCGCCGGGGGAGAACTATGCCGTACGAGGGATCCATGAACGACTTGCGCCTTAATCTAAAAGTATGTGAAGCATGTGGAACATTGTGGCTGCGCGGGGGAGTTCACGATGGCGTGTATTGCCGAGGCTGTGCGCATCGTCTGGCACAGTTTCCCGCACCGAAGGGAAAACACGCAGGTGGCCGTAAGCCGCAACTGGCAAGGGTTTCAGGTTGCGCCGCAGGGGGTGCCCGATGAGCACAGCACTTTACATCCTGCCAAGACTCTGGGCCTGCGAAGCACCTCAACCTGCCCGCAAACCAACCCTCGTAGCCAAGCCGAAACCGGTCGTCGAGAGGCCCGCAGAGCCTATCGCACCCCGTCTTGCCTTCTATCGCAAATACACAGAAGGTTTGCTCCGACGTTATCTTCGCTTCTCACTGGAGACCGGCCGTGTCCCCTCGCTACTCAGCCGGGAGATGTTCGGCGGCAAGGTCAGCCACTATCGCGTCCACAGCTTCGAGGATGTGGTCATCTTCGTGCACGACGTGGAGAAATGTCTGAGCCTCCTTACCCAGCAGCAGCAAACCCTGATTACGCGCATCGCTGTTCAGGGATACACCCAGGGTGAGGCCGTCTTGTTGTTGCGCATCCCCCTTCGAACCATCAAGCGAAACTATGGTCGGGCAATCGATGCGCTCACAGCAGTCTTCCTGCAAACGAAAATGCTGATACCGCTCGAAGTCTGTCAAGCAGACGACCTCTCGGAGGAGGCCTAAGTCACTCATTCTGTTCAATAATGAAGTTGAAAATAGTTGGCCTACTAGTTCTATGCAGAATGCTATTCTGTTAATAGAAGCAAAACGAAACGGGAGAGTGCCACTCAGGCACCTCCCGTTTTTCTTTGCCCAAAGCAACTTTGAGGAGGTGGTATGGGATTAGCGGAAGGACTGCATCGACGGAGCATGAATCCAGCACAACCCGGAGCGTCACACCAGCCGGCAACGCTGCGGACTCGCCCTGTGACAACAAACACAGCGGCAACCAGCACACCGGTGGCCCGCACGCATACGCCGCGCAGCTTCGGCACAGCGCGCGCGCTCCAGCTCCGTGCCATGGCAGTCGACTTTCCCGTAGTAGAAGGTCACCCCAACCGGCTCCCCTTCGAGGGCGTCCTTACCCTGATCGATGTGGCCAGCGATAAGGCGCCGAGCGGTTCGCGCGGCCATCGCGTCGTCCTTACCCGGGCTGCAGCGGAGGCGGCATTACCCAGCCTGCTCGGCATGGCCGTCGACTATAAAACCGGCTGGGATGGCCACGACGCCCGGCAGAAGTGCGGCATCATCACGTCGGCCCAGATCGACGGCAAACAGCTCACCGTAGCCGGCTTTCTCTTCGCCCGCGACTTCCCCGAACTGGAACAAAAGGTCCAGGTCGAGGGCGTCATGGGCATGAGCTACGAGCTCGCCGACGCCCACGTAGCCGACATGCGCGCCTCTGTCTGGATGCTCACCCGCGCCACCTTCACCGGTGCCGCCATCCTGCTCCGCGACAAGGCCGCGTACCGCAACACCAGCTTCCGCCTCAAGCGCGCCAACCACCACCGCTAAGCGCACCACCGCGATGCACTTCAGGTGGGAGCACAGGGCTTCAGCCCTGTGAATATGCACGCCTGAACAAAGGGGCTTCAGCCCCGGGCACCGAAAACGCACCACAACCAGCAAGGAGAACGAATGACCTTTACCGCAGTCCTTGAAGCGATCGGACAAGGCTTCACCAAGGGCCTCAAGTGGGCCGTCGAGTACGCCGTGCCAGCAGAAAAGCTCGCCGCCCTCCTCTTCCCCACCGCCGCTCCCGAGCTCGTCGCCGTAGCCGACGCGACGACGCTCCTCCAGAACGCCGTCATCATGGTCGAGCAGAAGTACGCCGCCACCGGCACTCAGAGCGGCACCGGCGCCCAGAAGCTCGCCGACGTCCTGCTCCTCGCCGGTCCCGCCGCGTCCTCGCTCCTCACCAGCGCCGGCATCATCACCAGCCCTGCCTACCTGCAGAAGCTCATCTCCGCCATCGTCGCCATCCTCAACGTACAGAACCTCTCGAGCACCGCAGCGATCAAGGCTTAGCAACACGCAATCCCAAGGAGAACCATGGACCTCGAAATGACGAATGAACTCAGCATCACCGTAGAACGCCTCGCCGCCGCCGCAGGCATGTTACAACTCGCAGCCGAGCGCCTCACCGAGCGCGAGAGCACCTTTGCGATCGAAGCCGAAGCCACCCTGGGCCGCGTCGTCGCCTCCATCGGCACACAGCGCGAGGCCGAGCTTGAGCAGAAGCTGGCAGCAGCCGAAGCCCGCATTGCCGAGCTCCGCGCCTCTGCTCCTGTCGCAGTTACACACTCCGGCCGCAAAACTCTGCCCACCGCAACCATCAACCTACTCGCGAAGCAGGGTCTCGCCGGTGACGCTGTAGCCAGCATGGAAGCAGGTACCCTCGACGCCGCGCTCAGCAGCCTCTCTCTCGAGCAGCGCATCGCCGTCAAAGCGCAGCTCATGCGAGCAGGCCTGCTCGGCTAATAACTGCCGCTCCTCGCCACAAAACTCGAAGCTTCATCCACACGACGCAGATCACCGCGTCCTTTTCTGTCTTAAGGAGACCACCCATGAACGCTAAATTCACAGAGATCCACGCCGCAGCAGACTACCTCGGACCCGGCGCAGTAGAAGTCCCGATGTACCAGTCCGAGATCACCGATCTCGTCCGCCGCCGTGGCCTCTTCGGGCAGCGCATCAAGCAGGTCCCGGCCACCGGCCACCCGTCGCGCTTCTTCGAGGAGGTCTCCATTCCCTCGCCAGCCGCGTCCAGCGGCTTCGTCGACCCGCGCAACATCGTCGCACCGCTCGTCAGCCCCACCCGCCTCGAACGCAGCGTGCCGTTGAAGGCGCTCGTCGCCCAGATCAACTACAACCTCTTCGACATTGAACTCGGCCAGCAGCAGAGCCAGTTCGCCTACCTCCAGGCGAAGGATCTCGCCGACACCGTAGACGGCGTACTCCGCACCCACGACGTCGCCCTGTGGAACGGTAACGACACCTCGCTCTCTGCGCCAACCACCGCACAGTACTTCGGCGCAGGGGCACAGATCGCCGCGGGCGGAAACACGGTCAGCATCCCCACCACAGGCTCGATCGTCGACGGCTTCAAATCGACCATCGCCCAGATGGTGGCGAACAGCTCCTACGGCGTGCGACCCACCGCAATCTATGCGAATCCAGTGCTCCTCGACCTCATCGACCGCGAGATGAAGAACGAGTTCAACGTCGTCCTCGGCACCCGCGAGATCACCGCCGGCTTCACCGTCAAGATGCTCTCGACCCAGGCCGGTGACATCCCCCTCATCCCGGAGTGGACGCTCAGCTACACCGGCACCCCCGGCTCCGGCTCAGCCGTCCTACCCGCCTACATCGTCACCGAAGACCTCATCGAGTACCACTGGCTCTCCGACCCAAATCCACGCATCTTCCAACTCGGCGTACCTGGCTCGCTCGCAAGCCAGTACGTCGTCGTGAAGTTCGGCGGCCTCGTAGTCAAGGGTGCCAACTACGCCCACTACCAGGTCCTCGTAGACCGCTAGAAAGATAGCAAGAGTCTCTTCGACTTCTAACCCGCCACACATCCACAGGGACCGCGCACAACACGTGCCGGTCCCTGTTGCTTTTTACCGAACACCAAAAAAGAAAGGACCGCAATGGGTTACATACTCCCCACCGAGTACACACAATACGGTCTCTCGGCCGACATCACCGACGACTGGATCACCATGGCCTCATCCCTCATGGACTCCTACTGCCGCCGCACCAGCCTGCTCGCGACGCAGTACGTGGAGCGCATGCGCCTCACCGCCGACGCGCAGAGCGTTCGTCTCAGCTACCTACCGCTCATCAGTGTGGACGGAGTCCGCGTCCGCTACGGCCATCCGCGCCGCGGCGAGCGAGCCGACCCCTTCCGCGAGCAGGTCGCGTGGGCCTTCAGCCTGCCCGGAAGCTGGAGCACGCTCGACCCCGCCACCGTCGACCTCAACCAGCCCACCGGCGAGCTGACGTTTCCTGAGAACTTCCTCGGCCTCAACTACAACGAGGTGGAGATTACCTACACCGCGGGCGTAGCTACGATCCCCGCAGCCATCAAGATCGCCTGCGCCCAGATCGTGCGCAACGCACAGGCCATGCCGTCCACCAACGTCAAGTCGAGCAGGATGGACACCTTGCAGATGGAGTACTTCTCCGGCGGCCTCATCGATCCACAGGTCCAGGCGATGCTGCGGCCGTATCTAGCCCAAAGGATCGGGTGACACCATGGCAGACGTCCTCCAATCCACCGCAGCCAGCCTCGCAGCAGACACCCTCCTGCGCACAGCCGGCGGCCGCAGTGTACTTCTCCGTACGCCTTCACCAGGCACACCCGGCGATGCCACAGAGCAGTTAGGCCTCATCACGCCGAGCTTTCAGGACGTCGAGCTTTCACCCGTCGTCCTCCGCAAAGCACAGGCCGCAACCGCAGCCGGGAAAGCTCCGCGCTGGGAGCTACTCGTCTCCGCCAGTGCCGTTCACGCGGTAGTCGGCACCTTCGCCTTCAACTCCGCGAGCGTCATCTTTGCCACCGCCTTCGGTGTGCTGGTCGACGACACGCTGATGGAGATCGAAGCTGCCACCTCGTCCTCCGCCTTCGGGTCACCCTATGTCTATCGGCTTGTTCTGCGCGCTCCACTCACCTCCGCAACCTGATCGTGACCAGAAAGGTTACATACAAATGATCAACGCAAAAGACACGTTCTACCTCATGCTCCGTGACCGTCTCGCCGCACTCAATCCGACCCGCACCATGGGTCTGCGCGGCATCATCCGGCCCGGCATCCTGGTCGAAGAGAATGAGCTCGCCACAGACGCAATCGTTCCCGACATCTTCCGCCTGCACTGGACCACGCTCTCAATGGGCGTCCTCGGACCACTGCCGCTAGCGACGATGACCTGCGAGATCCGCTACGCAACCACCGGCACCGCAAGCAATGGCGGCATGGATCGTGGCCGTCTGCTCACCGTGATGGATAGCGAGCTGACCGCCGCACTCCAGATCGTTCCGCACCAGATCCAGAAGCGCAACTATGCAGCCAGCAGCGTAGGTGTAGCCCCTGTCGCTATGCTGACGAACGTCTTCTGGAGCGACGCAAGCTTCAGCGAAACGGTCGCAACAGCCGAACGCCTGGAGCGCACGGCTACGGTCGAAGTCTTCTGCTACCAGGAGCCCGGCGAATGACCGTAACCCTCGCAGCGACGACACCCGTCACACGACGCATTCGAGCTTACTTCGCCCCCGTCAACCGAGCCGCCGTCGCACCAACGATCTTCGACGCGGCCCAGAGCGGCACCTTCGCTCTGAACACCCCGCCAGCGCCGTGGATCGACCTGGGCTGGTGCACGAACTTCGCGCGGAAGACCGGCACGAAGGTGAGCGCGCTGCAGTCCGGCACGCCCGCCATCGCGCAGGCGCAGATGCGCACCGAGATCGACGCCACCGTCTCGCTCCAGTTCGAAGCTTGGGGCAAGCTGCAACTCGCCCTCGCCGCAGGTTCGCAGCAGATGAACCTTCTTGCAACCGTGACAGGAGCAATCTCAAATGGCAGCGGTGGCACCGCCATCATTGCCACGCCGCTCTTACCGGATGGCAGCTCGACGGCCGCACAACTAAGCATCGGCGTGACAGCAGCAGCGGCCTTTGCGATCGGCAGCCTCATCGCCGTCGATATCGACTATACCGGCCAGACCGGCTTCGTCGGCAGCGGCATCAGCGCGGCCTACGTCCGGTCGAGCGGAGCGGTGAACGGCGATGCGAACTACATTCGTCGCGTCACGTTGAACGTAGCCCGCGTGACCGGCAACGTCGCAGGTGTGCTGCAACTCGCCTCCGAGCTACCGGCGGGTGTACCTGCTGCGGTGATGAAGGTCAGCCCGCTCACCGGCTTCGTCGATCGCGAAGGCGGCAGCTTCTTTCAGGAGTGGTCCGGCCTCTTCGTCTATGAGGGTGAACAGGGCGACCGCGTGATCTTCCATTATCCGCGGCTACAGGCCATGCAAGGCTCAGCCGAAAGCCTCGAAGCGCTCGCAGGCCCCTTCAACCAAGTGCGCCTCGCGGGAGCCTTTCGCGCGCTGCCGGTGAAGGACGCAAACGATGGCGAGATGGTGCTGTGTTTCCGCAGCTATCTCCCAGCCGCTTCACGCGCAATTTAGCAAACACATACAAAGGAGACGAACGATGCACTGTATATCCAGACGATGGACGCTCGTAGGAATGCTACTCGCGATAACGCTCACGATGCGGCCGGTGATGGCGCAGGTCGCCACCACGCAGGTCGCCGACACCATCTACCGTGCCGACGGCACCACCGCAACCGGAACGGTCATCATCAGCTGGCCACAATTTGTAACAGCGACCGGTCAGGCGGTTCCAGCAGGCAGTACCTCTGCGGTCATTGCGGCAGGCGGCGTGCTCTCACTCCAACTCGCGCCGAACGCCGGTTCGAACCCGATGGGCAGCTACTACACCGTCGTCTATCACCTGGACGATGGCAGCCAGAGCCGCCAGTATTGGGTCGTCCCGGTCAGCGGTTCGCCGGTTAAGATCGGCACAATCAGCAGCACCGTCATGCCGCTCTCGGTGGCCCAGCAGACGGCGAGTGTCAGCTATGTCAATCAGCAGATTGCTTCGCTGGTCGCCACGGGAACCGTGCCAACGGCAACCGGCGGCACCTTCGTCCAGGTCAGCGGCGACACCATGACCGGCCCGCTCGTCCTTCCCGGCGATCCTACGACGGCGACCCAGGCGGCGGATAAACACTATGTCGATACAGGTGTGCAGCAGGTCGCTGCCGGGGTTGCGCAGAAGGTTGCACTCACGCCACAGGGAACGCAGATTATCGCGCAGCCATCTGGTTCGCAGATGCAGGTCAACCTCCTCAACGGCGAAGAGTATGCGACGCAATACGTAAGTGGTCACGGCAACAACGGCATCGCCAATGCCGCGGCCAGCGCGGATTGCGTCAACGGCTGTGACATCCATGCGGAGGATACCTACAACTCGCTCGAGGGCTACGATGCCGCTAGCTGGAACAACCAGACGCATCTCGAGGATCATCGGCAGGGCTGGAAGCGCGATGTCTTTGTAAACCCGGGCAATCCGCTTTCGCCAGGCACGGTGCAGGGCCAGGTTATCGACCTTGTGACGACGCAGCAGAGCGCCGTCGTTGGATCGACCGTCATCTCCGAAGACCCGGTTGCGATTGCGTTCGAGGTCTCGAACTCCGCGCTCGCGGGCGGCTCGAATCAGTTCCCCGCATCGATTGAACCTACGGTGCCTTACTTCAAGAGCAACTACCTCGCACAGCAGATCACCGGCAACTACTACACGATGGGGCAGCACAGCCTGACCGCGCAGAACATCAACTGCTATGGCGTTGGCGACTGCCTGATCGGCTCCCAGGTGATGCTCGCCTCGGGCGGCTTCCGCGACGAAGCAGACGAAGGCGCTCATCCCTACGACCTGGAGTTCAGCGAGGACACGCGCGTCTTCACCGCCACCTGCGTCACCGGTTGCAGCACTGGTTCTACCTCCGTCATAACCTCGGCAACAGCGGCCGCGGGCACCCAGGGCGAGGGTCGTTTCCTCATCGATAAGAACCCATCGCGCATCATCAGCGCGGGCTTGCTGACGAGCGGCATCAGCGGCATTCCCTATCCCAGCGCGTTGTTCAGCGGTGTCACCTTCCCAATCAGCACGTTCTCTCGACCGCAGCTTTGGCACCTTCGCAGTCCAGCAAGACTGCACCAGGCACCATCGTCATGGCTATCCTGACCAGTGGCGTCACGGCAGGCTTTGCCACCAACACCGCTGCAGCACCGGCGACGAGCGGCGTTGCCTGTGTCGTCGACCAGAATCCTGCCGGCGGTTTTCTTCCCCATAACTACGAGATGGCGAACTACACCGTGGTCGACGGAACGCATCTCCGCCTGACGCTGAACAAGGTGCATGCAGCACAGTCGACTGTGGCCATTGGCGGCCTTTGCGGCTACGGCATCGAGCAGACGGTCGATACGGTTGCTGGTATCCGGCAACTCTTCCCGGTCGTCGGCTCCTGCTCCTCGACCGCGCTCTACTATGCGGGCGGACAGACAGCGATCGTCGGCATCACCGGACAGACCGGGGGATTCCTGAACCTGTCGGCGACCGTCGCGTCCATCGCACGCTCTGCAAATCTTGTGACGCTGACTGCGACGGGAAGATTTCCGCAGGATATCAACGGCCTCTCCATGACCATCGGCGGCGTGACCGACAGCAGCTATAACGGCACCTTCGTCGTTACCACGACCAGCGCAAACACGCTGACCTATGCGCAGGCCGGACCAGACAGCACCAGCACAAACGGGACGGCCTCCATCCTCACCGGCGGCTATGCGCTCTACCCGATGGCCGAGGTGCTGGGCGTGATGAACCCGGCGACCCGGCAGGTCGATGGACAGTTCACCCTCGCACCGAACACCATCGCCTTCGCCGCGAACGACGCGCTCGAGGAGCCGCACTACTACCAGGAGCGCATCGCTCCCGACTCCGAGTTGATCAGTCAGACCGTGCCGCGGGCGACGGGCATTCAGTACGGCGGCATCTCCTACCAGGGTACCAATGCCACGGGATTGATTGGCTGGCGCATCTCCAACGACAGCCCGGCACTGAGCTATCTTGGGGCCGGTGGCAATCACACCGCACCCTTCGATGCCCTCGTCACCACGGGCGTCTGGCAGCAGACGATGGAGCTCGATGCCGGGTTGAGCACCGTCTTCCAGATCCACTGCAACTATCACGGTTGCAACCGGTGGAACAGTGGCTACAACCTCTTCCTGCTGAACAGCGCAGTGGGTGTGGACCTGGTCGCATACGAGCCGCAGGACAGTACGATCAACATAAACCTTCGCGGAACCGGCTATCAGTTCACGCCGCAGGCCTTCTCTGCGACGACCATCAATGCGGGCACGATCAACGCAACGACGATCAACGGTCCGGTTAGCGGAAACAGCATCACCAGTGGGGCTGTGGCTGCGGCCTACCTCCCCCTGTTGGGAGCTTCGGGCGCCGCTCATGCAGCGGGGCTCGTCCCTGATCCTGGTATCGTCACCGGCAGCTCACGGTACCTGCGTGAGGATGGAACGTGGAGTGTTCCCGGTGGACAGAATGTAGGTGGCGGCAACCTGCTCGCCGGTGCGACGGCAGACTATAACTTCCTGCAGGGCACAGGCACCTCGGTGCTCGACACCTCGGGCAGCGGCAACAATGGGACCTTTGTAAGTGGGCAGGCACCCTCGTGGACGACCACTGGACTTGCCTTCCTGCCGGGCCAGGGAGTCAGTCTGCCAGCCGCACTCGACGGCACACAGACCTACTTCCTTGGCCTCTACATCAATCCAATCAGCGCCGGAGCCCAGATCGCCAATCAGTATCCCATCCTGATGTCGAGCAGCACGGGTGGCAATGGCTTCAACTTCATGTATGACTACTCGCCGAACACGCAGAATGGCTTTATCCCCAATGCGTATGCGCCGACTTTCTTTGTGAACGGCCATACGACGACGGTCACGCCCAACCTGATCTCCGGCTTCCATGTGTTGGCGGCGGTGCTGGGCACGGCTGGCAACAGCACACCCGACCGCATCTACATCGATGGTGTCGAGGTCGCGAGCTACACCGGGCAGGGTAGCTCCGCCGGTGTTCAGACCAGCGGCAACCTCTTTCTGGGCTCATCGGGCGTCAATCCGTGGACAGCCTCCGGCTTCCTCGGCACGATGTACCGGATGCGTACCTACGCAACCCCGCTAACCCCTGCGGCGGTGCTGTCGATCAGTGCTTCCATCACCAACGAAGTTGCCGGGCGCGGTGTGCCGGTAGTGCCGGTCAACATCCAGCTTGCGGCACCGCAGCTCCAGGCGATCGGCGACTCGATCACCTTTGGACTCGGCGTCTCGACTCCGTGGCCTTCGCTGCTGACTCTTACCAATCAGCCCGCCTATACCATCACGGACTGGGGCATCTCGGGGATCGAGCTGACGGCCATCAACGGCTCCGAACCCAATCGTGCTGCGTTGCGCTGCCACACCAGCGCAGGCCCTTCGATCGCCGTCATCTTCGCCGGGACGAACGACTTCGCCCTTGTGGCGACGGCTCCAACGGCGGTGCTGATGAGCCTGCTGGGTGAGGTGCAGACGATGAAGCAGGCAGGCTGCAAGGTCTTCGTCGGGACGATGCTCTCCCGCGGCGGCAACGATGTCGGCGGCACGCTGTACGACGCGAACAAGGATGCCTATGATGCGCTGATCCTGTCGCAGGCAAAGGCCGGTGGTGCGGATGGCATCATCGACTTCGCAGCCAACCCGCTGCTCGGTGCGGACGGTGCAAACCAGGGCAGCTACTTCCAAAGCGATAACATTCACCCCAACCAGGCTGGTCAGCAACTGCTGGCGAATGCCGCGAGCAACGTGCTGAACTACACCTTCGGCGCGAACGAAACCAGCCCACATGTGGTGACCACGCTCGGCTACTCGATGACGGCGGGCGATGGCTATATCAGCCTCGCCGGCCTGACCGGCGCGGGCACCCTGACGCTGCCGGACTGCACGGGGCAGAGCGGTGCCAGCTACCGCATCAACAATCCGCAGGCAGCCTTCGCGGTGGCGGTGGTGCCGTTCAACACCAGCCAGCTGGTCAACGGCCTCGGCAGCGCGACGGTTCCGGCAAACGCGACGCTTACGATGCGCGACACGCCGAACCCGAAGGCTGTCTCTGGCTGCCATTGGGAGATGTAATCGGAGTATGTAACCGTAGCGGGTTCGTTCTTGAGGAGCGAACCCGCGTTCACCGCAGGAATTGAGGATGTGCGATGGGAGATGACCTAAAGCAGGACATCAGCGTGGACGGCATGAGTGCATTAGGCAGAGAACTTGCAGCGAAACCTGCCGGGCTGGAAGCGAGCGCGGGGATTCTCCTGGCAAAGAGATTTCTCAAGGTGCGGGATCGCGAGGGCCTTGTGCGGCCGCTCGAGGCGAATAAGGCGCAGACGGAGTTCGAGCGCGCACGCGGGCAGCACAACATCATCCTGAAGGCACGGCAGATGGGCATGACGACGTGGGTCTCGGGCCGCTTCTTCCTGAAGACCATCACGACGCCCGGTGCCCTGACCGTCCAGGTGGCGCACACCCGTGAGGCGGCCGAGAGTATCTTCCGCATCGTGCAGCGCTTCTGGGACGAGATGCCCGAGGCGTATCGCACCGGGCCGCTGAAGCGTAGCCGCGCGAACGTTCGCCAGATGATCTTTCCGGCGCTCGACAGCGAGTTCCGCGTCGTGAGTGCGGCGGACGGAAACGCGGGGCGGGGGCTGACGATTCAGAACCTGCACTGCAGCGAGGTCTCACGCTGGAAGGGTGACGCGAAGGAGACGCTCGCCGGACTGCGGGCGGCGCTCGCACCCTCGGGCGAACTGGTGCTGGAATCGACGCCGAACGGAGCGTACGGCTGCTTCTACGACGAGTGGCAGGGCGCGAAGGAAAGTGGTCTCGCGCACCACTTCCTGCCGTGGTGGCTCGAAGCCGCATATGTAGCCAACCCGGTTACAGATCTGAGCGACGAGGAGATTGAGGCACGCGATCGCTATGGACTATCGCCGGAGCAGATGGGCTTTCGGCGCACGCTGGAGCGCAGCTATCGCGGCCTGCGCTCGCAGGAGTTCGCCGAAGATCCGGAGCGATGCTTCCGGGCGAGTGGCGACTGCTGCTTCGAGATCGAGGTGATCGAAAAGCGGCTGCTGGAGCTTGGTGATGCCGCGGTGAAGCGTCGGCACGGTGCGCTGCTGGTCTGGCTGTCCGTGCGGCCCGACAAGGAGTATCTTGTTGCCGTGGACCCCGCAGGCGGGGGCAGCGACGGTGACTACAGCGCCATCCAGGTGATCGAACTGGCAGGCGGTCTGCAGTGCGCAGAGCTGCGGGAGAAGGTAAGGCCAAGTGAGCTGAGCCGGATCGCCGCCGAGCTGGCGCGTGAGTACAACGATGCCATGATCGTCGTGGAGCGCAACAACCACGGCATCGGCGTGCACACGATCCTGAGCCTTACCGAACACTACGGCAACATCTACGAGTCCGACGGCCTCGAAGGTTTTCTAACGACAGCGACCTCGAAGCCGCGCATCATCAGCCGCTTCGGTGCGCTGCTGTTTGAGCAGCCGGGCCTCTTCCACAGCCGTCGCCTGCTGGGCGAGTGCCGCACCTTCGTGACCCAGGCGAACGGCAGCACCGGCGCCATCACAGGCGCACACGACGACTGCCTGATGGCCATGGCCATCGCGCAGGAGGTTCGAGCCGAGCGCATGGTGAAGGGCCGCCGCTAGAACAAAGACCTACCGCGGTTGGTACGGAGGAACGCGAATAAGAACGGATGAAGACTTAGAGCTTTTCTAGTGCTTCGTTCTTAAATCCGCGTTCCTCCGCGCCGATCCGCGGTAGCTTCTGGTTCTCCCTGTACGCTGTACCTGTGGCAGTCCTCGCGGTGCAGGCAATTCGACGGATGCGGGGCGGCGCGCAGAGCCAGTTAATGCTGGGCGCGGATGGCAAGCTGTGGGTGGTCAAGTTTCAGAACAATCCGCAGCACCTTCGGGTGCTTGCGAACGAGCTGATCGCAACCCGGCTTGCCGAGGCCGTCGGGCTCACGGTTCCGCTTACCGACGTGGTCGAGGTGACGGAGTGGCTGATCGCCAACACGCCTGACCTCGGCGTCGAGATGCCGCGTGGGTTGAGCCAGCGTTACAGCCCGGGGCTGCAGTTCGGCAGCCAGTTTGTCGGCGGCCTGATGCCCGGACAGGTGGTGGATTACCTGCCCGAGGCACAGCTTGACGAGGTCCGCAACCTGGCCGAGTTTGCAGGGATGCTGGCGATCGATAAGTGGACGGGAAACTGCAACGGGCGGCAGGCGGTCTTCGAACGCAAGCCACGCGAACGCAAGTACCGCGCCACCTTTATCGACCAGGGCTTCTGCTTCAACGCAGGCGAGTGGACCTTTCCGGATGCTCCGCTGCGCGGCATCTACGCGCGCAACAAGGTCTACGCGCGCGTGACCGGGTGGCCGAGCTTTGAGCCGTGGTTGAGCCGCATCGAGACGATGGACGCGAGCACACTCTGGCGCATCGCCGAGGCTGTACCGCCTGCCTGGTATGGCGGCGATACGACGCAGATCGAACGGTTGATGGAGCAGATGCTGGTACGTCGTGGGCGTGTTCGCGAACTGATTGCGTCATTTCGGGACTCGGACCGCGACCCGTTCCCACTTTGGAACCGCAACCAGGTGATCGCCGTACCGGGACAGTTTCCGGATCCGGCAAAGTTTGGCGTAGCCGGAAAGTTTGTGATGTGAACGCGATGGTGATCGGATTGCACGAGTATCGAACTGCGAGAGAGGAGAGAGTGTGAAGGAGCGGCTGCCATGCGAGTTCTTCCTCATCCGGTATGTGCCGGATGTAGTGAAGGGCGAGTTTGCGAACATCGGTGTGCTGCTGCGCGAGGCGATGCCATCGTCGGCTGGCCCGACCGCGCCGCTCATCCGCTTTACACGCGATTGGAGCCGGGTTCGCTGCATCGATGCCAGCGCCGACATTCCCTTGCTCGAGGCGCTCGAAGCGGAGATCGCGGAGCGGCTGGAGATGGTGGCGCGGGGGACGAATCCCGATACGAAGCCGATCCTGCAGGTGCTCGAAGATACGCTGGCAAACTCGCTCCAGATCACCGAAGCGCGGGCATGTCTCGCCGAGAGTCTGCCGGCGGAGCTTGAGCAGTTGATGCGGATGTATGTCGAACCGCTGAAGGTTGTGGCCGATAAATCATCGCGGCTGCGAACGGGTCGTGCGGCCATCACGGGCGCGATGCGGACGGAGTTTGAACGCGCCGGTGTGTGGGCATTGATGCGGAAGAGAATTGCCGCATCGATGTATACCGCTGCGGGCGATCCAATGAAGCTCGACTGCGGCTACCGGCCGAACGGCGTGATTCGCATCTTCCACGCTGTCTCGCTCGAGGGCGATGTGGAGGCGGCGAAGGTGCTGGCGTTTACGGCTCCGCAGCTTCGCGACGGGGTGGCGCGGGTCGAGCAGGCGAAGCTCGAAATGACCGCCATTGTTGAGCCGATCCGGCTGCTTGCGGGCGAGCCCGAGGATGAGGCAAGCGAGGCGTATCGGTTCGGCGTCGAGACGATGGAGCGCCAGGCGATCCGCGTGATGACAGTGAACGACCTGGCCCGCATCGCCGAGACGGCGCGGGTCGAGCTACGCGTTTGATGGATCTGTTGATCCGGCGATCGCAGCCATCGGAGCATGAAGCCGTAAAGGCGCTCGTGCAGATGGTGGTGGACGAGACGTATGCTGGTTTGTGGGCGGCGCCTCCGCTGCCGATTGGCGACGAGGATTGGTCGATGGCCTCCGTCGCGCTCCTGGAAGACGCCCTCCCAGGAGATGCTCTCGTCGGCATGGTGTTGACAAACGCTGCATGGATCGACGACCTATGGGTACTTCGTGAGTATCGCGGCCGAGGCATTGGCAAGCTGTTACTGGAACATGCTGAGGCCGAGATTGCGGCTCGCGGCAGCGACGTGATGCGACTGCGAGTTGTGAAATCGAACACGAATGCCGTGCGCTTTTACGAGCGATATGGCTGGCATGTCGAGAGAGAGCTTCTGCACGAGACCTTCTCTATCGCGATGCTTGAGATGCAGAAGGCTTGTCGAGCTGAATGAAGTCGGGACGATCGAATGGGATGCCTTCACCTCGCCGGACTGCGCATCGCGGTTAGTCGATCCAGCATCTCGCCTCGCCGGATCTTTGCGGCCTGGCGACGGAGATGCCGGACCGGATCGATGGGTAGGTCGGAGTCTGCATCGTCACCATCAGCCTCTTCGTCGAGCTGCTGCATGATGACATGCTGCACGCGCGGCTGACTGATGCGCTGTAGCTGGTGAAGCGCGTTTCCCAGCGAGGTGGTGGTCGGGTAGAAACCGAGATGCTTCGCGCCCCGACGCCTGCGGCGTTTGTAGCGGATGCGCTGGAAGAAGAACAGGACGAGGACGACGAAGAGAAACGCATAAAGTGCTGCGAAGAGAATGAGGTCCATACGGGTACCCTGGCGTGCGCAGACGGTTGATCAGGAACGGGGCCTCTCCGGCGCGGAGCTCCCGCCGGGGATGCGTCAACTCGGCTAGGCGAACGGCAGGGGTGGGGGTCGCTGGAAGAGTGACGGTCGTGCGGGTGGCGGGACGCTGTGATCGCTTGTCGTGGACGACGTGAGCCACACAAGCGGGAGCAGAACGACACTGCCAAAGAGAAAGATCGGCACCAGGACGAAGCAGAGGACCGGCGCGTTGTGAGCGCTGCCTGCATGGGCGAGCAGCAGGAACAAAAGACTGACGACGAGCACGATGAGGACGAGCATTCTCTGGCGGCGCGGCTGCTGATGCTGCATCTTCATGTCCCGCGATTATAGCGAGCCGGCTCAGCAGATGGATCGTAAGACAGGTGTACACAGAATTCTGGATAGTCGAGAGTCGAGGCGTGCGCAACAAGCGGCGCCTCTTTTACATGGAGATTCCTCACCATAAAGTACGGGAGACCTAATGACGATCAGGACGGCAGTGAGCAGAATTGTGCGGGTGTTGGCGGGTGCGGAGACTGTGGCCGTCACTGCAGCGACGGCAGGTGTGCGGAAGACGGCGGCGCTACCGTCGATCATGAATCCGCAGCGGGTGGGTCAGGCGATCACGCCGAAGCCGACGGCGGCGAATCTGCGCAGGTTCGCGGAGACGCCGATTGCGCGGCGGGCGATCAACGTCGTAAAGGACCGCATCGCCAGCATGGACTGGCAGATCAAGGTGCGCCGCGGCTATGCAGGCGTTGAGATTGAGGACGCGGCCGTGCGCATGAACATCCTGCGGCGATGCCTCGAAGAGCCGAATGCGAATGACAGCTTTCGCGTGTTGTGGGAGCAGGTGTTGGAGGATCTGCTGGTCGGCGGCTTTGGCGCGGTGGAGATGGAGCTGACCGACGATCCGGCGCAGCCCTTCAACCTTTTTCCGGTCGATGGAGCGACCATCCAGATCGACACGAACTGGAACGGCGATGCCTCCAAGCCTCGCTATGCCCAGGCTACGGGTCGAAGTGGCATGCAGAATCTTGTGCCGCTGCTCGATGACGAGTTGATGTATCTCCGGCTGAATCCACGCACGCATACGCCCTTCGGCCTCGGTCGGCTGGAGGTTGCGTTCGAGACGGTGAACCAGTTTCTTAGCGCGCATCGCTATGCGGGGCGGCTCGCTTCAAACTCCGTGGTGCAGTATGCGCTGTGGCTGAACGAGGCAACGCCGGAGCAGCATGACCGCCTGATTCGCTGGTGGCAGGACGAGATCGAAGGGACGGGCAAGGTTCCGCTGCTGAGCTGCGAGCAGAAGCCGGAGGTGTTGCGCTTCGCTGGCGGCACGGACGCGGACCTGCGGCTGCAGTGGCAGGAGTTCCTGATCCTGATGGTGGCGAACGCGTTTGAGCTACCGCCGATGCTGCTTGGGCTGCAGAAGGATGTGAACCGTTCGACGGCGAGCGAGATGGCCGATGAGGCCTTCCAGAGCGCGATTGTGCCGGTGGCGAAGCTGCTTGCGGAGCACATCACGCGGGACCTGTTTGCGAAGAAGCTGGGTTGGCGCGAGTTCGAGTTTTGCTTCAACGATCTCGAGAGCCGGAATGAGATTGAAGAGCTGACGATCCAGACAGAGCTGCTGAAGGCAGGCGTGCTCACCATCGCTGAGGTTCGCAAGGCACGCGGGCTTGAGGCCCTACCCACATTGCTGCCTGAGGAGGTGGCGCAGTGATCCTGACGATCGACAATCTCGACGGCCTTGGTGCGATCGACTACAGCGCGTGTCTCGAGGTGAGCACGCCGCTGACGATCGGGCGCACGCTGAATGCGCCCTCGCGGTGTGGCGGGATGCTGCTGCTGAACGGGCTTGCGATGCCGGTGCGACGCGGGCGTGTGATGGTGATTGCAGAGAACGGCACCATACTTTTTACAGGCTACATCGCCACGGAAGCCGTGCAGGAGTACGCCGGTGCAGGGTTCGCGGGGCCGATCTATCGGACGGCCTTCAACGCGATCAGCGACGAGTGGTTGCTGGACAAACAGGCGGCCTCGTTCGGTGGCGCAGGCTTTGCGCAGGCCAGTGGACTTGCATTGAAGACGCTGACGAACCGTGTGGACGGGAATGTCTTAACGACGGCCGGCGTGCTGGATGGTCGCGCTGTCGGGGTCTTTGAGCCGGGGTTAACGCAGAGCTGGTCCAGCAATGCTGCGACCATTGCGGCGACTACCTATGCGGCCTACCGTGCCGTAGATGGCGCGTTGACGCTGGCTCCCGCGGGGACGGTGACGCATACGTTCAGTGATGGGGATGGGACGCTGCAAGTTGCTGCAATGCGATCGGCATCGATCAAGGAGCTTGCGAATGATGTAACCGTGAGTGGAGCAATCGAACCTGCAGCTTACGTGAGCGAGGTCTTCGAGGGGGACGGAACGACGGCGATCTTCGCGCTGACCGACGCTCCGTTCGTTCCGGCGCGAACCAACGGCAGCGCGTACCTGGTGAATGACAGCTTCAACACGGGTGTGTTCAATCCCCAGGTGTGGACTGTAACTGATCCGGGTACACATATAGGATTTGGCGCGAATGGTTTGCAGATGTCGGGTGGCAATGGGCTTGATGGCCAGACGACGCTGGCGGCCATTGACGCGATTGAGATGGGCGGAACGCTGGTGGTTGAGGCGGGGAGCCTCCAGCTTGCGTCAGCCAGTGACGGCGTGATCTGCGGGCTTTATGAGGGAGCGATTACACGAGCGAGTTGCTTCGCGGGCTACAACGTGCGGCAGGGTGCTACGACGCCCATCGCGACTCCATTTCTCAATGGAGTGGAGGTGGGGACGAGCTACAGTATTCTGCCCGGTCATAGTTACATAGTGCGGATGCGATTGCATTGCACGGAGGTGCAGCGTGTATCGCAGAGTTACTATGCGATGGTCGACGGTGCGGTCGAATCGTTTGGAGGCGGCGTGGTTGGGGCGTCGATGCAGATTGTCTTTGAGCTTGTCGACACTGGTGTCTCCTCGAATACGCCCACTACAGTGCTCTATGACAGCGCTGTGGCGGGGTTCACGACGGGCACTCCGGCGACGTGCATCTTTGCGGCTGTGGATGCGGTGCAGTTGATCGGGTCGATGGGCTACTGCCGGATTACCCAGACTGGTTCGGCCTGGGTGACGGGAACGCAGCCGAGTGGGCTGGTGACGACGCGGCTGATCGGCGAGGCGGGCGAAGGTGTGGACTGTAAGGTTGCTACCGATGGGCTGATTACGTTTTATGCCGGGCGGATTCCGGCCGCGGGCGAGATTGTAACCGTGACGTATCGCGGACGGCAGCGTGCCGTGGCACGGCTTGAGGATGCGGCGAGTGTGGCCCGGGAGGCACTTGGAGATGCGTTGGGAACTGCGGCTTGGCTGGGCCGTGTGGAGCGCCCGGCAGCGCGCAGCACCATGGATTGCGAGAGCGCGGCGTTGGCGATCCTTAGTTTTTCTTCGAGTCGTGCGGCAGCGATTGCTGGGACGTATGTGGCGTTGAATCCGCAGAGCACGGCGGACATCTGGCCCGGTGATGTGCTGGCGCTGACCGCGAATGGGCAGACGGTGAGTGTGGTCGTTCGCAGCGTGACGGTGGAGGACGGGGCGAGTTCACCGGAGCTGCTGACGTACCGGATTGCGTTTGCGAACGACTGGGCCGAGGGGCTTGGGCTTACGCTCTCGGAGTCGATTGCGACGGATGCCTTGCTGCCGCAGACAGCGCTGCAGGGGCCGATGCAGGTGCTTGCGAATCTGCAGCAGATGACGGTGGTGAGTGTGTCGGGTACGGCGATCCAGGTGGACTCGGGAATTGCGCCTCCGGCGGGTGGCGGCTTCGAGGTGCGGCGCCGGGATGGGAATTTTGGGCCGATGGTGGACCAGGATCTTGTGTTGCGTAGCCCGGTGCGGAACTTTTCGATTCCGCGCGAGGGGCAGGCGGAGCGCTACTTCGTAAGGATGTATGACGGGGCGACTCCGCCGCTTTATTCCAGGGTTTCAAGCGCGGTATTTACCCATGTACCGGTGGCGTAGTTCGGTGCGAGGAGGATTGTGATGACGGATTTTGAGTCGCAGATATTGTCGGATTTGAGCGTGTTGAAGAGCCAGATGCAGAGTCTCATCGGGATCGGACAGCCGGGGAGATTGAACCAGTTGGAGGAGCGCGTCGCGCGGCATGAGCAGGCGGTGCAGCGAATGCGTGGGCTGGTGGCTGCGTTTGGAGGCGTGACTACGATGCTTCATCTGACGATCAGCTATTTTTCGGGCCGACGGTAGTTTGTGGCGTTGCCAAGCTGACCTGGTAAAGGGACGGCTTAGGTGGCGTGCGTGCGGTCGCTATAATCGGGCTCTATGGATCTCCGCGAAGCTGAGGACGGTAACAAGGATGCAGGTGCTGTGAAACCCGAAAGTGCACCGTTGGTGGGCGTTGTGATGGGGAGCCGCAGTGATTTTGCGGTGATGGAATCTGCGGTTGCGATGCTGCGGGAGTTTGGCGTGGCGCACGAGGTGCGGGTGGTGTCGGCGCATCGGACGCCGGAGCTGATGTTTGAGTATGCGGAGTCGGCTGTGGCGCGGGGGCTGCGAGTGATTATTGCGGGTGCGGGCGGCGCGGCGCATCTGCCTGGAATGATCGCGGCGAAGACGGTGGTGCCGGTGCTGGGGGTGCCCATCCCGGCGACGGCGCTGCAGGGAATGGATGCGCTGCTGTCGATTGTGCAGATGCCGAAGGGCGTGCCGGTGGGGACGCTGGCGATCGGTGCTCCGGGCGCGGCGAATGCAGGGCTGCTGGCAGTGGCGATCCTGGCGACGACGGACGCGGCGCTACAGGCGAAATTGATAGGATGGCGCGCGAGCCGGCGGGATGAGGTGTTGGGGCAGACGCTGGATGCGGGAGTGGGCGCATGAGCGGGACGTCTTCGAGAGCTACAGCCAAGCCGATTCTGCCGGGTGCGACGATTGGGATCTTTGGCGGCGGGCAGCTTGGGCGCATGACGGCGATGGCGGCGCGGGGCATGGGATATCGCATCCAGGTGCTCGATCCGGACCCAGCGTGCCCGGCGCGGTTTGTGGTGGACGGCTGCATCGAAGCCGGATGGGATGACACGCGCGAGGCGGCTAATCTTGCGCGGGGCTGCGATGTGGTGACACTCGAGATTGAGCAGATTTCGATTGCAAGTATGGATGCGGCGGGCAGTCTTGCGCCGGTGCGGCCGGGGTCGGCGATGCTGGCGATCATTCAGGACCGCATCGCGCAGAAGGACTGGCTGCATCGCAATGGGTTTCCGATTGGAGCGTATCGTGCGGTGCGATCGCTCGAGGAGTTGCGGACGGCGGTGGCGGAGCTGGGCGGGCGATGCTTCTGCAAGAGCGCGCAGGGTGGGTACGACGGGCGCGGGCAGGGCAAGGTCGGGTTCAAGGCTGGAGCGGTCGTCGAAGAAGAGATTCGCGGGGCATGGGAGGCGCTGGGCGAAGGGCCGGGAGTGGCCGAGCAGGCAATCGAACTGGAGCGGGAGATCTCGGTGCTGGTGGCGCGGTCGCCCTCGGGCGAGGTGCTGGTCTATCCGGCGGCGTGGAATCACCATGAGCACCAGATCCTGGCGTGGAGTGTGATTCCTGCGCCGATCCCTGCGGCGATGGAGGCGGAGGCGCGGAGGATCGCAGAGTCGATCGCCGACACCTTCCAGCTTGAGGGGATTCTTGCGGTCGAGTTGTTCGTGACGGTCGATAGCCGGCTGCTGGTGAACGAGCTTGCGCCGCGCCCCCATAACAGCTACCACGCGAGTGAGCGGGCGTGTGTGACGGGGCAGTTCGAGCAGCTTGTACGGGCTGTCTGCGACCTGCCGCTGGGGGCTGTGGAGGTGGTGCAGCCTGCGGCGATTGCGAATCTGCTGGGCGAGATCTGGCTTGGAGAGGATGGAACGGCGCGCGAGCCGCACTTCGATCGGGCGCTGGCGGTGCCAGGGGTGCGGCTGCATCTGTATGAGAAGCTGCGGCCTCGTAAGGGGCGGAAGATGGGGCATCTCTCGGCTGTGGGAGCCACGGCTGACGAGGCTGTCGAGCGGGTTCTACTGGCGATGAAGCAGCTGTGAGAACAAGCGAGGCTTAACACCGATCAAGGCGGATGAACGGATTTTAGAAGACGTTCTTGTTTCCAGATCCGTTTCATCCGCTCGATCCATACCAGTTTCTCTTCTGGATATACAATTTGTACTGTAGATCAATAGGTGTTTCATGCAGGTATCGAAATGGGGTAACAGTCTTGCAATTCGGCTTCCGGCAAGTGTTGTCGAGGCACTGGATCTCGTTGCGGGAGACCAGATCGAGGTGCATGTTACAGGCAGGCGGGAGTTTGCGATCAGCCGCGACCGGAGCCGCGAAGAGGCCTTGGAACGGCTTCGCAAACTGAGGCGTCCATTGCCTGCGGGCTTTCGCTTTGATCGGGCTGCGATGAATGAACGATGAGGCGTCGGGCAAGGTCTTCCTCGACACGACGATTCTCATCTATGCCATCTCTAGTGACGCTGAGCGAAGTCCGATTGCTGAAGCGCTGCTTGCGAAGGGTGGCAATCTTAGCGTGCAGGTACTCAACGAGTTTGTTGCGGTCGCACGGCGCAAGTTGAAGATGTCCTGGGAGGAGACGGCGGAGGCGTTAGCGTCGATTCGCGTCCTTTGCGAGATTCCTGTGCCGCTCACGCTTACGATCCACGATGCTGCTGTTGCGATTGCTCAGCGCTATGGATATCAGATCTCTGACGCTACGATTCTCGCAGCGGCACTGGATTCAGGGTGCGTAGTGTTGTACTCCAAGGATATGCAGCATGACCAGCGTATCGATTCGCTGATCATTCGCAATCCGTTTGCCGCAAAGGCATAAGGCGAATTGGACTGGTTTGTAGATCCGTTTCATCCGTCTTGATCGGTGTTAAGCTTTTGCCGTGTGCGTGGTATGTTTAGGGTGCGTGGCGCATCTAACACAGGGTGCTGTGGAAGATGAAGCTTTCGTAACGTTGAGGTGCTTTCGAGTGAATGGTCGCGAATTGGAGCATGTGCTCTCGTTGATCGAACAGAATGTAAGCGCGAACCAGGTGCTTCTACGATCGGAGATCTTCCGGTTTATTGAGAAGCATCAGGATGAGGTTGTGGCGCAGCTTCGGCATAGTGCGACGGCGCGGATTCCGACCTCGTATGGCGAGATGACGTTGAACCTGGCCGACCTTCGTAAAGCCGTTGCCTGATGTTGACGCTGGGGGTCACCTTCCTGGTGGCCGTTTACCTGCTTGGCCCCGATCTGATCTCGCGTTGGATTCTTGGGTTCGTTGTTCCCCGTAAAAATTTAGTGCAGAGCCGTGGCGAAGAGGTGACGCGCGCGGTGTTGTGGGCGGCGATTCCTCTGATCTTCGCTGTTCTGTGGGCTGTGTCGACTGGCTCGCTTACGCGCGATGGCCATGTGAGCGATGTCCAGACGGTGTTTTCGGGCCTGTACGACGACAAATTCTTTGAGGCGCATCGGGCGGAGTTTTTCGCGAGTCTGCGCCCGGTCTTCCTGATGAACCTGAGCCTGCTGACCCGGCTCTACGGCATTGTGGTGGGTGGGTCGATCCTGCTGGATGTGCTGATCCTGAACTACAACAGTCTGCGGAACGCGCTGAAGCCGCGCTGGATGAAGACGGTGCTGGCGACGATTGTGCTGCCGCGCGCGTCGGAGTGGCATGTGCTGCTCTCGGGGATGCTGCTGCCGTCGCGGGAGCAGGTGCTGCGGGCGGATGTGCTGACGCGGTCGAACGCGCTCTACCAGGGGCAGGTTGAGGACAAGATGCTGGGGGCGGATGGCGGGCTGCTGAGCCTGACGCTGTCGGAGCCGCGACGGTTCCTGCGGGAGGAGTTTCAGCGGGAGCAGGCGAAGGGGATTGAGGTGGGGACGGAGGATTTCTGGAAGGAGATTCCGGGGAACCTGTTCGTGATTCTGGGGTCGGATATTGCGAATATCAATCTGAAGTACGTCGAGGAGAAGCCGTTGGCGGACAAACCTTCGGTGGAAGAGATTGAGTTGCTGAAGCGGCTGCTGGATCGGCTGAAAGAGCCTGAGTAGGCGGGTTGTTCGCGGATCGAGAAGCAGACTCCTCCGCTTCGCTACGGAATGACAATAGAAGGCTATAGGGCTGGTTCTGTGCGCATCTGCTCTTCGGTGCGGCGGGCGGAGCGGTGGTCGCGGAGCTGCATGAAGGGGCGTTCGACCGAGAGATGCAGGAGCGCGGCGGCCAGCAGGCAGGTGACGGCGTAGAGCAGGGTGGCTTTGGCGTTGGGGTCGGCGGTGAGGTTGGGGAAGACGTGCTGGTCGAGGTGGACGATCTCTTTGTGGATGAGGTAGAGGCCGAAGGCGAGTGTGGCGACGGTCTGTGCGCCGGGGATACGGAGGCGGCTGAGATATCCGTTGCGGCTGACGCCTGAGGCGACCAGCAGGGCGAAGGCAAGCGAGAGGATGGGGAAGCCGATGACGGTTCCCCAGGCGGCGGCGCCGGTGAGCGAGCTGAAGCGATTGGCGAAGAGCCAGAGGGATAGAGCGAAGAGTGCGAGGCCTGCGCCGAAGGTGAGGTGTCCGCGACGCGTCACGGCGGACCACCATGCGGGGCGAAAGCTTTGCATCAGTGCGAGGATGACCCCGGCGAGGAGACCGTCGAGGCGCGTCCACGTTGGGTAGTAGATGTGCTCGATGTAGGCGAGCGAGAAGTTATCTTCCCCAAGCGGACGAAGGGTGTGGATGAGGCCGTAGCTGCGGGTGGCGATGCCGATGAGCAGGACGAAGGCCAGTGCCGCGGCGGTCTTCCAGAAGGACGGGCGGCGCATCAGGGCGATGACGAGCACGGGCAGGATGAGGTAGAAGTGCTCCTCCACACAGAGCGACCAGATGTGCGAGAAGGCCTGGTGGATGGAGTAGTCCACGAAGAGATTTTCGGTGAAGGTAAGGAACTGCCAGAGCGGCGAGATGCCTGGGCTCTCCCGCCAGAGGGGGACAAGGACGTAGAGGGTAACCACGACGAGATAGGCGGGCAGGATGCGGTAGGCGCGGCGACGGTAGAAGTCACGCAGGGAGGGCTGCTCGCCGCGTGTGACGGGCCGGAGGAGTTGAAGGCCGATGAGGTAGCCGCTGAGGACGAAGAAGAGATCGACACCCATCCAGCCGAAACGGGCGACGGGATGGAAGCTCTCCGGGAGGACGCCCTGCAGGTGGAAGAGCATGACGGCAAGGATCGCGAGGGAGCGCAGGGTGTCGAGGCCAGGGAGCCTTGGTGCGGTGGGCATGGCCGGGATAAGGATCGGGAGAAAGTCGCTGAGCAATCTCAGCATACAGGCGCGGGGCCGGTGGAAGGCTGCGGGGCTCTGCGTGATTAATAGTGCCGCGGTACACAGGCGAGGGACCTACGTGACGGGGATGATTTTGGAGTTGACGTGGGTCTTCTCGAAGTCGCGGTTTTGGGCGTCGATGATGATCTGGCGGCTGTAGAAGAAGAGCAGGTGCAGCTTGAACTCGGTGCCGAAGCTGGCGGGGAACCAGAGGCCTTCGGGCAACGGAGCGTAGACGACGGTGAAGCCGAGACCGGGCAGATTGGTCCCGAGGAGCGTCCGGACTGCGAAGGGAATTTTGCGTGCCATCGTCGTGCGGACGACGACGGGCTGGTAGGCGGTGGTGTCGATGTAGGCGTCGCCCTTCCAGCCGTAGTCGTCCTTATCCTTGGGGCTGAAGGTGATGTGGAAGACCTCGCGTCCGTTGAGGTGTTCGGTGCGGAGAAGTTGATAAACGTAGTCCGCCTGCGTCTTGGACGTGAGCGGAAAGAGGCCGGCGCTGATGCCATCCTTCGACTTGCCGTGGATGAGGCCGGAGCGCATGCTCTCGACGAGGTCACGATCGGTGTCGTCCCCGATATCGATGTTGACGTCATCCTTATCGTGATCGGTGGGTGCTGCCTTATCGTCTTGATGCAGGGCTTTGTCGTCGCCGTGTTTTGCCGGACGCATGGTGGTAAAGGGGATGTAGCCGTGCTTGCCGCGGAGGCGTCCGTCGAGCTTGAGCAGTTGCTCGTCGGAGCCGGTGGCGTTGGGTGTGATGCGGGAGTCGGTGGTCTCCTCGCACATGACGGTGTTGCCTTTGCGGGAGGTGACGTGGGCGTGCTGGAGGTAGACGTAGTGGCTGCGCTCGGCCTCGGCCTGATCCTGATTGGCGGCAACGCGGGCCATGATGGCGGCGGCGGTGGGCTGCTCCGGCTGCTGGGCTAGGGCAGGCGCGGCGAGGATGGCCAGAGCGAGAGGGAGCAGCTTGCGGTGTGGAGCGGGCATGGTGCTGGTACGGGCGGGGGTGAGGCGAAGTTCCCACGGAGGTTGTCACCCTGCAGTCGCGGGGAAGAGGCCGCGACTGCAGGGTGGCCTACTTGCCGCCTTCGGTCGATTTGATGAAGGCTGCTACATCGGCGTGGAACTGCTTGAGGATGTCTTCGCGGACGTAGATCATGTGACCCGCCTCGTAGTAGTGGTAGCTGATGTTGGACTGGAGCGCCTTCGGCATGGGCAGGTGGTGCATCTCGTAGATGCCCTCGAAGTAGGGGGTGGCGAGATCGTAGTAGCCACCGGCGAGCATGACCTTCATCTTCGGATTGAGCTTCATCCGGTAGGCGAGGTCGGGCATGACGTTGGCGCCGGTCTCAACCGTTCCTGCTGCGCTGCCGCCACCACCGCCGCGCTGGCCGGGAGGGTTGTGGGTCATGTTCCAGGAGAACTCGCCGCCGGCGCGGGCGGAGAGGAGATACGTGCTCTGTGTGGCGTACTTGAGGTCCTTGTGGAGGTACTCGTTGATGGCGGTATTCCAGGCGGAGGTGATGGCGTCGCTCTGGGGATCGTAGCTGGAGCCCTCGCTCATGGGATCGAGGTCGGGTCCTTGAAAGCGGGAGTCGAGGCGGCCCGTGGTGATGCCTTCGTCCAGTTTAAGTTCCTTCGAGAAGTTGCTGCCGATGACGCGCAGATCGGAGCGGAGGAGGTAGTCGACGGGCAGGCCGGTGTAGCCGTGGAGCTTCTCGGCGATGGCCTGTCGCTGGGCCTCGGGGAGTTCGCTGCCCTGGAGGAGCGCGGTCATGTAGTCCCCGAGTGCAAACTTTTCGACCTCGGCGAGGAAGGGCTTGAGCGCGGGTGCCTGGGTGGGCAGCTTGTGGTGATACCACGCGGTGGCGGCGTAGGTGGGCAGGGCAAGCGCGTAGGCCTGGTCGACGCCGGGGTTGGCGTTGGGGCCGTCCACGCTGTTGTCGAAGCTGAGGATCTGCGAGAGCAGGATGATGCCGTTGAGGTCGACGGTGCGGAGGTCGGCGGCGAGGACAGCGGAGCGCGGGGTGCCATAGCTCTCACCGAAGAGATACTTGGGCGAGTTCCAACGATCGTACTTCGAGAGGAAGCGGCGGATGAAGCGCTCGAAGGCGTGGCCGTCTCCGTCTACACCGTAGAAGGCTTCCGATTTGTTTTTGCCAAAGGTGCGGCTGAGACCCGTGCCGGGTGCGTCGATGAAGACGACATCACTGACGTCGAGCAGCGAATCCTCATTGTTGACGATGCTGTAGGGCGCGCCCTCCTGGTGCTGGACGTCGGGGACGACGATGCGCTTGGGGCCGAAGGTGCCCATGTGGAGCCACATGGTGGGGGAGCCGGGGCCGCCGTTGTAGATGAAGGTGACGGGGCGGTGGTCGGCGGCGGCATCCTTCTTGAAGTAGGCTGCGTAGAACATGCGAGCGGTGGGCGGCGCGTCCTCTGCCTTTTCTGGAAGCTTGATGCCGAGGTCGGGGAGCGGCTTGCCGTCGAAGCCGAGCGTGGCGTCCTGCGGGTCGGTGCCACCGACGGTGATGGTACCGGCGACTGCGCGGAAGGCGATGGTCTGGCCGCCAACGCTGACGGTGCCCTCGGTGATCGAATCCGGCGGGGAGCTGGGGTGCGGCATGGCGGCGGCAGGGCCGGAGACGACGACCTTCTCGTCCGGCTTCTCCTGCGCAAGCGCGGAAAAGGTGCTGACGGTGAGCAGTGCTGTTGCCGTGATGAGGGCCAACGAAATGGGACGACGGTGCCGGGCAACAACCATGGATTCACCTTTGACTTTGAAGCTTCGGATGAACCCGAGTATACCGTCAGACCAATCCGCGGGTCGCCTACTGGGCGTTGTTGGGGATGAGGCGGCCGACCGTGAGGCCACCGGCGATCTGGGTAAAGATCTGGTTGAGGCTGGAGACGGGCGAGGAGGCGGAGACGCAGGAGGACGATGCGCCCTTGGCGGTGTAGTCGGAGTAGAAGTCCTGCGGTGCGGAGGCGATCTGCTGCATGGTCTGGCATGGGGTGATGTAGAGCGTGTCAGTGGCGCAGCCGGTGTCGGTCGCGCCATACGCGATCGCGTAGACCCGGGTTCCTGCGGCGGTAGCAGCGGCAGCGGCGGTGATGGCCTGATGACATTGATTCCTGGTAGAGGGATAGACGCCCGAGGTGGTCGAGGCTCCCGGCATCGCGCTGGCCGGGGCGCTGGCGTCGCCGTCGCTGAGCAGGATGAGGATGTTCTTGGTGCCCGGGTTTGAGAGTGCCTGGGCGACGAGCGCTGCCTGGGCCGCGTAGATGACTCCGGCGTAGTAGGTTCCTTCGCCGCCGACGGCCTCGAGTCCCGTACAGTTGGCCTTGCCGCCGACGGACTTGACGAGGTTGGAGCCGCCAGCGAGCGAGCTTGCGGAGGATGAGGTGCGGTAGTCGCTTGAGAAGCCGACGATCTGGTAGACCGGCAGGACGGGGTACTGGTAGGGAGCGATCTGGGGGCTGGTGGTGCTGCAGTCAAAGTCGAGTTGCGCCTGCGAGACAGAGGCGACGGCGGGAAAGGTGTAGAGGCTGACGGTGTCGACGGCGTTTGAGACGTTGCCGTTGGTGGCTGCGCCGCAGGTGGTGAGGCCGGTGCCGCAGGGCGACAGGTTCTGGAGCAGCACCTGGACACCGGCCATGGCGCAGGCGAGCCGGGTGGAGTTGCAGTTACTGTCCGAATCGAGGGAGTTCATGGAGGCGGTGGAGTCGACGACGATGACGACGTTGTAGGGGCTGGGGGTGGAGCCGTTCATGGAGGCGGTCGCGGTCGCCGTAAGTGTCATCGTCTTGAAGCCGAGGACCGGCATGAGGAGGAGCGGCATGACGATCTGCTGCCGCACCATCATGGCGTTTCCATTGCCGGGCGCGGAGCAGGCCATGCCCTGGGCCATCAGGCTCGAGAGGCACTCGATCCTGGGATAGCCGCTGACCATGGTGACGTTGGGCAGATTCTGGTGGGCGTTCAGGTACCCGGTGACGGCGCTGTACTGGTTGGCGGTGGAGACGGCTGTGCTTGCGGGAAGGTTCTGCGCACCGGCCATGGCAGCGGCATCGGTCGAGGCCTGCAGGGCGCGCTGGTTGTAGAGGGCGCGGCCAAGATCCATGGTGAATCCGGCCATGCCGAGGAGAATGACCATCATGAGCGCCATGACGGGAAGCATCTGGCCGCGTTCATCGTCGAGAAAGGTCAGGAGGAAGGCTTTGACTCGCGGAGGGAGGGTGACCGTCACTGGACCAGCTCGGCGGTCTGGGCCTTGAGCGTGCAGGACGGCGCGTAGTTGATGCCGTAGACAGCGAGGTTGCAGGGATAGGTGACGGTGAGCCTTGCGGAGCTTCCCTGCACCATGTTGCCGGACGACCCGCTGGTGGCGCTGGTGCTGGCGCAGGAGTTGCCGGCGTAAGGTGTCCCGTTGAGCACGAAGCTGAAGGTGAGGCCGGAGGCGGTGAGGTTTGGAGCGGCGGCGTAGACGACCTTGGCGACGTTCGCGCAGGGGTCCAGATCCTGGCCGCGAATGATGGCAAGCTGACGCGCGCCGACGCTGGTGGCCTCCGTCAGCATGATGAAGTTGTTGATGCCGATGCCGAAGGTCATGATGCCGGTGACGATGAGGAGGAGCACCGGCAGGCAGACGGCGAACTCGATGAGGGACTGGCCTGAGTCCTCTTTGCCGCTCAGGAAGGCGCGCAGACGATCGAGGATGGTTTCCTGGGAAGGCGCGGGAGCGAGGTCGCGGTTGAGGGGCTGCACAGCCTTGTTATCGGCTGGGTTGAGAAGGACATGAGGTCCAAAGAAATGGCGGCAGACTCTTGAGAGCCTGCCGCCGGAAAGACAAAGACCTTGTTTATTTTTCTTTACCCGATGTCTTCGGACCAGTTCTCGAGGTAGGCCTTGAAATCCGACATGAACTTACCGGCGTCTGCGCCATCGACGATGCGGTGATCGAAGCCGAGGGTGAAGCGCTGGATGGAGCGGATGGCGATGACGTCGTTGCCATCCTTGTCGGTAAGGACTTCGGCTTCCTTGTTGAGGCCGCCGATGCCGAGGATTGCGGCCTGCGGCTGGTTGATGATCGGGGTGCCGAACTGCTCGCCGAAGATGCCTGCGTTGGTGAGGGTGAAGGTGCCGCCGGAGATCTCGTCCGGGGCGAGCTTCTTGCCGCGAGCGCGCTCGGCTACGTCGACGATGGCGCGGGCGATGCCGAGGAAGTTGCGCTCCTCGGTCTGCTTGATGACGGGGACGATGAGGCCCCAGTCGAGCGCGACGGCGATGCCGATGTTGATGTTCTTGTTGTAGCGGATGGCGTCGCCCTCGATCGCTCCGTTGACGATGGGGTGCTTGCGGAGCGCGTGGATGGCGGCGCGGGTGACGAACGGCATGTAGGTGAGCTTGACGCCGTTACGCTGCTCGTACTTGGCCTTCTCTTTCTCGCGAAGCTTGACGATGCGCGTCATGTCCACCTTGAAGACGGTGTGGACGTGCGGGCTGGTGCGCTTCGACTCGACCATGCGCGAGGCGATGATGGAGCGCATCTTGGTCATCGGGACGAGCTCGCCGGGCTGCGGGGAAGCGGCTACTGGCTTGGCTGGCGTCGCTGCGGGGGTTGGGGTTCCTGTCGGGGAGACCATGCCTGCGGGGATTGTGGCGGCTGCAGTAGCTGGTGCGGCGGCTGGCTTCGCTCCGCCTTCGAGGTGGCCGAGGATGTCGTCCTTGGTGATGCGGCCTGCGGAGCCGGAGCCGGAGACCTGGGCGAGGTCGACGTTGTTGTCCTTGGCGATCTTGCGGACAAGCGGCGAGGACTTCGGACGGTCACCTGCTTCAGCGGACGCCGTTGGTGTGGCGGAGCCGGGGGCAGCGGGCGGAACGGCCTTCGAGGTCGGCGCTGCGGGGGCGGGAGCGGCGGCTTTGGCTGCGCCTCCACCGATCACGGCGACGACGGTGTTGATCTGGACGGTCGAACCTTCGGGCACCTTGATCTCGGTGAGGATGCCAGCAGCGGGCGAGGGAATCTCAGCGTCTACCTTGTCGGTCGAGATCTCGAAGATCGGCTCGTCGCGGGCAACGGTATCGCCGACCTTCTTGAGCCACTTCGTGATGGTGCCCTCGGTGATGGACTCGCCCATCTGGGGCATGACGATGTCGGTGCCGCCCTCGCTCGTGGGAGCGGGTGCGGCGGCTTCAATGGTCGAGGCGGCATCGACGGCTGCGGGGGTTGCGGTGTCGGCTGCAGGTGCGGCGGCAGTCTCGGCCTTGGCTGGAGCGGCTGCAGCTGGTCCGGCGGCCGCGGCGCTGCCGGACTCTTCGATGGTGCAGACGACGGTATTGATCTGGACGGTGGTGCCTTCGGCGATCTTGATCTCGCCAAGGGTGCCGGCGGCGGGCGAGGGAATCTCGGCGTCTACCTTATCGGTCGAAATCTCAAACAGGGGCTCGTCGCGTGCAACCGTGTCGCCCGGCTTCTTGAGCCATTTGGTGATGGTGCCTTCGGTGATGGACTCGCCCATCTGGGGCATGACTACTTCGGTCGGCATAAAGTTCCTTCCAGAATTTGCTGCTCAGACTTGATCGGTTGGCGCCGTTGCGGAAAAGAGGCACGCAACTGTGGATTATAAAGCGGTCACACCAATTGATGCAGATGAGGCCAGCAGCTCATCGAGGCTCGTGTGCGCGAGGATCTGCCGGTTGAAGACGTGGCCGAAGCTGCGTGCGACGGAATTGACGGCTGTTTCCATGCTGAGAGAGGCGTCCGGGTCGGCTTCGAGGTCGAGGCTGGTCACCTCGCGGTCGGCGATTCCGCAGGGAACGATCCACTGATAATCGCGCAGGTCGGTGGTGACGTTGAGCGCGAAGCCGTGCGAGGTAACGCCCTGCGAGACATGGACGCCGATAGCGACGACCTTCTTCTCGAGGATGCTGCCGCCGCCGATGGTCCAGACGCCGGTGCGCTTGCAGACGCGCTGGGTGGGGACGCCGAAGTCCTTGCAGGTGCGGATGAGAGCCTCTTCCATGAGGCGGACGAAGTCTACCGGTCCCAGGTGCGGGCCCCTCTTGCCGGGCAGATCGCCGCGCAGGTCGAAGATGGGGTAGCCGACGAGTTGGCCGGGGCCATGGTAGGTGACGTCGCCGCCACGGTTGATCTCGTGGAGTTCCACGCCGCGCGCTGCAAGAAGCTCGTCGGTGGCGAGGATGTTGGAGCGGTGGGCGTTGCGGCCGAGGGTGAGGACCGGCGGGTGTTCCATTAAGAGGAGAGCGTCGCCAAGGGTCTGCGCCTTGCGGGCGGCGACGACCTGGGCCTGGATGGCGAGGCCGGAGGCATACGGGATGCGGCCGAGATGGAGGAGGTTGAGGTACATCTAGACTCGTTTGCGGCTCAGCATGTTGCCAACCTTAGTATCTCATTTGGGTACACGCCGGAATGCATTGGTGAAGGCGGTCTTCCCATCCGATGCACGGTGGCGGGCATCAGATGGAAAGGAGAAACTGTTCAATGGATTATGTGAATCTGGGTAAGACTGGCCTGAAGGTGTCGCGGATCTGCCTCGGCTGCATGACCTATGGCGAACCGGCGAAGGGTGAGCCCAAGGCCGGACGGCACGCATGGACGCTCGACGAGGCCGCCAGCCAGCCATTTATGAAGCAGGCACTCGATCTTGGGATCAACTTCTTCGACACGGCCAATGTGTATTCGAGTGGCGCGAGTGAAGAGGTGCTGGGGCGCTTTCTCAATGCAAACGTGAAGCGCGAAGACGTGGTGATCGCGACCAAGATCCATGGCGAGATGCGTGAGGGGCCGAACGGCAGGGGTCTTTCGCGCAAAGAGATCTTCTTCGAGCTGGATGAGAGTCTGCGGCGGCTTGGGACGGACTATGTCGACCTCTACCAGATCCATCGATGGGACCCGGAGACGCCGATCGAGGAGACGCTAGAAGCGCTGCACGATGTGGTGAAGGCGGGTAAGGTGCGGTATATCGGCGCGTCGTCCATGTATGCGTGGCAGTTTGCCAAGTCGCTTTACCTTGCGGACAAGCACGGGTGGACGCGGTTTATCTCGATGCAGAACCACTACAACCTGCTGTATCGCGAGGAAGAGCGCGAGATGATGGGGCTGTGCGCGGACCAGGGGATCGGCGTGCTGCCGTGGTCGCCGCTGGCGCGTGGGTTGCTGGCGAGGCCGTGGAAGTCGGAGAGCACGAGCCGGTCGGAGACGGACAGGTTCACCAAGGTGATGTACGCAAAGACCGAGGACGCCGATAAGGCGGTGGTCGATCGGCTGGAGCAGATGTCGAAGGATCGCGGTGTTCCGCAGGCGCAACTTGCGCTGGCGTGGATGCTGACGAAGCCGGTGGTCACGTCGCCGATCATTGGGGCGAGCAAGCCGGGTCATCTTGAGGATGCGGTGGGCGCGCTCACGGTGAAGCTGACGACGGAGGAGATCAAGGCGTTGGAAGAGCCGTACATCCCGCACCCGACGCTGGGCTTCAGCTAGGACGTACCGAACGCACGCGCAATGGTCGGATCAGGGACCGTGCGCGTGCGATACTTTTTCCAAGCCCAATGAGTTTGTTCGTTCGACCAGCAGCGGGATTACTCGCCTTCGTCATCATGTCCTGCGCGGTCTCCTCAGCAGTCGCACAGGAGAGTGACGTTCCCGAGGCAAACCCCGGGAGGCCGACGGTGTCGACCCCGGCGACGCTGACGCCGATCGGCTATCTCCAGTTTGAGAATGGCGGCATCTATGCGGCCCGGTCGCCGGAGTTTGATACTCGCTTCAGCCTGACGCAGGTGACGAAGCTGACGGTGGCACCGCGCCTCCAGTTCCTCGCCTTGACGGAGCCGCTGGTGGCGAGCCGGGTGGTCGAAGATAAGGAGCAGCAGCCAGGCGAGGTCTTCGCCGGAGTGCAGGCGGTGGCGCTGGCTGGATCCGGCCATCGTCCGACGGTTGCCGTGAGCTATATCCGCCGACTGTACGAAAGCCCTGCGCCGGAGCTGGATCTTGGGACCTTTCGCCAGAGCGCACTGGTGCTGGTGAGCGAAGATTTCCTCGGTTTCCACATGGACCTGAACGGGATCGTCAACGAGCAGGCAGGCACGAGGCCGCGCCGGGCACAGTTTGCGCAGACGCTGTCGATCTCGCACCCGATCGGCAAGTTCACCATCTCTGGCGAGCTGTGGCACTTCAGCCAGCCGCTCACCAACGGCAACGCGGTGGGGAACCTTTGGGCGGCATCGTACCCGCTGCGTAAGAACCTCGTGGTGGATGCCGGGTTCGATCATGGCTTTACGAGCACTTCGACCCATTGGGAAGGCTTTGCGGGGTTCACCTACGTGCTGCCTCATCGGCTGTGGTGAGGTCCGACCGGCGGCTGCATCTGCAAGCGGTATCCTCGTAGGACCACCTCATCTGTACAGGGAGAAGGCTTCCTCATGAATATTAATCGTCGTGATTTTATGCGCGTGGCTGTGCCCTCTGCGGCTGCCGTAGCTGCTCTTCGCTCTGTTGAACTACCGATGCTCGGGCAGGCTTACGGAGCGCGACCTGCAGCTGAACTGGTGATCACGGACAAGACGGTTGTATTGAGCGGCGATGGTCTTGCCATCTCCAACCAGCAGCGCGTGCAGGACTTGGCGCGGCTGATGACGAAGTATGAGAAGTTCGCCGACAGCTACCTTGTGGGTGGAGCGGTCGCTGAGCTGGAACAGAAGATGGCAGCGATGCTGGGCAAGGAAGATGCGGCATTTCTGCCGACCGGCACGCTAGCAAACAATGTGGCGGTACGGCTGCTCTGCGGGGAGCATCGTCATGCGATCGTCCAGCAGGAGAGCCATCTTTATCAGGATGAGAGCGATGCGGCGTCGCTTCTGAGCGGGCTTAACCTGGTGCCGCTCGGTGCGGGTAAGGCGTGTCCCAGCTATGAGGAGGTAGTGGCGGCGATCGATGTTGCGGAGAAGAGTCCGTACCCGATTGTTGTGGGAGCGATCTCGATTGAGAGCCCGGTGCGGCGGGCGGATGGGGCAAGTGTGCCGTACGCGCTGGCAGAGCGGATCTCGAAGCTGGCACGGTCCAAAGGCATTGGGATGCACCTGGATGGCGCTCGTTTGCTGCTGCTCTCAGGAACGGCGGAGTTCGATGTGAAGCGCTACAGTGCGCTCTTCGACACGGTGTATATATCGCTCTACAAGTATCTCGGTGCGCCGTTCGGAGCGATGCTGGCAGGAAAGAAGGACGTGATCGCGAAGGTTCGCGAGACGCGCCACGTGTACGGCGGCACGGTGTATCACGGCTGGATGGCGGCGCTGCCGGCGCTCGATGCAGTCGATGGCTTTCAGCAGCGGTTTGCGGAGGCGCATCGCGCAGGAGAACGGCTGCTCGCCGGTCTGCAGGCAGCTGGAGGGTTTGAGATTCTGCGCGTGGAGCATGGCAGCAACATCGCCTTCGCGCAACTTACACCGGCTCGGGCGGATGGACTTGTCGAGCGATTGGCGAAGCAGGACATCCATGTGCGGCCGCTGCATGAGGGGAGGCTGACGCTCATGGTGAACGAGACGATCCTGCGAAGAACGCCGGAGGAACTGGTGGCGGCGTTTGTCGGCAAGGCGTGATCTGCCGAAGCGAAGTGGCCCCGGGAATCCTTGCGGATTGCCGGGGCCATTGTGTTTGCAGACGGCCCGTAAGCCGAATTTTGTTTTAGACGATCATTCCTCTAGGCGACCCATTACTGAGCCGCTCCAGCAACCTACCCGCAGGTTTTGGCTTTTGCTTGCGCAAATCTCTCCGCCTGGGCGCATCGGGCCGATACGCGTTCGTCCGCCTGGAGAGGAGCGGGCGATTCCCTGCCTATTTGGTCTTGCTCCGTGTGGGGTTTACCCTGCCGTCCGACTTACGCCTGACGCGGTGCGCTCTTACCGCACCTTTTCACCCTTACCTCCTGCCGCGTACACGAAACCCTTGCGGGATTCGACAGCAAAAGGCGGTATATTCTCTGTTGCACTGGCCGTCCAGAGGGCTTGAACCCTCCGTCCCGGACGTTATCCGGCACACTGCCCTGCGGAGTTCGGACTTTCCTCCCCCGTCAAACACTCCTGCGAATGAAGACGGCAGCGATCATCCAGCCGCCTGCAGGTCCAGTGTAACGCACACGCCAGCGTGCCTCTGGAACGTCTTACGCCTGTTGACCGTATATAGCTGCACGACCTTTTTTCGCTTTTGTCGCAACGCGACTGCTACTCTCAACTCAAACGGTCTGGCAGCGGTCTCGGAAACGGAACGATGGAACTCAAAGAAGCGCTCAAGCTCGCAGTGTCGTCTCTCTGGTCGAACAAGATGCGTTCGATGCTCACGCTGCTGGGGATTGTGATCGGCGTTGCGAGTGTGATCGCCGTCGTCACGCTGGTCAACGGAGCGAACGCCTTCATCCTGACGAAGTTCTCGAGCTACGGCGCGAATGTCTTCACCATCTCGAAGATGCCGGCGATCATCACCAGCGCGGACGCTTACGTCCAGTTTGAGAAGCGGAAGAACATTCTTCTTCCGGACTACCGCTACATCCTCGAAAACTGCAAGCAGTGCACCGGCATGGGAGCCCAGCAGGCCGGGATCGGCAAGGTGGTGCATGGGCTTGAGTCGGTCACCGACTCGCAGATCCGTGGCTATACCTGGCAGATGCCCGCACTGCAGAATCTGAATATCGTGCAGGGTCGCGACTTCACCGACTCCGATGAGGAGCACGCTGCGCATGTCTGCATCGTCGGTACGGATATCGTCGATCATCTGCTGCCGGGCGTCGATCCGATCGGCCAGGAGCTTCGCGTCGATGGCGTGATGTACACCATCATCGGCGTCAGCGAGAAGCAGGGCAGCACCTTCGGGGCGAGTCAGGATAACTGGGTCGGCGTGCCGCTTACCACCTTCCAGAAGAGCTACGGGACGTCCAAGTCAGTCACGATCTACGTGAAGGCTGCAACCTCCGGGCCTCCGCTTGAGGCTGCTGCGGATGAGGTGCGGGTGCTGATGCGCTCGCGCCGGCACGATGCACCCGATGCGCCGCAGTCCTTTGAGCTAGACACAAATAACACGCTGGTCGGCTTTGCCAGTACGCTGACGAAGTCCTTCGGCCTCGTGGCCGGTGCGATTGCGCTGATCTCGCTGATTGTCGGCGGCATCGTCATCATGAACATCATGCTGGTCAGCGTAACGGAGCGGACCCGCGAGATCGGTATCCGCAAGGCTCTCGGCGCGCGCCCCAAGGACATCCTCATGCAGTTCCTTATCGAAGCCGGAACCATGGCGCTGATTGGCGGCGTCTTTGGCGTCATCGGCGGTGTTGGGGTGGCTGAGATCGTGACCCTTGCGATCGGCTTTCCCTCATCGATTGCCGTCTGGAGCGTGCTGATGGGACTGATCATGGCGACTGCGACCGGCCTCTTCTTCGGCGTCTATCCTGCTCGCCAGGCTGCGCGCCTCGATCCGATTGTGGCGTTACGGTCGGAGCTCTAACTACGTAGCACTCAGGACAGGATGACGGTATGCGATTAGGTGACTTGCAGGAGACGGTGAAGATGTCGCTCGACACACTGCGGGCGAACAAGCTGCGCAGCGGTCTCACGATCCTCGGCATCGTCATCGGTGTCATGACGGTCATCACCATCTCATCCGTCATTAACGGCCTGAACAGCAGCGTCGAGGACCTAGTGCAGTCGCTCGGCTCGAACGTCCTCTTCGTCTTCCGCTTCCCGGTCTTCGGCTCGCGTCCTACGACGGAGATGCTGACCCGTAAGCAGTTGACCTACGACGATGCCGTGGCGATGCAGGAGCTGCCGCACGTCGTCGCCGTCTCGCCCGTGCTGCAGTTTGTCGATAACACTGCTCCGGGTCGCGTCGGCACGACCGCCGTGAAGGCGAACGGTCACGCCGTACAAAGTACCAAGCTTGAGGGCGATACCCCTGCCGTGAAGGATGTGAATGGCCTCGATCTGGCGGAGGGTCGATTCTTTACCGATATGGACATGCAGCGCTCCGCAAACGTGACCGTGCTCGGCAGCGACACGGCGATCGCGCTCTTTCCCGGATTGGACCCGCTCGGCCGGGAGATTATGGCGGGCGGCATGCTCTTCACCGTCGTCGGCGTCCTCGAGAAGCAGAAGCAGGCGTTTGGCGGCGGCACGAACCCGGAAGACAACAAGGCAATCTTCCCCATCACGACCTACCACAAGCTCCATCCGGAGAGCCTGGACTACTGGATCTCGCTCAAGTATGACGATCCCAAGAATCGGCCACTCGTTGAAGATGAGCTGACGGAATTGCTGCGGCGACGGCGCAAGGTCCTCAATGCGGCACCCGATAACTTTGCCGTCTTTGGCACCGATTCGCTCACGCGGCTGTGGAACCAGGTCACCGGCGGCCTCTTCCTTTTGCTGTTCGCGCTCTCGAGCGTGGCCCTATTGGTGGGCGGTGTTGGCGTCATGAATATCATGTTGGTCTCCGTTACGGAGCGCACCCGGGAGATCGGCGTTCGCAAGGCCATCGGCGCGACCAAACGCACGATCCTCACCCAGTTCACGCTGGAGGCGATGACCCTGTGCGCTGTGGGCGGCATCGCCGGGGTCGTTGTGGGAAGCGTGATCTCGCTCGGCTTAAAGCTGGTTCTTCCGGCGATTTTGTCGTCATTGTGGATCGGAACGGCCTTTGCCAGCTCCTGCGCGATCGGTCTGCTCTTCGGAATTTATCCGGCGTGGAAGGCTGCAAACCTCAACCCGATCGAGGCCCTGCGGTACGAGTAGAATAGCCATCCGGTCTGCAATCAGTACGATCGGTGCTTTTCTTACGCTGCAATGTTACCTAAGTTCGGTAGACTAGGCAGATGGCGACCGCAATCGAGGTGATCACAACCCTGATAACGCTGTGCGGACTCGCCTACCTGGTGCTCGCACTCTGGTCGGCACGAGACTTCGGCAGGCGCTGGCGTAAGACCTTCGCAGCAAACCCTGCGGTCTTTGCCCCGGATGTATCCGTCCTTAAGCCCGTCAAGGGCGTCGATCCACGTATGTACGCAGGTTTCGTCACCCACTGCATGCAGGAGTACGCCGGCAACTTCGAGCTTGTCTTCGGCGTCAGCAGCATGGACGACCCGGCTGTTGCCGAGATCGAACGTCTTCGCACCGAGTTCCCCGCATGCGCCATCCGGCTCGTCGAGTGCCAGGAGCGCCTGGGGACGAGCGGCAAGGTCAGCAACCTGATCCAGATGCTGCGCGAGGCACGCTACAGCCACGTACTCGTTAACGACAGCGACATCTGCGTCTCTCCGCTCTATCTCTCCCGGGTCATGGCATCGTTCGTCGACCCGCTTGTCGGCATGGTCACCGCACCATACCTCGGGCGGTCCGTGTCGAACGGCACCGGGCCGACGGTCTGGTCGAAGCTGGAAGCTCTCGGCATCTCGACGGACTTTATGCCCGGTGTGCTGACGGCGCGGAAGCTTGAGGGCGGCCTGCACTTCGGCCTCGGCTCAACCCTTGCCATGCGGCGCTCCGCTCTTGAGAAGGCTGGCGGTCTCGAGCCGCTGGCCGACTTCCTGGCGGACGACTACGAGCTCGGCAAACGCATCGCCGCCTCCGGCTTTCGCGTTGAACTTTGTGCGGAGGTTGTCGAGACGACCGTGCCCGCATACGACTTCCGCGGCTTCTGGGACCATCAACTGCGCTGGGCGCGGTCGACCCGCGACTCCCGCAAGCTCGGCTACATCGGCCTCGGCATCACCTACGCTCTTCCCTGGGCCTTGATGACCTGCATCGCCAGCGGCTTTGAGCTGTGGAGCTTTACCCTGCTCAGCCTCGTTTTGCTGGCGCGCGTGGCCGTTGCGCTCACGGTCGGTGTGGGTATTCTGCGCGATCCGCAGGTCCTCCGCGACCTCTGGCTGCTGCCCGTCCGCGATGCCTGGGGGCTGATCTTCTGGGTCTGGAGCTTCGCCGGCGACACGGTCGTCTGGCGCGGCGAGCGCTTCCGCCTGCAGGAGGGCCACATCGCCCGCGTCCAGAGCGCCTGACGCCTCGATGTGTTTCCATGGAGTGCTGCGAGACGAGCCACTTGGCCCTCGTGTCAACCAAGGAGAAGACATGCGCGCTCTCAACTTCCTCATCATCGCCGGGCTGTTTGCGACAGGCAGCGTGGCACCCTTGGCGCAACAGACGGTGGTGCCGCTCTACGCCGGAGTAGCGCCGGGTTCAGAGGGTAAGACCGCAGCCGAGGCAGTCAGGATCACGCCCCAAGGCGAGCATGTGTACTCCTCCGTGCATCACCCCTCGATCACAGTGTATCTACCGGCTCCGGGCACAGCGACGGGCGTTGGAGTGCTGGTGATTCCGGGTGGCGGGCACAGTGAGATCTGGGCGGACCATGAAGGGTTCAACGTAGCGGCGTGGCTCAGCCAGCACGGCATCGCGGCGTTCGTGGTCAAGTATCGGCTCGCTCGCGAGGCTGGCTCCACATACACCGTGGAGGGGACGGAGCTGGACGATGTGCAGCGAGCCATGCGCGTCATTCGCAGCCGTGCTGTGGAGTGGAGCGTCGATCCGGCGCGGCTGGGTGTGATGGGGTTCTCGGCGGGTGGAGAGCTGGCCGCACTGGTCAGCACGCGGTCCGATGCAGGTTCGCCATCCAGTCAGGATCTGGTGGCGCGGCAGAGCAGCAGACCGGCGTTTCAGGCGCTGATCTATCCCGCAATCCCGAAAAACATGGCGCTCTCAAAGGACACACCGTCCGCCTTTCTTGCCTGCGGTGCCAACGATGAGGCCCGCATCTCGGAGGCACTGCCGGAGCTTTACCTGAGCATGAAGCATGCCGGAGTTCCAGCGGAGCTACACGTCTTCGCAGGGATCGGCCATGGCTTCGGCGTTCGCAAGACGAACCCGAGCAACGTGATCGACTGGCCGGACCTCTTCTACCGCTGGCTCGGTAGCTCCGGCTTCCTCAGAAAGTAATCAAGTGGCGACAAGTTCGAGGTGATCGACCAGAGTCTCTTCGACATCGTTATGAGCAGGTGAAACCGGAGCGAGGCCGCGGCTGTATTGTCGAGGCGAACATCCCATGACTCGCTTAAATGCCGTGCTGAACGCGCTCTCGGACTCATAGCCAAGCGACAGGGCGATGGCGGAGATCGGGTCGCTTGAGTTCACCAGCTTGTCCCCGGCGAGCAGCATGCGCCAGCGCGTCAGGTACTCCATGGGCGACGATCCAACCGTCTGCTTGAACTTCAGCGCGAAGATCGATCGCGACATACCAGCTCGCTCGGCCAACTCCTGCAGGCTCCAGCGATGGGCTGGATTTTCGTGCATCGCGGTGATGGCCACGCTCATGTTTGGGTCGGCGAGGGCGAAGAGCCAACCGACACCGCCGCCAAGGCCTTCCGCCAGATGTAATCGCAGAGCCTGCACCAGCATCATGTACGCGAGCTGCTGGGCAACGAGAACGCCTCCCGGTTGGCGCTCCCGCAGCTCCAGCATCATCCGCTCGAGTGACCAGCGCATGGCCTCCTTATCCGACTCCTTGCGGATGTGCACGATGGGTGGGAGCATCGCCAGCAGGATATCGGCGTGTTTGCCGGTGAGGGCGAAGTGGCCACCGACACCGAAGCAATCACCGCCACCATTAAGCACGCGGATCGCCCCATTGAGCGGCAGCTTGAAGAGTTCGAAGACGTCCACGGGGAGAAGGGCCAGATTATTGGTGAGGCAGAATGGAAGTCCACGCGGCAACAGGAAGCAGTCCCCCGGTTCAAGTCGTACCGGGTCGGGAACGCCCTCAACCGTCAGCCAGCCTCGGCCTGAGACGAGGGAGTAGCACTTGATCCCGTCGTGCCGGGGAAACTGAATGGACCATTCCCCGCCCATATCGAAGCCGCCGGACATGTAGCTGCGCGGCTTCAGCAGCGACAACACATCAGAGAGTGGATCCATTGTAGATACCTTCTTTTCGGACGATCGCAAAGATAAAACGGACTTTCCAGCATAGATTGTATCGTTTCCAGGGCCTATCGTTCTCATAATGGATCGCAAAACGCTGGTCCTGAGTGACGTACAAGGAGAGGTTGCTATGCGTGTCTTTCTTACAGGTGCAACAGGATTCATCGGTACGGCTCTCGTGCCGGAGCTGATCAACGCGGGCCACCAGGTGCTTGGTCTTTCCCGCTCGGATGCGGGTGCCAGGGCTCTTCTCGCCGCCGGTGCCGAGGTGCATCGCGGCGATATCGAAGATCTCGAAAGTCTGCGTAGCGGAGCAGCCGAGGCAGATGGCGTCATCCACACTGCCTTCAATCACGACTTTTCGAAGTTCGTCGAGAACTGCGAGGCAGATAGGAAGGCGATCGAGGCGATGGGCGACGTGCTCGTTGGATCTGACCGTCCGCTGATCATCACCTCCGGCACCGGGATGGGGAACGCGGCACCCGGTCAGCCCGCGACCGAAGATCATTTCGATCCCAACAACCCAAATCCCCGCAGAGCTTCAGAGCTGGCAGGCGCTTCCGTGGCAGAGCGCGGAGTCAATCTATCCGTGGTGCGGCTTCCGCAGGTTCACGATCAGTTCAAGCAGGGGCTGATTACCTACCTGGTCGCCGTTGCGCGTGAGAAGGGTGTTTCGGCGTATGTCGGCGAGGGGCTCAATCGCTGGCCGGCGGTGCCCCTGCTCGATGCTGCCCGGCTCTACCGGCTGGCGCTCGAAAAGGCCTCTGCGGGTGCTCGCTATCACGCGGTCGCCGAAGAGGGCGTGACAGCGCGGGCGATGGCGGAATCGATCGGTCGAGGATTGAAGATCCCCGTGGTTTCAAAGAGCGCTGAGGAAGCCGGTGCGCACTTCGGCTGGCTTGGCATGTTCGTCGGGTACGACATGCCAGCCTCAAGCGCGCTCACACAGGAGCGGCTCGGATGGCACCCGACTGGCCCGGGGCTGATCTCCGATATGGACGCAATGCAGTATTGAAGCAAATGAAGTGCGTAGCTGCGGCCAATGGATGCCGCAGCTACGCAGGGCATCGATCAGAAGGTAAAGGTCGCCCCAGTCAGGCGTTCGGTCTCGGTCCACAGACGATTCGCCAGGTTCAGGTCTTTGGCCGCAGGAGCGATCTTTGCCGGGACCGGATGACCCTTCAGTTCCTGAAACCCACTTGGCCCGTAGTAGCCGCCGGAGGTTGCCGCGGAAGAGGTCGCGGCGAACAGCGTGGGCAGCGCCCCGTGATGGGCATCCTGCGAGGCGAGCGGCTTCAGGATCATCTCCATAATGCGAAAACTGAGTGGGCTGGCGCCGGCAGGGCCGCTGGTCTGGAGATTGGTGATCGCATAACCGGGATGGGCACCTGTGCTGAGGATCGGCGAACCTGCAGCGGTAAGGCGGCGCTGGAGCTCAAGCTGAAAGATAAGATCGGCGAGCTTGGACTGCGAGTACGCTCCGAACATGGGCTTGTAGACGCGCTCTGACTGCAGGTTGTCGAACTCGATCTTGCCTTGGTTGGAAACTCCGCTCGCCACCGTAACGATGCGCGTGCCGCGCTCCTGCTTCATCTGCGGATAGAGGAGCGAGGTCAGCAGGAAAGGCCCAAGATAGTTCGTGGCAAACTGGCGCTCGTAGCCATCGACGGTCAGTTCGCGTTGCGGGACGGACATTACGCCGGCATTGTTGATGAGCAGGTCAAGCGACCGGCCGGGCAATCTCTCAGCGATCGAAGCGGCGAAGGCGCGGACACTGGCGAGAGATGCCAGGTCGAGGATGCCGGGTGTGAGCGATGCGCTGGGAACCTCGCGGCGGATCCGCTTGATTGCTTCGTTAGCTTTGTCGAGCGAGCGGGCCGGGAGGATGATCTCCGCGCCACGGCGTGCCAGTTCGAGAGCCGTCTCGTAGCCGATGCCGGAGTTCGCGCCGGTGATGAGAACACGCCGGCCCTGCTGGGAGGGAATGTCGTTTGCGGTGAAAGGAGAGTTCGTTTTCGTTGCCATAGATGCAGTATGCTTCCATTAGTATCCGTTGGCAATAAGGCACCTTTGTAGCGCGTACTTACCTTGAGGTAACTAATGAACAAGCGAATCGATTGGGTAGAGGCCAATGCGGCCTGTGAAGCACTGGACGAAAACGAAGACTCCCTTACCCGCGATATCGTGACCCGGCTTGCCGAGAAGTGGACGCTCTGGACTTTGGCTGAACTGGCAGCAGAAGAGGCTCCGCTTCGTTTTTCGCGCCTGCTGGAGCGGGTGGAAGGTGTAAGTCAGAAGTCGCTGACCAAGGTGCTGCGACAGCTGGAGCGTGACGGACTTGTGACGCGCGTCGTGTTTGCGGAGGTTCCCCCAAGGGTGGAGTACGCGATTACTGAGATCGCGCTCGAGATGCTCGAACTTGTGCATCCACTCTGGAAGTGGGCGGCGACGAATGTTGGAAAATTCAAGGCGGCCCAGGCAGGCTATGACTCGCGACAGACGGCAAAGACCACTTAGGACTTACTACTTCGATCTTTGATTGCTCAGGATCTCTTTGCCGCCCGATCGAACGATGACGTAGGCCTCGCCGGGGAGCTTCGGCAAGGGGCCGGGATCGTTGTTCAGGTCCTGCCAGAGGAAGATGCGCTGCGGCCCGGACCAGCGTGCAGCAAGGCTTTGCGGCGTCTCGAAGATCTTTGGGGCATCGGGAAAGAAGCTGCCGTACCAGAGGTTGGAGCTGCGGCCTTCGAGAATGTGCAGATCGTTGCGTCGCAGGTAGAAGCCGAGCGTGCTTGCGGCTTCGTACTCACCGTGGATGACGATCAGATCCTGTGGCTTCAGTTGGGGCGCGATAACCGTGGCAAGCTGGCGCGAACTGAGGACGGGTGCGAAGGTCTGAAGTCCAAGGTGCGCGGCGAGCAGAAAGCCGAAGCTGCCTGCGGCCAGTGCGAGGTTCGCCGCGTGAGGCTGACCCTTTCGCCGGAGGAGCAGGTTGGCCAGCGTGCTTCCGAAGAGAGCGACCGCCGTAAGCAGCAGCGGAACGCGGAAGACGCCCATGGCCCGCTTGTTCAGGTCGAGAAAGTGGCCAAAGGAGAGGGCGTAGTCGCCGGGATTCTGCTGAAGCAGGCTGGCTAGATCAACATCACCCTGCGGCTTGGCACCGGCGAAGGCAAAGAAGAGTGCGGCTGCGGAGGCGATTGAGCCAAGGATCAGGAGGAAGACGGCGATCCGGTTGGCTGACTGTGATGCTCTCTCAACTGCTCCGTCGCTTCGATCTTTTGTCGAAGCAGCCAGCCAGACTGCGATGAGGATAGCGAGTGCCGGGATCGTGGGAAGGACGTAGTATTCCTGTCGAGTAGAGAGGCTGAAAAACAGCATCGGGATCGCAGCCCAGAGTAAAAGTAGCAGCAGAGTACGGTCGGCAGGGTCAGACGTTCTGCGGAGTAGCCTTCGCCAGGGAAGCTGCTTGAGGCTGCTGAAGAGGAAGGCGCTCCACGGCATTAACCAGACCAGTAATAATCCCCAGAACAACAGCAGGGGGACTGTGTCGTAGTCACGTGGAACTCTCAGGTTGAGGTAACGCAGCACCTGTTCGTTGACGAAGTAGAACCACGCCCAGCCGTGGACGTTGCCATCGGTCGGCAGCGGTACCGTCCAGTGGCCGTGTACAAACGCTAACTCGCCGGGGTGACCTTGCGTGGGATTCGCAAGCGCGATGAGGATATGCCACGGTGCCGCAATCGCAAGAAAGACGCAGAGACTGGACCAGGGATGGAGTTGACGAATACGCCGCAGCGTTCCACGTGGAACATCTCTGGTTAACAGCAGGTAGACGAGCACGATGCCGACGGGGAAGACGATACCGATCAATCCCTTGGTGAGGATGTTGATCGCGCAGCAGACGGCGAAACCATAGCAGGCGGCGCGGCCGGGTGTCTCCTGCTGCTCCGTGCGCCAGAAGTAGAAGATGGCGAGGGTCAGCCAGAGGCAGACATCCACATCGGGGATGAGGATGCGGGAGAAGATGAAGATGCCGAAGCTCGAGAGCAGGATGAGTCCGGCGTAGAGCCCGGCGCGAACGCTTCGGAAGGCCTCGCGCGCGAAGCCTTCTGCCACGATGACGAGGCCAAGGACGGTGAGCGCGAGGGGCAGGCGGGCGGCGGCGGTGGTGACGCCGAAGAGCTTGAAGCTGATCGCCATCGACCAGTAGAGGATCGGCGCTTTTTCAAGATAGCGGATGCCGTTCGCGTAGAGGGTGACCCAGTCGTGGCGGAGCAGCATCTCGCGGGCGACCTCGGCGTGGACCGAGTCGGCGTCATCGAGCAGGGCGGGGACGAAGAGGGTGAAGCTGCCGTAGAAGACGAACCAGAGGAGCAGCAGGAGGAGCCGATTGCGGGTGGCGCTCTGGCTGGATGGGGGCTGGGTCATGGCCGGTGTGCCCAGTCTACGCGACCAGCTTTGAAGGTCTTCTATGATGGCAGGGTGAGGTCTGGTTTGGACGATCGCAGCACAGGGATACTCGGCCCACCAACGGAGCTGCTCTTCGGCGATTGGTACCCTGCTGTCCGGGCGCAGACGCTGCGAGCGGGGAAGATGACGACGACGACCCTGCTCGGTATTCCGGTGCTGCTGGGACGGAAGTCGGACGGGCGAGTCTTCGCGATGCGCGACCTCTGTCCGCATCGGGGTATTCCGCTATCGGCTGGATGGTTCGATGGAGAGACAGTGCAGTGCAAGTACCATGGCTGGCGATTCGAGCCATGTGGCGGGCAGTGCGTTGAGATTCCGTCGCTGACGCAGATTCAAAATGAGTCGCTCGATGTGACGAAGATTTATGCGGCTGCGTTCCCTTGTGAGGAGCGCGATGGGTACGCCTGGGTGTACATTCCCCCGGTTGGTGCGGGCCGCATCATGAGCAATCTGCCGCCGGTGCCGGAGCTGCCGAAGTTCTCAGCGAAGTTTCGCGGTGCGCATCTTGTCGCTGATCTGCCGTGCAACGTGGATCACGGCATCATCGGGCTGATGGACCCGGCGCACGGACCGTTTGTGCACCAGGCGTGGTGGTGGCGGTCGAAGGCGAGCATCCACGAGAAAGAGAAGCATTTCGAGCCGATTCCTGAAGGTTTCAGGATGTCAGCGCATGCTCCTTCGGGCAACAGTGCGCCGTACAAGCTGCTTGGTGTCTACGGTGAGCCAATCACGACGACGATTGATTTTCTCCTGCCGAATCGACGGATTGAGACGATCCGTTGCGGCGAGAAATGGTTCTCCAGCCTGACGACGGTGACGCCGGTGACGGCTTCTACGTGTCGCATTGATGTCGTGGCAGCATGGAATGTTTTCTATGCTGTTCCATTTGTAACGTCCATCGCTACATTTTTTGGAGGGCGATTTGTCCGGCAGGATCAGGAGACGATGATCGAGCAGGCGCAGGGTCTGCGGTCGAACCCTTCGCTGATGTTGATCGACGATGCAGACAAGCCGGCGAAGTGGTATTTCGCGCTGAAGCAGGCGCGGCTTAAAGGCTCAGGGGAGCATCCGCTGAGTGGGCCAGTGGTGCTGCGCTGGCGAAGCTAGCGGGCGAGGCGAGCGGCGTGTCTTAGAGCGGTTTTGAGGGTATCGAGCCCGCCGTTGCGGACCTGGCCGTGGCCGCAGGCAAAGCGCTCGATGGGGAGTTCGGCGAGGCGTTTCGCACTAGCGTATGCGGTGGGTTTGTGCCATGTGGCAAGGTTCGGGAAGGGGAAGAACCACGGTGCGTCACCGGCGACACGAACTTCACTGATACTGGCGAGGGCGTCGCCAGTAATGAGGGAGCCGTCGCGTTCATCGAAGAAAGACATGTGCCCGGGCGTATGGCCGGGGGTCGCGATGACGCGGAGTGAGCCGTAGAGTTCGCCGTCTTCAACGAAGTGTGTCGGACGAGTCTTCGCGCCGGGAGTAGAGCCTCTGATCTTTGTCTTCGGTTCGCCGGGGTCAAGGGAGAGATCTTTGGCAAGGATGCGCGCATCGCGACGACTGATGACGACATCCACCTTCCCGAGCTTCATGGCGAGGTCGTCCAGTGAGCCAATGTGGTCGCCATGGGCGTGGGTGAGGAGGATGCGGTTGATTTCACCACCAAATTCGCGGGCACATGCGAGGATGTCGTCGCCCGATCCTGGGAGTCCTGTATCGATGAGGGTGAGGCCGTCGCTCTCTTTAACGCAATAGCAATTGACGAGGCCGAATCGGGTAAGTTGTACCAGATTTTCGGTAATTCGGGTCAGCTTCATTCGAAACGGGTCTCCGGTGTACGTGTGATGACAGACATAGCACGATGGATGCCAACCGGGATGACGTACTTAGAACGCGCTGACACCCTCTTCGATGACCAGGCGATCGACGGAGATATTCATGGCTTCGCCGAGCTTTTTGAAGCCTTCCTTCCACTCCGGCTCCCAGTAGTCGCTGTCGCTGCGGCGCAAGAGATCGTTCCAGATGTTCTGGGATTGCCAGAGGTTGACTTCGAGCGGCATGGTGCGGAGGGCGATGGCGATGGCAGTGGCGCTGTTGAGGGCGTTGGTCGCAGAGGATTCGCCCGCTGCCGCAGCTTCGAGGCGAACCATGGCACGCTTCATCCGCATGCCTGCCGCGAAGTTGAGCAGGTGCGTGTCGAGGGGGATCTGATCTGAGGCGGCGCGATGGAAGAGGTCTTCGATCTCGACCGCGTCAAACACCTCGGCCTCGATGGCGTGGCGAAGGCTGGCGTTGATGGCGAAGCCTGCTGCGAGCGCGAGGGCCGGTGGCGCGGCCATGCCGGACTCCGTGAGGTAGTGCAGGAGCGAGGCGTGGTCTTCGTAGATCTTGCGGAGCGAGTCTTCCATCTCGGAGACGGTGCGGTCGAGGATGGTGCGCAGGATGCGGTGCTGCTCGTCGGCGAAGAGCGAGGCGAGCGAGTAGGCGATGGGGGATTTTTCGGGGACATCTCCATGCTCGAAAAAGTGGTCGATGAGCCGGATGACCTCGGGCAGATTCGCGCGACTGATGGCGGCGCGGACTTCTGTGGAGAAGGTGGTGAACGGCTCTTCGTCGGCGGCGGCGGTATAGCGCTTGACGGCAGCGGAGAGGTTCTGGTCGCCGAGGTGCAGGACGGCAAAGCAGATCTCTTCGGTCTCCTCGGTGATGCGGGAGCGAATCTGCGCACGGCCGAGAGCGACCTTGCCGCGGCCTGAGGCGAAGACCTCGTAGGCGTCACGATGGAGGTCGAAGCAGAAGAGTTCGCCATCTTCGGGGTAGTTGCGAAAGATGGAGCTGATGGCGTAGTGGGCGCCGACCTGCTCCAACCCGATCTTCATGCCGGTGACGTAACGGCGATAGACCTCGGCACCGTCGCGCAGGTCGGGAACGTTGCTCTTCGCGGTGCTGAGGATGCGAAGGAACTCGGGTTCGAGGGCGGCTCCGGGAGCACCGAACAACTCGGATGCAAGCTGGAGGACGCGGCCGGCATAGGCGATAATCTGCACGGTTTCGATGCCGGAGATCTCATCGAAGAACCAGCCACAGGAGGTGTACATGAGCTGGGCGTGGCGCTCGAGTTCAAGGAGAGAGAGGACGGTGATGCGCTCTACCGGGTTGAGAACGCGCGTCTCATGTTCGATGAAAAAGCGATCGATGGTGCCACGGGAGCGGTCGAGGACGACCTCGATGTAGGCGTCGCGAGCGGCCCAGAGATCCTTGAGGAGATCGGTGGCGAGTGCTTCGGCGAGTGGAGCGGTAGCGTCGCGGAGATAGTCGAGAGCCTCGCGGAGTGGCTTGCGCCACTCCTGATTCCAGTCCTGCTTGCCGCCGTTGCAGCCACAGTTGGAGCGCCAGCGCTCGACACCGTGGACACAACTCCACGAGGTGTTCTCCTCGACCTCGGCCTCCCAGGTTGGCGGGAATTTGTCGAGAAATTCGCCATAGTTGGTGAGGGTGGCGGTGCTCTTCTCGTCGATCCAGTGCATGGCGTAGGAGAGAGCCATCTCGCCATGCTTATGGTGATGGCCGTAGCTTTCGCCGTCGGTCGCGACGTGGGAGAGCTGGGCGACAGCGGGGTCTGGAGAGTTCGGGTGGAGTCCGCCGAGGAGACGACGGCCAAACTCGTCTCCGCTATTGAGGAGGCCTTCGAAGGCGATGGCGCGTGAGCCGGGGCCGTCGTAGAAGAAGACGGCGATGGATCGGCCTTCGTCCAGCTTGACGAGGTAGGGGTGCGTTGGGTCGACGGTGGCGTCGGTTGTCGAGGTCCACGGCTCCGAGGCTGTCTCGGTTGGGGCGGAGGTCGCAGGAGGGAGCTTGCGGACGCGGGCGCACTGGTTGGGTGCGAGGATGGTGAACTTGATCCCCTCGCGAGCCATCAGGTCGAGGACGGCGCGATTGACGGCGGTCTCGGCGAGCCACATGCCCTCGGGCTTTCGATCAAAGCGATGAACGAAGTCGGCGATGCCCCAGCGGATCTGGGTGATGGCATCGCGCTCGCTGGCAAGCGGCATGATGATGTGGTTGTAGACCTGGGCGATGGCGGAGCCGTGTCCGCTATACCGGGCGGCGCTGAACTTATCGGCGTCGAGGATCATGCGATACGTGCGGGGCGCTTTGTCGTTGAGCCAGCTCAGAAGTGTCGGGCCGAAGTTGAAGCTCATACGGGCGTAGTTGTTGACGATCCGGACGATCTCATTCTGGGCATCGGTGATGCGAGATGCGCCATTGGGGGCGTAGCACTCGGCGGTGATGCGGTCGTTCCAGTCGTGGTAGGGGGCGGCGGAGTCCTGCACCTCTACGGTTTCGAGCCAGGGATTCTCTCGCGGCGGCTGATAAAAGTGGCCGTGGATACAAATGTAGCGAGGAGCCTGCTCGACCGCAGGTGGCGTCGTTGGAGCAGGCTGCGGCTGACGGCGGGCTGCTTTCTGCTTCAGTACGGTCTCAAGTGTCACCTACTCAGGATAACTGGTTCTCAGCGGAAACCTTAACCAGTTATAACTAGAGTTATAATAATTTTATGGAACTCAAGATTCGTAAGATTGGCAATGGGTATGGCGTTCTCTTCCCGAAGCAGTTGATGGAGGAGATGAAGGTGACTGAAAACTCCGTTGTACAGGTGGAGAAAGTCGGCGAGATACACCAAATGAAGCCACTGGATGAGCAATTCAGGCAGCAAGTCGAGTCCTTTTTGCGCACGGAACAGAAACATCGGAACACATATCGCGAGCTGGCTAAGTGACCTTTGAGTTTCCCCGACCAGATGTTGTGATCAATATCCAAAGTCGCTTGATCGAACGGTATGGGGGATTACCGGGTGTCCGGGACCTTGGTGCTTTCGAATCGGCCGTCGCTCGACCGGCGAACATGGTTGCCTATGGTGCGATTGATTCCATTGCTGAGCTTGCGGCAGCGCTCGCGTGGGCTCTGCTGCGGAATCATCCCTTCCTTGACGGAAATAAACGAGCAGCTTTTGCTGGGCTCAATTTGCTCCTCGATCTGAACGGATATGAGTTGACGTGCTCCGAGGTAGAGGAGACGGCGATGGTGCTGCGTGCAGCGGCGAGTGAGATCGATGATGCGGAGTGGACGGCGTGGGTGGTCCGGAGTATCGGCCCGCTCTAAGGGGTTATCGCTCAGTCGTCGCCGGGCCGTGGGATCTTTCCGGCCGCAAGATCGCAGGCGCGCCAGAGATACCAGCTTGCGACGGAGCGCCAGGGTTTCCAGCGTTCGGCGCGCTTGAGCATGACGTCGGCTTTGGGAAGGAGGTCCGGCGTGACCTTTTGGGTGGGTTTGAGGCCGAGAAAGGTGAGGGCGAAGCCTTTGCGGACGCCGTAGTCATCGACGGGCAGAATGTCGGGGCGGCCGAGACGAAACATCAGGAACATCTCGACAGTCCACTTGCCGATGCCTCGGACCTGGGTGAGGTGCTCAATGATGGCGTCGTCGGACATGCGTCGGATGCGTGCGAGGCTCGGGACGGTGCCGTCGATGGTTTTAGCCGCCAGATCGCGCAGTGCCAGGGATTTGTTGTGGGAGAGGCCTGCGGAGCGAAGTTGCTCATTTGGGCAGTCGAGAAGGTGTTCGGGATCAGGATGCCTGCCTAGCCCGCAAACCGGCGCAAAGCTTTCGATCAGGCGCAGGTGAATCGCTGCGGCGGCTTTGCCGTGGAGCTGCTGGTAGATGATGCTCTCCACGAGCGCCTGAAACGGCGATTGCGTGCTGGAGACGCGAAGCTTGTAGGGTCCGGCGAGAGCCATGAGTCGTTTTAGCTTCGGGTCGGCAAGGGCAAGCGCTTCGCAGGCGGACTCGGCATCATAGCGGGGAGGTCGGGGACTCTTCAGTGGCTTCGGCATGGGTTATAAAACTGCTTAACTATATATAGGACTAGTTTGGTGGGTATTCCTCTCGCGTCGAACTTGATTGGAAGCGCTATCCTGCTCACACGAATATCGCACAAAGCTGCTGACCTGCTTGGGGAGGATGAACCATTTCGAGCACAGCGCGTTAATCGCAGGGAATGTGATGAGGGTTCAGGAACACACGAGATGTTGTGCCTTGGTCCTGGAGCGATTTCGATAACCGACCTAGCGATGTGAAATCCCGGTAGGTCAATGGCCCGCAGGCTTGGAAAGTTTTACCGACTGCTATACTCTGAGTTTCTAAGAGCAAGACTTATGTAAGGCAGGTTTTCCACTGCCCTACGACCGGCGAAGGAACCAAACCGGGCAGAACTCCACAGCTTCGTAACCACTGGAAGCACCTTCTCAACCTTTACCGGTATTGCAGAGGAAGCAGGACGCACTCATGGCGCAAGTTTTTGACCGCAGTTCGAACGCGCTGGCTCGAGCGAGCCTTGTCTTGACGGGTTTGATCGTCATCGCGCTCGGCGTAGCCCTCGACTCATTGCAACGCTCCCCCTGGGTGACGCGGCAGGGTCAGCGGCCGGACCAGCCAATTCCGTTCAGCCACAAGCACCACGTCGAAGGTCTCGGCCTGCAGTGCCAGTACTGTCATACGTCTGTCGAGAAGTCGAGCTACGCGGGAATTCCGCCCACGAAGACTTGTATCAACTGCCATGCGCAGATCTGGACAAATGCTGAATTGCTCGCGCCGGCTCGTCAGAGTTGGGCTACGGGAGCATCGATCCAGTGGATCAAGGTGCACGATCTTCCGGACTACGTGTACTTCAACCATGAGATTCATGTGAATAAGGGCATTGGCTGCGCGAGCTGCCACGGCCGCGTCGACGAGATGCCGCTGATGTATCAGCAGAACACGCTGCAGATGGAATGGTGCCTGAACTGCCATCGCAATCCTGCTGTCAATCTTCGCCCGACGAGCGAGATCTACAACATGGCCTGGGCGGGCGCTTCGAGCGACAAGCCGGTGTGGTGTGGACAAACGGGCAAGAGCGGACCGACGGCGCAGGCTGTGAACTGCACCACCAAGGATCCGAACAACAGCAATCCTGAGATCGCGATGTTACAGGTTGCGCCTGGCAGCGGTCGCGGTCAGCCACAGCCGAATTCTGGAACAAGCATGCAGCCGATTCCGACAAGCGGATCGGGACAGACTGTAAGCGACGGTTCGCCGAATGCGCTTCTGGTGCCTGTCAATTATCAGAAGTTCACCAGCCAGATCGAACTCGGTAAGTATCTCACCACGCAATATCACATCCGTGGTGCCAACGAGCTATCCAGTTGCGAGACGTGCCACCGATGAAGACGACACCAGAAGAGATGGTCACGATGGGAATGGACGACGCGATGTCGCAAGAGAGTATGAATCCGAAGAACGAGCAGGCTAAGGCAGGGCCCGTTGTGGTGACGCAGATCACCAAGGCGAAGATGACCCTCGCCCAGGTGCAGGGCAAGCTCGATGGTAAGACCGGCCGTCGTTTTTGGAAGAATCTTGACGAGCTTTCTGACGATCCGGAGTTCCATGAGTTGATGGCTGAAGAGTTCCCTCGCCAATCGACCGAGTGGGTCGACCCGATCAGCCGACGCGGCTTCATGAAGGTGATGGGCGCTTCGCTGGCCCTGGCTGGACTTGCCGGATGCACCAAGCAGCCCGATGAGACGATCTATCCTTACATCAAGCAGCCTGAGGACCTGGTTCTAGGCAAGCCGATGTACTTCGCTACTGCTTATCCCTTCCCGACGGGTGCGATTCCGGTGCTGGTAAAGTCAGACTCTTTCCGCCCAATCAAGGTGGACGGTAATCCTGACCATCCGATGTCGAAGGGCAAGTCTGATGCGTTTACGCAGGGGACCCTGCTCGATCTTTATGATCCTGATCGTTCGCAGCATGTGCTGTATCGCGGCCAGAATGAAAGCTGGGGCAATTTTCAGCAGGCGTTTGCTGCAGCCGCCAATAAGACCTCTGGCGGTCAGGGAATTTACTTCCTGAGCGAGACGATCACGTCGCCAACACTGGCTGCCCAGTGGAAACAGCTACAGCAGAAGTATCCGCAGGCAAAGCTTGTTCAGTGGGAGCCGGTAAATCAGGACTCCTCCCGTGCTGCCTCGAAGGCCGCCTTCGGTTCGTACACCGACGCGCAGTACAAGCTTGAAGATGCGGACATCATCCTTTCGCTTGACGCTGACTTTCTCGGTGGCATCGCTCATCCCGGCTTTCTGCCTCTTGCAGGGGCGTATGCTGAACGGCATCGTTACGAAGAAGGCAAGACGCCGAATCGTCTCTACGTCGTCGAGACGATGTCAACAGTTACCGGGTTCAAAGCAGAGCATCGGCTGGCATTGAAGCCGAGTGAAATTCCAGCGTTCGCGGCAGCTTTAGCGAATGGCTCTGGTCAGGCATCCGCAAATCCAGATGCCCAGAAGTTTTTTACTGCTGTCCTCGATGACCTAAAGAAGAGTTCCGGACGCTGCGTTGTCATTCCTGGCGAACAGGCATCAGCCTCGGTTCATGCTGCCGCGTACGCACTGAACTCGATGTTTGGGGCAATTGGCAAGACAGTTATCTACACTGAGACGGTCAATCCGCTCCCATCGGAGCAGGTGGCTGACCTCAAGGCGCTCGTCGCTGACATGAACTCCGGCAAGGTGCAGTGGCTGGTGATGATGGGCGTGAACCCGCTCTACTCCGCGCCTGCCGATCTTAAGTTTATTGAGGCCTTCAACAAGGTTCCGATGACCGTGCATCTTGGATCTCACCTTGATGAGACAGGTGTGCTGTCGAATTGGCACATCAATAAGTCGCACTATCTTGAGAGCTGGTCGGACGCCCGCGCTTACGACGGAACGATCTCAATCATTCAGCCGATGATCGATCCGCTCTATGCGGGAAAGAGTGGCCACGACATCTTTCAGGCGCTCCTTGACGATCCCCAGGCAAGTGCGTTCGATGTGGTTCAGGCCAATGCAAAGACATACCTGAAGGGTGATTCGGCAGCAGCCTGGCGTAAGTCTCTCCATGATGGCTGGGTTGAGGGCACGGCATTTACTACTGCCAAGTCGGGTTCTCCCGCGAAGACAGGCGTTGCTCCTTCTCTCGCTGCCAATGCGGACAAGGATGCGATCGAGATCTCGTTCCGCCCTGATCCGTCCCTCTACGACGGACGCTTTTCAAATGTAGGCTGGCTACAGGAGCTTCCGAAGCAGGTCACGAATCTCAGCTGGGATAACGCCGCCCTGATGAGCATGGACACGATCGGCCGCCTCAATCTCGAAGAGAATCATCCCGTCGAAATCGAACTGAATGGCCGGACGGTAATTGCGCCGGTTCTTATGGTTCCTGGTCATCCGGATGGTGTTGTTACGGTGCATTTGGGTCTCGGCCGCAGGATCGAAGCGGGCCGCGTCGGTGCCGGTGTTGGCTTCAACGCCTATCTGCTTCGTACAGCGGATCAGCCGCTCTCGATGACTGGAGCCAAGCTGAAGAAGATGCCGGGTACCTATGACCTTTGCGTCACGAAGGTCCACTCGATCGAGCATCGCGGCAGCTTCGCTCAGCACGACCTCCAGAAGCCACTTTCGGACAAGGAGGGCGCCTACTCGCTTCCTGGCCATGAGGCCATGGAGCGCGCGATCATTCGCTATGCGACGCTGGATGAGGTCAAGAAAAATCCTGGTTACGCGCATGAGGGTGGCACCCACTCCCTTACCGACAAGGTTGGCTATGGTGTTCAAGGCGAGGACCCGAAGCATGAAGACAGCTTCTTTCCTGACGCGTGGCGCTATGACAAGAAGGATGTCTCTTCCGGCAAGCTGCAGAATGCCTGGGGCATGTCCATCGATCTCAATAGCTGCATCGGCTGCAATGCCTGCATCGTAAGCTGCTACGCGGAGAACAATATTCCCGTGGTGGGGCGTGAGCAGGTCAAGGTCGGGCGCATTATGCAGTGGCTGCGCATCGACACGTACTTTGAAGGCGATCTCAACACTCCGCGTGCGCACTTCCAGCCTATGGCGTGCCAACATTGCGAGAACGCTGGTTGCGAGCAGGTCTGCCCGGTTGGCGCCACGGTCCATACGCCCGAAGGCCTGAACACGATGGTGTACAACCGTTGCGTAGGCACGCGGTACTGCTCCAACAACTGCCCGTATAAGGTCCGTCGCTTCAACTTCCTCCTGTACTCGGACTACGATACGGAGAGCCTGAAGTTCATGCGCAATCCTGATGTGACCGTTCGTTCACGCGGTGTCATGGAGAAGTGCAGCTACTGCGTACAGCGCATCGAAGCAGCGAAGATTACGGCTGACAAGGAAAATCGTGAGGTTCGCGATGGTGAGATTGTCACGGCGTGCCAGCAGGCTTGCCCGACGGACGCAATCATCTTCGGCAACATCAACGACCCGGCAAGCCGTGTCGGAAAACGCAAAGCAGAAGAGCGCAATTACCCGGTGCTGGCCGACTTGAACTTCCGTCCGCGCACCACTTACACGGCTGGTGTGATCAACCCGAATCCGGAGCTCGCATAAGATGGCAACCAAAGGCCCCCTTCACGATCCGGTTGTAGACCCGATGATTGATCCGCGTACCGGAGAGTACGCGGTCATCGCGCCGGGCCACAACTTCAAATCGGTAACGCAGAAGATCGCTGGTATCGTCCTTACTTCAAATACGCCGCTAGGCTGGTTCTTCGGTCTCATGGTCGGTGCGGGCATCGCCACAGGCGTGGTGATTGGCTGCACCTGGCTATTCCTGAAAGGCGTCGGCATCTGGGGCGTAACGATTCCTGGAGCCTGGGGCTTCGCCATCATCAACTTTGTATGGTGGATTGGAATCGGTCATGCCGGCACTTTGATCTCAGCCATCTTGTTGCTGTTCAAGCAGACCTGGCGTAACTCCATCAATCGATTTGCTGAAGCAATGACGATCTTCGCCGTAGTTTGCGCGGGAACGTTCCCGCTCATCCACGTTGGTCGTCCGTGGCTGGCTTATTGGCTGTTTCCCTACCCGAATACGATGAACGTCTGGCCACAATTCCGCAGCCCGCTGGCCTGGGACGTGTTCGCAGTTTCGACCTACGCAACGATCTCAATCGTGTTCTGGTACATCGGCATGATCCCCGACTTTGGGACACTGCGCGATCGGGCGACACTGCCATTTGCCAAGTGGTCCTATGGAATCCTATCGCTCGGCTGGCGTGGCTCCACCCGGCATTGGATTCGGTATGAGACGGCATCGCTCTTGCTCGCGGGCTTATCAACGCCGCTCGTGCTCTCCGTACACACGGTCATCAGCTTCGACTTCGCCGTAGCCGCTTTGGCTGGTTGGCATACGACCATCTTCCCACCTTACTTTGTGGCTGGCGCTGTGTACTCAGGCTTCGCGATGGTATTGACGCTAGCTATTCCGCTGCGGAAGTTCTATCACCTGGAAGATTTAGTGACTCTTCGCCATCTGGATAATATGGCAAAGGTCATGATCGGTACTGGCGGGATCGTCGCCTATGGCTACGGTATGGAAGTCTTCATGTCGTGGTATTCGGCGAGCCATTGGGAGTTCTTCATGATGTGGAATCGTATGTTCGGGCCGATGGGCTGGGCGTACTGGATCCTCATTCTGACGAATATCGCAATTCCGCTCACGACGCTCTGGTCTCGTAAGCTTCGTGTCAACGTCGTCTATCTCTTTATCCTGTCGCTCATTGTCAATACTGGAATGTGGTTCGAACGCTTCGTCATCGTTGTGACGAGCCTCTATCGTGATTACCTGCCGTCCAGTTGGGGAACGTATCGCGCCACGAAGTGGGATTACATGATCTACGTGGGCACGATGGGCTTGTTCACCTGCTTGTTCCTGCTGTTTGTTCGGCTGCTTCCCATGATTCCTATGTCGGAAATTCGAATGATGTTGCCGCAGACCAAGATCACGCCGGGTGGCGCAACCGCTGAGATTATTGACCAGGAGACCGCCTGATGCCGCCGCGCGAAGGAATTTATGGTTTGATCGCCGAGTTCAACACCCCGGCTGAGTTGGTTCACGCAACCCAGCAGGCGCGTCGCGCCGGGTACCGCCGGATGGAATGCTACACACCTTATCCAGTCGAAGAGGCTGCGGAAGCCTTGGACTTTCATAGAACGCGCGTTCCCCTGGTCTGCCTCCTCGGAGGGTTGATGGGACTAACAACGGCCTATTTGATGGAGACATGGATCAACGTGTGGGGCTATCCGTTGAACATCGCGGGACGTCCGCTGTTCTCCTGGCCGGCGTTCATTATTCCTGCATACGAATGGACGATTCTCTTCGCGGGCCTTTCTGCCGGATTTGGCATGATCGGTCTCAATGGCTTGCCGCAGCTCTACCATCCCGTTTTCAATGCGCCGAATTTTCGGAATGGCGCAACGAGCGATAAATTCTTTCTCTGCCTCGAGGCGGCTGATCCCAAGTTTTCAATTGGTGAGACGCGCGCGTTCCTTGAGCAGTTCCCCGCGATATCCGTGGTGGAGGTGGATCATTAATACGCGACGAGCCAAGACACCTGAACAGAAGACCTTCGTACGTGGTTTATGCGCGTCCGCATCGGTCGCGGTTCTCTTCACGGCAGGGTGCCGTCAGGACATGCACGATCAGCCCAAATTTATTCCGCAGCGTGGCACTTCCTTCTATGCTGATGGCCGTTCAGCCCGTCCGCAGGTTGAGAACACGGTGGGCAGAGGACAGCTTCACGAGGATAGCTACTTCTATACCGGCTTCGTAGGTGGAAAAGAAGGCGACGCAATGCCCTTTCCCGTCACGATGGACGTTCTCGAACGCGGCCAAGAGCGTTACAACATCTATTGCACGCCGTGCCACTCGCGCGTGGGCAACGGAGCTGGCATGATCGTTCAGCGTGGATATGCGCAAGCCGGTAATCTGCACACGCCGCGAATGCAGGCGGCTCCGCTGGGCCACTTCTACAACGTGATCAGCAATGGCTATGGCGCGATGCCGGATTACTCGGCACAGGTCACAGTCGCAGATCGCTGGGCTATCGTCGCCTACATCAAGGCCCTGCAGCTGAGCCAGAATGCCTCAGCAGGCGATGTTCCCGCGGGCGCTCATGTTGACCCTCTTTCCTCAATCGCGGAACGAGAGGGCCTACCTTCTACCTCCGCCGATGAGTGGACGGTACCGACGACCGCAGTCACCGGCACGCCGGACAATCAACCTTTTGTTCTTCCGGGGGCTGGCTCTGCCACTGTCGGTGGAACTTCCAAAGACACAACACCTGTGGCCAAAGGGCTGCCGTCATCCGCAACAAAGAACTGAAGCACTCTGGCAGTAACACCGGAAGCTTCCGGACAAAGGTTTGAAACGCATGTCATCTGGACACGAACAATACGGGGAAGCTGGCTCCCACCACTTGGTTGCGCATCATGGACTGCGGGTGCTTCCGAGCACGCTGGGATCGCCGGAGCTTATTTCGGCGTGGCGCTTGCGTGCGCTCATCATCAGCGGCGTCTTCACCCTGATTTCGCTCCTGTTTCTTCTGACGACTGGCGGTGCCGCTCATCTTCTGCGCGCCTATCTTATGGGATACATGACGTGCTTCGGCTTCGCCGGCGGCGGGCTTGTCATGCTGATGCTTCAGTATGTCTCAGGTGGTAAATGGGGCTTGCTGCTACGACGTCCTCTCGAAGCCATGTCACGCACGCTTCCCCTAATTGCGTTGATGTTCATTCCAATCGGTCTCTTGGCGAAGCACCTTTATCTTTGGGCGCGGTACCCGACGGCCGCCACAACTGCACAGGCGTATTCCGATCATCTGATCAGTCGCGAAGAAGCGCTTGTGATGAACGCAAAGCGCACTATGCTTAGTCCTTCGAGCGTATGGATTCAGACGATCATCATCTTCGGTGTTCTGATTCTGTTTATGTATCTGCTCAACAAATGGTCCCTGCAACGCGATGCAGATCCTGAAGCAGGTACGCAGCGTAGCTATGATCGCTGGCGTGTCCGGTTCGAAAATCTGAGCGGTCCCGGTATCTTCATTTATGTTGTTCTTCTCACTGCGGGTGCGATCGATTGGATCAAGTCCCTTGATGTAACCTGGTACTCGTCGATTTGGGGTCTGCAGTTTCTCGTAGGCCAAGGCTACGCTGTTCTTGCCCTTGGAATCTTGACGGTCATCCTCCTGTCGCGCGTTGAACCGATGAAGACTCTTCTGCGCACAACGGAGCAGCATGATCTTGGCAAGTTTGCGTTTGCCTTTGTCATGTTGAACATCTATCTGACCTTTGCAGAGTTTCTGATTATCTGGTCAGGTAATGTGCCAGATGAAATTCCCTGGTACCTCAATCGAATTCATGGCGGCTGGTGGTACATCTGCACTGCCGATTTCATTTGTCACTGGGTCATTCCTTTCTGCCTCCTTCTATCTCGTGATTTGAAGCGCGACAAGGTTCGCATGATCTGGCTGACCACCTTCATGATCTTTGCTCGCCTCTTGGATATGTTCTGGCTGATCGAACCGAACTTCAAAAATGCAGCTGGCAACTTACATATCAGCGGTAATATCAGCATCCTTGCCTACATCACGGTTCCCGTAGCCGTCCTCTCCCTCTGGGCTGCGTATTACCTGACGCAATTGAACGCGCGGCCTCTGGTGAACGTGAACGATCCGCATCTCGAAGAAATGTTGGAGCCTGAACATGCCCACTAACGAAAATGACAAGCTGCACGGCCGCAGCGATGAGCAGCCCGGATATGAAACGACTGACGTAAACGTCAGTGGTGTTGTAGTCTTTCTCGGCGGTCTAAGCGGTTTCGTTCTTATTTTCTTTCTTTTCTGCTTCGGTATGGGAAAGGTGATCAACAACGCGCTCGAAAAGAACGATGGGCCTGTCACGAAATGGAACGAGCGTTCGTCTTTTGCCGGGGCGGCCACGACCGGGGGTAAGCGCCAGGATCTGGCCACTGATCCTGAGATTCGCCAAAAAGCGCTCCAGCAGATGACCTCTACATTTCCCACGCCCCGTCTGGACATCGATGATGGCAACCAAGCAACCGCGGATCTACACGCGCGCGAAGATCTGCTCCTGGATCACTACAGCTCTGCAGGACAGCAACGAACCATCCGTATTCCGATCGAACAGGCGATGGAAGCTATTGCGAAGAAAGGTTTACCTGTAGCGACACAATCTTCCGCCCAACAGAGGCAGCTTGCCGAAGACGTGAAGCCTGAAGTGCAAGTGCCGCTGACAACCGGTTTCGCTCGAACTGGATATGAACTCGATGTGATGGAAGCACGGGCTCAGAAGATGAACTACGGCAAAGCAGAAGGCGCTGAGCACGCTGAGTTGAAGGGCGAGAAGTAGGCGCGCAACTGGTATGGATATTGAGGGACTGAAGATGCTGAAGAGGCGCACAATTCGGACAGGCTGGCTGGCAATCGCTCTTTTTGCGATGCTTGGAGCGGCACGTGCGCAGGTCTCCAGCTACGGCGACAAGCAGACCGGAGAAAATACAGGTGATCAACTTCCCCAGGTCCTCCAAAAGGTCGGCGTCTCCCAACATCTAAACCAGACTTTACCGCTCGACTCGATTTTCGTGGACGATACAGGCAAGACTGTCCGTCTCGGTGACTATTTTGGTAAGCATCCTGCGATCTTCTCGCTTGTGTACTACAACTGCCCGATGCTGTGTTCGGAAGAGCTTGACGGACTAACCAGCGCACTTGAAATGGTTCGCCTCGTGCCGGGCAAGGATTTCGAGATCGTTGTGGTCAGTATCGATCCCAGCGAAACTCCAGCAGATGCTGCGAAGAAGAAGCAGTTCTACCTGAAGCGCTACGGGCATCCAGAGACTGCAAGTGGTTGGCATTTCCTCACTGGACAACTCCCCGCGATTGATGCTGTGACAAACGCTGTTGGATTTGGTTATGTTCGCGTTCCTGGACCGGACGGAAGGCTGACCCAGTTTGCGCACGCCAGCTCGATCGAGTTGGTTACAGCGGATGGCAAGATGGCGCAGTACTATCTCGGGGTGGAGTACTCGCCGAAGGATATTCTGTTGGGGCTGATCGACGCGTCCGGCAACAAGATCGGTTCGCCCGTAGCAAATATTTTGACTTACTGCTATCACTACGATCCGCAAACGAATAAGCACTCCCTCATCGTTGCCCGTGTCGTTCAATTCGGCGGCATGGTGACGATGGCAGGGTTGGGCGGATTTATCTTTTTGATGTTTCGGCGCGATTTGAAGCTCGGGCGCGAACACGACCTGACTAAGAAAAAGAACGGCTAAAGGGTAACGATGCATATCAGTCCAGTACTGTGGCAATTTCTGGTGAAGTGGCTTAACGCATCCGCGCTGTTTCCGCGCGAAGCGTCGACCATTGCTCCTTATGCGGATGAGCTCTATTTCTTCCTGATCCTGATCACGATCCTCGGCCTTCTGCTTGTCGGCGCGCTGCTCCTCGTGTTCTCGGTCATGTACCGGAAGGAAAAACATCCCGTCGCGACCCAGATCGAAGGCTCTACGCTTCTTGAAGCGACGTGGACGATTATCCCGTTGGCAATTTTCCTTGTTTGCTTCGTATGGGGAGCGTTGCTGTACTTCCGCATCTACAATCCCCCAACAAATGCGATGAATATCTATGTGGTCGGCAAGCAGTGGATGTGGAAGGCAGAGCATCCGGGTGGCCAACATGAGATTAATGCGCTGCACGTTCCAATGGGTCGTCCCGTGCAGCTGACGATGATCTCGCAGGATGTTTTCCATAGCTTCTCGATCCCAGACTTCCGCGTCAAGCGCGAAGTGATTCCGGGCCGCTACACGACAGTATGGTTCGAGGCGACGGCAGTTGGAACGTACCACATCTTCTGCACCCAATATTGTGGAACGAAGCACTCCGCAATGATTGGCGAGGTGACCGTCCTTACGCCCGAGGATTATCAAAAGTGGACTCAGCAGTCGACTAGCGGTATGTCGCTCGCTCAAAACGGCGAACGCCTTTTCGCAAGCATGGGTTGCAACGCATGTCATTCCGGCAATGCTGCAGCACGCGGTCCTAACCTCGCAGGCGTATACGGATCGAAGCTGCAACTTGCGAACGGCTCCCAGGTTCTCGTGAATGACGCTTATCTGAGAGATGCCATTCTCAATCCGTCCCAGCACGTTACCGCGGGATATTCACCAATCATGCCCACCTACCAGGGGCAGATCAGTGAAGACGGCCTTATCGACCTAGTCGAGTACGTGAAGAATCTACAAACCAACTATCGTGTGCAGCAGACGCTGACCACGTCGCAGTCTGATCAGACGGCACCGATCACGCCGGAAATGGTGAAACCATGAGCGCTACGTCATCGACGATTTTGAACCTTCCTGACCAGAGCACTGCAACTCTGCCCAAGAAGAATTACATCAATGCTGAGCACGGATTATTGAGCTGGCTGTTTACGGGTGACCATAAACGCATCGCCATGCTGTACCTGATCTCGATCACCTTCTTCTTCTTTATCGGAGGAGCGTTCGCCGGCTTGATCCGCCTTGAGTTGCTGACGCCGCAGCCTGATCTTGTTGCGTCGGATACGTACAACAAGTTCTTTACCATGCATGGAATTATCATGATCTTCCTCTTTCTGGTGCCTTCCGTGCCGGCGACATTGGGGAACTTCCTGATTCCGATCATGCTTGGCGCCAAGGACCTTGCCTTTCCGAAGATCAATCTACTCAGCTGGTACCTCTATATGGCTGGCGGCACGTTTACGCTCGCAGCGCTCGTGCTGGGTGGTGTAGATACCGGATGGACATTTACCACGCCCCTCTCGACGCACTATCTCAATACGCATGTGATTACCGCAGCGACGGCGATATTTATTGCAGGGTTTAGCTCGATCTTTACCGGCCTGAACTTCATTGTGACCATTCACCGGATGCGGGCACCAGGTATGACCTGGTTCAGGATGCCGCTCTTCGTATGGTCTAACTATGCCGCCTCGCTTTTGATGGTTCTGGGAACTCCTGTTCTTGCGATCGCGATTGTTCTGGTTGCCCTTGAGCGTACCTTTGGTATCGGCGTCTTCGATCCTACAAAAGGTGGCGATCCACTTCTCTTCCAACATCTCTTCTGGTTTTACTCGCATCCGGCTGTGTACATCATGATTCTGCCGGGTATGGGAGTCATTTCTGAGGTAATCAGCACCTTCAGCCGAAAGCGTGTCTTCGGATACACAGCAGTCGCGTTTTCTTCAGTTGCAATCGCGCTCTTCGGCTTCTTTGTTTGGGAACATCACATGTTCATCATGGGAGTCTCCAACTACTCAGCCCTGGTCTTTTCCCTCCTGACGATGCTTGTCGCCGTACCTTCAGCGATCAAGATCTTCAACTGGGCATTCACCCTTCAGCAGGGCTCCATTACATTTGAGACGCCGATGCTCTACGCGTTCGGTTTCCTAGGCCTGTTTACGATCGGTGGACTCACCGGCGTATTTTTAGGATCTCTCGGCATGGATATCCATCTCACGGAAACATACTTCATCGTGGCGCACTTCCACTTCGTTATGGTGGGCGGTATGTTGATGGCATTTCTTTCAGGCATTCACTTCTGGTGGCCGAAGATGACGGGCCGCATGTATCCCGAATCGCTGTCGAAACTAGCGGCGGTCGTGACCTTCATCGGGTTCAACCTTACATTCCTACCGCAATTTATCCTTGGGTATCTCGGAATGCCTCGCCGCTATCATGCCTATCCGCCAGAGTTTCAGGTGCTGAATGTCCTGTCGACGGCCGGAGCTACTGTTCTCGGCGTCGGGTACCTCCTTCCAATGCTTTACCTCGCATGGTCTCTCAAATATGGAGCGATAGCCGGTAACAATCCCTGGCAGGCCACCGGTCTTGAGTGGCAGATTCAGTCGCCTCCGCTGACCGAGAACTTCATCGAGGTTCCCATCGTCGATCACGAAGCATACGACTACGAATGGCTAGCCCACAAGACGCAGCACGAGGTGACTACCGTTGGATAACGTAATCACACATCCTCACACGCATGAGACGGCTGTCGCGGCGGAGCACCATCATCAGGCCCTTCCTCAGCACCGCCATCATTTCGAGACAGAGGAGCAACAGCGCGAGGCTGCAAGCTTCGGCATGTGGCTGTTCCTCCTTACAGAAATAATGTTCTTCGGAGGCATGTTCTTTGCCTACCTGCTTTACCGTAACTGGTACTACGACGCCTTCGTTGCTGCCTCGAACCAGCTGAGTATTCCGCTGGGCGCTTTCAACACCGTGGTGTTGATTGGTTCCGGGTTTTTCATGGCGCTTGGAGTGTGGGCGGCTGAAGTCAAGAAGAAGGGTCTGCTTGTTCTGTTTCTTGTCATCACGACTATTCTGGGAGCGATCTTCCTTGGCGTGAAGGCGGACGAGTACCACGAAAAGTGGGAAAAGCACCACATTCCTGGAGCACATTTCGATGTCTCTGAATTTGTTAACCCTCATGCTTTCGGCCTGAAGGAAACGCCTCTTGCTCCTGACATGGCGCAAAGAACACAGGTGTTCTTCTTCCTCTATTTTGCGATGACTGGGATGCATGCGCTCCACATGATTATCGGAATTGGCATCCTGTTCTGGCTGACGTGGAGGGCTCACTTCGGGGAGTTCACGAGCGGGTATGTGGCACCGATAGAAAACTTCGGGCTTTACTGGCACTTTGTGGATATCGTCTGGCTCTTCTTGTTTCCTCTGCTTTATCTGATCAACCGTCACCCGGTGTAGTTAGTTTGCTTTACCCGGAGAGATAACTTCAAGGAGCAGACCATGTCTGACGCGCACGATGCAACAAATGTAACAAACCCGGAACACAGCGAACATCACATCCTGACGCCTCTGAACTACGCGGTGGTATTTGGAACACTGCTGATTTTCACCGGCATAACAGTTGGTGCCGCTTATATCGATCTTGGCGTCTTAAATCCGATCATCGCACTTGGAATTGCCAGCTTCAAGGCTGTGGTCGTCATCCTGTTCTTTATGCACGTGAAGTATCAGTCGCGGTTGATCAAGATGACTGTCGGAGCAGGCTTCTTCACATTCCTGGTCCTCATCACAATGACTTTGAGTGACTACATGAGCCGCGCATGGGGTCTCTGGTAAGGCAATTTGTGTAGCAAAAGAGGCGGCCCACGGGCCGTCTCTTTCACGTTTGAACCTCAATCCAGCCCGGCAAGTTTGCCGTCATACCAAAGGTTTTTCGTTTTCCCCACTTTGATTCTGACGTGCAGCATCGAAGAGGTATGAGCATTGCGTTGAGTGAGGAACTGCCGCACGGGATCAAGAGCCTGATGTCAAACCCTCGGGTCACCGTCCGACGAGAGGGCCGGTTGAGTCCGGAAGGTAAATGTGTCGTGTACTGGATGCAGCGTGCGCAGCGTGGGATCGATAATCATGGGGTCAACATCGCCGTGGAAGTCGCGAATGAACTTGAGCTTCCACTCGTCGTCTACTTTGCCGGCATCTCGAACTTTCCCCATGCGAACCTCCGACATTACGTGTTCCTCAATCAAGGGCTTCCGGATATAGAAGAGGATCTCGCCAAACGGAATATTACGTTCGTGATGCGTAAGGCCCCTGGGGAATCACACGAAAAACTGCTGGCTGATGTTGGCGCGGCTTTCCTGATCGGTGATGAGAACCCGATGCGTGAGCCGGAGCGGTGGCGTCAACAGCTCGCTTCAAAGATCAAGATTCCTTTCTGGACTGTAGATACGGATGTGATCGTACCGTCCAAGCTGATGGAGAAGGCACAGTATGGTGCGTATACGATCCGACCCCGCCTGTACCGCCTGCTGCCAGAGTTCCTTGTGCCCTATGAGAACCCGCATGCGAAGCATGCATGGAAGCGGCCTCACAGCTTCAGGTCAGACTCGGTCCATGAGGATATGACAAAGAACTGGAAAGACTTTGACCGTTCAGTCCCTCCGGTAGAAGCATGGAAGGGCGGAACTCGGGCCGGCTTGAATCATTTAAGGCATTTCACCGGAAAGCTATTGGCTGACTACGAAGTTCAACGGAATCACCCGGAAAAAGACGGAACCTCGTCGATGTCACCCTACCTGCATTATGGTCACGTTGGTCCGCAGACGATTGCTCTTGCGGTTGACGCAGCGGTAAAGAGTAATCCGACGCTTAAGTCGGCTCGTGACAGCTATTTCAATGAACTCATTGCATGGCGTGAGCTCGCCATCAATTTCGTCCGCTATCAGCCCAACTATGACTCAGCAGATTGTGCCGAGACCTGGGCGAAGAGGACGATCGCGGAGCACGAGCGAGATGAGCGGGATATCCTCTACACATTGGAGCAGCTCGAAGGTGCACAAACCTACGATGATCTTTGGAATGCAGCCCAAGTGCAGATGGTGCGACACGGATGGATGCACAACTATCTTCGTATGTACTGGGGCAAGAAAATCCTCGAGTGGACTCCCGATGCGGCAACTGCGATGAAGTACGCGATCTATCTAAATGACAAGTATTTTCTCGATGGGCGAGACCCTAATGGCTATGCTGGCATTGCGTGGGCAATTGTCGGTAAGTTTGATCGTGCGTGGAGCTCGCGTCCCGTGTTTGGGAAGATCCGTTATATGTCAGGTGCCTCTACGGGAAGAAAATTCAACTCCAAGGCTTACATCCAGAAGATGTACGCACTCCCAGGCGAGACAGCTGCCGTCGACCTTCAACTCAAAGCCTGACGCTGCTATCCTAACTTCTTGGCTCTTTATCTCATTACCGGCGCTGCTGGCTTCATTGGATCGCACCTCGTACATACCCTCATCCAACGTGGCGATGATGTTCGAGCTTTAGATAATTTTTCGACAGGGCGCAGAGAGAATTTAGCAAATCTAGAAAAGCAGCTCGATCTTCGCGAGGTGGACCTGCGCGATTCTATAGGCGTGCTCAATGCATGCGTAGGTGTGGATTTCATCCTGCATCAGGGTGCGCTACCAAGCGTGCCGCGCTCGGTTTCGGAGCCACGGCCAAGCCATGAGACCAATATCGATGGTACTTTCAACCTCTTAGAAGGAGCGCGCGCTGCTGGAGTCAAGCGGATCGTTTATGCGGCATCGTCGTCTGCATACGGAAACCAGCCTGGGTTTCCGCGCGTCGAAAGTATGAAGCCGCAGCCCATTGCCCCGTACCCAGTGCAGAAGTTAGCGGGCGAGTTGTATATGCAGTCGTACTGGCAGGTTTACGGACTTGAGACTGTCTGCCTTCGTTACTTCAATATCTTTGGTCCACGGCAGGTTGCCGATTCACCCTATTCCGGTGTGATGGCGCGTTTCATCCTGCAAATGATGCGGGGTGAGCAGCCTGTAATCAACGGGGACGGTGAGCAGGGCCGGGACTTCACCTATGTTGAAAATGCGGTTCAGGCAAATCTTAGAGCTTGTGCTGCATCGGCGGAGAAGGTGGCAGGTCGGGTCTTTAACGTCGCCTGTGGTGAGCGGCACACCTTGAATGAAACATACGAGATACTGGCGAGACTCCTTGGCTACCCTCACCCACCGCAATACGGGCCCGATCGAGCAGGCGACGTTCGCGATTCGCTGGCGGACATCTCTGCGGCCCATAAGGCAATGAACTACGTCCCGCACATCGGCTTTGAAGAAGGTCTCAGACGCACCGTTGAATGGTACCAAGCAGAGTTTTCGGCGTCTTTCCATAAGCAGGACGGAGCGACATAAACGATGAGCACCTCTCAGACCGAGACCTTACGCCTCCAGGCGTGGATAGAACGTGTTCAGGATCGAAGTGTCCGAGTAGGAATAGTTGGTCTCGGCTACGTGGGTCTTCCACTTACGCTGCTCTTCAGTGACGAACGATTCCGGGTCACCGGATTCGACATTGATCCATCCAAGGTCGAGACGCTCAATAGCGGTCAAAGCTACATTCATCGCATTGAGCCTGACCATATCCGAGCGGCCCAGACCAGTGGTTTTCACGCTACAACGGATTTCGCAGAGATAGGCAACGTTGATGCTGTGCTCATCTGTGTCCCGACTCCGCTCCACGAGGATCACACGCCGGATATGAGCTACGTCGTCTCGACTGTGGAAGCTCTTGCGCCGTACCTTCGAGAAGGTCAGCTCGTCGTGCTGGAGAGTACGACTTATCCCGGCACCACGGAAGAGATTGTAGTTGAGACCATCAATCGACACGGTCAGCCACGTGGCGTCAGCGTGCTCCGTAAGTCCGTAAGCTCCGACGCGAGCGAACCTATGCTTTGCGGCGTCATGGTTGCGTTTTCACCAGAACGGGAAGACCCTGGCAACGTCACAACACCGCGCCGCGACATCCCTAAGGTGATTGGTGGCGTGGATTCACGGGCGGGCGCCGCGGCCTCCGCTCTCTACGGCTCGGTGTTCCATCGAACGGTGTTGATGTCGAGCCCAGCGGCTGCCGAAATGACGAAGTTGCTGGAAAACATATATCGATGCGTCAATATCGCGCTCATCAATGAGTTGAAGCAGCTGTGTATCCACATGGGACTCGATATCTGGGAGATCGTTGCCGCCGCCGCTACGAAACCTTTTGGCTTCCAGGCCTTCTATCCAGGGCCAGGTGTAGGTGGTCACTGCATTCCGGTCGACCCTTTTTATCTGAGTTGGAAGGCAAAGCAGTTTGGCTTCCCTACTCGCTTTATAGAACTCGCTGGTGAAGTCAACGAAGCCATGCCGGCCTATGTCGTCGAGTCGACCACGCGTGCGCTCAAGCGCAATGGCATCCTCCTGTCGGGAGCAAGAATCCTTGTGCTCGGTGTCGCCTATAAGCGCGATGTCGATGATCTCCGTGAGTCGCCTGCACTCAGTATCATCGAGCTGCTACAGCAGGGTGGCGCGGAGGTTAGCTACAACGATCCATTCTTCGCAACCGTGGGACAAGGGAGAAAGTATGACCTGCGGATGAAGTCTGCGCCCTTGGATGATCTTGCGTCCTTTCACGGCGTTGTCATTGTGACGGATCATTCCAGCTATGATTACGGACAAATCGTGGCGAACGCTCGGCTAGTGATAGATTCTAGAAACGCGACCAAGGGAATCGACTCGGCGAAGATCGTTCGCTGCTAGAAGCTTTGTGCACGTGGCCTGTAGAACCACAGTTGCTGTAGTTAGAGCTCTCTTATCCCTTTCTGGCACTTGAGGCCAGACTCCATGCGGTCCAGCGTTGACTCCTACGTTGTCAGCTTGCAGCATCGAGTTCAGATGCTCGCACTGCTGCGATTGCCATGCGCTTGATTCCCTATTCTCGAAGTATTCGTCGTTTGCAATTGGAGTACATTCCCACCGGCTGTCGAAGGCTGAGCACACTGGCGGGACTATGCTTCCTCGTTGCTCTAACGAGTGGAGCATCAGCGCAGCTCCTGAATCACGCCGAGATCCCCATTGCGGGTGCTCAAGCGATGCGCGCTCGACGTTTTTTTGAGGGCCGTGTTCAAGGTGCCGCGACATCAGGCGCCTCCCCCATCGCCTTCGCGCGACAGCAGCATGTTGCAATGCAGGCAGAGCGGGCTAACACCGTCGGTAACTCACTCAATGCAAGCTGGCAGGCAGTTGGTCCCAACCAGATTACGAGCGCTTCCTATGGTCAGGTAACGGGTCGTGTGACGGCGATCGCCATTGATCCAGCGGATCTCACCGGCAATACGGTGTATCTCGGCACGTCCGGTGGTGGCGTGTGGAAGTCAACGAATGCAGCAGGTGCGAGCAGTGCTGTGACGTTTGCGCCGCTCACGGATACAATCTCTGTTTTCAGCGCTAACGCTGGAACGCCGGTGATTCCTTCGTTGAGCATCGGTGCGATCAGCGTTCAGCCCGGTATCGCGGACGGCGTGATTCTTGCTGGAACCGGTGACCCTAACTCGGCTACAGACTCCTTCTACGGGAGTGGACTGCTTCGATCGGCGGACAGTGGGGTTTCGTGGACGTTGATCCAGAACGCCCACGACATTGTCAGTACGGCACCTGCGGATCACTACTTCACTGGCCTTGGGGTAGCGGGATTTGCGTGGAGTGGCACCTCCACTGGCCTCGTCGTTGCGGCACTCTCCGACTCCGTTGAGGGAGACCTTGTGAACGCCACCGGTGTAACGAACAGTGTGCGCGGGTTGTACTACTCGCTTGATGCCGGTGCGAGTTGGAAGATGTCGGTTGTCATGGATGGTGCCCAGACTGTCCAGGCGCCGCAGATCATCGGAGCGAATGCCGGTGGTAATGCAGCGACCGCCGTTGTCTGGAATCCTGTGCGTCACAGCTTTTACGCGGCAATTCGTTATCACGGCTACTACCAGTCCGCAGACGGCGTTACCTGGACACGGCTTCTTCAGCAACCCGCTAGCTCGCTTTCGCTTACTACTTGCCCGACGAACCCGGGAACGACCGGTAACCCGACCTGTCCCATCTTTCGCGGCGTTCTCGCGGTGCAGCCAGTGAGTGGAGATACCTTCGCTTTTACCGTAGATAGCAGCAATCAGGACCAGGGGTTGTGGCAGGACATCTGTGCCCTCTCGGGCTCTGCATGTAGCAACCCCATGACCTTTGGTCAGCGCTTGATCTCCTCACCGCTCGAGGTAGGAGGCGGAAGCACAGTCGTTCCCCAAGCCGCTTACACCATGGCTCTTGCTGCTATGCCTCTCGGAGTGGGAACCTCAAATCCGGACACTTCTCTCCTCGTGGGCACGGCGGACCTTTACCGATGCACTTTGGGCCAGGGCTGCACCTTGCGTAACACTACGAATGCCACGAACGGTTGCGCAGCCCCTGCGGGCGTTGCCGGTGCACAGCACGCTCTCGCCGTCATAACGGTTGCGGCGCAGCCTTGGGTCTATATCGGAAATGACGGGGGCCTGTGGCGATCTACAGATGGTGTGAACGAGCAGGCAGCACCGTGCTCGTTAGACGACGCCAACCATTTTCAAAACTTAAATGGAGGACTCGGATCGCTTGCTGAGGTTGTCAGCTTCGCGCAGTCGCCCGTAGACGCAGATACCTTGCTTGTAGGTGTTGGGGCAAACGGCAGTGCGGGAAGTTCGGCCGCGAGAACAAGTACCTCATGGAGCCAACTCGCCGCCGGTGAAGGAAGCACAGTTGCGATCGATCCAGTCAATCCACAGAACTGGTACATCACAACAGCCGCCGGTGTGAGCGTTCGTTACTGCGGCAGCGGTGGGGCATGCACTTCCGCCAGCTTTGCGGGAGCGCCAACCATCGGCTTGCCGCAGATTGAGAACGATGCCTCGCTTATCGATCCACCGTGGCTGCTTGATCCTGCGATGCCCTCAGACATCATGATCGGTACATGCCGGGTCTGGCGCGGACCAGCCGAAAACGGATCCGTCTGGAGTTCGGCCAACGCTATAAGCACCCTGCTGGGGGGTCCGCAGAACAGTGCGTGCAACAGCACGAACCCCGTACTCCGCTCCCTCGCTGCGGCTGGTCCTGCAAGTAGTGCAACAGCAGCGCAAGATGCCGGTTCGACCATTCTCTACGCGGGTATGTCCGGCACGCAGGACGGGGGCGGAAGTGCAGGCGGCCATCTCTTTTCAACCAAACTCGGCGGCACTGCAGGAAGCAGCACGACTTGGACCGATCTGACTGGCTCAAACGTCTCGAACGGAGGAGGTCACTTCAATCCTAATGGTTTTGGTGTCTCGTCGCTCGCCGCCGACCCGCATGATGCAACCGGCAAGACGATCTACGCGACCATCATGGGATTCGGCGTGGCGCATCTCTATCGCTCCGTCGATGCAGGGGCAACCTGGGCCAATATTAGTAGCAATCTGCCAAACGCTCCTGCCAACAGCGTGGTGGTCGACCCGAACGATGCCAACACTCTCTATATCGCACTCGACACGGGTGTTTATGTGACATCGAGCGTTACAACCTGCACCAGCGCGAACTGCTGGAGCGTCTATGGAGTTGGCCTGCCTAATGCACCTGTAATGCAGCTTGCTGCAGCCGCGGCGATGCCGACTGATGACGGGCGGCTGGGTGAACTGCGCGTAGGAACCTATGGTCGCGGCATCTGGCAGATTCCGCTCCTCACGGCCGCGTCGGCACAAGCTGCAATGACCCTCAACCCCACTTCTCTCACCTTCGCTACACAGGCAGTGGGGACGGCCAGCACCGCCCAAACGATCGTTGTCACCAACACAGGAAACTCCCTACTCACGGTGTCGTCCGTTGCGCTCACGGGGGACTTCAATGAGACGGACACGTGCACCGCCGCATCCGTTGCGATCAATGCAAGCTGCTCCATCCAAATCACCTTCCTTCCTACTGTGACAGGCAATCGCTCTGGCACATTGACCGTCTTCGGCAATGTGGCTGGAGGTCAGGCAACGGCTCCTCTTAGTGGTTCAGCAACTCCACCCGCATCAATCGTGCTGAATCCAATCGCATTGACTTTCCCAGCTACGCCAGTTGCCACAACGGCTATGGCGGAGAATATTACCGTCTCGAACCTGGGAGGAACGTCAGCTACGCTCAGTGTGCCGACCATCACCGGCGACTTCAAGATCTCCGTCAATACCTGTAGCACAACATTGGCCCCAGGCAGTGGTTGTACCGTGGCAGTTACCTTTACTCCTACAGCTTCTGGTACACGAGCGGGAGTATTGACACTCACTGACTCAGCAGGCGCCCAGACCGTATCCCTGCAAGGATCGGGAACATCACCCGCGACTGATGCTCTCACGCCCGCAAGCCTTACCTTCGGCTCGCAGCAATTGAATTCGGTAAGCCCGGCTCAGCAGGTGACGCTGACTAACTCGGGCGACGTGGCTCTCACGCTGATTGCCGCGACCATCACCAGCGGCGACTTCACCGCTGTCAATGCCTGTGGCAACTCTCTCAATGCTCACGCTACGTGTTCCATCGCCGTCTCGTATGTGCCGAGGAATGTCGGAAACGAGATAGGCACCATGACCGTCTCGGACCAGTATCGAAGCCAGACGGTTTCGCTATTCGGCTTCGGGGTAGCGCCACTCGGGGTTTCGCTGGCGCCAAGCTCCGGGCTCAGCTTTGCCCCCCTCGGCGTGGGGATCGTAAGTGCAGGGCAGATGGTCACCCTGACCAACAACGGCGGCCTTCCACTTTCCATCACCGGCTTTCAAGTGTCCGGCGATTTCGTCATCCTGCCCGGCAGCAATACCTGCGGCAGTTCCATTCCAGCCAACTCCGCATGCACCCTGCAGGTAGCTTTTGCGCCGGTAGCACCCGCTTCACGAGCTGGCAGTCTTACGGTAGCTACGAACGCAACAGCGCCTCCAGCACCGCTCGGCCTCGCAGGTGTAGGTGTGGACTTCACGCTTGTGCCTGGCAGCACTACATCGGCAATCACTAGCGGTCAATCTGCCGTGTACCCTCTGCTCCTTACCTCGGTGAGCGGCGTTCCTGGAGCAGCAGTGTTCACCTGTAGTGGCGCTCCGGTCCATGCGACCTGCCTGGTTGTACCGAGCTCCGTTGCACTCGGAACCGGAACTGTCCTGGTCACGGTCACGATTGCAACAGGCGTAGCAAACGCAGCACTCTCGTTGAGAGAACCGACGATGTGGTTTGTTCTGCTACTGCCGTGCCTTGGCATGTTGGGCGGGAGGCGTCGGCAGTTGCTACCCCTTCGCGGTTTGATAGCGGTCATCTTTATGGGTGGCCTGTTCCTTACAACAAGTTGTGGAACTTCGCGGATCATCCCACCGACCACTACAACTTCACCACCAGGTGGGTCGAATCCGAGTCCATCCGGGACATCGACCATCGTGGTATCTGCTGCGAGTGCTGGACTCGTACGAACAGTCGATCTCAGCCTGACGATTCAATAGGGTCAGACTGCTTGTCCAGCGCTCACACCCGACGCCCAGGCCCACTGGAAGTTATATCCGCCTAGCCAGCCAGTCACATCGACGACCTCTCCGATGAAGAACAGGCCGGGTACCTTGCGGCTTTGCATCGTCTTTGCATCGAGTTCAGCTGTATCGACTCCCCCCGCTGTCACCTCGGCCTTTTCATAGCCTTCTGTTCCTGCTGGAGTTAGTTGCCAGTCATGAATCTGCTCTTCCATCGCGGTGAGCGCTACATTCGTCCAGGCGGTAGGCGGATACTCTTCCAGCCAGCGATCGGCGAGGCGTCCTGGGAACGTAGTGTGCAGGAGTTGCCGAATGGCTCCGGGGTCGCGGCGAGCGTTGCGTTCGACCATTGGCGTGATCACCTTACGGTCCGGAGCCAGATCGAGCCGGAGCACCTCGCCCGGCTTCCAATACGAGGAGATCTGCAGCATCGCCGGTCCGCTTAGCCCGCGATGAGTGATCAACATCTTCTCGCGAAAGGTGGAGGCACGCTTACCAGTACCTGCCGTTGCCATCACCTCGATCGAAAGACCAGTAAGGTCGCACCATCGGTCCCGGTCCACATCGCTAAAGACCAGCGGCACCAGGCCTGGCCGGCACTCCACAATTCGCAGACCGAATTGCTTTGCAATGCCATATCCGAAGCCAGTCGCCCCCATCTTCGGGATCGACAGACCACCGGTTGCAATCACCAGGGATTCGGCTTGGTAAGTGCCCTTTGAGGTCTCAATCGTAAATTGCTCGGCCTTCGCGACAGACACAACAGAGGTGCCCATGAGCGCGACGACGCTGGCTGCCGTGCACTCTCGTTCCAGCATCGTGACCACGTCCTGCGCTGAACGGTCGCAAAAGAGTTGGCCAAGCGTCTTCTCGTGATAGCGAATGCCATGCTTTTCCACGAGCGCAATCATGTCCTCTGGCGTGAAGCGTGCAAGGGCAGACTTGGCGAAGTGGGGGTTCTCGGAGATGAAGTTTTCAGGAAGCGAATGCAGGTTGGTGAAGTTACAGCGACCGCCACCCGAGATCAGAATCTTCTTTCCGGCACGATCTGCATGATCGATAAGGGCGACGCGACGACCAAGTTTACCTGCTTCGATGGCGCACATGAGCCCGGCAGCCCCTGCTCCAAGGATCACAACGTCAAAGCTTTGAACAGGATCCATCCATCCATTCTACGAGGCCCAGCCGAACGTCTGTTGCGATGGCCAAGCTCAATGCCTGTGCGACCATAGAACGATGGTCAAGACAGTGACAGAACGCCCTTTACGCATCGGACAACCGCAGGCTCTCGGCCCGGCAGCCGTCATTCAGCGCCGTGCAGCAGATCGCCTGCGAGCGGGGCATCTTTGGGTCTACAAGTCCGATATCGATGAGCTAATTCCGGCTCTTGAAGAGAAGGCAGTTGAGGGTGGTTCGCTCCTGACGGTCTTGGACGCACGAGGATTTCCGCTGGGGACTGCTTTGTACAGCTCCTCTTCGCAGATCGCTCTCCGACTCATTTCGCCACAGCCGTCCCTGACGCGTGGGCAATACCTTCAACTTCTGCGCGAACGGCTGAACGCCGCGTTGACGCTACGGGAAGAGCTTGTCCCGCAGACTCTTGAGACGAATGCCTGCCGGCTCATCTTTTCAGAGGCCGACGGAATGCCCGGCATCGTGGCGGACAAGTACAACGACCTCGTTATCGTGCAACTGCTCACGCAGGGCACAGCGCAGGACGATGTCCGCACGCTTGTGACCGAGATACTCAAGGAGCGGCTCCAGCTCGAAACGGTGATCGAACGGCCCGATGCGCGCGTGCGGGAGTTGGAGCAACTAGCCGCTCCCCCGGCGGCGCCCCTCTATGCGAAGGGCGAAGCGAAGCTGGCGACGATCTTTACCATCAACGGTATCCAGTTCCATTTCGACGCGGGCACGGGACAAAAAACCGGGGCATTCCTCGATCAGCGGCTGAACTACGCTGCCGCAGCACGGTATGCCAAAGGTACAGCCCTCGACGTGTGCACCTACCAAGGCGGGTTCGCCCTGCACCTGGCGCAAAACTGCACTCGCGTTACTGGAGTGGATGCAAGCCGAGCAGCCCTTGAAGTGGCCGACCGAAATCGTGAACTGAATCCACCGCTCACGGGCAAACTCGACTGGATTCAGGCTGATGCCTTTGATCTTTTACGGGAGTTTGAGAGCAGCGGGAAACAGTACGATACCGTCGTGCTCGACCCACCCGCATTTGCCAAGTCGAAGCGCGCTGCTGAGGGAGCCATCCGCGGCTATAAAGAACTTAATCTCAGAGCGATGAAGATGTTGCGTCCAGGCGGAACACTCGTTACCTGCTCCTGCTCACACCATGTGTCATTGTATGAATTCTCTGAGGTCATCACCGCAGCCGCGTCTGATGCAGGACGCCGGGTTCAATTGCTTGAGACGCGTGGAGCAGCGCCCGATCATCCCACCGTTTTGACTTTGGCAGAGACAAGCTACCTCAAATGCCTGATCTGCCGAGTGGGCTAAGAGCAGACGTCCATTGCGGATCAGGATTTTGGTTTGCAGTCATGACAGAAGGCTTTGTGGCTAAGCCAGTTGGCGAAGCTTTCAAGATATCGCTGCTTGGCCGCCAAAAACTCTTTTTCAGACGTGTTTGGAGTGCCAGTCGACGGAAGTCTTCTCCCGTTGCTCGCGATCTTTTCCTTCTCAGCAGTCTCGTACTGATGGTAAAGCTCATAGCCAGTGGCGCAATGCATAGGTATATCTCCTGAGGGATGATGGGGTGGACGCTTCGCTTAGAGCGAAGGTGCAGCGCCGTCTGTCATCAGGTTGTGGATCGTTGCTACCAACTTACGCGGACCTTCTATCGCAGGAAAAATGGCTTCGGCTGAATCGACCTCAAAAGCAGCGCCGGCCGGTGTCAACGTCAGGCGCTTCGCGTTTGGCCACTTTAAGCCGGTCAGACTCAATGCTTGACGACGTACGATTGGCGTCAAAGAGTCGCACAGCACAAACATGTCGATCTGCTTCCATGGACCAATCTCGTCTAAGTCACTGAGATGCAGAATTGTGTTCACGTTGAAACCAGCTCGTTCGAGCACCCATGCCCTCGTCTGAACGAGACGTTGATCTTGACCAAAAAGAAGTACGGAACGCTTTGTTATGAGTTGTTTAGACATGCACCGACGCCCTGCAGTTGGACTCTATCACTCCGAATCCAGTAAATCTGTCATTCATCCGACACGATGCGGAGATTTTCGGAGGATTGAAACTTCTATCCAGTTCGTGTAGTGAGCTTCCGCTTTCTTTCCGCCGGTGTAGTCCGCCAGAGAAGCGTCGGGCTGGACTGAGATCCCTCGTAAAAAACATGAGCATGGAATAGTCATATTTTATGAAACTTTATTGTCAGGTTTTGATCAAATTATAAAGATAAGAAGCCTAGCGAAGCTCGATTTGAAGCAGGATGTCACTCAGATTTGATCTTCGTTTCGAAGGCTACGGTGAGCAGCACCACGATCAGGAGCGGTTCAGCAAACCAGAGTGTGTGGTCGGCAAACCGAGGTGCTCCCCACGCCCCGAGCATGGCGCCGAGCAGGAAGAAAATGCAGATGGTTCCAAGTTTGCGAGATTTGGCGAGGGTTTTAAGTCGATCATCTCGATCGGACTCGATGAAACCAGTTACGAAGCTCTCGGACATGTCTCGCAGGTTGCCGGTGACGAAGGTGGAGTTGTAGGTGAATCGACCGACCGTGCGAAAGGTCGAGACCTGAAACGCGGAGACGAACGAGATGGTTGCAGTGAAGAGTAGATCCGGAAATGAGCGCGGGAGAGAACCTGCCGCAAGGAGTACGGCTATCTCCAGGGTGAGTACGGAGATCGCCGCGTAGTTCGCTGGGAGAGTACGGAGAAGTCGCGACGCGGCCACTCCAGCAAGGAAAGCGACGAGCGGTGCCAGATGTCGAGTGACCTGCATCCAGTCACGCGAAAGAGCACTGATGCCAAGAAGAATGACATTGCCTGTCATCGCATTGGCAAAGACGTGGCCATGATCAAGGTAGACGACAGCATCAAGCAGGCCACCGGTCGCTGCGAGAAAAATGGCCGCAACAAGCGTGTCGGACTTAGGCGTAGGGTTGAGCTTTGGCACGGTAGGTCTAGCGCTAGTAGAGCATGCGCAACATGGGGCCAAGCAAGACAAGATCAGGATCGAAACAGAATTCAAGGAGTAGAAGATGGCAATCAAATGGGAAAAGCTGACAGTAAAAGCACAAGAAGCGCTACAGGGTGCCGGCTCGCACGCGGCGGAGAACGGTAACCCGGAGGTCTTACCGCTTCACCTGCTTGCGGCGCTGCTCGAAGACCGCGAGGGCGTGGTCATCCCAGTACTGGAGAAGATTGGTGTTCCGGTAGAGCAGTTGCTTAGCGGAGTGAACGCGGCAATTGCCAAGCTGCCGAAGGTGCAGGGTGGCGGACAGCCGGGCATGTCGGCCGTGTTGCAAAAGGTCGTGGAGCGAGGATTTAAAGAGGCGGAGAACTTCAAGGACGATTATTGTTCGACCGAGCATCTGCTTCTAGCCCTGGCCGAAGCAAAAGGCGATGCCGTGCAGACAGCACTGGCCGCGCTTGGCGGAACGCATGAGGCAATTCTGCGCGCTCTGAGCGCCGTTCGCGGATCACAGCGTGTGACCGATCCGAATCCCGAGGGCAAGTTTCAGGCATTGGAGAAGTATGCGAAGGACCTGACAGAGCTGGCACGACGCGGCAAGCTCGATCCAGTTATCGGTCGCGATGAAGAGATCCGCCGCGTGGTGCAGGTGTTGTCGCGACGGACGAAGAACAATCCAGTTCTGATCGGTGAGCCGGGTGTCGGCAAGACAGCGATCGTCGAAGGGCTTGCCCGCAGAATCTTTCTGGGCGATGTGCCGGAGATCCTCCGGAACAGGCGCGTCTGCTCACTCGACCTTGGCGCGATGATCGCCGGAGCGAAATTTCGCGGTGAGTTCGAGGAGCGGTTGAAAGCAGTTCTGAAGGAGATTGAGGAGTCGCACGGTGAGGTCATCCTTTTCATTGACGAGCTGCATACGCTCGTTGGTGCGGGTGCGGCCGAGGGCACCATGGACGCCAGCAACATGCTGAAGCCGGCGCTTGCTCGCGGCGAACTACGAGCCATCGGGGCCACGACGCTCAATGAGTACAAGAAATACATCGAGAAGGATGCCGCTCTCGAGCGGCGCTTTCAGATCGTCTACGTCGGCGAGCCGAACGTCGAGGATACGGTCGCGATCCTGCGTGGCTTGAAGGAGCGATACGAGTCGCATCACAAGATCCGCATCAAGGATTCAGCAATAGTCGCGGCAGCCACGCTCTCACATCGCTACATCTCCGATCGTTTTCTGCCGGATAAGGCGATCGATCTCGTGGATGAGGCTGCAGCGGCGCTGGCTATACAGATCGGATCAGTCCCGGTGGAGATCGATGACCTGGAGCGCCGCGCTACGTCGCTGGAGATCGAGCGGCAGGCGCTCAAGCGTGAGACGGATCCTGCGTCCCGTGAACGTATGGAGATCGTTGAGCGTGAGCTTGCCGGCGTCAAGGAGACGGCTGCCGGCCTACGTGCTCGCTGGCAGACGGAGCGTGGAGCGATTGGCCGCGTTGCTGAACTGAAGGAGCGGCTGGAGACCTTGCGCTTTCAGGCGGATGACGAGACCCGTAAGGGCAATCTACAGCGGGCTGCAGAGTTGCAGTACGGGGAGATTCCGAAGCTCGAAGCCGAGCTAAAGACCCTCACCGACCTGCAAGACTCTGGCTCCGGCGACTCACAGCGCATGCTCAAGGAAGAAGTCGACGAGGAGGACATTGCCCGCGTCGTCTCAAAATGGACCGGCATTCCTGTCTCGAAGATGCTTGAAGGCGATATGCAGAAGCTGGTCCAGATGGAGGACCGTCTGCGCGATCGCGTCGTTGGACAGGACGAAGCACTTGAGGCTGTCGCGAATGCGATTCGTCGCTCCCGTGCGGGCTTGTCTGATCCGAAGCGGCCGATCGGCAGCTTTATCTTCCTTGGCCCGACCGGCGTAGGTAAGACAGAGACTGCGCGTGCGCTGGCTGAGTTTCTGTTCGACGATGAGGCTGCCATGGTGCGCATCGATATGAGCGAATACATGGAAAAACACGCTGTCGCTCGCCTGATCGGTGCACCTCCGGGATACGTTGGATACGACGAGGGCGGTCAACTGACGGAGGCAGTACGTCGGCGCCCTTACGCAGTTATCCTCTTCGACGAGATCGAGAAGGCGCATCAGGATGTCTTCAACGTCCTGCTCCAGGTGCTTGATGATGGTCGCCTCACAGACTCCAAGGGTCGCACGGTGGACTTCAAGAATACGGTCCTCATCATGACCTCGAACATTGGAGCGAACATTCTGTCGACCGCCTGGGCTGATGGCGAGGAGGGCTTCAAGGATGCGACCGGCCGCGTGATGATCGCTTTACGTGAGCACTTCCGGCCGGAGTTCCTGAACCGCGTGGACGATATCGTAGTCTTCCATCCGCTGGGCGAAGAGCAGTTGGAGCACATCATCGATCTGCGACTGGCCGACCTCACCAAGCTGCTGGCTGACCGGAAGATCACGCTCGAGATGACTCCTGAGGCTCGGAAGGCCATCTTCAAGGCCGGGTACGATCGCGCCTATGGCGCACGGCCGCTGAAGCGAGCGATCCAGCGGATGGTCCAGGACAAGCTGGCCGTCAAGATCCTCGATGGCAGCGTGCTCCACGGCGACAGCGTGCTGGTAACCGCCGCAACGGATGGCAGTCTGGACTTTGCGGTCATGAATCGTGAACCCGTTGCCGTCTAGATGATGCTCGGCAACATCGACCTGACCGTCAGCGGAACAATGCTGACGGTTTTTCGCTTGCTTCTACGCAGGTGGCGGCTCCAAGTTGGCACCCTGCAGGGTATCTCGACGACGCGAGGAGCGGCCGCCAGAAAGCAACGGACTGAGTCTTTGGACCGGTTATTTCGTCTAAGGTCCTAGGGCGGACCCGTATACTCGGGGATTGGATGGACACCAACGCGTGCTCTATCGATATAGATACGAGGCGAGTTGAGCAAGAAAGCAATCATCATTGGAGCCGGTCCTGCAGGACTGACCGCAGCGCTCGAACTTTTACGGCGCAGCGACGTTCAGCCCATCATCCTTGAAGCAAGCGAGGAGATCGGCGGCATCTCGCGAACGATCCGCTACAAGGGAAATCGGATGGACATCGGCGGCCACCGCTTCTTCTCGAAGAGTGACCGGGTCATGCAATGGTGGATCGACCTGATGCCGCCGGTTGATGACAGCGAGACGATCGCTGAGATCAGCTACCAGGGAAAACGTCGCATTGTGACGGTTCCGGCACGTCTTGAGGAAGAACCGGTTCTGCGCGGCATGGGCCCGCTCCTGGCAATCGAAACGGACACGGAAGAGACCGACGGAGCCGATGAGCCACACCCCGGTGAGCACGGGCACACCGAGACGGTCGTCGCGGCAGAGCCTGCCAATCCCGACCTGGTGATGCTGATTCGCCCGCGGAAGAGCCGTATCTACTACCTGCGCAAGTTCTTCGCCTACCCCATTACGTTGACGGCCGAGACACTTGGCAATCTTGGAGTAGCACGGACGTTTCGAGTCGGCACCAGCTATCTCAAGTCGCGGATTAGCCAGATTGCCCCGGAAAAGAGTCTTGAAGACTTCCTCATCAATCGCTTTGGACGCCAGCTCTACCTCACCTTTTTCAAGAGCTACACCGAAAAGGTTTGGGGAACGCCATGTGACCAGATCTCGGCAGAATGGGGAGCACAGCGAATCAAGGGCCTCAGCCTGACAACGGCGGTCAAGCACTTCGTCAAAAAGACGTTCGCGAAGAAGCGCAAGCAGGATCTCTCACAAAAAGGCACGGACACTAGCCTGATTGAGCGGTTTATGTACCCCAAGTTCGGCCCTGGCCAACTTTGGGAGCATGTCGCCGAGGAGATTGTCAGACTTGGTGGTGAGATTCACATGGGGCTCAAGGTCGATGCGATCCGTTGCGAGGGCAAGCAGGTTGTTTCACTCGACGCCGTCAATGATCTCGACCAGCGCCAGACCTTCGCCGGGGATTACTTCTTCTCTACGATGCCGATGAAGGACCTCATCCGGGCCATCGATGCGCCCGTCCCGCTTCCCGTACGTGAGGTGGCGGAAGGCCTGCAGTATCGGGACTTCATCACTGTAGGCATCCTCGCAAACCGGTTGAGCGTGACGGAACCGGATGGCGGTCTGTTGAAAGATACGTGGATCTACATTCAGGAGCCCGATGTGCTGCTCGGACGCCTGCAGGTCTTTAATAATTGGAGCCCCTACATGGTGGCTGACCCAACCAAGGTGTGGCTCGGGCTCGAGTATTTCTGCTACGAGAGTGATCCGCTGTGGACGATGCCGGATAAGGAGTTGAAGGCCTTTGCCGCCGCCGAGCTTCAGAAGATCGGCATCCTCAAGGTCTCCGAGGTGCTCGACGGACACGTTGTGCGCGTGCCCAAGACCTACCCTGCCTATTTCGGCACCTACGACCGCTTCGACGAACTGCGAGCCTTTACCGATAGTTTCGAAAACCTTTTTCTCGTAGGTCGAAATGGGATGCACAAGTACAACAATCAGGATCACAGTATGCTGACTGCGATGACCGCCGTCGACGGAATCATCGCTGGTCACGTCGATAAGGATGCCCTGTGGGGCATCAATACAGAGCAGGAATACCACGAGGAGAAGAAATAGATGAAGAAGCTACTTCTGCTGCTCACGCTCATACTGGTCGTCTTCATCGCTCTGAATCGCCAGCGCATCTACCTGCGTGATCCACTCGCTACCGTCTACCGCAACGATGTCAAGCAGGAGGGTGCCTGGGTGTTCATCAATTATTCGAACGACGTATTGGTGCAATCCGGCGATATCACCGCAGTGAAGCAATATCTTGTTCAAGGCTGGAACAGCACCCCAGGTACGCCGACAGAGTTGAAATGCCTGCTTGCGGTAGCATGCCTTGCCCAGGAGGATCATGCGCCGATGATTTCCCTCTCGGGAGCGACCAAGGCCGTTATGACCAATCGGCAGGTCTCCTTCACCGATGCTGGAACAGCTGTCCGGATCACTCTGCGTTAATCCACAAAAAAAGATTGCCTAAGCTGTAACCAAAGCGCAGGATTTGACTCAAAGGTGCGTGACGATGCCAGACGAGCCGCGCGAAAGACCCGACACGCCAGATCCTGAAGAAGCTATGGCCGCTCCAGAGACAGCGTCCGTTCCTTTGCCTTCTTTAGAACCTATCGCACAACCGACGGAAAAACCTGCCCTCGTAGAGGAGCCAGCTCCGGAACTGATCGGGCCGATAGCCGAGGAGCCAGAGCCTGAAGAGATCGAACCGCCCGTAGCGAAGGCATCTGAGCCAACGATCCGCCTTGAGCGAAAACATCCGCTGGCGATTCGCTGGATGCACTGGATCAACTTTCCTATTCTCTTCACGATGATCTGGAGCGGTCTGCTCATCTACTGGACTGACTCTGATCCGATCCACGGCAACGCACATCAGATCTACCGCGTCGGCATCGGCTCGTTTACTCTCTTTCGCTTCTTTCCGGACTGGTTCTGGACCTCGATCAACGCGCAATACCGCGTGACGACCGGCCTCGCCTATCACTTCTTCTTCATGTGGCTCTTCGCGATCAACGGCGTGCTCTACGTCTCGTTTCTTGCCATCTCGAAGGAGTGGAAGTTCATGGTGCCCGATCGCAAGTCGATCGTTGAGGCGATCCAGGTGACGCTGGTCGACCTTCACATTCGCAAAGGCCTGCCGCTTCAGAAGAAGTACAACGGCGCGCAGAAGATCGCTTACACCTCCGTCATCCTGATGGGCGCAGGGAGTCTTGTCACCGGGATCTCGATCTACAAGCCGGCACAACTTCACCTGCTTACCACGCTGCTGGGTGGCTACCAGATGGCCCGGTGGGAGCACTTCCTGCTGACCCTCGGCTTCTCGTCCTTTTTCGTTGTCCACGTTGGACAGGTAATTCTCGCGGGTTGGAACAACTTTCGATCCATGGTCACTGGGTATGAGATAAAGCGCGTCGAGGAGCCTTCACTCGAGGCGGAACGGAGGTCGTGGTGAGCAATCCTACAGAGGAGCAGATGGAGCTCGATCAACAGGTCAAGCGAGCTTCCGGGAAGCGGACGCGGCGCAGCTTTCTTGCTGCCGCACTCGCGGCTACGGGCGGGTACGAACTCTATCGCTGGATCGATCAGAGCAACGGCGATCAGCGGATTCCGAAACCGTTGCGGAAGGCTATCAACTTCGACACAGATGTTGCGAAAGCGGTTTTTGACGATCGAGGTTTATCCCCAACCTATCCCAGGTCGCAGGCGATACCACTTCGCACCAACGGCGACTTCGGCTTGAAAACGTTAATCGAGCCAGAAAATTACCGGCTTCAGGTCGCGGGCGTCGCCAATCCCAAGAAGTACGCGCAATATATGAACGACGTAACGGCATGGGACTACAAGTTCGCCGAGCCCAAGCCGGGTGGACCGGGCGTGGGCGCAAGCAACAAGGAAGCACCCAAGGCGCCTATGCCCAAGGCCTTTGAGGATGCACTTGCCGCGATGAAGAAGGCGCAGGGTGGCAAGCGGCCCCGAGGTCAGGAGGAATCCGGCGAAAGCGATACAGGCCTTGATCCCGGAACGCCCGGCCTCCTGCTCACGATGGACGACGTGCTCAAGCTACCGCGCCACGAGTTAATTACCGAGTTCAAGTGCATCGAAGGCTGGAGCCAGATTACGCAATGGGCCGGGCTGCGCCTCAAGGATTTCATCGAAGCCTACCCACCAGAGCGCAATGAGAAGGGTGAGCTGCCAAAGTACGTCTATATGGAAACCCCTGACGGGGACTATTACTGCGGCTTCGACCTGCGCGTCTGCCAGCATCCGCAGAGTCTGCTCGCGACCGAGATGATGGGACAGCCGCTGTCCCACTATCAGGGCGCTCCGCTACGGCTGCACATGCCGATCAAATACGGGTACAAACAGATCAAGCGGATTGGCCTGATCGCTTACACCGACGATAAGCCGGACGATTACTGGACAAAGCTGGGCTACGACTGGTATGCCGGCCTCTAGCATTTTTGAGAGCTCATAAATCACAATGCCCTTCGGTTATCCGAAGGGCATTGTGATTTATGAACGGAATGTCTCTTAGCGACGAGCTTGGATGACCTTGCCGCCGCCCGTATTGCCGCTCTTGCGACGAGCGCGTTTTGCGGCAATCTCGCGCATCTCGCGGCCAAGTGAGGTTCGGTTCATGACGGCCTGGGTAGCTATGCCGATCAGATTGCCGACCGCCCAATAGAGGGCGAGGCCAGAGGCGTAGTTCCAGGTGATGTAGCCGGAGAAGACTGGCATCATGAACGCCATCATCTTCTGCTGCTGCGGGTCGACGCCGGGAGAGGGTGTGTAGAACTGCACCAGGAACTGGCTGAGCACCATGACGATAGGGAGGATATGATACGGGTCGGCTGACGAAAGATCGGGCAGCCAGAGCCAGTGCGCCTGGCGAAGCTCAACGACTTTGGGCAGCATGTAGAGGAAGGCGAACAGCAGCGGCATTTGGATGAGCGTCGGGATGCAGCCGCCGAACATATTGACGCCGTTATCCTTCTGAAGCTGCATGATCTCGGCGTTCATCTCATTACGCTTCGGATCGGTGACCTTGAGGCTTTTGTACCGGGCCTTAATCGCGTCCATCTGGGGCTGTATGCGCTGCATCTTCAGGCCGGAGTGCATGGTCTTAATGCGGAGCGGCAGCAGGAGAGCGTTGATCAGAACGGTGAGGATGACAATTGACCAGCCCCAGTTCGAGGAGACGTGCGACTGAATGAACTGGAGGGCAACGAAAAGAATCTTACCGATGGCTCCGAAGAAGCCGAAGTCCAGCAGCGGCTCGAGAGTCGCGGTTGAACCAGTGGGGTGGATCGCTTTAAGAACGTTGGACGCCTTGGGTCCGGCATAGATGCGGGTCTGGGTATGGCCGCTGACGTCGCCAAAGGCTGTGCCGAGGATCGGCATGACCATCGCGCCTTTAGCGGGTACTCCCTGGCCGAGACCGTTATTGCGCTTCGCCTTGGCGACGTCAATATCATTGTGAAGATTGACGAGGGTCGCGGTGTCGGGCTGGTCGGGAAGGAAGATCGCTGCGAAGTAGAGATCGCTGACACCGGCCCAATCGAACGGACCATTATGGGTGGCTCCTCCGGAGACACCCTTGACGGCATGATGTTCTACCTTGCCGTTGGTGCTGAGATCGACCTGAGCGCTCTGGTAGGAGCGGGCGTCTTCTTCGTCGCCGAAGCCGCCGGGCCAGCTAATGAGGGCGCGGATGGGAGCGCCATTGCGGGTGACCTGTACGTCCGCGTGGACCAGATAGGTCTCATCGAAGGAGAAGGTCTTCGTGACCTCGAGGCCGTTCGCGGCGTACTTGAAGGTCAGTGAGCCAGGAACCTGTAGATTGCCGGTGGCCGAGGGGACGTACAGAGCCTGTGTGAGTGCAGTGGTCGTCGCCGGATCGTAGGTGTAGAGCGAGAGCGGGTAGCCGAACTTCTGGGCTGCCTGGTCGTGGACGAGGTCCAGCGGCTTGCCGTAATTATCCTTGTATTTTTTGAGCTGCCAGGATTGGACCTGTGCTCCGCGATTGGTGAAGCGGATGCTGTAGAGCTCGTTTTCGATGGTGGTGGTAGCCTCAGCGGTGGCGACTACCGCCGCAGACGTGGAGACAGCGCCGGATGAGACGGCCTGGCTCATCGCAGGGGTAGAGGACTCGGTCTGACCGACGCTCGAGGGGGCGGCCTGGCTGGACAAGACGGACTGATTTGGCGAAGCGGTTTGGGGGTTGTGCTTCGACCGGTAGAACTGAAGGCCGAAGAAGACCGCGACCATGACGAGCGCCATTACGAGGAGCGACTTATTGTCTTGCCCGCCGGATTGCGTGGGATTTTTGAACTCTGCCAAGAGACTTCCTATTCTTTGTGGAGCTTGAGACTGCAGCCGCGCGGACGCAGGCGCATCTCCTATGATAAATGGTCTGTGGAAATTCAGGGGTAGGGTACGGGGTCCAAACCACCTTTCGCAAACGGGTGGCAGCGGCCAATCCGACGAATCGCCAGCCAACTGCCCTTCAGCGGCCCAAATCGGGCCAAGGCAACGTAGGCGTATTCCGAGCAGGTTGGGAGGTACTTGCACTGCGCTGGTCCGAAGGCATGCAGTATCGGCGAAAGAACGGACTTGTAGAAGCCGAACATAAGGCGAGCGGTGCGGGTCGGTTCTGGCGGTGATTCCATGATGGACTGGCCTGTATTGATTCTGTCATGACCCCACAATGTACAGTGTGCTCAAAATGAAGCTACAAGTACCATGCCAGCCACTTAGGAGGCTGCATCTAAATAACTAATTACCCCGGGGAAATCGATGGACCTGATCGGCATAATCACCCAGCATGGATATGCCGTCACGGCTACCGTTCTGTTTCTCGCGGCAGTCGGTGTTCCGGTGCCCATGTCGATTACGCTGCTGGCGGCGGGCGCAGCGGCCCACGGGAATCTTCACCTCGGTATTGTGCTGCTGGTTGCTACGCTGGCTGCCCTCCTGGGAGATACGTTTCTTTACTTTGGCGGCCGATATACGGGTTGGTGGCTGCTGGCGTGGATGTGCCGAGTCTCAGTCAATCCCGAAGGCTGCATCTTCACTTCGGCTGGGTACTTCTACCGGCGTGGACCGAAGACGCTTCTCTTTGCGAAGTTCGTACCCGGACTTGGAGCCATGGCTGCTCCACTGGCTGGTAGCTTGAACATGCGGTTCATGCGATTTTTTCGGCTGGACGCTTCGGGGACTGTCCTTTACTGTTCGGCGTGGCTTGCAATAGGGTATGTCTTCAGCCACTTCATTCGCGAGATTGCGGCCTGGACTGCTAGGGCTGGCCATATGCTGCTCGCTGCTGTGCTGGTTCTAGTGCTTGGCTATGCCGGGGCGCTGATCGTCTTCACCATGCGCGCACGACGTTATAAAACGATCGAGAAGATCACGGCTGAAGGATTGTATGAGCGGCTACAGGCGCTGACGCCGGACCGGCTAGTCATCATCGCCGACGTGCGAAGTCATGGCTACTATGATCCGGGAATGCAGCGCATCAAGAACTCTATCCGGGTAGAGCCAAATCGTTTGAAGGAAGAGTTGATTGCGCTGCGAGAGTTCATGGCTCCGGAGTGCGAGGTCTATCTCTACTGCAGTTGTATACGGGACACTACCAGCGTTCGTGTCGCGCACATGCTGCAACAGGAGAACTGCCACGCCCAGGTGATCGATGGTGGGATCAAGGCGTGGATTAAAGCTGGCGGTGACCTGGAGCTCGTACCTGAGTCCGATATCCATCACTTACCGCGTTTCGAATAGGCAGTATGGGTGAGTGTAGTGTTCTTTCGATTGCTAAGTACCCGAAAGAGGTTACCTAAGATAGCTTGACCGTGACAGCTGCTTTCATTCTTATTGTGACGGAAGTAGCTCCAATACTTACTTATACTGAACCGCCGGTACTTGCTGCACGCCTGCCTGCCATCTAGGGCCTACTCATCATTTCGTATGTAGAGAACAGGAGCGGACTAGGTCGCTACCTCGGAAAGCTATCCAAGTTCTATTTCAAACATATTTTCTGGAGACCCCATGTTTCTGTTCAATCCAGTTTCGCGCATCCGCTACTCAGCGGCTATGCTACCCGCGTGCATCGCCATGCTCACGATCTTCACCGGCTCCGCACTTGCCGTGGTTAGTCCCACGGTAACAACACTGACGTTGCTTCCTGCAAATCCTGTTGTTGGGAATCCAGTACTGCTGACTGCTTCCGTCACAACAGCTGGAGCTAACATCACGAGCAACGGACTTGTATCGTTCTATGACAATCCAGCCAACACCTTGAATCCTTCGATCAATTCGCTGATTGGGACCGTAGAGGTTAACGGTGCCGCAAAGGCGAGACTTCGCTTCGTGCCTGGCGTGGGACCACACCAGCTTATCGCTGTATTTCAACCGACAACCACTCTTAGTGGATCGTCCTCGAACCTGGCCTCACCCGTCGCGTTTACGATCGCCGGGAAAAAAACCTACGTTACCGCCAGCAAGCTAACGGCTGCCAGCAGTGCCGGTTTTTACGGTCTACTCGACATTCTCACGTTTTACGGCAGCCCTGCCCCCAACGGGAAGCTCACTCTGACAGACACTACGAACGGCACAGTCTCGAAGGCTATTCCCGTGGTTGCGACGACTCAGGGATTTGCACCAACTGTCAGCAGCAGCTCCGGCTCAACTCACGCAGTGGGAGTACAGATTTCAGCAACGGGTGATTTCAACGAGGATGGAGTTCCTGACCTCGCTGTGAGCAACCTGTTCGACGGAAACGTCGGAATTCTAATTGGAAATGGCAACGGTACCTTCCAGCCTGCAGTGACCTACACTACGAGCGCTGGCCCTTACGGCATCGGCGTTGGTGACTTCAACGGAGACGGACACCAGGACCTCGCTGTCACCAACGTTGGAGCTGGAACGGTGAGTATCCTTACCGGTGATGGAACAGGTGTTTTCACTGCACAGACTCCAGTTGCAGTCGGATACCAGCCTTACGAGATCACGGTTGGAGACTTCAATAATGACGGTGCATTAGATTTGGCTGTCACTAACTTCGGCGCTAACAATACGACGCCCGGGCAGATTGTTGTCCTGCTGAACAATGGACGAGGCGGCTTCCCTGTGGCCAAGCAGGTGGTGACGCCAGTCGGTCTGGACCCGATCGCTTTGGTTACTGGCAACTTTGGTGTAGATGGAAATCTAGGGCTAGTTGTCGCCAACTCCTATGAGGGAAGCGTCGGTCTACTTCTCGGAAATGGCGATGGAAGCTTTCAGCCTCAAGTGGTTTATAGCACCAATACTGGCAGTCAGACGCAGGGCAACAATGGATCAATTCCCTACGCCGCTGCCGTGGGAGACTTCAACAACGATGGCTTTCCAGATGTGGTAGTGGCTACTCTCAACAGCAGCAGCGTCACCATCCTGCAGAATACTGGCGCTGGAACATTTACCGTGCAGCCTCCCATAGCAACGGATCTGAATCCTATCTCTGTTGCAGCCTTCAACGCGGATGGATCGGGAAATGCAAGCATCGCAGTTGCTACGTATGGGGCGAACACCATCGACATTCTTACGAATGATGGCTCAGGTACGTTCCCCGCTTCCTCACTGACGAGTATCCCCTCTACACCTGGAGCGGCAGGCGTTTACTACGGCCTGACGATTGCCGACCTCAACGGAGATGGTAAGCCCGACATCGCCACTACCAACTTCAATGGAACAGGCTTTGGTATCCAACTCGGTACCCAGACTGTTGCTGCATTTACGACGGTAAAGGGAACGTTCACCGGCACGCTTGAGGCTGACTACATTCCCGCAGCTGGGGACGCGTATCAGAAGACGGCGAGTTCGGTTACGCTACCAGCGGCCTCCGCGACAAAGAAGAAGTAAGTACTGGTCTCACAGTCTGAAGTATCGAAGTAAATGGGAGCCGCTCTTAGTGGCTCCCATTTACTTTGCGATAGTCATTCAGAGTAAAGAGGCTAAGACGGCTGACCGTTAAATGTGTCAGCCATCGGATTAGTGGATTGAGCGGAAAAGCGAGTCGTGGGAAATGCATTGGGGTATTGCCGCTGAACGAACGCTGTCATCTGCTCGCGAACCAGACAGCGAAGATCGAAGTTCATGCTGGAGTTATGGCTGCTCATGAGGCAGCGTAGTTCCATGGTCTTCTCTGAGAGATTCGTTACCTGCAGACCGCAGACCTTCTTATCCCAAAGTGGTGAGAGTTGGACGATGCGATCTAACTCGGCGCGTAACTCCTCGACAGGAATGGAGTAGTCGACGTAAAGGAAAGCCGTGCCCATGATGTCGGTGTCCTGGCGAGACCAGTTTTGAAATGAATTCTCGATGAAGTAACTCAGCGGGACGATGAGTCGGCGCAGATCCCAGATCTTGATGACGACGTAGGCGGAGTTGATCTCTTCGACGCGACCCCATTCTCCTTGGACGACGACTACATCATCGATGCGAATTGGTTCGGTGAGCGCAATCTGGAGGCCGGCTAGAAAATTGGCTGCAGTGGACTTGGCAGCGGTCGCAAGAATCAGGGAGGCTACGCCAGCGGAGGCGAGCAGGCCTGTTCCATAGTGCCAGATGCGCGGGTCATGGAAGCTCCAAAGTAAGGCACCGGCAGTGACCACGATGATGAAGCTGATCACCATCCGGCGAAAGAGCTGAAATTGGGTGTGGACGCGGCGAGCCCGGATGTTGTTCTCGGCTGCTAGATCGTAGCGGCGAAGAAAGGCGTTCTGCACGACGTAAACACAGCCGACGACGAACCAGCCGAGTGCGCCGATCAGGGCCATGACGAAGCCTTGGCGGAGGATGTCCTCGACGCGGTCCGGAAGACGCGGGACGGCCGGAAGGACCGCTAACAGGCAGGTGATAAAGAAGATGGCGCGGGCTGGAGCACCCAGATTGCGTTGCAGCCCCCAGCCGAGGGTGTGGCCTTCAATCTCCTTGCGGCGGAGTAGGCGGAAGAGAACGTAGTGAACCAGGTTCGCAAAGACCAGCGCGGCGCAGAAGAGGAAGATGGCAAAGAACCAGCGGTGCTCCTGTAAATGAAAGACCTCGTTCATCGACGCGCTGCTCCTTTGCTCATCTCTCCATTCTATGGAAGCTGTCGCTACTGGGGCTTGAGGTGGCTGAGGCTGTCGAGCACAGCTGTTTCGAGGGCGATACGGCGATCGGAGTAGGAATGATCCGTTGCGATGTGGATCGCTGTGACCTGTTTGTCACCAGCCTTCTCGAGGCCCATCACGAGCACATCGTTCGAAGGGGCGAGGCCATCATCGGAGGTGACGACGAGGATCGGGCGCGAAGCGAGCTTCAACGCTTGATTGGCGAGCGACCACTCCTTCGCATGCGCGATAAGATCGCGAGCGAGGCTTTCGGGGGTACAGCCTGCGAGCGGGGCAATGCCTTCTGCGGCGAGCTTCTTGCCGATCGGGCCGACCGCTTCCTCCTGCTTGCCTGCAAGAACGGCAGGAAGGGCGAACCCGGCCATATCGGCGGCGGAGATGAGACCGATGGCTTTGACTGCCGGATCGGTAGCTCCGACGTTTGCGGCAATCATGCCGCCCATGCTGTGGCCGATGAGGACGAGGTACTTCGGGTCGGCGTGGAATTTGGCTGCGTTGGCAGGATCGCGGAGGTAGGCGAGCGCGGCGTGCGTGTCCTCGATGGAGTGCGTAAAGGAAAAGTCACCAGGCGTTCCCCAGGAGCCACGATAGTCGAAGAAGAGGACGTCCCAACCGGCACGGCGGATGGTTTGCGCGAGGTCGAGATTGCGCTCATTGCCGGGGAAGCCGTGGAGCAGCAGCACGACAGGATGCGGACCGGAACCCGCAGCGATGTAGACCAGGCCATTCAATAACGCGCCATGGCTAGGAATCTGGATGGACTGCATGGCAGCGGGCGCGGCTTTGTCGAGCGCGGGATCGTCGCTGATGGCGGCAAGTTGCTGAGCGTACAGGGACGGCACAAACAGGAGGGCAGATGACAGGAGAAGTTTGCGCAGGAGCATGGGGCGATTGTAGTGGACACTCCCGTAGAGAGAGAATGGCTACCATGTTTCATGCTCCATTCTCAGAATGGAGGCATCGAAAGAGTACAGTCGGAACGAAGAGAGATCTTCCAAGGAGAGCATGATGAATCGCAGTGCGAGCGCAGTGTGGCATGGTGGATTGAAAGACGGTAAGGGAACGATTTCGACCCAGAGCGGCGCGGTCAAGGACCTGCAATATAGCTTTGGATCACGCTTCGAGAGTGGCGTTGGAACCAATCCTGAGGAGTTGCTGGGTGCGGCCCATGCGGGCTGTTTCTCGATGGCGCTGAGCGCACAGTTTACCGAGGCTGGTCTTAAGCCGGACACGATTGAGACGACGGCCGTCGTGACGCTCGATATGCTTCCAGAGGGACCGACGATCACGAAGATTCACCTGACGACGAAGGTGACGGCTCCCGGCGTAGACAAGGCAAAGTTCGATGAGCTTGCGAACAACGCAAAGCTTGGCTGCCCTCTGTCGAAGGTGTTGAAGGCTGCAGAGATTACCCTCGACGCTCAATTGGTTTCGTAGGTTTTCAGCTTTTGCTTGAAGAGCCCAAGGCTTATGCTCTGGGCTCTTTTCGTTGGCAGTGGAATGCAAACAAGGGTTAGTGCGCGTGACTGTGACCGTGATGGTGGTGGCCATGCGCGCCTACTGCTTCAAGCGGTGGTGGCGCGCTGCAGCCATGCGTTGTCTCGCAGCCAATCGTTTCGAACTGGATCGTGGTGTGGTGAATGTGGAAGCGATCGCGTAGCGCGCAGTTGATGCTGTCGAGGATTGTGCCGCACTCGGACATCGGCATCTCGGGAATGGTGATGTGGCTGGCCAGCGCGTGGGAGGACGATCCAAGGCTCCAGACGTGCAGGTCGTGAACGTCAAGCACGCCGTCTACACCTGCCATCGCACTGCGGATGTCCTCGAGGCGTAAGGTCTTCGGTGTTCCTTCGAGCAGGATATTCAGAGTCTCGCGCACGATGCCTACCGAGCTGTAGAGGATCATGCCCGCGATGATGATGGAGAGCAGCGGATCGATCCAGGTAAGCCCGGTGAAGAGGATTGCGGCACCACCTGCGATGACGGCGGCGGTTGAGAGGGTGTCGCCGAGCATGTGCAGGAAGACGCTGCGGATGTTGACGTCGCCTGAGAACTTCCAGAGCAGGCTTGCGATGGCGCCGTTCATCAGCACACCGGCAGCGGCGACGATCATCATGAGGCGGGGCTGCACGGCGATTGGCTCGCTGAAGCGATGAATGGCGGCGAAGGCGATCCATGCAGAGAGGACGATCAGCGTCAGCGCGTTGACAAAGGCCGCGAGCACACCGGCCCGCTGGTAGCCAAAGGTCTTCTCCTCGGTTGCAGGGCGGGACTGGAAGTAGACAGCTACGAAGGAGAGAAGAATCGCGAGGAGGTCGCTGACGTTGTGGCCAGCCTCCGAGATGAGCGCAAGGGAGTGGGCACGGACGCCGAAATAGAACGTCGCGACAACGTAGAGGAAGGTAGCGGCCATGGAGCACTGCAGCACACGCTGCATCTTGCGGTTCGGGCTGGCGACCATGTGCATAGCTAAAGTGTAGCCCCGCACGGCAAGGCCATCAATCGCGAGAGGGTGATTCGTGGACCTGCTCAACATAAAGCGGGTCGTGCTCAGGGGCATCCAGGCGCACGCCGTTCCAATCCTCCGCGACAACGATACTGTTGCCGGGATTGCGGGGATCATAGCGCACCTGCACCGGAAGGTCGATGCGCAGATGGCGTACGTGGTCTGCGAGGCTGGTGACATCCTGCGCACATTCGTAGGTAACACCGGCGATGCGGTAGCGGTAGATCAGTACATGAGGCGAGAGAAGGTAGTCCGGCGGCACGTCCAGGGAGCCGTCCTCGCTGTTGTCTTCCGTCGTGCCGTCGATGCCGACGATGCTTCCGTCGATAATGCGGCCTTCATGGGCGAGCAGGGTGCGGCGCTGTAGCTCGATTTCGTCGGGAGACTCGCGTTTGCGGAGTTTGGAGTAGAGAAAGATGCCGCCCAGGGCAAGCAACGTAGCTGCGACGGCGCCCACCTGTTGCCGGGTGATGCGGTCGAGGTGAAGAGAGGATGGAAGATGCGGGAGCACAGAGCCTTTTGCACAGGATAGACCATTGCGCGCGGTTGCGGAGAACGATAGCTGTTAGCAGCAAAGGTGACGTCTGCCGATTGACGATATACTGAAACGTGCCAATGAAGCCGTCTTTTTCCAGCTCTGCCCTCACCTCTTCGGACTTATCCACTCGCCTCAAGACCACGTCTGGTCATTCGAGGACCACATCCATTCCGCTGCAAGCAGCACACCCACTGGATCTGGGCGACGGACGCCGTATTCGATCGACCACGGTAATCTGTGTTCGCCGGGGCGACTCGGTCGTCATGGCAGCAGACGGGCAGGTCTCTCTCGGCTCAACTGTTATGAAGTCCTCGGCGAAAAAAATTCGCCGCCTCTACCAGGACAAAGTATTGGCTGGTTTTGCGGGATCGACAGCGGATGCGTTCTCACTCTTCGCGCGCTTCGAGACCAAGCTAGAGCAGTATGCTGGCAATCTTGGCCGCGCAGCCGTTGAGCTTGCGAAGGATTGGCGGACGGACAAGATGCTGCGCCAGTTAGAGGCGCTGCTCATTGTGGCTGACCCGAAGCAGACGTTCCTGCTGAGCGGGACCGGCGACGTAATCGATCCAGATGAGGGGATTGCGACGATCGGCTCGGGCGGCAGCTATGCGCTGGCGTCGGCACGGGCTTTGATGGAGAACACGGACCTTTCCGCCCGCGATATAGCCGAGAAGAGCCTCCGTATCGCGGGACAGATCTGCATCTACACCAACGACCACATCATGATCGAAGAGTTGAAGGCCGAGTAGCAGAGGTTCATCGCTACCAAACTCGAAACAAAATCTTGCAGTCAGGAGCACCGCATCATGGCAATTTTTCTTCCTGGAACAGCCGACGATCAGGCGCTCTCTCTCGATGAGATGACACCGCGGGAGATCGTCGCGGAGCTGGACAAGTACGTCGTCGGACAACATGCAGCCAAGCGGGCCGTAGCCATTGCGTTGCGCAACCGCTCCCGCCGGCAGAAGCTTCCGCCAGATCTGGCCGAAGACATCATGCCGAAGAACATCATCATGATAGGGCCCACAGGCGTCGGCAAGACGGAGATTGCTCGGCGGCTTGCGAAGCTGACCAACTCGCCGTTTCTCAAGGTCGAAGCCTCGAAGTTTACAGAGGTTGGCTACGTTGGGCGTGATGTTGAGTCGATCGTTCGCGATCTCGTTGAGATTGCAGTCGATATGGTGCGCGAGGAAAAGCTGGAGGATGTCGAAGACAAGGCCGAACTGAATGCCGAAGACCGGCTACTTGACCTGCTCTTACCGCCTTCTCCGGTGGCGGCGACTCCTGCGGCTACGACCGCGGCAGCAGCTACGAGCGAGCCCGGCAGCAACGTGATTCAGCTTCCTGCCTCGGCACTCGTTGATGACGTAACCCATGTTGAAGCCGAGGGCGAAGATGAAAAGCCGGGTGACCGGCATCAGAGGACGCGTGAGAAGCTACGCCAGCAGTTCCGCGAGGGCAAGCTCGACGACCGAATGGTGGAGCTGGATGTACGTGATCGCAATCAGCCCAGCTTCGAATTTGTGACGAACCAAGGTCCGGATGACTCCGACATGAACCTCAAAGACATGCTGCCCGGCCTGTTCGGTCAGCGGACCAAGAAGCGCAAGATGAAGGTGTCGGAAGCCTTCGAATACCTGGTCTCCGAAGAGGAGAGCCGCCTCATCGATATGGACCAGGTGACGCGGCTAGCCGTCGATCGGGTTGAGGACTCAGGCATTGTGTTTCTCGACGAGATCGACAAGATCGCCGGTAGGGAAGGTGGGCATGGTCCTGATGTGTCGCGTGAGGGTGTCCAGCGGGACATTCTGCCCATCGTTGAAGGCACGACCGTAAACACGAAGTACGGCATGGTCTCGACGGACCACATCCTCTTTATCGCGGCTGGCGCCTTCCACGTCTCGAAGCCAAGCGACCTGATTCCCGAGTTGCAGGGGCGCTTTCCCATTCGCGTGGAATTGCACTCGCTCACGGTCAATGACTTTATCCGCATCCTGACGGAACCGAAGTCGTCGCTCGTGAAGCAATCCACCGCGCTGCTTGAGACTGAGGGGTTGAAGCTTGAATTCACGCCTGAGGCCCTGGCCGAGATGGCTCAGTTTGCATTTCGGGTGAATGAGACGACTGAGAACATCGGAGCGCGTCGCCTTCATACCATCATGGAGCGGGTGCTCGATGAGATCAGCTTCCAGGCACCGGATCTCTTCAAGAGTCCGCGCGCCGAGGCTACCGACGAAGGCGTAATCGCCGAGATTGGCGCATCGGCTTCACTTACCGGTGAGGTTCAGCCGCCTTCGCCTCCACTGCCGGTCATCGAACGCCAGACTGCAACTGGTGTTGAGAAGGTGATCGTGGTCGATCCTGAGTACGTTCGTCAGCAGGTCGCCAGCATCGTGAAGGATCAGGACCTGAGCCGCTACATTCTGTAAAAGACATGAGCCTGCAAACAGGAAAGGCGGCCGCAATGGCCGCCTTTCCTGTTGTACTTAGAGCAAGTTATGCGTTCGCAGGCTGGCTGATCTCGCTGAGGCGCTTTGCAAGCAGCTTCTCGAGATCTTCGAGTGCCTTGGAAAAGCCCTCGATGCCTTCCTTCAGTTTGTCGTGGGCCATGCGATCTTCGGCGTGCATCTTCTCGAAGGTTTCTTTGTCCATGGGAATCTTCTTGATGTCGAGATCCTTGGCTTTGGAGGCGTCGAGCTTGAGAGGCAGATCACCCTCGGTCGAGTCCAGTTCGGCGAGCAGCTTGGGCGCGATAGTCAGCAGGTCGCAGCCCGCGAGTTCTGTAATCTCGCTGATGTTGCGGAAGCTGGCTCCCATGACGACCGTCTTGTAGTTGAAGTGCTTGTAATACTTGTAGATCGTTGTCACAGATTGAACACCAGGGTCATCTGCGCCTTGGTAATCCTTGCCCGTATCCTTTTTGTACCAATCGAGAATACGACCTACGAATGGGGAGATGAGCGTGACCTTGGCTTCGGCACAGGCAACGGCCTGGTGTATGCCAAAGAGGAGCGTCAGGTTGCAGTGAATGCCCTCTCGCTCCAGGATCTCGGCGGCTTTAATGCCCTCCCAGGTCGAGGCGATCTTGACGAGGACGCGCTTGCGATCGATGCCGGCCTTGTCGTACTGGCTGATAATGTCGCGAGCCTGCTCGAGAGTCTTTTCCGTATCGTAGCTGAGGCGGGCGTCCACTTCGGTCGAAACGCGGCCGGGAACGATGTCAAGAATCTTGCGCCCGAAGGCTACGGCGAGCGTTTTGAACGCGAATGCAGCGACATCCTTGTCGGAGGCGCTATCGCCAGCCTGCTTGCGTGCCTCTTTCAGAACGTCATCAACGATCGACTGGTACTCGCTCTTCTCGGCGGCGGCGGCGATGAGGGATGGGTTGGTGGTCGAATCGGTCGGCTTGAACTTCTCGATCGAATTGATATCGCCGGTGTCGGCGACCACGGTTGTCACTTTTTTCAGTTGTTCCAGTAGTGTTGCCATAGCTCGAAACTCCTTCGGAGTACGCCACTAGCTTACCAAGAATGTCTTTGTACAGCGTGGCGATCCAGTAAAACGGCGTGAATTGACGACTCGCCTTCTTTTAGTTGGATGCGTCGTGTGGATTTTCGAACGTAGTGGTCAGGGGTGTATCTCTTCGCGAGAAGGAGCACCGGGAGAGCTTTCGTTGCCGGTATTGTCGACGGCTGTAACGGTATAGCTGTAGATGTGACCTGGAATTACGCTGGCATCCTTGAAGCCGGGCTCTTGAACAGGAGTCGGAGTGAGTCGCGCTGCGGAGCCGATAGCGGCTCCGTTGGCGTCAAGGTCCTGACGATAAACGATATAGCCGGCGAGATCTACCTCCGTGTTTGGTCTCCAGGAGAGATCGATGGTGGGTCCAGCGCCAATAGGTGCGCTGGCGATTGTCTCTAGTCCACTCGGGGCTCGGGGCGGGAACGAATCGCGCATCAGCACCTGTACCGGTGCGGAGGGTGCACTGCGAATCTCCAGCGCTTTCCCTCCAAGAACGACCTTTCTGACACGCTGTGCAGTGTAGGTGTACGTCACTCCACGGCGGGCGGTTGCATCGAGCGTGCCACCGGCATCTTGCAGAAATGGGGCGTCCGCAGAAGTAGCTTTACGGGCCCGTAGATGCAACCCTGCAGGTTCGTTTGCGGCCTTGGCCGCCGTCTGCTTACCCGAAGCTAAAGTCACAGGACTATCGATACGAAGGCGGCTAAGTTCAATCGCATCAGTAGCATCCCTCGGCTCCCACTGGAGCAGCGCACCCTCTGCGGTCGTGCGCACACGGATGTGTGTGACCGTCGGCGGTGCAGACCCTGCAGCGGCGAAGGCGGGGGCTGACAGCCCCGCAGAGCGCTCCTGATCGTTGACGAGCGTGACCTGGTACTGAATCAACCGCTGCGGGTCAGCGACGAGATCAGGCGAAAGCAGATCTGTCGTCTCGGAAGAACCGGGGCGCACTGCCAGGCGACGGGTCAGCGAGCAGTGTGCTGTCGGAGCGATGGTGCGGCAGATCTCCGCTATGGTCGCTCCCTTGATGGTCAGTTCGTCTGTGGTCTTTGCAGGCGTTGTCCAGTGAAGCTTTACCTCATCGCCTACTCTTTCGGCATTCAAGTCAGTGACGATCTTTGGCAGATGCAGCGAGGGAGGCCGCGGCGGACCCGGATTTGCGCATCCTAATAGCAGGACTGAACCCAGGAACAAGAGGCGTTTAGCCGGATTTGAGCATAGGTTAGCCGGCAGAGTCATCCATCACAGGCTAGCATCCCGACCCGAAGACTTGCCCTATGTCGACTGCTGCAGGTGGAATCTAAAGTCCGCGATCGACCGTACATCTTTTGACCGGATTTAAACATCTGTTTGCGAGACGAATACTATTTCCGATGCCGACAAAAACCATGATAAAGCCCAGCGAAATGTCTACTTCCATCGAAGTTACGCCCATGCCTCCAACCCTTCCCAACGAAGGCTTACTTCAGGTCGATGGAGAGGCCGCCGAGGCTTTTATCGCGGAAAAGCGTATCGGGGAACGCATTAAGTACTTGCGCCTCAAGAAATCAATGGGTCTGGTTGAATTAGGAAGGCATACCGGACTCTCGGCAAGCTTTTTGTCTCAGTTGGAGACAGGCCGCGTTGTTCCGACGCTGCGGAATCTGGCACGTATTGCCATGGTGTTCTCGAAGGATTTAAGTTACTTCTTCGATCCTGAACCGCAAACGCTCTTTCGAGTGCATCGGACGAAGGATCGCCTGCGTCTCCCGCAGACTGGTGTCGACGATCCCACGTACTTCTTCGAAAGCCTTGGTTATCTGGTTCCCGATCGCCAACTCGATCCTTACTTTGCAGAATTCCTGCCGGGCAAGGCCGGTCGCGGATCGCGCGCCCATCAGCATGTCGGCTGCGAGTTTCTCTATGTACTCAGTGGTGCGCTCGACATCCAGCATGGTGATGGTCGCTATCACCTGGAGGCAGGCGACGCGGTTTATTTTGACGCCAATACGATCCATAGCTACGCCTGCGCAGGCGATGTATCGGCTACGGTGGTGATTGTGACCCTGCAGCAGCCAGTTGCCATACAGGCGGCGAGCCGTGGCCACGGCCCGAGACTTGCGAACGGCGGCAGTAAGGTGCGCAACATCAATGCTGCAGAGATGCGTTCCCCAGTGGATAGTACGACGAGTGGCAAGAAGGCGACTGTCTCGCACTGATGGGGCACGTCGAAGTTCTGTAGACCGAACTTGTTGCATGGGCTATCGTGTTGGGATGCCTTTGAAGACCCTGATCGCCTCCTGCTTTGTAGTACTTAGCGCCTCTAACCTGTCAGCGCAGGGTCCCCTGGCCGCCAACCCCCCTATGGGCTGGAATAGCTGGGACTCATATGGCTTGACGATCACCGAGGCGCAGTTCGGTGTGAACGTCGACGTCCTCAGCAGCCGTCTGAAGCCATTCGGCTGGAAGTATGTCGTGATCGACGAGGGCTGGTACCTGAAGAATCCTTCAGCGCAGAAGCCTGAGGAATTTCAGTACACCTTGAACGAGCGCGGACAGTACTCGCCCGCGCTTAATCGCTTTCCTTCAGCCGACAAGGGAGCAGGGCTAAAGCTTGTAGGTGACTCGGTCCATGCGAAGGGGCTACTGTTCGGAATTCACATCATTCGTGGCATTCCGAAAGAGACGGTCCATTCGAATAGCGTGATGATTGCCGGCGGCTTCCATCCGGCTGATGCGGCGGATACGACCGATACCTGTTCTTGGAATTCCGACAACTTTGGCGTGCGAGATAACGCTGCTGGACAGGCCTGGTATGACGGCCTGATTCGCCAGTATGCCTCGTGGGGCGTCGACTATCTGAAGGTCGATTGCATCGCCTCGCACCCGTACAAAGCCGACGAGATTCGCATGATCCATCGGGCGATTGTGAAATCCGGAAGACCGATCGTGCTCAGCCTTTCCCCCGGTCCGACGGCGCTTGAGAATGCTGCTGAGGTTGGCCAGAATGCTCAGCTCTGGCGTATCTCCGACGACGTCTGGGACTATTGGGATCGGCCAGCGGGCAAGGAGTTTCCGAAGCCGCTCAAGCGGCAATTTGCCACAATCGCCAGTTGGGCAAAGTATACGAAGCCGGGTAACTGGCCGGATGCAGACATGCTTCCACTCGGCGAACTGCGCCCTGTTCCGGGCTACGAAGCGCCTAGAACTTCGAGGCTGACGCATGTCGAGCAGCAGACGATGCTGACGCTCTGGTCGATCTCGCGGTCTCCACTCTTCATGGGTGGCAATCTAACGATGCTCGATGAAGCTACGGCAGCGCTGTTGACTAATGCGGAGGTACTTGCGGTCGATCAGCATGGGCACGATCAGCGAGTCGCCATGCAGGATGGCGACCTGATCGCGTGGACCTCGAAGGGGGTTGGCGATCGGCAGTACCTTGCACTCTTCAACCTTGGCGACAGCGCTGCGACGGTGAACACTTCTTTCGATCGCTATGGACTTGCGGGTACGAGCTACAAGCTGCGCGACCTGTGGGCAAAGAAGGATCTTGGTCAGGCGAAGGGGATTGCGCAGAGTCTGCCTGCGCATGGCTCGATGCTGCTGGAGCTGCGACCTTGATGCTGGTTGCTTCGCAGCGGGTTTCGCCTTAGCATCGCCTGAGTGGAGAATCCCAAACCCAAGGCGAAGGTTGACCTCAATCGTAAAGCTTCTGCCGATGCGGAGCGGCTGGTCTCGGCTGGGCGAGCGGATGACGACGACGCCTTTGAGCTGAAGCTGCGGCCGCACCGGCTCGCCGAGTTTATCGGTCAGACGAAGGCTAAGGAGCAGCTTGCCATCGCGCTCGAGGCTGCTAAGTCTCGCGGCGAGGCGCTCGATCATGTGCTGCTCTTCGGCCCTCCCGGGCTTGGAAAGACGACGCTGGCCACGATTATTGCCAATGAGCTTGAGGTCGGCTACCAGCAGACCTCGGGACCGGCGCTGCAGATTCAGGGCGACCTTACGGCGATTCTGACGAATCTGCGTGAGCGGCAGGTGCTCTTTCTGGACGAGATCCATCGGTTGCAGCCTGTGCTTGAGGAGAAGCTTTACACGGCCCTTGAGGACTACAAGCTCGACATCATCATCGGCCAGGGTCCGGCCGCGCGGACGCATGTGATGGAGATCAAGCCATTTACCTTTGTGGCGGCGACGACGCGGCCTGGCCTGCTCTCTTCGCCGCTGCGGTCGCGGTTCGGCATCCTGCTGCGGCTGGAGTTCTATACGGATGATGAGCTGCGCTTTGTGGTGACTCGCTCGGCCGAGGTGCTTGGCGTGCCGATTGATCAGGATGGCGCTGCAGAGATCGCGATGCGGTCGCGCGGGACGCCGCGTATCGCCAATCGGTTGCTGCGGCGTGTGCGCGACTATGCCCAGGTGCGCGCGCACGGAAGCATCGATCGGCCTACGGCGCAGGCTGCGCTGGCTATGCTGGAGGTCGATGCGCATGGCTTTGACGAGCTGGATCGGCGGCTTTTGCGGACGATCATTGAGAAGTACGACGGCGGCCCGGTCGGGCTGAACACGCTGGCGGCAGCGCTGGCTGAGGAGCAGGATGCGCTCGAAGAGGTCTACGAGCCGTTTCTGATCCAGATCGGGTTTTTGGACCGGACGCCGCGGGGGCGTGTGGCGACGCGGCTTGCGTATGAGCATCTTGGGATCGAGATGCCGCGAAAGCTTAGTCTGTTCTAGGAATTTATTTTTCCAAGAAGTCCTAAAGTCTTCATTCGAGATAGTTTAAGTCTGGACTTTGTTTTGGACTCATGAGGTCTGGGGCCGCTTAGGCACCCTGTTGGAGAGGTGCTTTTGTCAAGTTGCGTGGTTTGAAAAGGACGCAGCGATGATGTGCGGGACCAGGACGAAAAAATAACGCAGATTTCCCCCGGAAATGATAATTAGAGAGGCAAGACTGGTGTATGCCATCCCGGGATTTATATTTCTTTCAAAGTCCTAAAATCTTCATTCAAAATAGTTTAAGTCTGGACTTAGTTTTGGACTCATGAGGTCTGGGGGCGCTTAGGCACCTTGTTGGAGAGGTGCGTTTGTCAAACTGCACGGTTTAAATAGGACGCAATGATGAAGTGTGAGTGACGACGTAAGCGAATGCGGTCCCCTTTGGGAATGACGACTGGGAAACCAACGGCCAGAGCTTCTATGCAGGCGGATTAATGGCGTGGCGGAGGTTGCCGTGAGTGGTCGTGAGTCTGGCTTCGGCGGAGGGTCTGTCGAGGTGGAGTTTGCCCATGACGATGGCCAGCTTGACGTTGCCTGCTTCGGTGAGCAGGCGGGTGGCGGTGGTCTGGTCGCAGCCGGTGGCCTGCATAATGATGCGGTGGCCCCGGTCGACGAGCTTCTGGTTGGTCGTCTGGACGTTGACCATGAGGTTGCCGTAGACGGCTCCCGTGCGGATCATAAGTCCTGTTGAAATCATGTTGAGAACAAGCTTGGTGGCGGTTCCGGCTTTGAGGCGGGTGCTGCCCGTAATGACTTCGGGGCCGGTCGCGGGGGTGATGGCGATCTCGGCGGCCTGGGCCAGCGGCGAGGCTGGGACACACGAGAGGCCGACGGTGAGGGCTCCGAGTGCCTTCGCATGGGCGATTGCGCCGAGGACATACGGTGTGCGGCCGCTGGCAGCGATGCCGATGAGGGTGTCGTGGTCGAAGACGCCGGGCTGGGCGAAGTGGCGGACGGCGAGGTCGGTCTCACCCTCCTCGAAGGAGTCCTCAGACTGCTCGCTGGAGCGGCGAAGGGCTTTATCACCGCCAGCGATGATGCCCTGGAAGAGTGTGGGCGGGACGGAGAAGGTGGGTGGGCACTCGGACGCATCGAGGACGCCGAGGCGGCCACTGGTACCGGCACCGATGTAGAAGAGGCGGCCTCCCAGGGCGAAGCGCGCGGCAATGGCGTCGACGGCTCGGGCGATCTGTGGGAGTTCCTCGGCTACGGCGGCGGCTACGGCGGCATCCTGCCGATTGATGAGGGTGAGCATGTCGAGGGTGGAAAGCTCGTCGATGTGCTCAGAGGCGGGATTGCGGGACTCGGTGAGGAGATGAGCGAGGTCGGTCATGAGAGTTCCATGATGGGGGATGGGGCGGGCGAGGGCAAGGGGCGGCTTGATGGGGGACCGTGCCTCGAATGGATGAAGGAGTTTGCTCAGGACCTGCCGACAAGTCCTGAGCAATGCCGTTACTTCGTTTGGATTGCTGAACGTATCGACTGGGCGAGGGCAGTGGTGGATCGTCCCAGCAGGGAGCGAAGGTCTCGGGAGGCGCTCTCCAGTTCTCCCTTTGCCGCACCAGCATCTGAATCGGCCAGCATTGCCGCAACGGGTGCAGGCAGACCAAAGCCCAGAAGAGCCTTCTCGTACTCGGCTGGCGGAAGGTTCTGGTAGGCCACGGCAGTTCCGGCGGTCTTTGAGACCTCGGCAGCAAGTTCTGAGAGGGTGTAGGCTTCGTCACCGACGAGTTCATACACCTTGTTCTCGTGGCCTTGTCCTGACAGAACGGCTGCGGCTGCGGCTGCATAGTCCGCTCGCGTCGCCGCTGCGAACTTACCGTCGCCTGCCGCTCCCAGAATTGCGCCGTGTTGCAGCGCGGGACCAAGTGCTTCCGTGTGGTTCTCCTGATACCAGCCGTTACGCAGGAAGACGAACGGCAGACCAGAGCTTCGTATGGCCTGCTCGGTTGCGAGATGGTCACTCGCAAGCGACAGGGTTGAGGTATCTGCCCGCAGGAGGCTTGTGTAGGCCAGCAGCTTCACGTTTGCGGCTACGCAGGCATTGATGACTGCCTGATGCTGCGCGACACGTTCGCCAAGTTCGTTCGAAGAGATAAGCAAGACCTTTTCCGCACCGGCGAAGGCGGCGGCGAGGGTGGCTGGCTTTGCGTAATCCGCCTGACGAAGATGGATTCCGAGTTTCGCCAGATCTCCAGCCTTCTCTACATTGCGAACGGTGGCGATGATCTTTGCAGCCGGCACCTTCTCCAGCAGGCTTGCAATGACGTGACCACCTAGGTTTCCTGATGCTCCAGTTACTACGATCATGGGTTCTCCTTATGCGCCTGCGGCCGTTTGGATGGGCTTTGCAGCGCTTTTGCAAGCATAACGAAGAAGCTTACTTAACGTAAGTACGTACCTTCAGGTAAGCTACTTACATGGAGACAGCAGCAAAGGTTCTAGCCAGTCGACAGGAGCGCCGCCGTGGGAATGTGTACGACGCCAACTGCCCCTCCCGCAACGTACTCGACCATGTGACCTCCCGATGGGGATCGCTGGTGCTGCTTGTTCTTCTCGATGGCAAACTTCGATTTAGTGAGCTGGCGCGACGGATCGGAGGGGTAAGTGAGAAGATGCTGGCTCAATCGCTGCGCACTCTCGAAACGGATGGTTTCCTCTTGAGAACGGTGTACCCCACAATACCGCCCAAGGTTGAGTATTGCCTGACGCCGCGGGGGCGTGAGGCCGGGATGCATATAAAAACACTGACCGATTGGATAGAAGACAACGTCTCCGACGTGCTTCAAGATCATTCCAAGCGAGCTGAGGTCCAGCAATCGCTTCTATGAACCAACGTTCCCATGGGAGATTTCTGCTTTCGCGGAGGAGGATGTCGGCGGCTGCAGGGTGCGGGGTTTGATGCCAGCACGTAAAATAGAGGTCGACACGCAAAAAGGATACGAGCAGATGAGCATTGAGACACAGACGGCGTTGGCCGCACAGGTAGAGTCGGCGGCACGGGCGGCGGGTTTGACGATTGCAGCGACTGCAGCGGGAGCTGATTTTTCGGGTAACCCGACCTCACGATTTACGTTGGCCCTTGCCAGCGATGCCACGAAGACCCAGGTTCTGGAGCTGAGCGACAGCTTCGACTTCAGCCGCGCTGCCTTGCTGGCGGAGGTGCAGGTGTACCTGGGAGAGGCTGCGAAGCGCCTGAAGAATCCGCGTCCTGACTGCTATTTGAGCCTGCATGGGCTTCCGCTGAGCTTTGGCAAGTTTGCGTGGCCGTTCCACCACTCGACCTCGGGTGCGGATACGGAGGTGGTGCATGGCGAAATTCGTCTGGAGACGAGCGAGGAGAGCGTACTGCACTCGAAGATCTCGGCAGCGATGACGGTTACCTTCCGCGAGATCGTTGCCGCTCCGGAGCAGCCGTTTGCCGAGGCATTTATCTATAACGCAATCCGCAAGACGATGGACCAGGGCCAACTGGAGCTGGTGAAGAGCGGCAATCGCCAGCCGGTGCCGGTGACGACGCGCTACTACAGCACCAAGCAGAAGAAGTTCATCTTTAATGACACGACCGAGGAGCAGCGACGGGCTTGGCTTGCGGCGAAGACTTATTGGCTATCCGGTGTTCTGGGTGGCGGCGCGCCGGTGTGGCTGGTCGATCCGCGGGATGCGCAGTATCTGAATACGACCGTGGCGGACCTGAAGCAGTCCGCTGAAAAGCTGGTGGCGGCCGGCGATATTCTGCTGAGCGATGGCGGCGAATATGCGGCTCCAACCGAGGCGTTGATGGCTCGCAAGGAGCAGTACAACGAAGAGGTTGTGCAGGCCTTGATCTTCATCAAGCCGACGTTCAACGAGGAAATGCGCGGCGGCCACACGAATATGTAAGTGGTGCTTCATCTGATGTTCATGTAAACTTGCAAACCGTGTCGTGATGGGTATACATTCCTTGTCGGCCTACAGGTGCAACTCGACCTGTGCGCAATGAGGAATATATGAAGAACCTAATTCGATTCGCAGCACCCGTAATGGCAGTAGCACTTCTTAGCGGCGCTCCCTTTTTCGCGCACGCACAGATGCAGAACTCCGCAGCAACGCAGGACTGGAATACGCCTCCCGCAGGTACTGAGCAGGCGCAGCAGGGCTACCGTGACGGTATCGAAGCAGCCCAGTTGGATCGCGCAGCAAAGCGTCCAATCGATCCAAAGGTGTCGCATCTGTATGTCCACCCGCCCGTCAAGGGAGCTGCTCGCGATGCATATCGCACCAGCTTCGAGGCCGGCTACCAGGCAGCAGTGCAGCACACACAGACGGGTGCGATGTAATTGCCCGTTGAACCTTAACCCTCCCCTGACGAAAACTGCTTGACAGAAAGGCTCCCGTACGGGGGCCTTTCTGCTGCTATGCGCATGGTGCAGAGCCCCATAAGTCGCAGGAAACAAGGGCTCAATCTGGTAGGCTGTAGACGTGCCTACCGACCTTCCAGACGCCCCAAAAGTTGCAGTTCTCATCCCGTGTTACCACGAAGAGGCTGCAATTACGAAGGTTGTGACCGACTTTCGGGCAGCGTTGCCGATGGCGACGATCTACGTCTACGACAACAATTCCCGCGACAGAACGGTCGAACTGGCTCGGCTTGCCGGTGCCCGTGTGTACAGCGAAACGCTCCAGGGTAAGGGGCATGTGGTGCGACGGATGTTCTCGGACATTGAGGCAGACGTCTATGTGCTGGTGGATGGCGACGATACCTATGAGGCGAAATCTGCGCCGGAGATGATTGAGAAGTTGCTGGCGGAACGGCTTGATATGCTGAACGGCACGCGGATCACCGAGATTGCCGCTGCCTATCGGCGCGGCCACCAGCTCGGGAACACGATGCTGAGCGGACTGGTTCGGCGGATCTTCGGGAGCCGGATCAAGGACATGCTGTCCGGTTACCGGATCTTCAGCCGGAGATTCGTCAAGTCATTTCCGGCACTCTCTTCGGGGTTTGAGATCGAGACAGAGCTGACGATCCACGCGCTTGAGCTGTCGATGCCGCTGGGCGAAGTCGACACACCGTACAAGGACCGGCCGGAGGGTAGCACCTCGAAGCTGCGGACTTACTCGGACGGGCTGCGCATCCTGCGGACGATTATGCTGCTGGTGAAGGATGAGCGGCCGCTGATCTTCTTCGCGAGCGCCGGCCTGGTGCTGTTTCTGCTGGGTTTTGGGCTGAGTGTGCCGATCTTTATCGAGTTCCACGAGACGCACCTGGTGCCCCGCTTTCCGACGGCGATCCTGTCGTTGGGCCTGGTGCTGATGTCGTTTCTCTCGCTGGTGTGCGGTCTGGTGCTGGATTCAGTGGCGCGCGGCCGCAAGGAGAACAAGCGGATGACGTACCTCTCGATTGCAATCTGGCAGGGCTAAGCGCTACCTACAGCGGGTAGGCGTAGAAGTTGCTGGCGCCCAGTTGATGCCAGCCTTCTGGGACCTGCTCCGAGGTCTCGAAGCTGCCTACGATGGCCTTGATGTTGCGGGCGCGGAGTGCGTCTACGACGGCCTGCTTGTCGGCTACATGCTTCCAGAAGGCCCCGGGATCGGAGCCGTCCGGCACCTCTATCTCAGCCCGGATGGGTGTACCGGCGATGCGTGCCCAGTAGTGATCGACGTAGCAGGCTACATCGCCGAAGCAGGCGATATCGCTGCCCGGGGTAATGCCGAGGCCGGTGATGCCCTTTGCGGCGGGATAGATTTGCTTGCTGTAGGCGCCGCGGGGGTAGCCGGTGACGCTTTCGGTGCGGCGGCGGTCGCCGAGATCGCTGGCGGCGGTGGCGAAGACGAGACCGGCGAAGAGCAGGGCCATGCCGGTGGCAATCTCACCCTGGTAGCCGTTCTTCGGGCGGCGCAGCATTGCGAGGACAGGGATGGCGACGAATAGAAATGCCGGGGTTAGATAGCGATCCTGCAGATCGATGGGGAAGTAGATGCCGAGCATCAGCAGGCCCCAGAGGGCGACTGGCGCTAATGGCAGCCATGAGGCGCGCCTGCGTCCGATAAAGCAGCCCAGCAGCAGCAGGGTGCCGAGGATGACGAAGGATTCCAAGTGGCCCACGAGGTAGCGGAGGAGGAGGACTGTCGTGCGCTTGAGGCGAAGGATATGGCCGTGGAGGTAGACCTGCGGCTTGATGGTATCGGTCCAGTAGGACGGATCGAACCAGAGGGGATAGGTGCCGACCGGGTGCCGGGCGAAGGAGTAGACGGGGGGCGCGTTCACGATCAGCTCTTCGTGATGTTTGAAATCGGCCTTGGCGTGGCCGAGATCGCCCGTGTGCCACTCGTGCCAGCGACCCGTCTCGTCGACGAAGTAGGCGTAGTTCAGCCGGGCTGACTCGCCGGTGGTGAATCGCCCGCGCTGCTTTGAGATCGCGAGGATGTATGGACCGGCGATGCAGGCGAAGACGACGCCCGCGAGCAGAATGCCGCTGACGATCCGCGTACGGCGCTGGCCCTTGCGGGTGATGCCGAAGACGAACAGGGCAGCCAGAAGGATGCCGGACGGCAGGAAGGCGAATGATTTCGTCAGGTAAGCCAGGCCAAGCGCCAGGCCAAGGAGCGGGTAGTAGATGAAACGGCCAGTGCTCTGCAGGCGGAGCAGGAAGGCGGCAGCGATAAAGAAGAAGAAGAGCAGGAGGGCATCCGCTCGGACGGCACCGATGGCGAGTTCACGCTGGAAGCCGAGGAAGAGCAGGCCAAGCGAGACGAGGAGAAGCGCGGGCTGCGAGAAGGCAGGGAGTGAATCTGCATCCGTAACGAACTTCTCGCGAACGCGCAGGAGCGACAGAACGAGGTAGAGGCTGGCTCCAATGCAAGCGACGAAGATGAAGAAATTGACCCAGAAGTAAGTCTGCAGCTCGTTCCAGCGCGAAGGATGCGCGACGATCTGGCCTACGGCGAGGGTCGCTGCATAGGCAGGGTTCCAGTAGCCATTGATGGCGACAGGCCAGTTGTGGGTGTGGATCGCGTCGGCGATATCCATGAAGGAGACCGCATCGCCATCCAACTGGTAGTTGTCGTACTTGGCATACCCGATGCCGCAAAGGATCATGAGCAGTGCGTACAGAACAACGATCTTACGGAGGCGCGCTGGGTTTGCTGGAGTCATAGAGGAGCGTTACAGGAAGTTCGCCCAAGTATCTCACGACAGCTGGTTACAAAAGGAATGGGCCACGCTTTGGAAGCGTGGCCTATTCCTTGAAAGCATAGGTACTTACATCTCTTTGACGCCGTCTACGAAGGCCTTCAGCTTGCGGCTGCGGCTTGGGTGACGGAGCTTGCGGAGGGCCTTGGCCTCGATCTGCCGGATGCGCTCACGCGTCACCTGAAAGCTCTGGCCTACCTCTTCAAGCGTGTGTTCGGAGCCATCTTCGAGGCCGAAGCGCATCTTGATGACACGCTCTTCGCGCGGCGTCAGGGTGCGGAGAACCTGCGAGGTGTACTCCTTCAGATTAACCGAAATGACGGCATCGGACGGGCTGACTGCCATACGATCTTCGATGAAGTCGCCGAGGTGCGAGTCTTCCTCTTCGCCGATTGGCGTTTCGAGGGAGATAGGCTCCTGGGCAATCTTGAGGACCTTCCGGACCTTTGCGACCGGAATATCCATGCGCCGGGCGATCTCTTCGGAGGAGGCTTCACGGCCCAACTCCTGCACGAGCTGACGTGAGGTGCGAATCAGCTTGTTGATCGTCTCGATCATGTGGACCGGGATGCGGATGGTGCGGGCCTGGTCGGCGATCGCTCGCGTAATGGCCTGACGAATCCACCAGGTCGCGTACGTCGAGAACTTGTAGCCACGACGGTACTCGAACTTGTCGACGGCCTTCATCAGGCCGATGTTGCCTTCCTGGATCAGGTCGAGGAACTGGAGACCGCGATTGGTGTACTTCTTCGCGATCGAGACGACGAGGCGAAGATTGGCTTCGATCAGCTCGCGCTTGGCCTTTTCGGCGTCCATATCGCCCTGGATCATCTCGCGCTGGGTGCGCTTGAGATCGACGATAGAGATACCGGCATCGGTTTCGACGCGCTCGAGATCGACGCGGCAGTTCTTCTGCTGGCGCTTGTACTCCTTGCGGAGCTCCTCGCTCTTGCTGGCCTCGTGCTTGACGTCGAGAGCCTTGATCTGGCGCTCAAGAGTGCGCATGGCGTCGACAGTCTTGTTGACCTTGTCGAGCAGGCGCTTCTTCTCGGCGTTCGTGTACTTCAGTTCGCGGATGACGCGATTGATGTAGACGTGCTCACGGCCCATGAGCCAGCGGGTCTTGCGCTGGTCCTTAGCCTTGGCCTTCGAATCCTTGCCCTGCGGTGCCTCGTACTTTTCATCGAGAGCAGTCAGCTTCTTCTGGTGCTTGACGATGACGTCGATGCGGCTGACGGTGGCGCGGACGCGGGACTGAAGGATCTCTTCGGTGAGTTCTTCCTCGTCGAAGGTGACCACTTCCTTAATATTGCGGACGCCGCGACGCAGGTCTTCGCCGAGGCCGACAATCTCGCGGATCACGATAGGCGATCGGGAGATGGCCTTCATGACGCGGATCTGGCCGCGCTCGATGCGCTTGGCAATCTCTACTTCGCCCTCACGGGTGAGGAGCGGGACGGTACCCATCTCGCGGAGGTACATGCGGACGGGGTCGTTGGTCTTTTCGAGGGTGCCGGGGGAGAGATCGAGTTCGACGTCGTCGGACTCCTCACCTGCCTCTGGCTCGTACTTGTCTCGATCGCTGCCGAACTTCGACTCGCCTGACAGGACGTCAATACCCTGGGTATTGATCGTAGTCATCAGGTCGTCGAGGTCGTCCGGGGTGGTGATGTCACCGGGCAGAAGGTCATTGACCTCGCCATAGGTGAGGTATCCCTTTTCCTTGCCGGTATCGATCAGCTTATCTATGTCGTCTTCGTACTTGTCTATGTCTTCAGCCACGGCGGAACGCGCTCCTGCTTGGAGTAATTTTGCGGAATAGTACAGCTCGTGTGAGGCGGAGCTATTCCTGGGTTGTTACGGGATCGTTGGGGATAACTTGCGGCTAAACCGCGGTGGCAAACCCGATGACCTCGGATGGGTCGGGGTATTCGAAGGCACACGTCCCCAGCGAACCACAGAATATCATATGTTTAGACGTTCTCTACATCGAAAAGACTCAAGCCGCTCCAGACCACCATGAACATTGGGTGCTCGCGATGCAGTGCTAGATCTTCCCCGGTTCGGGAGTAGCGAATCTGCCGGAAAACTGACTCATAATCCTGCGGATGACGTCACGAACGCCGAAGAGTTGCCAGGCGATGGCGGCGATCACGCCTCCAGCGCTTACGGCGATGACCACCTGCCAGATGAGATGGAATGTAGCTGTCTTTTGAAGCAGCAGGAGGGCGATCAGGAGAGCTGGTACGCAGATCGCGATCAGCCTGCGCAGGAAGGTGAGCTCGAGGGGTTCGATGGCGGCGAAGAGCTTGATGTTGAGGCGCATGATGAAGATCATCTGGAAGACCTCGGCGGAGAGCCAGATCCACAGGAAGCCTGTGACGCCGGCGCGCGGCACGAGCAGCAGCGAGAGTACGGTCATGACGATGTAGCTGCCGAGCATGATCTTCGATAGTTCTTCATGAGTATTGGTCGAGAACTGGAACTGGAATTTGTGTTCCTTGAGGCTGATGACCATCGAGATTGCGGCGGCGAGCATGTAGGGATAAGGAGAAAAGAGCTCGGCCTTCTTGTGCATCCAGACGGTGATGAGCACGGGCGAGATCATCAGCACGCCGGTGTTGACGAGCGGGATGAGGAAGAAGATGAAGCGCTCGGAGTAGTCGTAGAGCAGGACCAGCGCGGGCCAGTCGCTGCGACCGAAGAGCGTCGTGATCTCAGCGCCCATCGATTGCGTGAACATTGCGAGAATTTGCCGACACATGGAGAAGACAAGCCGCATGACGATGAATCCGGCTACGGCTACCGGCCCGAGGGAGCGCTGAAGGACGATCAATGGAGCCTGATAGGTCAGGAAGTTGGCTATGGTGATCAGGCCGAAGTAGCCGCTCGGCTTGAGGATGGCTGCGACGGCTGCTTGATCCCAGTAGCGGATGTGGGGGAAGAGTGAAGGAGCGATGCGGCGGATGTCGACCAGCACACAGACGATCGAGATCAGCATCGTGATGACCTGAACACCGGCCAGGATGGGAAAAGGCAGCTTGAGCGAAACGCAGGCCAACAGGCTGAGGGAGGTCAGCAGCGTCTGGAAGTTACCCCAATGGGCGCCGCGATGCGCCAGCGCTACTCCCATAAAGAGGCCGGTGAGGTACCCGTAGAGGATGTTCAACAAGACCTGGCAGGCGAGGAGGTATGCCGCCAGTTGCGTGGCGCGACGACCGATATCCAGCCTGAGATAGCTATCGAGCGGCAGCGCGAATACGACGAGGCAGACCACCATTGCGCTTAGGATGATGCCAAGCAGAAGGCGCAGGGCGGTCGATTGCCGGACCTGGTAGTCCTCCATGTCGCCGCGGTTGTAGCGGACGGCAAGATCCTGATTCATATAGGTTTGCACGCCGAAGTTGAGCATCCCGATGGCGGCGACCGCGCCCGAAAGGACGCCCCATTCCCCGAATCCCGAGGTCGAGTAGCGTGCGATAAAGATCGGAGGCACGATGACCTGCTGAATAACCGTCAGCAGGCGTCCCGTAAACATAGCGCCCAGGTTCTTAAGAATGCGTGTAAAGCCAGCCATCAGGGGTGTGCAGTCTCTCCTGCGAGTACCGTCTAAGTGATTCTACCGTGTGAGATGCATTCGACTGGCCCAGTTCGGGAACGGCTCGCCCCTCCACCGCCTAGTGGAGGCGGAGTGCGCGGTCGATCTGCAGTTTCTCGGTCGTGAGTTGGGCGAGCATCTCCTGATCGTTCCGGCGGTCGGCTTCGGCGATCATGGTCCGCAGTTCTCGCTGGCGACGCTCGAGCCGGCGATGCTCCAGGGTGTGTAGCGCGTTTTCGACGCGCTCCGGCATGGTGAGCTGCTCGCCGTCGCCGGGCTCGTCGGCGTGCATCAGAACGCGAGCGAGCGTGGCCCGGCTTTCTTGATCCTGGGCGATGTCGAGAGGATTTTCCGGAGCAGGGGCGTTCGACAGTGCTTCGAGCAGCGTGGCGGTAGGCAGGCTCTCGTACCACTCGGGGTGCTGGAGCAACTGGTCGGCTGCCATCGTGCGGGCAGGATCGGACTCGGGCAGAACCAGTGCGCGGAGCAGGATGCGCTCTGTTTCGGTAGCAGGTTCGTGGCTGTGGGAGCGGACGCTCTCCTTGCGCTGCGCCGCCGCCTGCTTCAGCTCCTCGCGCATGACGGAAGAGTCGATGCCGAGCTTCTGGGCGGCGTCGGCGGCAAACTCGTCGCGATGGATGCGATTCGGCATGCGGCGGATGTGCGGCAGCAGGAAGTTGAGGGCTTTTACCTTGGCGTCGGGCGAGCGCGAGGGGAACATCTGCCGGGCGCGCTCGATGAGGTAATCGGAGTGGCGCTGGGCACCGCGGAGGGCTGCCATGTACGCCTTGATGCCGTGCTCGCGGACGTAACGGTCGGGATCGAGACCGCCTTCAAGGGCGACAACTTTGACGGTGAAGTCCTCCTCTGTGAGCATCGCGATGGATTTTTCAGCGGCGTTGGCCCCTGCGGTGTCGGGGTCGAAGTTGACGATGACCTGCTTGGTGAAGCGGCTAAGGAGGCGCACCTGCATCTCCGTGAACGCCGTGCCCGAGGTGGCGAGGACGTTCTTGACCCCGGCCATGTAGACCGAGATGCAGTCCATCTGGCCCTCGACCAGCAGGGCGAAGTCGAGCGTACGCATGTCGGCCTTGGCCTTGTCGAGATTGAAGAGCACCTGACCCTTGGAGTAGAGCGGAGTCTCGGGGGAGTTCATGTACTTCGGGCCGGACTTCTCGTCAGAGTCGAGCGCGCGGGCGGTGAAAGCGATCACCTTGCCCTGCTCGTTCGCGATGGGAAAGGTAATTCGCTTGCGGAAGCGGGCGTACATGGGACCGCCGGAGCCATCGGCCTGCTCCTTGGAGCTGAATAGACCGCTGGCGCGCATCACCTCCTCCGAGAAGTGGGCCTTGAGGCGGTCACGCATGTCGTTGAAGTCGTCGGGCGCGTAGCCCATTCGGAACTTGGCGACAGTCTCGGGGGCGATCTGGCGACCGGTCAGGTACTCGCGGGCGCGAGCCGCCTCGGGCGACTTGAGCTGCGCCTCGAAGTACTGGGTTGCCGCCTCGTGGATGTTGATGAGTTGGCCGCGTAGACCGGCTTCGCGGGCCTCTTCGGGCGAGCTGAACTCGCGCTTCGGCATCGCTACGCCTGCTTTGGTGGCGACCGAGCGGACGGCCTCGGGGAAGCTGACGTTCTCAAGCTTCATCACGAAGGTGAAGACGTCCCCCTTTTCGTGGCAGCCGAAGCAGTAGAAGTAGCCGTGGGCGGCGTTGACCGAAAAGGAGCCGGTTTTCTCTTTGTGGAAGGGACACAGGCCGGTGTAGTTCTGCGCGCCGCTCTTCTTCAGCCGCACGTAGTCGCCGATGATGCGGACGATGTCCACCTGCGCTTTTAGAGTCTGTGCGAAGTTATCTGCCATGGCCAAACCTAGTTTAGAGGAACAGGCCTCAGCTCTTTCGGAGTCGTAAGATAACGAGACGAGGAAATATGATTGCTTCGGTCAATTTGAACACCGCCCTGGAGGGGCTGATCGATCACTGGTCGCCAAAGGTTGTCGGTCGCGTCAACGATCAATACGTCAAGGTGGCGAAACTGATCGGCGAGTTTACCTGGCATAAGCATGTGGATGAGGATGAGCTCTTTCAGGTGATCCGGGGATCCATGCGAATCCAGATTGAGGGCCAGCCCGATGTCAGGCTGAACGCCGGAGACTTCTGCGTGGTTCCACGGGGCACGATGCACAATCCGATCGCTGAGCAGGAGTGCTGGATCATGCTGATCGAGACCGTCACGACGAAACATACGGGCGATGTGGAGACGCCGAGGACACGTTCGATCGAAGAGCAACTCGCCTGACTTCGGTGTTCTGTGGGCTTGTGTGTGAGTCTGAGTGACCGCTCTTGATACACTCCGACCCATGAAGCCCACATTTCTTCTTCTGTTCCTTTTGATCGGCCCTATCCTCGCGCCAGCCCAGCAGCCTGACCGTACCGAGCAGTTGCTGCAGCGTCTCGCCGATGCGCCAGGGCCGCCGGGATTTGAGGAGCCGGTTCGTGCCCTGATGGCCGCTGAGTTGAAGCCATTTGTGACCGTGCCGATCCGCTATGACGGCATGGGTTCCCTTGTCGCGCAGCAGGGAGCGACCGGCCCGCGCATCATGATCGACGCCCATATGGATGAGCTTGGCGGCATGATCCGGCGGGTTACGCCGAATGGCTTTCTGACCATGCAGATGCTCGGCGGCTGGCTCGATCAGGCGCTGGTCGATCAGCGTTGGATCATCATCGGCAGCAAGGGGCCGGTGCACGCCGTCACCGGGATTCGGGATATTCACGTGGTTCCGGCGGAGGAGCGGACGCGCGTCTTCTCGCGCGATCAGATGTACCTCGATGTGGGGGCGAAGGACGCGCAGGCAGTTGCGGCGCTGGGCATCTCCGCTGGCGATCCTGTCGTTCCTGATTCACCGTTCCTCAACCTCAATGGCACCGGCAACTATCTTGCCAAGGCGTGGGACGACCGGATCGGGCTCGCTGTACTCTGCGAGGCGATGCGTCGCACTGCTTCGCTGCCCCATGCGAATCAGCTCTTCTATGTCGCTACGACGCAGGAGGAGGTTGGGCTACGAGGGGCGCGAACCGCAGCACAGGCCGTGAAACCGGATATCGGCATCGCGATCGAGGGCGGCATTGCGGGCGATACCTTCGGCGGTCATCCTGAGGAGACGCAGGCGAAGCAGGGTGCCGGACCCGGCCTCTTCCTCTACGACTCGAGCACAATTGCCAACCGTAAGATGGTTGCCTTTGTGCGCAAGACAGCAGCGGACAAGTCGCTTCCACTGCAAACAGACGTTGTGCAGGGCTATGGGGATGACTCGGCCGAGTTGCAGACCGCCGCAGGGGGCGCACCTACGGTCAATCTCGTCGTCCCGATCCGCTACACACATGCTCATAACGGCATTGTCAATCGCAAAGACTTCGACCAGACAGTTGATCTTGTCGTTGCGATGCTGCTTCAACTCGATGCGAAGACGGTCGAGGAGTTGCGCGACTTCACACCCAAGCCTTAAACGACGAATAGCCCAGAGCGGCGGATTCACAACTGCGCTCTGGGCTATTCAAGATATTGGAGACTTACTCGTGCTCGACCTTGATCTCGTGCTCCTGGTCAAATGCCCGTGCCCGCTCTGACTTTAACTCAGCATCGGCCTTCGAAGCGCGTGCCTGATCGATCAAGTTGTTGCCCGCATCTTTCACGTTGCCCCATGCTTCGCGAGCACCTCCTTTAAGCTGATCTTCCTTGCCGGCGATCTTGAGCCCTTCGTCGCCAACCAACGTGCCTGCAGCCTCCTCGATTCGGCCACCGATCTTCTGCAAAACGCCCTTTACCTGGTCACCATTCATAGCTCACTCCTCATACTTCATTTTGTAGGGTGCAGCAAAAAGACACGAGGTTGGCTGGAGAAAATTGCTCGAATTCGGAACTTACCTGTTGAGCCTGTGTTGGTATGAAGCGAGCAGACAATCGAAGGAGCTAAACTCCACGGATTGCAATTACATACAAGCACGATCTAAGGACGATTATGAAACTCAACCCAATTCGCAAACTTGCTATCGCCGCGGCACTTGCACTCTCCCCGCTCGCCTCCTTTGCCGGTGTGTTTATCGGCATCTCGGTCAATATTGCGCCACCCGCGTTGCCCATATACGTGCAACCGCCGCTTCCTGCGCCCGGCTACCTGTGGACGCCTGGCTACTGGGCCTACGGCGAGGCTGGCTACTACTGGGTCCCCGGAGTCTGGGTGCAGCCGCCGTCGGTCGGTGTCCTGTGGACGCCTGGCTATTGGGGATTTGCGGGCGGCTCTTATGGCTGGCATGGAGGCTACTGGGGCCCGCACGTCGGCTTCTACGGCGGTGTGAATTACGGCTTCGGCTTCGGCGGGATCGGCTTCGCCGGTGGCGAATGGCGTGGCGGAGCGTTTGCCTACAATGGCGCTGTCAATAACTTCGGCAGTGTCCACGTCACGAACGTCTATCGCAACACCACGATCGTGCAGCAGAACACCATCATCAACAACAATCACACCAGCTTCAATGGACCGGGTGGCGTCGTTCGCCAGGCCAGCCCGCAGGAGTCGCAGTTCGCGAACGAGCACCACTTCCAGCCTACGGCGAACCAGATGTCGCACCAGACCTTTGCCAGCCAGGATCGTGGACAGCTCGCCTCAGTGAACCAGGGACGACCGGCGACGATGGCCGCTGCAAATCCTAACTCCTATCACCAGGTGGCGCAGCAGCATGCACAGGCGCAGCCTATCTCCGCGGCTGATCGCACCGCAGGCAAGGCTTACCAGCCGAACCAGCGTGCTGCCAACCAGGACCAACGCGTAGCGAATGGTTTGCGCAGTGGGCAGATGACCTCCGGTGAAGCGGCGCGCGCCGATCAGCGCCAGTCGAACATCGACAGCCAGGTGAAAAACGATCGTGCGGCAAACGGCGGCACGCTTACCGGCCAGGAGCGTCAGCAGGTCAATAAGGAGCAGAACGGGGCGAGCCGGCAGATCTACAACGAGAACCATAACGGCAACACGATTGCACCTAACGCAGTCGATAACCGTGAGGCTAATCAACAGCAGCGGACAGCCAATGGTCTCCGCAGCGGTCAGACGACTGCCGGCGAGGCAGGTCGCACGAACCAGCGCCAGGCGAACGTCGCCCAGCAGGTGCATAACGATCGCACAGCGAACGGCGGCGCTCTGAATCAGCAGCAGAAACAGCAGGTCAATCGCGAGCAGAACAACAACAGCCGCCAGATCAACAACCAGAAGCATAACGAGAATACTCATCCCGAACCGCGCGGCGAGAGGAAGTAGTACGTCAACACAGTGTTAATAAGAAGGGCTGCCATGAACGTGGCAGCCCTTCTTTCTTGCCGCTCACGTCTGCATTGCTTGGGGAACGAAGCCGCCCGCAGCCTAGAATGAAGCTGCATGCTTACACAGGATCAACTGGATCGCGTCGCTGTCGTCCTTATCCGTGCCCGCAATCCAAATAACATCGGTGCCGTCGCAAGAGCGATGCACGACTTTGGCTTTCGCGATCTGCGAATCGTAAATGAGTACACGGTTGCCTTTCAGGATGCCCGCTCTGCAGTCGATGCGTCTGAGGTGATTGCTGCGGCACGGGAGTTCGCTAGTGTTGCTGAAGCTGTTGCGGACTGTAGCCTGGTGGCCGGGACCACCGCCGTCGGCGAGCGCGACCTCGACCATCCCCTCCATGAGCTACCCCATGCGGCATCGTTGCTCCGTGCTGCACTGGCCACTCCTGACGCACGCATTGCACTTCTCTTCGGCTCGGAGAAGACAGGTCTCTCGAACGAGGAGTTGAGCCATTGCAACTGGCTGATGACGATTCCCATGCATCGGAGGGAGGGCACGCGGCATCCATCGATGAACCTTGGTCAGGCTGCGGCGGTCTGCCTCTTCGAGCTTGTTCGCGACGCGAGCACGTCCGCTCAAGCGATTGCCCAACAACCCACCGCAGGCGATCTTGAGCGGCTCACCACCCTGCTTACGGAGGTGCTCGAGCGTACCGGCTACAGCCGACGTCACCCAGCTAACTGTGATCCTGCACAGCTTCGCAGGCTCACCCGCAGGATGGTACTCGACCCGCGCGATGCGGCGGTATGGACAGGAATTCTGCGCCAGGTGGTCTGGAAGCTGAATCGCAGCACAGATGCCAGCGAATGAAGCGGGCTGCTAGACTGGCCTCACGCCGAAGTAGACAGATTGTCTGACCACGTAGCAATGGAGACGAAGAATGTTTGTGCACAAAGGTTTAGCAGTGGCGGCCCTCGTAGCATCATGCCTTACATCACTCAGCGGTGCGGCCCAGGCAGGAAAACAACTGACGAATGAGGATTATGCACAGGCAGAGAAGTTTATGTCTTACAACGTGAACCCCCTTGTCTACCATACGGTCAGCAACCCGACCTGGCTTCCGGATGGTCGCTTCTGGTTTAAGGACTCCGCTGCGGATCGCGTCACCATCACCGTCGTTGATCCGGTCAAAGGCGTGCGAGCACCAGCGTTTGATCACACAAAATTAGCTGCAGCGCTCACAACAGCGCAGCCCACCAGCAGACCGGTGACCTTCGATCCGCATCATCTGGCAATCTCCGATCTTTCGCTCGCCGGCCAGACCGTCACCGTAACCGTCAAGAGTGGACAATACCGCTGCGACCTCTCCGGTGTCGGTACCTGTAACAGCATCACCGATCCCGCGGCTACTCCGCGGGGCCGTGGCAAGCCGAAGAACGCGCTCGATATCTCGCCCGACAAAACCAAGGGCGCCTTCATTCGCGATAACAACCTCTGGTTGCGTGACCTCGCCACCAGCAAAGAGACGCAGCTCACCACCGATGGTGAGAAGGACTACGGCTACGCGACGGACAATGCAGGCTGGACGCACAGCGACAATCCGATCCTCGTCTGGTCGCCCGATTCAAAGCACATCGCTACCTTCCAGCAGGATCAGCGCAAGACCGGCGATATGTACCTTGTCAGCACGAACAACGGGCACCCCACGCTGAAGGCCTGGAAGTATCCGCTCGTTGGCGATAAGGATGTCACGATGATCGAGCGCGTCATCATCGATGTCGACACACCGAAGGTGATCCGGCTGAAGATGCCACCGGACCAGCACCGGTCTACCCTGTGCGACGACATCAGCTGCCGTGGCGGTAGCGGATGGGACGATGTGCAGTGGAGCGATGATGCCAAGCACCTCGCCTTCGTCTCCACCTCACGCGATCACAAGCAGGAGTGGCTGCGTGTCGCAGATGCTGCGACCGGCGAGATTCGCGAGGTGATGGGCGAGACCACGCCGAAGTTCTACGAGAGCGGCAACGGCAAGGTGAACTGGAAGTATCTGCCAAAGTCGAACGAGATTCTCTGGTTCTCGGAGCGCGACAACTGGGGCCAACTTTACCTGTACGACCTGACGACCGGCCAGCTGAAGAGCCAGATCACGCATGGCGACGGCAACGTGACGCAGGTGCTTCACATCGATGAAAAGGCCCGCGTTATCTACTTCCTCGCAGTGGGCAAGGAGAAGGGCAGCGACCCCTACTTCTCCTACTACTACAGCATCCGCTTCGACGGAAAAGGCATGAAGCTGCTGACGCCGGAGAATGCGGATCACTCGGTCACGCCATCGGACGATGGGCGCTACTTTGTCGACGTCTATTCGACCGCCACGCAGCCGCAGACCACCGTCGTTCGGGATTTCAGGGGCAAGATCGCTGCAGAAGTGGCGCGGCAGGACATCACTAAACTCCTTGCTGCCGGTTGGGTTCCCCCAGTTTCGATCATCGTCAAGGGGCGTGATGGAACAACGGACCTCTACGGTTACATGTTCAAGCCGACAAAGCTTGATCCTGCTGCGAAGTACCCGATTGTGAACAATGTCTACCCCGGACCACAGACGGGCTCCTGCGGTGGGCGCGGCTTCAGCGCAGCGCATGGTGATCATCAGGCGCTCGCGGAGCTAGGCTTCATCGTTGTGTGCATCGACGGTATGGGCACACCGTGGCGCTCGAAAGCCTTCCACGAGTTCTACTTCGGCGATCTTGGCGACGACACCATCCCCGATCAGATCGCCGGTATGAAGGATCTCGCGGCGAAGTATCCCTTCATCGATCTCGACCGTGCAGGCATCTACGGCCACTCGGGCGGCGGCAATGCGACAGCTTCTGCGATGTTTCACTTTCCTGACTTCTTCAAGGTCGGGATCGCCGAGAGCGGCAATCACGACAACCGCGAGTACGAGGATGACTGGGCAGAGAAGTGGGCTGGTCTGGAGATAAAGAACGCTGACGGAACCAGCAACTACGACAGCCAGGCCAACCAGAACTACGCGAAGAACCTGAAGGGTCACCTGCTGCTCGCGCACGGCACATTTGACGACAACGTTCCGCCAAACAATACCCTCATCGTTGTGGACGCGCTGATCAAGGCCAACAAGGACTTTGACCTGCTGATGATTCCAAACTCTGCGCACGGCTACGGGGAGGCATCGCAGTACATGACTCGCCGCCGCTGGGACTACTTCACCCGCTACCTCGCCGGCAATACGCCGCCGTACGAGTACGAGATGAAGAGCTTCGCCGCGGCCATGGCCGCAGCAACGGGCCCCGAGGATGACTCACAGTAATCACAAACCTCAACAAGCAAGATGGCCGGGAGAATATCTCCCGGCCATCTTTGTTTCCAAAGAGCGTTACTGAACGACCTTGCCGTCTGCCGCCGTTGCAGGCGCCGAGTGGTGGCCGCTATCGGGAGTGCTCGAAACCTGCCATCCGTTCGTCGTGTTCGCGAGCGTAGCCTGCCCCGTCTGCGGACCGGCGAGATCGGTATGAAGCTGCGGAAATGCGTTCTGCGTCTCGGCGGCAGAGGCCCAGCCCGGCGCGTCCGAGAAGGTGAATTGGTAGCTGATCTGCGTCGTCGCACCCGGCTGATCGGTCGTCGGCGTACTGCTGACGATGTTGCTCACCTTGCGATGGCCGTAGCAGAAGTTGCCGAAGCCCGGCTGCGAGGCATCGGCGGTCCAGGCCGAGCGACCCTTGTCTGAAAGATCGTAGTTATTTGCCTGCTGGCTCAGCACGATCAGCTTCTTCTTCTCAACGGTCGTACGGGCGAGTAGCCCCTGATCGACGAGCGCGTCGTAAGGCGCCGTCTTGCTTGCATCCGATGTCGCAACCTGCAGCGGGAACTTGATCTCATCGTTCCACAGGCACGCCGGGTGGGCGTTGTAGTACGTGTTGATAGCACTTGTGAAGTTTGAAGTATTGTCGGCCTTCTTGTTGCAGCCGAGCGCAGTAAGCATGAAAACTCCGCATAGGGCGGAGGCACGAACGATGGATCGATGGGCCAGGATGTGCATGGGGTAAATCTCCTCCTGCAGTGGGATGCAGGATGGACGATCATCGAACAGGAATTTCCTTCGTTTTCATGTAGTGCAGTTAATGCTTAGAGCCACCCCTTGGCCCGGGCGATCCGAGCTGCATCCACACGGTTCGCCGCGCCAAGTTTGGCAATGATCTCCGACAGGTAGTTCCGGATTGTCCCCTCCGAGAGGTGAAGTTCCACGGCGATCTCGGTGCTCGTGCGGCCATCGCCTGCGCGCTGCAGGATCTGACGCTCCCTGTTCGTTAGCGGGTCCGCTTCAACGCTCCATGCTTCGGCAGCCAGCGCCGGATCGACGACACGCAACCCCTGGTGAACGCGCCGCACCGCATCCGCAAGCTCCGCCGAAGGCCGATCCTTCAGGAGGTAACCACGTGCTCCGGCATCCATGGCACGCCGAAGATATCCCGGTCGCGCAAAGGTCGTCAGGATGATTGTCCGCGTCTTCGGATGACTGCGGCAAAGCTCCGCTGCAAGCTCCAGGCCAGTCATCTTCGGCATTTCGATATCTGTGACCAGCACATCTGGCGCGTGGGAGCGCACAAACTCAAGCGCCTCGCGACCGTTCGCTGCACGTGCGACGACCGTGATGTCGGCCTCCAGATCGAGCAGCGCCGCTAACGCTCCAAGCACCATGGCCTGATCCTCCGCGAGGACAACACGAATGGCACTCATGCTTCTTCACCTGCACTCACTGGCACCGCAATGCGCAACTTCGTTCCTCGACTTGTATCGAGCAGAAAGCTTCCGCCGATCCGCTGCACACGCTCCCGCATGCCACGCAGGCCATTCCCTTCGCGCGGCGCAGTATGCGTTCCATCGTCTTCGATGACGAGAGCATGCTGGCCATCGGCCGTGGTAAAGCTGACCCGGCAATGTGTCGCATGAGCATGGCGCACGATGTTCGTCACCGCCTCGCGCAACGTGAGTGAGAGGACCGTTTGCAACTCCTCGCCAAGCGTCGGGGCCGTCTGAGAAGCCTCAATCGCCTCGAGCGTCAGGACCACGCCCGCCGCATCGAGCGTACGCCGCGCTATGCCCATCTCCGCCGCAAGTCCCTGCGTCCGGTAGCCGCCAATCGCTTCGCGGACCTCGGTCAATGCGGTCCGCGCCGTGCGTTCCACGTCGGCAATCTCCGCTGCGGCACGTTGCGGATCGCGCTCCATCAAACGCCCTGCGAGCTCTGCTTTCAGTACGATCACGGACAGCGTATGACCCAGCACATCGTGCAGATCGCGTGCGATTCGTTCCCGTTCGGCGACAGCAGCAAGCTGCACGATCTCACGCTCGGCACGGCGTAATTTGTCATCTGCGCGCTTCTGCTGCGCCACGACAAAGTTGCTGATACCGACGACGAGAACAAAGAACGCACTGATCGCCAGATTGATCGGACGACTTAGATCACTGTGGCTATGGTAGCGATAGATGAGCCACACGCTCTCGCCACAGAGCGCCGCGCAATCGGCAAGCACCAGGCCCACAACCCAGGACAATGAAGTTAGAAAGAAAGGCAGAAATCCAGCGACATAGATAAAGAAGCTTGAGGCTCCTTCATTTCGCGGATAATCAACAACGCCAAGTACGAAGAGGACCGCAACCATGGCGAGTTGCTTGCGAAGCCCGACCGCCTTGTTGATTCCTACGTAGATCGCGAGAAACACACTATAGATACATAGCGTCTCGATCCAGTATCGAAGGTCGCGGCGAAGGACCGGCTCGATGAAGTAGAAGCCGGAGTAGGCGAGCCAGATGTAGTTCCACGTCCGGCTGTTCTCGCTCCGGCTATTCTTGTTCCGATCGTCCGGCATGCAGACATCGCTCGATTTGGTAGCGTCTCGATTCATAGCGTGAGGATGCAAGTGTACCGCGCCCGTTCAGTCATTCTCCATACGATGGAAGACGGCCCAACTTGCCCCCAGCATGACGAAGACAAACCCGGCGAGCCCACTCCAGTGGGTAGCCAGCGACATCTGGTCGCGATAGCCGAAGACGCTCAGCATTAATTGCGACAGATGATACGTCGGAAGAAAGGGCGCAATCTTCTGTACAAAGTGCGGCAGAAATTGCAGCGGGATCCAAAGTCCACTGGCGAACGACATCGGCAAATAGATCAGGTTGACCACGCCGGGTGCGGCATTAGCAGGAACGATCAGTGCGAGCAGAAGTCCCATGCTCGCGAAGACCGTGGAGCCGGCTACGGTTATCCCGAGCATCTTCGCCACCTCGACGGGGGTCAGCGTTACACTCGCGAAGAGCGTTCCGATGGCGATCAGAATCGTAACGATGATCAGCCCAAATGCAATGGCCGTCAGGCACTTTGCAAGAAGATACGCCATGGGCGGCATGGGACTCGCACGCTTCAGTTCAAGCCAGCCCTGAGACCGTTCGAACGCCAGGCCAACGCCCACTCCAAACAGCGCCGCTCCGACCATGCCGAAGCACGCATAGCCGCCGAGCATGAGCTTGGCGATGCTTACGCTTCCTTCATACGCATGCTTGTTTGCCACGCCGAAGAGCACGTAAAACATCACGGGAAATCCAATGACAGACAACGAGAAGGAGCGGGTCCGTAGCAGCTTCAGAAATTCATACTTCGTCTCTTTCCAATAGATCGGAAACGCTGAAGCCGTCCGCTGAGCGGGAACAATCGTAGATGCTGTAGCCATGAAAAGCCTCCTTGGTGCTGGTAGTTTTAGTTCGCCGAACGATCCGAATGGGTAAGCGCCAGGAAGGCATCTTCGAGTGCCGGACTCGTTATCTCAAGGCCGCTCAACGATTCATCCCGCAGCAGCATCTCGCGAACAACGATCTCCGCCTGCATCGCTGTCACCTGCGTTACACCGTTGCGCAAGACCACTGCGGTCACGCTCGGCAGCGTCCGTAGCATCTCCTCAGACAGCGCTGTCGTGCAGCGGATCGTTCGCCCCGCTCCACGACTCTTGATCTCCGCCGGCGTACCCTCCGCCACGATGCGCCCCTTGTCGATGACCACGATTCGGCTTGCCAGCGCGTCCGCCTCTTCGAGGTAGTGTGTCGTCAGCAGGACCGTCTTGCCACGCTCCGCGAGCAGCCGTATCTGGACCCACAAGCCGCGTCGCGCTTCGATATCCATCCCGACAGTAGGCTCGTCGAGAAACACCAGGTCGGGGTCACCACACAGTGCAAGCCCGAACAGCAATCGCTGCCGCTGACCGCCGCTGAGCTGCTCGAACATACGCTCCTCAATCCCCTGAAGCTGTGCGATGCGCACCACCTCCGCATACGCGAGCGGCGCAGGATAGTAGCTGCGGAAGAGGTCGATATGCTCCCGCACCTTCAGCGACTTCGGCACGCTCGCCACCTGCAGCATTGCGCCCACGCGCATGCGGGTCGTCGCCGTCTGCGGGTCGCAGCCAAAGATTCGCACCGTGCCCTCGGTCGGCGCAGTAAGCCCCAGCATCAACCGCACTGCTGTTGACTTGCCCGCGCCATTCGGGCCGAGTAGCGCCACGACCTCGCCAGCCCGAAGACTGAGTTCAAGATGATCGAGCGCAACGCTGGCGTCATATCGTTTGGTGACTCCGGCCAGTACCGCCACCGCTGCGGGCACTGCCTGCGTCTGCGCCATAATTCGTTCCTGCATCAGTACCGTTGTAGCCATCGCATGCTCCTCTGAAGTAGATCTGCTGCTTACATTCAGAAGCATGCGCCGCTCGCGCTACTGGCGGCAGTGCAGCCTGTCATCAATCGAAGTGACGAGTGTCACATATAGTCAACGCCGTACTGCACCGGGATCTGCGTGAACGCGATCCGTGTCGGTGCCGAGTCCCGTGCGGGCAACATCCCCGCAAAGTGCAGCGTCGTGTGACCGTACTTCAGATTGAGCTTGTCCATCGTGGCCGACAACTCGCCGCGATTGCCTTCGTCGCCGAACAGCGACTCCTGAAACTCACTCTCCGGGATCAGGTTCCGCAGCGTGACGCCAACGAAAAATGGCCGCTCAAACTCCGGGCCCTGCGGGCTTTGCTGCCACACGCTCCGCAGCACCGAGAGCAGCGTCAGCGTGTCCTGGCAGTCGCGAAAACGCGCCTCCATGCCCCAGCTCGAATGCTTGATGCCGGAGAAGTGCTTCTTCGACTTCATCCGCGCTGCCTGCTCCCGCGTCAGTTGATAGCGGATCGTCACGCCCATTGACCCCGCGTAGAACTTCTCCATCCGCAGTCGCATTGACGCCTTGTGGAGCAGCTTGTGCGCCACTGCCCACGATCCGCCCTGGCTGCGGTGCTCCGGCCCCAGCACATGCGAGTGGCCCAGCGACTTCTGCACGCCCGAGTCAACCGGCGCGCCATCGTCGCCCGTATCCGCACCACGCAGCCAGTGATAGAGCCGGTCGCCCCAGACGCTGTCCCAAAGCTTGTGCATGCCCGGCCGATCGAGTGCCAGCAGGCTCTCCATCGTCGTGATGCCCTTCGCGTTCAGCCGAACCTCGGTCTTCGCGCCGACGCCCGGCAGGTCACGCAGCTCCAGGTGAGCGACCGCCCTCGGCAACTGCGAGGGCAGCAGGCCAATCAGCCCGTCCGGCTTTTGCATGTCACTGGCAATCTTGGCGAGGTAGCGATTCGGCGCCATGCCGATGGAGCACCGCAGGGTCTGCCCCACGTCGTCCTTGATCGCCTGCTTGATCTCAAGCGCGATCTTGCGAGCCCGTGGAGGTTCCTGCTCGCGCCCAATCAACTGGCACACCATCTCGTCGATCGACGGCGTGTGGGCTACCGGGCAGCAGCGCTCCACCGCCGCCGCAATCTTGTGCGAGAACTCCGCATAGACATTGTGGTTTCCCTGCACCAGGATGATCTCCGGGCACAGCCGCTTCGCCTCACCGACCTGTGTTCCGGTCTTGATCGTCAACGCCTTCGCCTCGTAGCTCGCGGCGATGCAGCACGTCGTATCGCCCAGTGTCGGCACCACCGCCAGCGGACGGTTGCGATACTCCGGGTGCAACTCCTGCTCGACCGACGCGAAGAAACTGTTCAGGTCGATATGCAGGAAGGTGAAGCGGTCGGATTGGTCTAGGGTCTGCACTGAGGCCGCTTCTTTATTGTATTCGCCATCTGTTCGTCCATTCAGTCGTCGGAGTGTCGATTTTAGTTACGAATAGGTGACCAAAGGTGATATATCTTGCTCGATGGGCCGCTGTTTGAGGCGAGAATCCTTCTTCGGCTTATCTCTTCCGGGCTTCATGCAATCCTTCCGACGAAGCAAATTGTCCCAATGGAGCACTTCCATGGCGTCCCTGCCCAAGATCCGCACCCTTCAATCTCTTCGCGCGCTCGCTGCGCTCCTTGTCGTCTTCGACCATGCTGCGCTCGTCTCCGCCCACCACGGCCTCACGGACAAGCTTCCTTCCCTCGGCCTCTTTCTCGGCGTTCAGGGCGTAGCTATATTCTTCATCATCAGCGGTTTCATCATGACCTACACCGCAGACGCGACGGAAGACTCCTCAGCGAGACGTGCACTCGATTTTGCCATCCGCCGCATCGTCCGCGTCGTTCCTCTGTATTGGATTTTCACCATCGTGATCGGCCTCGCGGCCTCACTCATCGGTATGGGCAAGTTGCTTGAGATTACGCCGGGCCATCTCATCAAGTCCTTGTTCTTTGTTCCCTACGTCAACTCGCACACGAACCTGCTGCCCGTTCTGCCCATGGGCTGGACGCTGAACTACGAGATGATCTTCTACGCGCTCTTTACTGCGACTGTGCTGCTTCCACATCGCTTCCGCGTACTGGCCCTGCTGGGCACACTTGGAGCGGCTGTCGGCGTCGGCTCGATCTTCTTCCCGATCCTCTCCGGCAGCAATCCCCGCTCGGTGGGCGAGTTCCTCACGTATCCGGTCATCCTGCTGTTTGGCCTGGGTGCTGTGCTGGGCTCATTGCGTCTCAGGCACCTGGATTTCACGCTGAAGTTTCCCGGACTGCCCTTTGCATTGCCGCTGCTCGCGCTCAGTTCCTTCCTCGCCTTCGTCGCGCACCAGGTCACGCTTCCTCTTATGTGGAACGCCTGCTTCTGGCTCATCGACGGCGTCATTGTCGCGCTCTGCATCTTCGGAAGCCCGCTCAGCATGCCAAGGCTGGAAGCCGTCGGCAACGCCTCGTACAGCCTCTACCTCGTCCACCTGCTACCGCTCTTTGCCTGTTTCATAATTTGGAAGCAGCTTCACTTTGCAGCGCCGAGTGTCTTCATCATCGCAGCCCTGGCAACCTCGGCTGGCACGGCGCTCGCCTCCTACCGCTGGCTGGAAAAACCGCTCACCCGCAAACTCGCCAGCATTCTCGAACGCCCGCGCACCGCAGCAATCGCACCTGTGCCTGCACTCGAACCCGTGCCGCTCCTCCAGCAGGCCTAGCGTTTCGCCTTGTGCCGGAAGCAATCTGCAGCGTGGTCATCGACGATGCCCACCGCCTGCATCCACGCATAGACGATCACCGGCCCGACAAACTTGAAGCCGCGCTTCTTCAGCACAGCCGAGATCTCCTCGGACAGCTCTGTCTTCGCCGGCACAGGCTCCCCAGCCTTACGACGAATGACCTTGCCGCCCGCAAGCTTCCACACGAACTCCGAAAAATCCTCACCCGCAGCCTGCATTTCAAGATAGATCTGTGCGCCTTTGATCGTAGCGTTGATCTTTGCGCGCGCTCGAACGATCCCTGCATCCTGCATCAGGCGCTCAATGTCGTCTTCGCCAAACTTCGCCACAACCTTCGGCTTGAAGCCCCGAAACGCCGCACGGAAGGCCTCGCGCTTGCGCAAGATAGTGATCCACGAGAGCCCCGCCTGGAAGCCTTCGAGCATCAGCATCTCCCAGAGCGCACGGCTGTCGTGCTCCGGCACGCCCCATTCTTCGTCGTGGTATTTGCTGTAGAGCGGATCGTTCTCCGCCCAGTTGCAGCGCTTCAGTTCTTTCTTCGGCATCGGGCGCCCTTAGTTCGTCGCCAGAATGACCTGGCCCAGGTGAAAAGACGTGTGGTTCGTCCGGCTCAGCAGAACGCTGAGGCGATTGCGCAGCGGATCCTTCGCGTAGTCCTCATCCGACATCGACATATGCCGCTTCAGCCAATCCTCGGCCGAAAGCCGGTTGAACTCCACATACAGCCTGGTGTTGATCTCGTCCCAATAACCCTTAAGCACCGCTCCCGAAGGCACCATGTCAACCGTCTTGTCCGAAGCCGTAACGAAGATTGCATCAAGCTCCGGGTGCAGCCGCTCGCCCAACCCGAGTATCGTCAACAGCGCATCGTGTACTGCCGTGATGTGACCCCAGATGTAGATCGGCCGATTCCTTCCGCGAACAATCTCTTTGAAGAGCTGCTCCTCGCTCAACTTCGAGAACGTCCTGTCAGCGCGTCCTGTAACCAGCTTCCAGGAACTAAGTGCAGAATCGATTGCCAGCTGCTCGGTCGTCATCGGGATACCATCTCTTTCTTGCTTTGAGCCATTTCATTTCATTCGATGAGCCACAAAGACGGAAGAACCATAATCCCACGACGCATCGGTAACCACTGTGTGCCCGCACTGCTCCAGGAACCTCCATCCCCAACATGACAGCTCCACGCGCGAGTACCCGCCGCGGGCCTACGGCAACATTCCTCTGCAATTCATCGTCATCTGCCTGCATTGCAGCCTATGATGGCTGTTGGATCGCCCACCTTTTCGGCAAAAGGACTCAGGCACGATGGCCGCAGCAAGCACGGTAGAACTGAATCAATCCCTCCGTTTTGATCAACTATCCTCGGAGGAGCGCGGCAGCTTCACCGTGCGGCCAACTCCTATCCACATTCGTCTGGAAAAAGGCACACAGCTCTATAAGTGGACGCAGTACGGGCTCTTTAACCCACACACCGGCATCGCCTCGTCCTTCTGGTCGCCGTGGGCTGCGATGACCATCGGCGGCATGAATGTTCCCGGCTTCTCCGACCTCCGCAAGCGCTATCGCAACATCAATGGCGGCGTCGGTCGTCCGCAGGAGTTTATGCGCGTTCGCAGCGCCGTAACCGACTACTGGAACACCATGTCCTCGATCACCAAGGCTGAGCTGGTCACGCCCGTCTGGGGCTTCCTTGGCGTCTGCGGCCCGAAGCCCCCAACGAAACACGATGAGCAGCTCCACAACATGAGCGCACAGGATCGAGCGAAGATTCCGCCGACCGCCGACGTCCTCTTCATCGGAGGAGCCTACCAACTCGTGCTCCCCAACATGGACGCTCAGCACATCTTCAAGCTGTAGTCTGCACAAAAGAAAACGCAGACCCGGTCACCCAGGTCTGCGTTGCAAGCCAAAGTCCGCTCACAAACCGTTTACTTCAGGAGATTCAGCGCCTTACCCAGCGCCTTGCCCTGACGCTCGAAGGTGGCGGCATCCCCTGCCATCACAATGGCATGCAGGAAGGTGAGTCGCTTTGAATCATCGACGAAGTAGTCGCTCTGCGCCGAAAGCGTGAAGCCGGCATCAATCAGGATCCTCGACACCTTCGCCACTTCGTTCGCACGCAACGCCAACTCCGCATTCATCACGCTGTAGCCGTTACCCGAGATGAAAATAGACTGCCCGACGCCAAGCGACGGAATCGCAGGGATACCGTTGCCAATCGTGATCGGCACAGCATCCGTACGCGGAAGGTTGAACAGGAAGGTATTCCCGTCGAGCAGCGTAAACTGCCCGTCGCCGATCAGGTCCACAAACTTCGCCGGAATCGAATTAGGGTCGAAGGGAGAGGGAAATGGCAGCACGAGGACATTCGCCTGCGGGCTATGAATCGTCAACAGGACACCCGCAAGATTCGCCGCCAGTACAGCGTCGCTCTCCGTCATCGTTGCTTCCACATGGACCGTCACGACGGGCTGCGAGAGACCTGCCGTCGCATTAACGATCGCAGTGACGGGCAACTTACTGGCCTGCAAAGCCGACTCAAGCAGAGGCAGTTCGGACGCCAGCGCAGGAAACGCTCCAGTAACAAAGTACACACCAGCGGAGCTGCCAACCTGCTGCAGACCGATATAGCCATTCGCCACCGACTCCGGCATCGCCGGGCTCGAGGTTGAACCATCAAGCGAAATGGTCAGCTGCGACAGATCCCGCCGGAACAGAGGAAATGAGATCGCCCCACCATCCGGCGATAGGGTGCCTGCGGCTCCAAGCGTCGCCTGGAAGGCCGCGTAACTGGGTGTCTGTGCCTGGGCAGCTACGGAGCCGAAGCAAAGAGCGGCGCCCGTCGACAAGCTGAACAGAAGCGCAGGAAGTTTCTTGACGGCTGGGAAGAGAGAAAGAACATTGCTGCGCATGAGGATAAAGCTCCACGGGTGGTGCTATTTAAATGCCGGTGGGGCGATTGTTCCATCTACGTGCAAATTCTTTCGTTTCAATCACTTGATCTTTGGTAACGGCTCCCAGAAGGGGAACTGCCATCGACCATCAAACTGCTCGACGGACGTTACCAGCAGTTACTTGCCGGTGTCGATCTTCAAATTCATCTGGAACGAATTCTTGCTGTCGAACGAGCTGATCGTCTTGGTCGGGCTCTTCTTGCCATTCATTTCTGCCCAGAGCTCATAGTCCGTATTTGCCGAGAGCTGGCCAAAGCGATAGCCGCCATCCGATTCCGAGATAAAGCTTTTGACCGACAACGTGTGGTCGTCCTTCAAATAAACTACCGCGCCATTCAGGCCCGCTTCGCCCTTATCGGTCACTTTACCCTGAACCGTTCGCTGGACAGGGCCGCGCTGCGCAGCCGCACTGCTCCCACTGACAGCATCTACGGTGAACACCAGGGAGCAGCCAAGAATGGCCAGGTTTCCAGCAAGTCGGCAGAAAGAAGAGACACGCATCATGAGTACAAGTATAAAGCTTGGCGGACATTGCATGGATGCCGCCTGCTCTTACTCCTCATCCTCGTCGTCGATGCGCGTGTGATCCTCATCGTCATAGCCACCTACATCGACCGGCACCAGTTCCAGCGGATCGACCGATACGATCTCGAGCTCCGTTCCGCACTCATCGCACTGAACCGTCTCGCCCTCTTCCACATCGTCCGTATTCACAACAATCGGGTTATCGCACTCGGGACACACAACAGCCATATTCCCTCCTCAGGAACTTTAGTCTAAACGGCCCCTATGGGATGATAGCCGCAGGTCGCTCGTAGCCTCGAAACTTGTTAGGGAATCTGCCCGTCCATTGAAGATACGACCTACACCCAAGTCTTACGATCCGTAGCTCCATTTGGTTTCACCATAAGGATGAACAACGTGACCTTCAGGACTCATAGTTTTACTTCGTTTGCGGCAGCCCTTTTTCTTGCCGCTCCATTGGCAGCTCAACAGCCTGCTCAACCACCTGCACCACTGCCATCTCACCCCGTCCAGACCGCTCCCGCCGACCCTGCCATCGCCGCTGCTCTCCAGCAGGTCTCGGCCGATCGTATCAAGGCCACCATCACCAAGCTCGTCAGCTTCAACAATCGCAGCACCCTCTCCAGCATGGATAAGGACCTGCCTCCCGGCACCGGCATCAACGCCGCTGCCGACTGGATCTTCTCCGAGTTTCAGAGCTATTCCGATGCCTGCGGCGGCTGCCTCGAGGTCAAGCGCGACGACTTCGCCGAGCCCGGCCGTCCCAACTCCCGCATCGTCAAGGACACCCGCCTCCAGAACATCTACGCCGTCCTCAAGGGCACCGATCCGTCGCAGGCCGCCCGCCGCGTCCTCATCACCGGCCACTACGACTCCCGTAACTCCTCGAACGAGGACACCCACGCCGCCGCGCCCGGAGCCAATGACGATGCCAGCGGCACCGCCGTATCCATCGAGTGCGCCCGCGTCCTCTCGAAGCTCAAATTCCCCAGCACCATCATCTTCGTAGCCGTCGCCGGTGAGGAACAAGGCCTGAACGGCAGCCGCCACCTCGCCAAACTGGCCAAATCTGAAGGCTGGGACCTCGAAGCCGTCCTCAACAACGACATCGTCGGCGGCGACACCACACCCGGCGTCACCGGTGCCGATAAGTCCGCCGTCCGGGTCTTCTCCGAAGGCGTTCCCGGCCCTGCCACCCTGGAGCAGCTTCGCCAGATTCAGACCATCGGCGCAGAAAATGACGCACCCGCCCGCGAGCTCGCCCGCGCCATCGTCGACGTCGACGCCACGTACTTCCTGCCCACCGACCACCACGCCGCCGCCATCCCCGGTCGCGCCCACAGCATGGCCATCCGCCACGACGAGGCCTTCCACCCCGTCATGATCTTCCGCCGCGACCGCTTCGGCCGTGGAGGCGATCACACCAGCTTCTCGACCGAAGGCTTCGCCGCCGTCCGCTTTACCGAGTGGCTCGAGAACTTCAACCACCAGCACCAGAACCTCCGCATGGAAAATGGTATCCAGTACGGCGACCTCATCCAGTACGACGACTTCGACTACATGGCCAACGTCGCTCGCCTCAACGCTGCCGCTCTCGCCACCTTCGCCTCCGCCCCCGGCATCCCCCAGAAGGTTGCTGTCCTCAACCCGCCCTACGACACCAATACCGTCCTCCGCTGGGAGAAGCCAGCCGGTATGCCCGCCAGCGCCACCTTTGAGGTCGTCTATCGCGACACCATCCAGCCCGATTGGACCACCGTCATACCCGTCGGCAACGTCACCAACATCAGCATCCCTATCTCGAAGGACAATGTGATCTTTGGCGTCCGCTCCGTTGACGCCGCAGGCCACCGCAGCATGGCCGTTTATCCCATTCCTCCACCCAGCAACCGCCCTCCCGTTCCGGGAACTGAACCTCCACCTCCACCCAGGCCCTAACGCTATTTGTGATGTTCATCGAGTTATCGTTCTGTAACAAGGGCACTAACGACACGGTCATGAGTGCCCTTTTCGATTCAGGCGAAACCTGAATGATCCTTCGAAGATTGGTCTACGCTGCATCCATCCAGGAAGTGTCATCCCGAGCGGTTTGCGTCAGGAGCAAACTAGCTCTAAAGATCTCAACACACCCTAACTGCCAAACAGACCCAACGGCTTAGCATCCTCAAGCCGAGCTTCGAGATACACCCACAAGGCTGGACAGCCTGCTTTGATGGGTGGCCCGTTGCGCTTCACCACCTGAGCGTGATTGATGTTGTTCTCTCGCCAGCTTTGTCCGTTGTTTGAGAGGTTGAGCAGGATGGGCATGGATCTGTCCAGCGCATGGGCAAATTTCGCCTCGGCAGTCTCCGCGTCTTCGAACTCCTGCCACAGCGCCAGGCACTCCGCTCCCACCCCTGCCGGAAGCAGGCCGAACACCCGCTGAACCCCTGCGAGTTCGCGGGCCTTCCGCTCTTCCCACCCGTCCTGCACATAGACCAGCGTGTCGCCAGCGTCGATCTCCCCGATATCGTGCACCAGCACCATGCGGATCACCCTGTTCACGTCGACAGGTGACTCTGCAAACCGCACCAGCGAGATAGCCATCAAGGCCAGCTGCCAGCTGTGCTCCGCAGAGTTTTCGTACCGCTCCAGGCCGAGTGGACGCACCTTGCGCGTCACGCCCTTCAGCTTGTCCAGCTCCAGAATAAAGTCGATTGTCGCTTGCATAGATACATGCAGGATACGCTGCAGATACGAGCCGAACTATTTGACAATTCTGCTCTTCCCGGCACTGCCTTGGTCGTCACGAGCAACGCACCAGCATACCCGGAGCTAACGAAGTACCCACCTAAAGTATCTCCTTTGAAGACTTTACGCACTCAGGTACGGGGGGGGAGGGGTACTTCCACAAACGCCCGTGATCCGGAAATAGCTACAAGCCGGTTCGTGCCGCATGACTGGCGATCGCCGCATTAATTTCAAGCGCAAGCGCTAAAGCTGCCCGTCCATCTTCACCTGAAACTACTGGCCTTGTTCGGCCACGAACCGCATCGAGAAACGACGTAATCTCCAACCGCAGCGGCTCCCCTTCGACGACAGGCACCTTCCGAAGCGACAGTCCCGCCGAAGGATGCTCACCTGCAGCCTGCGCGAGAGCAGCCAATTGCGCCGGATCCATTCCCGCAGCAGCCGTCACGTCAATCATCAGCAGATCCTGCCGGGCAAAGTCGAGCGATAGATACTGATGCGGCTGGAAGAAGCGCAGCTTGCGGACGCGCTCCGTGCTGACGCGGCTCGCCGTAAAGTTGGCGACGCAGCCGTTCTCGAACTCAACCCGAACGTTCGCAATATCGACCTTGTGCGAAAGCACCGGCAAACCGACAGCGCGCACCTCGCGCACCGGCGAATCAACCAGGCTCAACACAATGTCAAGATCGTGGATCATCAGATCAAGCACCACATCGACATCAAGCGAACGAGGCGTGAAGATGCTGAGCCGATGCGCCTCGAAGAACATCGGTCGGCGCAACTCGTCACGCGCCGCTGTAACCGCAGGATTGAAACGCTCCAGATGGCCAACCTGCACGATGCGGCGATGCTCTCGCGACAGAGCAAGAATCGCATCTGCATCGGCCAGATTCGCCGCCAGCGGCTTCTCAATCAGTAGGTCGATGCCTGCCGCCAGCAACGGAAGAGCAGCCGCCGCGTGAAGCACCGTCGGCACGCAGACCGAAACCGCATCTACAGCGATTCCAGCTTTCAGGAAAGCCTCTACCGACTCAAAACCAGAGATTCCGTAGCTGGCTGCAGCCTGAGCGGCCACAGCAAGGTCATGATCGACGACTGCCACCAGTTCGACTGGATAACCGGACTTTTGCAGCTCGCTGTACACACGAAGATGGTTGCGCCCGAAGGCTCCAGCCCCGACGACAGCGACGCGCAGGGCCGAAGAAGCAGCCACTACTTCTTGGCGCCTGGTGCCTCAACCGCCTCGCGGCAGCGGCCATAAAGCTCGAGGAGATGAGCGACCTGATCGTCCGACTTGGCAGCCGAAGGAACGCCAAAGCCTACGCTGGAACCGGCAGCCTTCGCGCCTACGTTTGCAGTTGCCGCAACAAACTTCAAGAGATCAAGCGCAATATCTTCTGTCCGTCGCGCCGTGGTGTTCGATTCCATGAGTGATGTCCTCTTGTTCTTTCCGCTTCTGATGCTACCGTCCGCTCGGGATCGAAGCAAATAGAGGCTTCACACCAGCACAACGGGAGTTCGCATCCCACAGAGAATCTCATATGAGATTGTGCCGGCAAGCGCCGCATGATCTTCCGCCGTAGAGCCCTCGCCAAGCACCACAACCTCGTCACCGACGGCCAAATCCGGCAGATCTGTGACATCCACGGTGATCAGGTTCATCGAGACGCGACCTACGATCAGCGCACGCTTTCCAGCGATCATCACCCAGCCCCCGACATCGCCGGAGGAGGAGGACAGCTCCCGGCGCAGACCATCTGCATAGCCGACTGGCAGCAGAGCGAGCCGCATTCTGTGCTCGGCCACAAAGGTTCCGCCATAGCCGATTCGCGCGCCTGCTTCAAACTCGCTCAGACTCACGATGCGCGTCTTCCACGTCATCACTGGATTGATGGCAGGCTGCAACCGCGCCGTGCTTTGACCATCGCTCGCGACAAGACCTTGAAGCGGCAGACTATAGCCGTAGAGCCCGAGGCCAGCTCGCGCCATCGGGCGTGCTCCGAAGCTCTCCGCAAGTCGAGCGAGCCACGTCAGCGTGCCTCCATCCGCTCCATTGTCGACGGCTGAGGTATTCCCGACGTGAATCCAGGCTGGCGTAAATCCCTCCGCGGCAACAGTCTGTAGAGCGGCCTCGAACTGCTTCCGCTGTAGCGCCGTCTGCTCCGATCCGGCGACTTCGGCTGAGGCAAAGTGGGTCATCACGCCGTCAAGCCGTAGCTGCGGTGTAGCGGCAAGCAAATTGAGAAGCAGTTGCAACTCCGCAATCTGTACGCCCTGGCGAGACATGCCGGTGTCGATCTCGAGGTGGACCGCGATTGTTTCACGGCTGGCAACGATAGCAAGAGCCTGTATCTGCTCCTGCTGCCAAACCACCGGCGTCAGACCATGCCGAACGATCGCCGCGGCATCCTCGGGGAGGCAGCCGCACATCACAAGTATTCTCGGCTGCAACTCAATGCCTGCTTCTGTGAGGGCTGACCGGACGGCTGTACCTTCAGCGGCATCGGTCACACCCAGCCACGCCGCTCCTGCGCGGGCCAGAACCGGTGCGCAGATCACTGCACCGTGCCCATAGGCATTAGCCTTGATCACCGCAAGCAAGGCCGTATCTTGACTTGACTCCTGTTGCGCCACAGCCAACGTTGTCCGGTAGTTCTCCGTCAGCCGCCGCTCTGATACCTCAATCCAACTCTTCACGCCGATCCATCCCAGCAACCATGGTATCGTCCGCAGCTTATCCACCTTCCACAAGGCATCGCGGCTGTGGTACAACTTCGCGTCGGAAGAATCAGGCTGCCTGCGTGGCGATTCTGCTCTTCCCGATGGAAGGTCTCCGGAGCTTTGCCATGAAAATGAATAGTCGTTCACTCAGACTTCTCAGCCTGTGCCTCCCTGCCGTCGTTGTTGGTTGCTCCGGCGGCGGTAACAGCGGAAACCCTCTGGCTGCCATTCAAGCGGCTCAAGCGAAGAACGCTGGCAACTTTACCAATACGATCTTCCTGGGCGATTCGCTTACTGCTGGATATCAGAGCTCTTCGTTGCTGGACACCCAACAGGTTCATGGATGGGCACCGGTCGTGGCTACGCAGGCCGGCTTCAGCATCGTTCAGCCACTGATCGCCTTTCCCGGCGCTCCCAACGTCCTGCAACTCGTCTCTGTTGGACCGCCTCCTGTCGTCATCACGGCTCCGGGAACAACGACGGGACGCGACAATTTCGCGATTCAACCGACGGACCTTGCGGTGCCCGGAGCCTTTGTCAACGACGTGATGAACACCGTCCCGCTTGCAAACCCGACCGCCGGGCAGCAGCAGATCAATCAGCTTGTTCTCGGCTTTCCGGGGCTGGGTTACGGCGAGGCATACTCGCAGGCGACCTTCGCGGTGAAGGCGCAGCCCACTACGATCTTTCTCTGGATCGGAAATAACGACGCCTTGATTGCTGATCTCACCGGCTCGCCAGCCAGTATGACTTCGGTGGCTAATTTCACTACTCAATACCAGGCGCTGATGACGATGCTCACCACGCAAACCAGCGCCCATCTTGTGATCGGCAACATTCCTGACGTGACGCAGGTGCCGTATCTGACTCCAGCCGCAACCATTCTTGCCCTTTACTCGCAGGCGACCGGAGTTCCTGCGGCGAATCTCAGTGCACTCCTCGGCATCGTTCCCGGCGACTACGTGACACCTGCGGGAACGGCCCAGATCGCCGCTATCCTGACCGGAACTCAGAAGCCGCCACTGAGCGATGCTGGTGTGCTGACCGCTGCTGAGGTTGTCACGGTCAAGGCGCAGGTGACCGCCTTCAACCAGGTGATCTCGCAAGCTGCTACGGCTGCTGGGGCCACGTTAGTCGACATCAACGCGCTCTTTGCGCAGGTGACTGCTTCCGGCCTTCAGGTCAACGGCTATACAGGAACGAGCACCTTTCTTGGTGGCTTCTTTTCTCTCGATGGCATCCACCCGACGAACACCGGTTATGCTGTGGTCGCGAACAAGTTCATTGACAGCATGAACACCGCCTTCAAGACCACAATTCCGGATGTTGCCCTGGGACCGATTGCGGCAGCGGACCCGCTCTGGCCTCCGAACCTCGCTAAGACAACTGGGCATGTAGCCATTCCAGCTACTGCGGGGCTTGCGGTCAATGAAGTGCTCATCGGAGATCGGCAGACACACTGACGCTCAGAGCAGCTTGTTGCGCTCTGCCGGAGTGATGGCCTTTTTCAGGAAGTCTTCGAGCCCCTGGCCGCGTCTTGGAACAAAGGCTTCCTCGAAGACAACGACGTGGTCCATGCGGTCGAGGCGGAAGGACCTGAACTCCGCTCGCAGCTCGCACCACGCGGCCAGGGTCCAGACACCGCTCCAGAAAGCAAGCGCGAGAGGACGGGCCTCACGCTCACTCGCGGCTCCATCCTCGCGTGTGTAGCGGAACCGAATGGCGCGTTTCGCCAGGCACGCTGCGTGGAGCGCATCCAGCCGTTCGCGTAGAGCCTGACGCATCTGGAATTCCGGAGCGTAGAGCAGGATGGCGTCGAGCTCGTCGCGCATCTCTGCCGGAACGACAGCTTCAATGCGCTGCAGCGCCTGGCTGGCTGCAACGACGTTCTCTGCGCCACCCCATGCGCGAACCAGCCGCGCACCGAGGACCAGTGCGGTGAGTTCGCTACGGGTAAACATGAGGGATGGCAGATCGAAGTCGCGCCTGAGCGTGTAGCCGACACCCGCCTCGCCCTCGATCGGCATTCCTGAGAGCTGCAGGTCCTGAATGTCGCGGTAGATCGTCCGCTGTGAGACCTGCAGCTTCGCAGCCAGCTTCTGCGCCGTCAGCAAGCGGCCGAGGCGCAGAAATTGAACAATCCGGAAGAGGCGGTCCGCACGTCGCATGTTCGTAATCCTAACGGCTACATCGTGCAGCCTAGAGCGAATGCAGGCCTACGTGGTTGCCTTCGGAGTCCCGCATGCAGGCAAAGTAACCGAAGCCGCCGACGATCTCCGTCTTTGGCTGCAGGATGAGACCGCCAGCCGCAGGAACGCGCGCTATCGCCTCGTCAAGCTGCCCGTTGCAGTTGAGATAGATCATCGTTCCCATGGGGCCGGGGCGCTGCATCGACCGCTTGACCAGTGTTCCACCGGTGCCGCCGCTGTCGTATGGAAAGATCGCCATTGGATCACCGAAGGTCTCGCGCTTTAACTTGGTACCGAGTAACGTCTCGTAAAAAGTCGTGGCGCGGTCGAGGTCTGCACATTGAATTTCGAACCAGTGGATCGCTGTCCTGGGCGCTGCTGTCGTGTTGCTCATGTCACTCTCCTGGAGTTTGGCTTCAACTACAAGATGGAGCATAGCGATAGCCTGCTGACAGCATTGTGTCAGTAGCCTTTGCGCATTAACAGACCTGGATTACTGACCGTCGCCGCCACTCGAAAGATTCTCGAAGCGCGTGTAGTCCGCCAGATACGCGAGGTGGACGCTACCGGTCGGGCCGTTTCTCTGTTTGGCGATGATGATCTCTGCCTTACCCTTCAGGTCTTCATTCTCGCGATCGTAGTACTCCTCGCGATGGATGAAGCAGACCACGTCAGCATCCTGCTCGATCGAACCCGATTCGCGCAGATCGCTCAAGAGAGGCTTCTTGTCACCGCCGCGTTGTTCGCTTGCACGCGAAAGCTGGGAGAGCGCTACGACGGGCACGCGCATCTCCTTCGCGAGAGACTTCAGCCCGCGCGAGATGGCAGAGACCTCTTGCGTCCGGTTCTCAAAGCCCTTCTGGCTTCCGCCCGCAGAGCCAGTCATAAGCTGCAGATAGTCGATCACGATCAGGTCAAGCTGGCCGTGCTGCTGCTTCAAGCGACGTGCCTTTGCGCGCATCTCCGCCAGCGCGATGCCTGGTGTGTCATCAATGAATAATTTGGACTCCATCAGGCGTTCGAGTGCGGCGACGAGCTTGGAGCGGTCATCGCGCATCAGCATGCCTGTCTGGATCGCCTTTGAGTTTACGAGCGCCTGCGATGCGAGCATTCTGCGCAGCAGGCTCGCCTTGGACATTTCGAGCGAGAAGACGGCGACAACCTTGCCACCGCGTACGGCGGCATTCTCGGCGATGTTGATCGCCCAGGCCGTCTTGCCCATCGACGGTCGTGCCGCAATGATCGTCAGCTCTGATTCCTGCAAGCCGCTGGTCATACGGTCGAACTCAATGTAATGCGTGGCCAGCCCAGTGACCTCGCGGCCCTGTTCGTAGAGTGCGTCGATCGAGCCGAAAGAATCTTTGACGATCGCTGCGATGTCAGAGAAGCCGCCTCGGACTGCATGATCGGAGATTTCCATTAGCCGCATGCTGACGTTGTTGAGGACCTGTAATGCCTCTTCGCTCTGGTCCGCCGCGGACGCCATGCCGACGTCGCATACCGTCATCAACTGCCGCATCAGGCTCTTGTCCAAAACGATACGGACATAGCTTTCGACGCTCAGCTTGCGGGGGAGTCCTTCGCTTAGGGAGGCGAGATACGCAACGCTGCCAACCGAGTCGAGTTCCTTGCGCTTCCGCAACTCTTCGCTGACGGTTACGATGTCGACGGCGTGACCTGCCTCCGAGAGCGCCATCATCGCGGTGTAGATCTTGCGGTGGGAGTCGAGGGCGAAGTCGTCTGCCTTCAACACCATCGACGCATCCGTGATAGCAACTGGCTCGACCATCATCGCGCCTAGGATTGTCATCTCGGCGTGGATGGAAGACGGTCGGCCCTGATCCTGCATGATTTGGGGGTATGTTGCCATGAGCCTCCTACGTTAGGCGAGCAGCCTGTGGACAGGGTTGTGGAAGCCTGTGAAGAACAGGTCACTTCGAGTTTACGCCGCCACCGGTTACGCTAATGCATACATAGGAGAGCAGATCATGGGTGTAGACAAGGCATTGACGATTCCGCCAGCAGCGCAGCGGGATAAGGCGTCATTTGAGGTGATGCGGGTGTGGATCGCTGAGAAGGGCCAGCATGTCAGCATCCAGGCGGGCGCCTGGGACGATCCATTTGCCTGGGGAATCGTTCTCGCTGACCTCGCGCGTCACATTGCCAACGCTGATCAGCTACAGAATAAGAAGGCAGATCCTGACGCCTTCCTGGCGCGGCTGCTGGAAGGCTTTCAGGCCGAGATTGATGACCCCACCGATGAGCCGGACGGTGAGGTCACCCAGTAGCTATTTGTGTTTGTAGTCCTGAAAAAGCTCCGGGAACTGGACCTTCAGGGCTGCGGTCTTCGGTACGTCGCAGATCTGAATATACGGGTTGTTCGGGTTCTTCTCTGCGTAATCCTGGTGATAATCCTCGCCGTTATAGAACGCTTTGAGGGGTACCAACTGGGTCACAATTTTCTTCGGAAATGCGTGTGCACCATCCAGTTGAGCAATGTATGCCTCGGCAACCTTCTGCTGCTCAGGCGTTGTGTAGAAGATCGCAGACCGATACGAGGTGCCTACATCGGGACCTTGCCGATTCAGCTCGGTCGGATCGTGCACGACGGAAAAGAAGACGCGCAGCAGGGTGCCGTAGCTGATCTTTGCCGGATCGAAGACGATCTTCACAGCCTCAGCGTGGCCTGTCCCCTCAGACGATACCTGCTCGTAGGTTGCCGTGTTCGCAGCGCCGCCAGAGTAGCCCGCGGTCGTTGCGGTAACTCCTTTTACACGTTGGAAGACTGTCTGAACGCCCCAGAAGCAGCCGCCGGCGAACACAGCTGTCTCGTGCGCAGCCGTTGCGTGCGGTTCGTCGATCATGGGTGCCGGTAGCGGCTCTTTCCGTGTCTCAGCTCCAAATGCCATCTTCTTCACCCCAATCAGTAACGTTCCTACAAGTACTAAACCAAGAATCGCTAAACTCGTCTTCGTTCCGGTCGCCATTTGCCTTCTCCTGCACTCAACATTTAGACGCCAATATCTGCAGGTTGGATACAGGCTAAGGTCTTAGGCAATCTGCCGCTGGCCTTGCAGCCTTATAAATACATGCAGCAGGCTCACAGCCGCAGGCGTCACTCCGGCAATACGGCTCGCCTGTCCCAGCGTCTGCGGTCGCACCCGCTTCAGCGTCTCCTGCATCTCGCGCGACAAGCCACTGATGACGCCGTAGTCGAACCACTCAGGAATTCTCATGCCCTCGGCCTTTTTAAGCTTCGCCATTGACCGCCGCTGCTGGTCGAGGTATCCGGCATATTTGATCTCCGTCTCGACTGTCTTCATCTCGTTCCGCACCCACGCGGGAAGCCGTTCACCCCCGGCAGCGTCAATCGCAGCAACCCATTCGGAGAAGATCTCGCCGCCTTCCGCGAGCCGCGCCCGCAGGCCGACAGCAAGCTCGTCGACAGGCACCTCAGGCCGCTTCAGCAGATGGGCGAAGGTCTGCCCCGTCACCCCGGCAGCATCTCCATCGAGGCGCGCAACCAGGTCTGCCGGAAGCTCTGCGACCTGCACCCTTGCAGACTCCAGCAGGCTCTCGAAGGACCGCGCTCGCGCCTGTTTAGCCTCGTAGTCGGCCCAGGCAGTGTCGTCGATGAGCCCAAGCCGTCGCCCATAGGGCGTCAGACGAAGGTCCGCGTTATCGATCCGCAGGTGCAGCCGAAACTCTGCGCGCGAGGTAAACATTCGGTACGGCTCGTCTGTCCCCTTGCTGATCAAATCATCGATCAGAATGCCCGTATAGGCCTCGGTGCGATCGAGCGTGAAGCCCGGCTCACCCCTCGCCGCGAGTGCAGCGTTGATGCCAGCCATGATGCCCTGACAGGCAGCCTCTTCGTAGCCGCTTGTCCCATTGATCTGTCCGGCGAGATAGAGTCCGGCGAACCGCTTGACCCGCAGGGTGCGATCAAGCTCGGTCGGATCGATCGCGTCATACTCGATCGCGTATCCGGGGCGGAGCATCTCCGCTTTGTCGAGCCCCGGGATCGACGCGACCATTGCGGCCTGAATCTCCATCGGCAGGCTCGTACTCATGCCGTTGATGTAGACCTCGTGGGTATTCAATCCCTCCGGCTCGAGGAAGAACTGGTGCTGCGTCTTCTCCGGAAAGCGCACGATCTTGTCTTCGATTGAAGGACAGTATCGAGGCCCGATCGCCTCAATCTGGCCTGTGTACATCGGCGACCGATGCACGTTGTCCCGAATCAACTGGAGCGTCTCAGGCGTCGTCCGCGCCACGTGACATATGACCTGTCGCAGCGGTGGCTTCCCGCCGCGCGAGAAGCTTGATCGGAAGCTGAACGGCGTAGGGTCAGCGTCACCCGGCTGCTCTTCAAATCTTGTCCAATCAATCGTTCGGCCATCCAGCCTGGGCGGAGTTCCTGTCTTCAATCGGCACTCGCGCAGGCCAAGCCGCTTCAGGGACTCGCCAAGCAGCACGCTCGCCGGCTCACCGCTGCGCCCGGCGGTATATTGCTGCTCGCCACAGTGGATGAGGCCATTCAGGAACGTTCCTGTCGTCACCACGGTCGACGCAGCCAGAATCGTTCGTCCATCTCGCAACTTCAGGCCTCGCACGATCTGAGCGCCGTCGACATCGTCAAGAACAAGGTCGACCACTTCAGCCTGCTTGATGAAAAGGTTGGCTTGACCTTCCAACATCTCACGCATCTTTACCCGATAGAGCGCCTTATCGCACTGTGCACGGGGCGACCAGACCGCAGGACCTCGCGAGGTGTTCAACAGGCGAAACTGAATGCCGGTCGCATCCGCCACCTCACCCATCACCCCGCCGAGCGCATCGACCTCGCGAACCAGGTGGCCCTTGGCGATGCCGCCAATCGCTGGATTGCAGCTCATCTGCGCGATGAGATCAAGATTGAGCGTGAAGATGGCCGTTCGCAGTCCCATGCGTGCCGAAGCCATGGCGGCCTCGCAGCCGGCATGTCCCGCACCGACGACCACGACATCGTACTGTTCCGTGTAGGCCATGCTTATATTCTAATTTCTCTGAGCAAGCCTCGTTATTTAGGGTTGTCGGCGGTCCCTGCCTGCTGGCGACTAGGATTGCAGAATGGATTTTGAGCAGGACACGATTGTCGCGGTGGCAACGCCCCCGGGGCGAGGCGGTATTGGGATTGTACGGCTATCCGGTCCAGCGGCATCGACGATTGTGGCTCCCCTGCTACGCCTTCGCCGTCCCCTGGCAGCCGGTCGTGCCCGGTTTGCAGAGATCCTGGAGGTGGCAACGGGAGAGCCGCTCGATGAGGCCGTAGTGACCTTCTTCGCCGCGCCGCGATCGTATACGGGTGAAGACGTAGTCGAGATTGCGGCGCATGGATCGCCGGTGTTGATGGACTATCTCCTGCGGCAATGCGCGGCGACGGGAGCGCGGCTAGCCGAGGCGGGCGAATTTACGCAGCGGGCCTTTCTAGCCGGGAGACTCGACCTGACCCAGGCAGAAGCGGTTGCTGACCTGATCGATAGCAGCACCCTGGAGCAGGCCAGAGTGGCGGCGCGGCAGTTGGGCGGAGGACTTGCTCGGCAGATCCAGCCAGCCAAGGAAGCGCTCGTACTGCTGATTGCCGGGCTTGAAGCCGGGATCGATTTTGCAGAGGATGACATCGAGTTGATGGCAGCAAGTGTTGTCGTCGAGCAGATCTCTGCGATCATGCCATCGCTTGCGGCTCTGGAGCGAAGCTTCGCCTATGGACGCATCCTCCGCGAAGGCTTTCGCATGGCCCTCGTCGGGCGGCCAAATGCGGGTAAGTCAAGTCTGTTCAACCGGCTTCTGGAACAGGATCGTTCCATCGTTACAGCCATGCCCGGAACGACCCGTGATGTAGTCGCAGAGCGCATGTCGTTAGGCGGGATTCCGGTTGAACTAATGGATACCGCAGGCTTGCGGACGGCTCATCAATCAGGCTATGAGACGGCTCAGATCGACGAAGCGGAGGGACTGGGAATCACCCGCTCACGACAGGCGATGGCGGAAGCCGAAGTTCTGCTGCTTGTGATCGATGCGACCCTTCCGCTTGATTCGGAGGATGAGGCAGTACTTCGACAGGCCGAAGCGAGGACACTGCTGGTCGTGCTGAACAAGATTGACCTTTCGTCTCGACCCACTGAGAACCAACTGCCTTTAGAGATAGAGCCGAGCCTGCGAGTGGTGCACACCTCGGCGCTGACTGGCGATGGCATAGACACGCTCCGACAGGCAATCTCGGATGTACTTCATGCGACTGCGCCGTCGGAAAACTCCAACCTGCTGACGAACCTGCGTCAGCACCAGGCGATCTCCCAGACACTTGCATCGCTGGAACGCGCAAAGGAAGCTGCCCGAGGCGGTCTTCCCCACGAGATGTTGCTTCTCGATCTCTACGAGGCCCTGCACTCACTCGACGGGCTGACAGGCGCCACGACAAGCGACGACATCCTTCACCTGATCTTCGGAAGGTTCTGCATCGGCAAATAATGCGAGACGTTACGAATGCGGTGATTCGCAATCCTGCTGGATTTCCGTACACTCGGGGTGACCGAATTCTATGAATATAAAAGCGGTAGCGCGAAGAGCCGGGGTTTCAACTGCAACAGTATCCCGAACGATCAACGGCTCTGACAAGGTAAGTCCGAAGACGGCAGAGAAGGTTCAGAAGGCGATCGCTGCACTCAACTTCTACCCGAACACAAACGCCCGCGCCCTCGGTTCGGGGCGAAGCAGTCTGTACGGCCTGATCATCTCGGACATCACCAATCCGTTCTTCCCCGAACTAGTGAAGGCGTTTGAAGATATTGCGGTAGAGCATGGTCAGGAGGTGCTCGTCGCAAATACCAACTACGATCCGCAACGCATGGAGATGTGTGTGACGCGGATGCTGCAGCGCAAGGTGGATGGCCTGGCGATCATGACGTCGGAGATGGACGACCGCCTGCTCGACGTGGTGAGTCAACGAGAGATTCCCCTTGTTTCGCTCGATACCATAACGCCGGCGCTCGGCTGGAGCAGCGTTCGGATGGACTACGCTGCGGGAATCCGAATGGGCCTGGAACACCTGACCGCGCTTGGACACACGCGCGTTGGGTTTCTGAGCGGACCGATGCGACTCAGTTCAGCACGGGAACGTGTCGAAGCGTATCGAAACTTCATGGACGAACATGGATTTGCCGTGCCGCCGGAGATGGTTCAGGAGGGAAATCACCGCATTGATGGAGGACGAGCGGCCATGCAGCGGGTCCTCGACGCAGCGGCCCTCTCAGGAGTTCTTCCGACGGCGATGATGGCCTCGAATGACCTGACGGCGATTGGCGCTCTGGGCGCCATTCACGATGCGGGGTTGCGCGTTCCGCAGGATATCTCGCTAATCGGCTATGACGACATTCAATTGAGCGCATATATCCAGCCGCCGCTGACAACGCTGCGGCTCTCGCGGGTGGAGATTGCGACGGCCGCATTTCGCGCGCTGTTCAATGCGCGAAGAAGAAGCGCGGGCGAACGGGCGGATAGTGAGGATCATATCGTGCAGCCAATCATGATCCTGCGAAGATCGACAGGACCTGCAAAAGACTAAGCTTCAGCAATCAAACGGCTTGGCCGCTCAAAATGTAAGCGATTGCAAAGTGGTGTATCTTGGACTTCGATCCATGTTCCCGCGGGTCCACCGGAGATTGATGATGCGATTACGCACAGTTTTGATGACGTTACCCTTATGTATGGCACAGGTGATGTTCGCGGCTGCACTAGGCACAAACGGCAGGTGGACCCCGGAGCAGGCAAAGACCTGGTATGCGCAGCAGCCGTGGCTGGTCGGTGCCAACTATGTGCCCTCGGATGCGATCAACCAGTTCGAGATGTTTCAAGCCGAGACCTTCAATCCCGCGCTGAACGATAAGGAACTCGGGATGGCCGAAGCCATCGGCATGAACACGATGCGGGTCTTCCTGCAGGATCAACTCTGGGAGCAGGATCCGGAGGGTTTCAAGAAGCGGCTTGACGCCTTCCTCACCATCGCCGCGAAGCATCACATCAAGCCGCTGCTAGTGCTCTTCGATTCCTGCTGGGACCCGCTGCCAAAGCTGGGACCGCAGCACCCGCCAATTCCCGGAATCCATAACTCGGGGTGGGTGCAAAGCCCGGGCGCAGTGGAGCTTGCCGATCCGGCCTATGAGCCGAAGCTGAAGGCTTATGTCGAAGGCGTTGTAGGGGCGTTTGCCAAGGATGACCGTATCCTCGGCTGGGACATCTGGAACGAGCCGGACAATGGCGATGCTTCCCGATTCCCCGCCGAGGCCGTGCACAAGACGAAGCTGATCGAAGTGATGCTACCGAAGGCCTTCGCGTGGGCACGCGCCGCGCATCCGACGCAGCCGCTGACGAGTGGTGTGTGGAACGGAAACTGGAGCGATCCAGCGAAGGAGAGCCCGATGACGAAGATCCAGCTTGCGGAATCGGACGTGATCACCTTTCATAACTACGATTGGCCGGAGGGCTTCGAGGCGCGCATCAAGGAGCTGATGCCGCTTGGGCGTCCGATCATCTGCACGGAGTACATGGCGCGCGGTGCTGGAAGTACCTTCGACAACAGCCTCCCGATCGCCAAGAAGTACAACGTGGGGGCGATCAACTGGGGCCTCGTCGCTGGAAAGACGCAGACTTACTTCCCCTGGGACTCGTGGCAGAAGCCGTATGTGCTTTCCCAGCCGACGGTTTGGTTTCACGAGGTGTTTCGCCAGGACGACAAGCCATATCGGCAGCATGAAGTGGATTTGATCCGGCAGCTGACAGGTCGCGGAACAGCGATGGCTGGAAACTAGCGGTCCGGTTCACGGGTTAGACTTTTACATGCATTTGCTGGTGGGTATCGGTCGTCGAAGTTGCTGCAAGACAGTTCGTAACGAGTTGCGTTTGTTGTCGCTGCTTGCGACCCTTCTGTTCTGCTGCTCGCAGGCACATTCGCAAGCTGCGGAGGCCGTGCCGGGCAACTTCATCGACACAGCGGCGGCGAGCGGGATCAAATTCAAGGATGTCGCGTCGCATACCTCGAAGAAGTACCTGCTCGAGACGATGGGCTCGGGCGTGGCGACCTTCGACTACGACAATGATGGTCTGCTCGATATCTTCTTTGTGAACGGTGCGCCGCTTATTGATCCTTCGCCGAAGGGTACGATTCCGCAGAAGAAGAGCGAGGCGGATTGGAACCGGCTCTTTCATCAGAAGAAAGACGGGACGTTTGAAGATGTGACCGTGAAAGCCGGGCTGCAGGGCGTCGGCTACGGCATGGGCGTTGCCGTTGGGGACTTTGACAACGACGGTTTTGAGGATCTGTACGTTACGGCGTTTGGCGGAAACAAGCTTTACCGAAACAATGGCAACGGTACATTTACGGACGTGACGGAGAGCTCGGGCACGGCCGGCAGCGGGTGGTCGACGAGTGCGGCGTGGGTCGATCTCGATAACGACGGGCTGCTTGATCTGGTCGTGCTGCGCTACGTGCAGTGGGACTGGGAAGACGTCTTTTGCGGCGAGCATCGCGAGGGATTCCGCGCCTACTGCCATCCGGATATCTTTCCGGCCGTTCCGGCGCTGGTGTATCACAACGATGGCAAGGGCCACTTTACCGAAGTCGCCCAGAAGATCGGTATGGCGCTGCCAGGTAAAGGCTTAGGCATTGCAATTGCTGACTTCGATCGGGACGGCAAGGTCGACGTTGCGGTGGCGAACGACTCGATGCTGGAGTTTCTGTACCACAATAAAGGTAATGGAACGTTCGAAGAAACCGGGCTGACGGCGGAGATGGCCGTCGATGGCGATGGCCGAACCTATGCCGGCATGGGTATCGACTTTCAGGACTATAACAACGATGGTCTTCCTGACCTGGTGATTACAAATCTTGCGAACCAGAAGTACGCGCTGTATCGAAATAACGGTGATGGCAGCTTTACGTACGACACGTATGTCTCTGGAATGGCGCGGATGACGCTGCTGCACTCCGGGTGGGGCATCCGTTTTCTGGACTATGACAACGACGGGCTGAAGGACATCCTGATCGCTCAGGGACATGACCTTGATACGGTGGAACTGAGTTCGCCGCAGATTCATTACCGGGAGCCGATGCTGCTGGCGCGCAACACGGGCAAAGGCTTTGTCGATGTATCGGGCGTTTCCGGCGCGGTGTTTCAGCAGCCGTGGGTGAGCCGCGGTCTGGCCGTTGGCGATCTCGACAACGACGGGCGGATTGACGCGGTGGTGAACACGAACGATGGTGAAGCGCATGTTCTGCACAACGAGACGGTGACCAAGAACCACTGGCTGATCCTGAATCTTGTCGGGCACAAAAGCAACCGCGATGGAATCGGGGCGGAGATCAAAGTCACGACTTCCAAGGGAACGCAGCTCGTGATGGTGACGACGGCTGGAAGCTATCTCTCTTCCAACGACAAGCGCGCTCACTTTGGGCTTGGACTGGATGCGGCGGCGAAATCAGTCGAGATCAAGTGGCCCAGCGGCATCGTTCAAAAGCTGATTGATGTGAAAGGCGATCGCATCCTTGTTGTGGACGAGACTCGATAGATTTTTTTGAAAAGCCATACCCGCTAAAGCCTCTCGAATGAAGCAGTTGCGTGGTTAGGTCGAGGCAAAGTATTCATTCGAAATGACTTGAACGCAACATACACATTCGAAGAGACTTAGCTTCACGATTGGGTCAAGCGAAGATACTTTAATTTTGCTCTATATCTCAAGTATACAAGAGTCGGTGTAACTCGCCCGCCACTTTGTCAAAATGTAAGTCTCTTCGATTGTTATACATGCAAGGTATTTTCGTCCGAAAGCCTTGACAACTTCCGAGTGATCGCTGGGAATCGTCTATGGGGCCAGCAGGTTGTCGATCAGCCGTGTGGTTCCAACACTTGCAGCAATGGCGATGAGGGTCCCGGGTGTGGCGCTGGCTACGGGGACCAGCGTGTCGGGATCGACGATGGCGAGGTAATCGAGGGTGACTGTGGGATCGGCTTTGAGGAGTTCGTGAGCTTCGGCGAAGAGGACTCCGGAGCTGCGGACGCCTTCGTCGAGGCGGGCTTCGATGTGGCGCAGGGTGCGCGACAGGAGGAGGGCGTGGCTGCGCTCTTCGAGTGTGAGATAGCGGTTGCGGGAGCTTAGGGCGAGACCATCGGGATCGCGAATGGTGGGACAGGCGATCAGCTCAAGGTTGAAGTTGAGGTCGCGGACCATCTGGCGGAGGACGGCCAGCTGGGCGGCGTCCTTCTGGCCGAAGAAGGCGTGGGTAGGGGCAATGAGGTTGAAGAGCTTGGCGACGACCGTGGCTACTCCGGCGAAGTGGCCGGGACGGGAAGCTCCGTCGAGGCGATCTTCGACCTCCCTCACGTGAAGTATGGTGGTGTTTCCCGCCGGGTACATCTCGGCTGGGGTGGGGGCGAAGAGGAGGTCGACTCCTTCGGCTTCGAGCATGTAGCAGTCCGCTTCGAAGGTGCGGGGGTAGCGGGCGAGATCTTCGGTCGGGGCGAATTGGAGAGGGTTGACAAAGATGGTCGCGGCTACAGCGGCGCACTCTTTACGGGCGCGGTGGAGTAGGGAGCGATGGCCTTCGTGGAGGGCTCCCATGGTGGGAACGAGGGCTAGTTCCGGGCCGAGGGTGGGGCGGATGTGGCGGAGTTCGGCGATGGTGTGAATGATTTGCATGGGTTTATTGGAGGTCTATAGCGGTTGCTTATGGCAACGGAAGCACAGGTTCCCTTCGGGAATGACAACCAGAAAAGCAACGGCAACCGCAGGTCCTTCGACTGCGCTCAGGATGACGGGGTTTTGGGTGAGTGTAGCGGCGGGAAACGGACAGCTAGAAGGCGGGTCTCAATCGGTTGGGCGTAGGGATTCAAGGACCTGGCGGGCGTCTTCCGGGAGGTGGTAGCTTTCGGCTTCGGAGGGGAAGGTGCGAGCTTCGACGTCGCGTTTGTAGTCGGTGAGGGCGGTGCGCATGGCGGCGCCGAGGTCAGCGTAGCGGCGGACAAACTTTGCCGGTGGCGCGAAGGTGAGGGTAAGCATGTCGTGGAGGACGAGGATCTGGCCGTCGCAGTCAGGCCCTGCACCGATGCCGATGGTGGGGATGGTGAGTTCGTCGGTAATGAGGCGAGCGGCCTCGCGAGGGATACCTTCGAGGACGAGAGCAAAGCAGCCAGCAGCAGCGAGGGCGAGGGCGTCTTCACGGAGGGCGTCAATCGCGGCCATGGTCTTGCCCTGGACCTTGAAGCCGCCCATGCGGTGGATAGATTGCGGGGTGAGACCAAGGTGTCCCATGACGGGAATTTCAGCGTCAACGAGGCGGGCTACAAGTTCGGCGCGGGCTCCTTCGATCTTGACAGCCTCGGCGCCTGCCTCCTTGACGAAGCGAATGGCGTTGGAGACGGCTTCGTCCTGGCTGGCGTGGTAGCTGCCAAAGGGCATATCTGCGACGAGGAGGGCGCGGCGGACGGCGCGGCGCACACCGCGGGTGTAGAGGAGCATCTCGTCCACGGTGATCGCCAAGGTATTTTCCTGCCCCTGCATGACCATGGCGAGGGAGTCGCCGACGAGGATGAAGTCGAGGCCTGCCTCATCGACGAGGCGCGCGCTGGCGTAGTCGTATGCCGTGACGGCCGTGATGGGGATTCCGGTGTGCTTCTTCTGCTGGAGGGAGACGGTGGTAACTTTGGCGGGCTCGTGCGTGGAAAGACGTTCCGCCGGACGGAAGGTGGTGAGGCTCATTGCAGTAGACTCCAGTGCAGTTCTGCCTTTTCGCCCCGGTAGATTGGTGCGTTTGGCTGGATACCGCCTCTATCTGGTGTCAGGGTACGCTTTTCGGCGCGTGGCGTGCAAGGTGCGAAGAGCTAACGAGGCGTAAGAGGGCTGGTGGCGCGAAGGAGGGTGATCTGCTTGAGGATTTCGTTGGCCATGGTGAGTTTGGTCATGGGGGCGAGGTCGACCTGGTGGGCGGGGGTCAGGAGGGTGGCGGCGTTGTGGTCGGCGTCGAAGCCGAGGCCGGGCCGGGAGACGTCGTTGATGACGATGGCATTGGCACCTTTGCGGAGCAGCTTGGCGCGGCCGTTTTCGAGGGCGGCAGCGGAGTCTGTTTCCGCGGCGAAGGCAATGATGAGGGTGTCGGGCGCGCGATGGATGGCGGCTTCGGCGAGGATGTCGGGGGTGGGTTCGAGGGTGAGGGTGAGCGGGCCGGTGCGGCGGAGCTTTTCGGCGGAGACGGTTGCGGGGCGGAAGTCGGCTACGGCGGCTGCCCCGATGACGACAGTGGCGCGAGTAAGATTTTTGAGGACTGCGGTGTGCATTTCGGCGGCGGTGGTTACGGGTAGGAACTCGCAGTTGGGCGGCGGGTTGAGGGACGTCGAAGCGGAGACGAGGAGGACGCGGGCCCCCCGGGCCAAGGCTGCGGTGGCGAGGGCGTATCCCATCTTGCCGCTGGAGCGGTTGCCGAGGAAGCGGACGGGATCAAGGGGTTCGCGGGTGCCGCCGGCGGTGATGAGGATGGTTTCGGCAGCGAGATCCTGTGTGGGCGTTAAGGCCTGGAGGACGGCTTCCACGATGATTGGGGTGTCGGCGAGGCGGCCGCTACCGACCATGCCGCAGGCGAGATAGCCGTTGTCGGGCTCGATGATATGGACGCCGCGCGTGCGCAGGACTTCGAGGTTGGCCTGGGTGGCGGGATGGGTCCACATGTTGACGTTCATGGCGGGGGCGACGAGGACGGGGGCTTTTGTGGCGAGATAGAGGGTGCTGAGGAAGTCTTCGGCGAGGCCGTGGGCGAATTTCGCGAGGATGTCGGCGGTCGCGGGAGCGACGATGAGGGCGTGGGTGGTCTGGGCCTCGTCGATGTGGTCGATGGCGGAGTTGAGGTTGGACTCGCTATCGTCATTCGCCCAGAGGGTGGTGATGACGCGGTGGCCGGTGATGGCGGCGAAGGTGAGCGGCGTGACGAACTGCTGGGCGGCGCGGGTCATGACGACGTGGGGGTCGAGGCCGGCGGTCTGGAGGGCGCGGACGAGTTCGACGGCTTTGTAGGCGGCGATGCCTCCGGTGACGCCTACGGTGATCTTGACGGACATTGCGTGCTCCTTGGTGCTGGCTCAAGGATATGCCGAAGTGAAGTTGCTGACTTCCGTGTGTCCTCACGAAGACGAAAGGGGTATAGTGTCGGCTATGTTCAGCAGGGGCACTGGTTTGTCGACTATTGCTAGGTACGCTGGCTTTGCGGCCTTTCTGGTCACAGTGCTGCTCTTTGCTCAGCTCAGTCTGAAGCTCATTGAGACGACAGGGCATCATTTCTCCTTGTACAGTTTTTTGGCTCTTGCACTCATGAGTATTTGCCTCAGTTTTGCGTTGGGCTTTATGGCCATGTGCGCGATAATTTTTGCGGTCCGTGGAGGAAAGCTGCCGCCGCGGGGTCAGCGGATCATCATCAACTTCCGTCGTCTGACATGGGCGCTCTGGTAGCCGCTACAATCAGCGGATGATTGCGCATCTTCGAGGGCGACTGTTTACCAAGTCGCCGAACCAGACGATAGTGGAGTGCGGCGGCGTGGGGTATGACGTTGCGATCAGTGTGACGACCTTCTCGGCGCTGCCGAGTGAGGGCGCGGAGGTGTCGCTGCACGTGTTTACGCATGTGCGGGAGGACCAGATCGCGCTGTTCGGCTTTGCGGAGTTGCAGGAGAAGCGGCTGTTCGAACGGCTGCTGACCATCACGGGAATTGGGCCGAAGCTGGCGATTACCGTCCTGAGCGGGATTGCGGCGGAACGGCTTGTAACGGCGATCCGAGGGCAGGATCACGCGACGCTGACGAGGATTCCGGGCATCGGGAAGAAGACAGCGGAGCGGGTAGTGCTGGAGCTGAAGGACAAGCTGGACGATCTGGCGGTGGCTCCGGCCTCGGCGGGACGGCCGATTGGGGCGGCGGGGGATGATGCGCTTTCGGCGCTCGTCAACCTGGGGTATGGGCGGCCTGCTGCGCAGAAGGCGATTGAGTCGGCCATTGAGAAGCACCCCGAGGTTGCGGGGGATTTCGAGATGCTGTTCCGAGCGGCTATGGCGGCGATTCGGTAGTGGAGTGGCTGTGCTTAGGCGCGGCGGCGGTAACGGATGGCGAACTCGTAGCCGGGGTTTGGGGGGAAGAGGCGGGCGGCGAGGCGGAGACGCTCGGCGAGGGGCTGGGGGGCGAGGAGGGGGTACTCGCGCTCGCGGAGTTCGGAGTAGTTGAAGTCGACGGAGAGGGAGAGCTGGTAGATCGCTACGGCATCGGCGAAGGCGGCTTCGAGGTACTCAGACTTGGCCTTCTCGTCGACGCTGGGTCGGGTGGTGGTGTTGTCGCCGGTGAGCGGACCCATGTGGGGCTTCACGAGGGATTGGCTGCGACTCTCCCAGGCGTCCTGGCTGGTTTCACCGCGGACGTCTTTGAGGGCCTGATCCCAGACGAGTTTGTTGAAGGCCTCGGGGACGCCTGCGGTCTCGACAAAGGCGTGGCCTACGTTGATGAAGAACTCGAACGCGAGGGCGAAGCGGTCATTGAGGAGGCGCGTGGAGATGAAGACGCCGTCGTCGGAGCCGATCGGCACGTTGCGGTGGCAGATGGCCTGATCGCCGAGTTCGGGGGTGTAGGCGGTGGCGATCATCGTCTCTTCGGTGCCGCCGCGGTGCTCACGGCCCTCTGCGCTGCCGCTCAGGGCGAGTGGGACGAAGTAGTAGACCTTGCTGTTGAGGGCGGCGGCGACGGTGGCGGGAACGGCCTGGACGATGCGCTCCAGTTCTCCGGCGGCGAGATTGTTCTGGCCGTAATTCGCATAACGGATACCGTTGGGTGCCTGGGCTGCCGGGGTAAGCTGCGCCACCTGTGCGGCGGGTACTATGCCGCTGCTGCCATCAACAACCTGCGGACCGTCCTGAACTCCATCTGCCATAAGGCGTTATTCTATCTCTATGACGCTCCCGGCCACTACTTCGCCCCACGCCTCGCCACGCACGATCGGTGGTGGCTACCTGTTTGGCGTGCCGCTGGGTGACCTTGGCTGGTTCACGACATTGCTCATGAGCGTTGCGTCCGGCTTTCTTGCGTTCTTCGCGGCGACGTTTCTTGGGATCATCAGCATCCTGTTTGCCGATACGGTGATGCACAAGGGTCTGGACTACGCGAACAGCTATCGGTTGGTCGGCCTGCCGGTTGGCCTGCTCGTGCTGGTTGTGGCACTGATCTATCTTGGCTCGCTCTGGATTAAGCGGATACTTCGGAAGGCCTAGGAACTGCGATTTCCATGTAAAAGCCTACATTCCTGATCCGGAATGTAGGCTTTGCTGCTTGCAATGAAACTACTTTGCGGCTTCGGCGACTGACTCGCTGAACGACGCAATGAAGTCTTCGCTTGAGATCTTGCCTTGGTTGACGTCATTCGTCCCGCCTGCAAGAACGAAGGTGATGTCCGTCAGTCCGATGAATCCAAGAATCTGCCTGAGGTAGCTGGACTCAACGTTGTAGGACTCCAAGTGGGAGCCGGGCGTGTAGACGCCGCCACTTGCGATGATGATGGTGACCTTCTTACCCTTCACCAGGCCTTCGTAGCTCGGGCTGTAGGTTCTGCCGACGCGGACGATGTGGTCGATGTAGGCCTTGAGGATTGCCGGGATGCTGAAGTTGTACATGGGCGTCCCGATGACGATGTGGTCTACGGCGAAGAGCTCATCAATGAGATCGTTCGAGACCTTCATTGCGCCCTTCTGCTCGGGGGTGTGTTGATCTGGAGTCGAGTAGGCTCCGGCGATCCAAGGCAGATCGACGAAGGGCAGGTTGGTCTTGACAAGGTCGCGGTCGACAATGGTGCCGTTATGAGCCTTCTGCCAGTCGCTCGCGAACTGCTTTGTGAGTTGGCGCGAGACGGAGTAGTCGCCACGAGGGCTGACATCGATTTTAAGAAGGGTGGGCATGAAATCTCCTGAGAGCATTACCTGCTCTGACGAGTAGACGTGGGCTCTGGAGGGAGGGACGCAGTTTTTGTGCGATGTTCATGCAGCCGCAACATCGTGGAAAGGAACGAGCAGAGGGGAGGGCCCTGCTCGTGCGGATGCGTGATGGTGCTGAGTCATTCCGTGTACAAGGGTACGCTTAGGGAGACGTTGATCTACGCTAAATAGATCTACGGCGCCAGCAGAAGAGTCGTTCTGAAAGTGGTGTGTCGCCCGCAAAGGCAATATGCTGGTCATTACAGATTTAACCGGGTAGTGGTTCAAATCTGGTGAGACATGGATAAGGGTTCAATGACGATTCGAGTACAGCTTCCAGATGGTTCGGTGCGTGAGGTTCCGCAGGGTACGACAGCGTATGACGTGGCGATGAGCATCTCGCCGCGACTGGCGGCGGTAGTGGTTGTAGCGCGGATTCGGCCGCTCGCGGCCACGTCTGACGCGATCTCTGCGGAAGCGGATGATGCGACCTCTGAGGACGCGATGTATGGCGGCAGCGAGATGGGGGAGCGGATTGTCGACCTGTCGGCTCCTCTGACCGAGGATGTCGCGCTTGAATTATTGAAGGAGAATGACGAGGCGTCGCTGAAGGTGGTTCGTCACTCGGCTGCGCATGTGATGGCGACGGCGATCCTGGAGCTGTTTCCGGAGACGAAGCTCGGGCATGGACCGGCGACGGATGCTGGTTTCTTCTACGACGTGTATCGCGAGACGCCGTTCTCGGAGGCCGACCTGGCAGCGATCGAGGCGCGGATGGCGGAGGTCGTCGCGCGGGACGAACCGTTCGTTCGGGAAGAAAAGTCGCGCGACAGGGGTCTGACGGACTACGCGGCGCAGGGCGAATTCATGAAGGTCCACTTCATCGAGAAGTTTACGAAGATTGGCGATGAGATTTCGCTGTACAAGAACGGTGGGTTTACGGACTTTTGTCGCGGACCGCATGTGCCGTCAACCGGGCGCGTGAAGGCGTTCAAGGTGACGAGTGTCGCTGGCGCGTACTGGCTGGGAGATGAGAAGAACCAGCAGTTGCAACGGATCTATGGAACGGCTTTTTTCAACGCGAAGGATCTTGACGCGCACTTCAAGCGGCTGGAGGAGATCAAGGCGCGCGATCATCGGGTGCTGGGCAAGCAGCTTGACCTTTTCTCGATCCAGGAGGTGGCGGGTGCGGGGCTGATCTTCTGGCACCCGAAGGGCGGCCTGATCCGCCGGACGATGGAAGAGTGGATGCGCGAGGAGTGCGTGCGCCGCGGCTACGACATCGTCTATACGCCGCATATCATGCGGCGGGAGCTTTGGAAGATCAGCGGGCACGAGGGCTTCTACGGCGAGAACATGTATCCGCCGATGGAGCTGGACGATGCGGAGTACCGGCTGAAGCCGATGAACTGCCCGGGCCACATCCTGATCTACAAGAGCAGTCCTCGGAGCTATCGCGACCTGCCGGTGCGCTACGCAGAGCTTGGGAACGTGTACCGGTATGAGCGCTCGGGGACGATGCATGGACTGTTGCGGGTGCGTGGCTTTACACAGGATGATGCGCACATCTTCTGCACGCCAGCCCAGATTGAGGATGAGGTCGTGGCATGTATCGACTTCGCCCAGAACGTGCTGAATACCTTTGGCTTCTCGGAGTTCAAGGTGGAGCTTTCGACGTGGGACCCGAAGAACCGAGAGAAGTATGCGGGCTCCGATGAGAACTGGGAGCTGGCAATCAGTTCGCTGCGAAATGCGCTGGACCGCAAAGGGATTCCGTTCAAGACGATACCCGGGGAGGCGGCGTTCTACGGACCAAAGATCGACGTGAAGCTGGTCGATATTCTTGGACGGCTGTGGCAGCTTTCGACGGTGCAGTTCGACTTCAACCTGCCAGCTCGTTTTGACCTTGAGTACACGGGTGAGGATGGCGAGAAGCATCAGCCGGTGATGGTCCATCGTGCATTGTTTGGTTCGGTGGAACGCTTCTTCGGCGTGCTGATTGAGCACTATGCCGGGGCGTTTCCGCTGTGGCTGGCTCCGACCCAGGTCGGGATTGTGCCGATCAGTGAAAAGCACCTGGAGTATGCGCAGAAGGTGAAGGCTCAGTTGGAAGCTGCGGGTCTGCGGGTCGAACTGGATGCGCGCAACGAGAAGATGAATGCGAAGATCCGGGAGTTTACGCTGCAGAAGGTACCGTTCGTGCTGATCATGGGCGATAAGGAAGCTGCAAGTGATGCGGTGAGTGTGCGGACGCGGGGCAAGGGCGACGAAGGTAGCGTTGCGCTCGACGCATTTGTGGCGAGGACACGGGAGCTGCTCGCGAGCAAGTCCGCGGTGCTGTAGGAGACGATATGCCGGAGCTTTCGCCAGAGGATCGCGCCAGGGCTCTGGCTATTCTCGCGCAGGTGCGGGCGGAGATCCTCGCTGTGGCTGGGGAGGATCGCGAGTTGAGCTTCCAGATGAAGCGGTACATCGCAAAGAGGCTGGAGTTCGACGAACGCGGCACGCCAACGCAGCGCAAGAAGTTGAAGGAGCAGATGCTGAAGAAGCAGGGTGGCCTCTGCGCGCTTTGCCGGGAGAAGCTGCCGCAGCGGGGTGCGGAGCTTGATCGGTTCAAAGCGATCGATGGCTATACGGTCGAGAATACCCAGCTTGTTTGTCCGGCATGCCACCGGAAGGCTCAGCGGACCAGGGACGTGGCTTCGCAGCCGATTTGAGACCGCGCATCTTATTGCAAGGCGTGGAACTGGCTCGCCAGTTTGAAAGGATCTATGTACATCGTCAAGGATAGTGTTCACATCAATGCGCCGATTGAACGGGTTTTTCTGCTCTCCACGAATATTGAGTTGGTGCGGCAGACGTTGGGGATGCGGCCTGTGGCGGGGCGGACGACTGGACTGGTGGTCGCGGGCGATACGGTGAAGTGGCGCGGTTGGAAGTTTGGGCTGCCACAGATGCATACGAGCGTGATCAGCGGGTATGAGGCACCGACGTTCTTTCAGGACACGCAGCTTCGCGGGCGGTTTGCGCGCTTCCAGCACGATCATCATCTGGAGTGGGTGGATGGCTACACGCTGGCGTACGACAAGGTGAAGTTCTCGCTGCCGTTTGGCGCGCTGGGCAAGCTGGTCGCCAGGAAGATTATGGTGCCGCATATTGCAGGTCTGCTCGCGAACCGATTCGCGCTGTTGAAGCACCTTGCCGAGGGTGAGGGGTGGCGGGAGTACCTGCCCGAGTAGACGGGCCCGCCGGTCGACGCATCTGAACTGCAACGAGGTGATTCGATGAAGGCTGTGGTGCTGCATGAGTATGGTGGTCCGGACAAGCTGAAGTGGGAGGACGTGGACGACCCGAAGATTGGCGAGAACGACCTGCTGGTGCGCCTTTCGGCGTCGAGCGTCAATCCAGTCGACTACAAGATGCGGAGCGGTGCGGCGAAGGAGCGGTTTCCGGTGGAGTTCCCGGGGATTATTGGGCGCGATGTGTCAGGGATCGTGCGCGAGGTGGGGTCGAAGGTGACCGGGTTCGAGCCGGGAGACAAGGTGATGGCGCTGGCGAACCATACCTACGCGGAGTTGGTGGTAGTTCCGGCTGCTGAGGCTGCGCACGTGCCGGAAGGGCTTGACGTCGTTGAGGCGGCTGCGTTGCCGCTGGTTACGCTGACGGGTGAGCGGTTGATCACGCTGGGGACGAAGATTCAGGCTGGGCAGACGGTTCTGGTCGCGGGAGCGACTGGCGGCGTGGGGCGATCTGCGGTGTGGACGGCGAAGAAGGCGGGAGCCACGGTGATCGCCGGGGTCCGCAAGAAGCAGTTGAAGGAGGCGGCGGAGATTGGGGCCGATGAGGTGCTGGCGCTGGACGATGACGAGGCGATGGAGAAGCTTGGTTTCATCGACGCCGTGGCTGACGCTGTTGGGGGTGAGACGGCCGAGATGTTGATCGGGAAGGTGAAGCAGGGCGGGATCTTCGCCTCGGTCGTTGGGCTTCCGAGCAATGCCAAGATGCACCCGACCGTTCACGTCGAACTGGTGCGGGCCAAGCCGGATGTGGCGGCACTCGAGACGCTTGCGGCAGATGTGCTGGCTGGCAAGTTCAAGATTCCGATCGACCGGATGATTCCTCTGGAGGACGCTGGGGAGGGTCAGGCGGCGGCGGAAAAAGGTGGAATTGGGAAGGTTCTACTGGTCGGCTAATCTGTTTGCGTAAGGGCGGAACTCTTGAAAGAGTTTCGCCCTTTGTGTTTTGGGAAGAAACTGCTGAGTGGACTTTAACTTTTTTTCCAAAGTCCTAAAGTCTACAAAACAGATGGTTTAAGTCTGGACTAGTCCAAGGTCAATCTCGTCCTGGAGCGTGGTTTGCCGCTTGAGAGGCGTCTCTGAGGGCCACATCTGTCAAGTTTCTGCACTTAGAAATGACGCCGGGCATACAGCAGCTACAGATGCACATTCCCCTCGGGAATGACAAATAATGGAGCGAACGGAGCGGACGGTTAGCGGCGGCGAAAGCTGTTACGGATTTGGTGGGTGCGGTCCGGGGTTACGGCTGGCGCTTGCGGAGCGGGCTCGTGGCCTTCCGGATAAAGGACGACGAAGCGCCGGGGACCCTCACCGCTCGAAGCCGTGGGAAGACCTGACTCCTTGAGGACGAGGTGAAGCATGCGGCGCTCGCGGGAGGTCATGGCATTGAAGGCGAAGGGTTCGCCGGTCTGACGCACGCGTACGATGGCGGCCTCGGCGGAGAGGCGCAACTGATCGTCGCGGTCGGCTTTGAAGCGGTCGGCGTCGAAGGAGAGGCGGTCATGCTCCTCGGGCTCGAGCCGCAGGATCTTGGCGGCAATGTGCTCGATGGCGTGGAGGAGTTCGCCGTTGCGATCGGTGAGGAGGGCGGTGTCGGGCCCACTGAGTTCGACGGTCATCTCGGGTGTGGAACCTGGATGCGAGGCGATTTCAAAGCGAAGGTCCAAACTGCCGCTGACCGTGATGAGGCGCAGGAGGTCTTCCAAGGGTTCGACGGCCAGGGCCTGGGGAGTCACGATAGTGCCTTTAGTCGAGATGAGTGAGTTTAGCTTAATTCGAAGGGCGCGAGTGCGTTTGTTCGGCGTGGTGCCGCGAAGAGCTTTGGAGCGAGGTACTGCTCCCCGCTCATGGCACAGTAAACTGAATGCTTATGTCAGGGACTTTGAAGGCTGTCCGGGGTACGCGCGATCTGCTGCCGCCGGAGACGGAACTATGGAACCGGGTTGAGGCAGTCGCCCGTGGTGTCTTTGCGCGTTATGGCTTTGGCGAGATTCGGACGCCGATCTTCGAGACGACGGAGCTGTTTGTGCGTGGCGTCGGTGAAGAGACGGATGTGGTCTCGAAGGAGATGTACACATGGGAGGACCGGGCGCGCGCGGCATCCGAGAAAGCTCAACAACTGACCCTGCGGCCTGAGAATACGGCCGGGGTCGTGCGGGCCTATATCGAGCACAAGCTTGGCGATACTGGAAATCTACAGAAGCTCTTCTATATTGGACCGCAGTTCCGGCGGGAGCGGCCGCAGCGGGGTAGGTATCGCCAGTTCTGGCAGATCGGCGCCGAGGTGCTTGGGCCGGTGTCGTCGGGCGCAGAGAGCGCGATACGCGACGCCGAGGTGCTGGAGATGCTGGCCTCGCTACTCGACGAACTCGGCGTGACGGGCTGGCGGCTCGAGGTGAATTCTGTTGGATCGTCGACCGATCGGCCTCGCTATGTCGCTGCTCTTCGCGAGGCGCTTGGCCCGGTCAAGCACCTGATGTGTGAGGACAACCAACGGCGTGCCGAGACGAATCCGCTGCGCGTGCTGGACTCAAAGGACCTGAACGATCAGGAGATCATTAACAAGCTTCCGAAGATCGCCGACTTCCTCGATGCGGAGTCAACCGATCACTTCAAGCAGGTACTTGCCGCGCTCGATGCATGTGGCGTGGCCTACCATGTCAATCCGCGACTGGTGCGCGGGCTGGACTACTACACACGTACGACGTTCGAGTTCACGGTGCCCGATGGCAGCGGACTCGGGACCCAGAATGCGCTGCTGGGTGGTGGCCGGTACGACGGACTGAGTGAGATGCTCGGCGGCCCGAAGGCTCCGGGGATAGGGTTTGCGATCGGCGAAGATCGCCTCATTTTGACTTTGCAGGCACAGGCAGCGGAGACGGTGGCGAAGAAGCTGGATGCCTTTATCGCGCCGATGGGTGTGGGGCAGAATGCGGCGGCGCTGAAGCTGGCTCGCGAGTTGCGGCGTGCGGGACTGAGTGTCGAAGTAGGCGATGGGAGCTTCCGGCTGAAGAAGAGCTTTGACGCAGCGGATAGGGTGGCTCGACGGATCGTGATTCTCGGTGAGGATGAGGTTAACTCTGGCACTTTGACAGTAAAGAGCTTCGGTTCCGGGGAACAGGTGAAGGTGGCACGACACGATCTTGTTGATGCGCTTCGATCTTGACTTGTAAACACAATGTAGACACACTGTTGTCATGAGCCTTTCAATGCCAACTCGCAAGCCGCTCGGCGTTCGTGCCACGCCGGAGCAGCACCGCCTGCTTTCGGAGGCCGCCGCTCGGGAACACCGTTCCTTGAGCGGCTTTGTTCTACGGGCTGCGCTGCAGGTTGCGGAAAGTCAGCGGTCGGCCAAGCCAAGACGCAGCCGCGAAGAGATCATGGCTATCGTCAAAGCAGCCCAGGACGAGGTGCGTAAGGCTAATCCAGACGACCGAGACATTCTTGAAGAGTTGATCCAGGAACGTCGCAGGGAAGCTGCGAGTGAGTGAAGCGGTACTTGACTCCTCCGTCCTTATCGCAATGATCAATGGAGAGCGGATTGATCCTCTCGTTTTTAGTCTTGTTGAGGACGGAGTTATGAGCGCTGTGAACTTCGGCGAGGTGCTCTCAACGTTGTTTGATCTTCGCGAAGCTGACTATCCGAAATCTAACGCACTTCTCGCTCTGCTCAACCGTATCGAACCATTTACTGAAAATCAGGCGCGGATGTGCGGTGTGCTCAGGGCATCCACGAAACACCTCGGTTTGTCGATGGGAGATCGTGCGTGTTTTGCACTTGCTTTGGAGCTTGGTGCGGAGGTCTATACAGCGGATCGGGCCTGGGCGCAGGTGGCAGTTGGATGCAAGGTCCATTTGGTTCGCTGATCATGCGCTGGTTTGCCGTTCAAGTTCGTACAATAGGAAGATTGTGACTTTAGACTTTTTAGGTAGCTTGCAGCGTACGCAGATGTGTGGCGAACTTCGCCCCGAAGACTCAGGCGCAGATGTCGTCCTGATGGGATGGGTCAACCGGCGCCGGGATCACGGCAATTTGATCTTCCTCGACGTGCGCGACCGCTCGGGGATCACGCAGGTGGTGCTCGATAAAGAGGTCAGCGGCGAGGCGCACGCGAAGGCGGAGGCAGCACGTTCGGAGTACGTGGTCGCGGTAAAGGGCAAGGTTCGGCTGCGCGGTGCGGGGCTCGATAACCCCAATATGGCGACGGGCCTGATCGAGGTTGTTGCCGCAGAGTTGCTGCTGTTGAATGAGTCGAAGACGCCGCCGTTCTCGCCTGCGGAAGACGCGATTGCGAACGAAGAGGTGCGGCTGAAGTATCGGTATCTCGACCTGCGCCGGGTGGACATGCAGAAGAACTTCAAGCTGCGGCACGATGTTGCGCGGGCGATCCGGAACTACCTTTCGGACGCGGGATTTCTTGAGATCGAGACGCCGTTCATGACGCGCTCGACCCCTGAAGGTGCGCGCGATTATCTTGTGCCGAGCCGTGTGCACGGTGGCAGCTTCTATGCGCTGCCGCAGTCACCCCAGATCTTCAAGCAGATCCTGATGATCTCGGGCTTCGATAAATACTTCCAGATTGCGCGGTGCTTCCGCGACGAGGATCTGCGGGCCGATCGGCAGCCGGAGTTTACCCAGATCGACCTTGAGATGACTTTTCCGCAGCAGGGATTGATCTTCAAGACGGTGGAAGGCTTTCTGGCGGCGGCTTTTGCTACGGCAGGGATTACGCTGCCGACTGAGTTTGTGCAGATGACCTATGACGAGGCGATCCGTAGCTACGGGATCGACAAGCCGGATATGCGGTTGCCCGCGATGGTTGATCTGAGCGGCGAACTGACTGCTGAGCTGCGCGAGACGTTGAAGATTGAACAGGGTCTGCCGGTGCTGGGGTTTGTGATTCCGGGTGTCGGGGTGTTGAGCGGAACTGCTCGGAAGGCGTTGCTCAGCGAGGTTCGCAGCGGCTTCGGCGAATCTGGTCTGGACCTGCTTGATGTGGCACGGCTTGGGACGAACCCGGACTTTGCACCGCTCGCGTCAGCTATCGATGCGAAGCTGGTGAGTGGTGCGGATGCTCCGCCCGCGTCGCCGGACAACCTGGTTATTGTGGTGACGCCGAAGCTTGGCACGCCTGCGATGTGGAACTACGATCCGCAGTGGATCTACAAGCGGGTTGGCGCGTTGCGGCTGCAGCTTGGGACGAAGTACGCCGCGCAGCACGGACGCTTTACGAAGACCGGCACTGCGGGGGACTACAAGTTTCTCTGGGTCACGGACTTTCCGATGTACGAGTGGGACGAGGAGGCGAAGGTCTGGAATGCGGCGCATCATCCGTTCACCTCGCCGCATGAAGAGGACATCAAGGCTGGGCGGCTGACGAGCGACAAGGGTGCGGTTCGCGCGCTGGCGTACGACATTGTGCTGAACGGGACTGAGCTTGGGTCGGGGTCGATCCGTATCCATCGGCAGGACGTGCAGGCTGAGATCTTCCGGTCGCTCGGCATGTCGGATGCAGAGGCGCATGAGCGATTCGGCTTTTTCCTCGACGCACTTGAATATGGCACGCCGCCGCACGGAGGCATCGCACTTGGACTGGATCGGATCGTCATGATCCTTGCCGGGGCGACGAGCCTGCGCGAGGTGATTGCCTTCCCGAAGACTGCTAAGGCGATTGATCTGATGGTGGATGCGCCGACGCCGGTGAGTGAGCAGCAGCTTAAAGAATTGAGCCTGCGGACGGTGATTCGCAGCTAAGTTTCAGACCTTTACCAGGGATAATGCGGATGACACAGATCGAGAGCTTTTCTTGATCGGTGTCCTCCGCTTTTTGCTGTGTTAGGCCTTTTGCGGTGCAAATTCATGATGGATCTTTGGCGAATTGGTGTATCTATAGGTACGACTCGGGCCAACCTGCATTGTTATTCACTCTTTTTGGGAGTATGCCCATGCACCTCTTTCGACTTGCCTTGGTTTCTCTCCTCTCCACTGCCGCCCTTGGGCAGGCCTCGACGATGCAGCCCGTACTGACGCGCTCGGGTGATAACCAGCGCTCCGGATCGTTTCTGGATTCGGTACTGACGGTCGCCAAGGTGCAGGCACAAGGTATCCGTCGCGTCACTACGATCCCGGTCTCGGGTGACGCGCGGGGCATGGAGGCGCAGCCGCTTGTGCTGCCAGGCGTGAAGGTTGCGGATGGTTCGACGCATGATGTGATGGTGCTGCCTTCGATGGCGAACATCGTTCGCGGTGTCGATGCGACTACGGGAGCGGGGATCTGGAGCACGACTCTGGGAACGCCGATCCAGGGTGGGGCGGCGATCGATGCGCACCTGATCAATGACAAGTGGGGCGTGCTGTCGACGGGCGTGATCGATCCTGACGCAAAGCTTGCGTACATGGTTGCGTGGATTTCGCCGGACGGGACGCCGCAGCGTGGGGTTCACTCGATCTTCTCGCTGAATGTGGCGACTGGTGCGATCGTTGGCGCGCCGGTCTCGCTTGCGGGCCTGCGAAATGGGACGCAGGGTTACAACGACACGATGCGCAAACAGCGGTCGTCGCTGGTGATGACGACTGTTGGCGGGCGCAAGATGGTGTTCTTCGCCTATGGAACGGTGAGCGAGACAGGTAAGGCTGCGGCGGGGGCGGTCGTTGCGTACGACGTGGCGATGAAGAAGGTGACTGCGTTCCTGCCCTTATCGCAGGGGCTGGGCGGGGGCATCTGGATGGGGGGACAAGGGCTTGCTGCTGATAGCGCGGGGGCGCTTTACGGTGTTACGGGAAACGGCAGCTTCAATGGGGTGAACGATTTCGGCGAGTCGATCTTCAAGGTGGTGTATACGCCGGGCGCGACTGCCAGCCTGAAGGTGGTTACGTGGTTTTCGCCGTACAGCGATGCCGGGCGCGTCGGTCTCGATCCGGCGGCGTCCGGGCCGGCTGCTCCGATGACGGATAAGCTTGCCGGCGTCAGTGCGCCGAGCGAAGAGGTGGCGATGCCGGTGGGCGGCGGGATGAAGCCTTCGCTGGTGGGGACGCGGACGGTGATCTCGCGTGATGTGAATACGGGCCGCGTGGTGCCGCTGGTCTATCCGGCGAACGCTACCGATCCGGCGTGGTCGGATGAGGATCTTGGGTCGGGTGGCTGCACGCTCATCCAGAGCTACGGCAAGCTGCTCTGCGGTGGGAAGGATGGGCTTGGCTACGTCGTGAATACCGCGTCGATGGGCAATACGATGCCTGCTGATTTCCGCAATGCGAAGGCAAACTGCCTGAAGCTGGCGACACCGCCGGTGTGGATGACGGCGTCGCCGGGTCCGGTCGATCCTTGCCCGCAGGATACGACGACGCTCAACTTTATGCCCTACGGCAAGACGCGCCATCTGCACATGACGCCGGTGCAGTACATGAGCCCGACGCGGGGGATGACGATCTTTGTGGGCGGGGAGAACAGCACGATTCATGCGTGGTCGATGGCTCCGAGTGGAGCGATGACGTACCTTGCGGAGAGCCGCGAGGTTGCATCGATTGCGAACACGCAGAGTCCGGGCGGGATGCCGGGGAGCTTCTGCGCGCTTTCGAGTAATCATGGTGCGGCGGGGACGGCAATCCTGTGGTGCAGTCTGCCGTACGGGAATGCGAATGCACAGCTTACGACCGGGCGGCTGATTGCTTACGACGCGGAGAACTTTACGACCGACTCCGACGGCAAACACCTGCTGAAGTTATGGGACAGTCAGGATTGGAACCTTCAGTACAGCTTCAACAAATTCATGCCGCCGACGATCTCCGGCGGGCAGATCTACCTGCCGAACTATAACGGTGGTGTCGATGTTTACGGGCTGGCGCCGTAGATTGCTTGATTCAGGCTATGCTTTCGGCATGGTGCGATGGCTTGGTTTGGCGTGTCTGCTTCTCGTATCGGCCGCTGGTGTTGCAGAGCAGGGTTGTGATGCCGGCGTCGCTGCGTTGCGAATGCGGCAGGGTGAGTTGCAGCGGGTGAAGGTGGAGGAGATGACCTCCGAGGTTTCTCCGGCGTTGCGCCCGTTGATCTCCGGGATGAAAGAGGCTTTGGCAGGAGCGGTGGATGCCGGAGTTCGGTGCGCTCCTGCGGGTGAACATGCGGCGGCGATGCAGGCGCGGCTGGTAAAGCTTCTGGACGCGAACCAGCCGGGGAAGCCGTTTACTCCCTCGTCCGGACCGGCTGCAACGGCGAGCGACGGGGTGTACGGCACGGATCTTCATGTGGCGGTTTCGGCACCTGCGAATGCACCGCAGATGCGGGCGGTTGTGGTGAGCTTTGGGATTGAGTGCGGCGACGACTCGATGCTGCTGCTCTACGAGCCGACTGCGGCTGGTTGGCGGCTGGCGCTGCGATGGCAGAGTCCGGAGTACGCGGAGATTTCGGGAGCGTTTGGTGGGTTCTTCCAGTTCGTGGTGATTCCGGGTTCGCCTTGGAAGATTGCCGTGGCGCATGGGACGGATTGGTGTACGTCGCGGTGGAGTGGGTTTGAGATTGATGTTTTGACGGCTGGGATGAAGGCGGCGAGTCCGCGTGTGGTCTGGCATCAGCGGCATGGCTTTGTGATCGAGTCTGATCCGCGAATGATGGCGCGGCCGGATGGGTTTGAGTTGCGACTGGATGTGGGGACGATCGAGGGAGATCAGTTGGTGCGGAAGGGTGTCTTTCGCTATCGAGTCTCTGGAGACACGGTGGAACGGGTTCAGCCAATTGCGGTGGATGGTCGAGGCTTTGTGGACGAATGGCTTCAGGCTCCGTGGAGCGAGTCGCGGCGGTGGAGTGTCGCTGAAGGCGCTGCGACGCTTCAGAAGGTTCATGAGGCGTTTGCAAACGGCCGGAAGGATGCTTCCGTTACGTACACCTACGGGCCGGTGCGGGCTTGTTCGGTGAAGGGGCAGTACGAGGTGGAGATGGACCGGGAGCCGGGTGGGCCAGAATTTTTCGCGATCAAAGAGGAGCCGTCAGGCTATCTTCTGGCCAACGTTGGAACGACAGCGGATGAGCGGTGTAGTGGACGTGATCTGATGCCCGTGAAGTGAAAAAACGAGTTTCGACTCGTAACCCGTTTGCTTTGTGGCAGATAGCGAAAACGATTGTCCGTAACTATCGCATACTAAAGGGCTTACGGGCAAATATAAAATTCTAAATGCTTTATATGGACCAGGCGGGCCGCCTGCCGTTCAGGTAGCCCGCCCGGGCGGATTAGTACGCGCTGGCGCGGGTAAGTTTGTCGAGGGCTGCGGGGTCGAGTTTCAGGTCAACTGCTTCGAAGAGTGCGTCCAGTTGGCTGAGTGATGTCGCCGAGGCGATGGGCGCGAGAATGGTGGGCTGGGCGAGGAGCCAGGCGAGCGAGATGGCGGCTGGTTTGGCGCCGGTCTCCTTTGAGACTTCGTCGAGCGCTTTGAGGATCTTCTCGCCGCGTTCGTCGAAGTAGCGGGCGACGCGGGACTCGCGGTTGGCTCCCCTGGTGTCGTCGATCGACTTGTACTTGCCGGTGAGGAAGCCACTGGCTAGCGAGAAGTAGGGGACGACATCGAGGCCAAACTTTTTGGCTACCAGTTGCAGGTTCGTTTCGAAGTCTTCGCGGGTGTGGAGGTTGTACTCAGGCTGGAGGGTCTGGTAGGCGGGGAGGCCTTTCTTCTCGCTTAGCTCCATCGCCTCGGTGAGGCGGGGTCCGGTGTAGTTGGATGCGCCGATGAGGGTGACCTTTCCCTGTTGGATGAGCTGCTGATAGGCCTCAAGGGTGTCGTCGATGGGGGTGGATTCGTCGTCCTTGTGGGACTGGTAGAGGTCGATGTGGTCGGTCTGGAGACGTTTGAGGGAGGCTTCGACCTCGTCGAGGATGTACTGCCTGCCGAGACCCTCTTTGCCGTCGCCCATTTTCATGCCGACCTTGGTGGCGAGGATCACCTTGTCGCGCTTGCCGGATTGCTTGAACCATTGGCCGAGGATGGTCTCGGACTCGCCGCCCTGGTGGCCGGGGACCCAGACGGAGTAGACGTTGGCGGTGTCGATGAAGTTGAAGCCGCGGTCGACGAAGGCGTCGAGGATGGCGAAGGAGGTGGGGGCGTCGATGGTCCAGCCGAAGACGTTGCCGCCGAGCATCAGGGGCACGATGTGGAGGCTGGAGGTGCCGAGGGTTCTGGTTTGCATTAGTTCTCCTGGGGATTGGATGGGGAGATGCGGAAGGGGATGCTCGGGAGTTTTGATGGGGAGGAAGTGCAAGGACGAGATGCTATGGGTACTCGCTGTGCTCAGACCACTACGCAGGACGAGCAACCGCAGGTCCTTCGACTACGCTCAGGATCACAGAGTTTTGAGGTGATGCAGGAGGGTGACAGTTTCTTTGCGGGACGGGGATGCTAGTTCATCCAGGATTTATCTTTAGGGTTCTTTTTGAGCTGGTCGGGGTCGATGTAGCGGCCGTCTTTGTCGAAGTGGACTTCGCGGCCTTGCTTGCCCATGTAGACCTCGAACTTGCGGGCGGCGCGGCGTCGCTTCCAGCGGTAGTAGTCGTTGCGGAGGCCGTAGTAGCGTTCGCTTGAGCCGAGAAGGAAGCCCTTGCGGGGGGCGAACTGGACGTAGAGGAAGCCGCAGAAGGCTCCGGAGAGCTGGAGGAGGGCTCCGAAGGCGTTGCCGCCTTTGAGGAGGATGGCGATGGCGATCAGGATGTAGATCGCGACCATGTATTTGGCCTTGATGCGGATGAAGAACCAGAGGAGGAACTCCTGGTCGCCGAAGCGCATAGCGATGGCCATGAGGAGACCGAAGACGCCGGCCCAGGCTCCGAGGGCGGGTACGTCGGGGCGGAGGCCGAAGACGTGGGTGAAGGAGATGGCTGAGGCGACGATGGCGCCGCCGATGACGGAGCTGAAGTAAAGCTCGCCGACCCATTGGCTGCCGAAGACGCTCTCGAGGAGCGAGCCGGTGAACCAGAGGGTGAGCATCCCGAAGAGCATGTCGAGGATGCCGCCGTTGAGAAAGGCGTAGGTGACGAGCTGCCAGAGTTCGCCGCGGACTACGTCGAGAGGCTCGAGAAAAAGATGGAAGAGCAGGAAGGCAGAGAGGCCGGGAGAGACCCAGCGAAGGATCAGGAGGCCGAAGAAGACGGCGACGTTCGCGAGGACGAGCTTCCGCACGATGCCGGTGAAGGGCGGGAAGGTCATCGTGATCGGGCTGGAACGGGCCATGGCTGGTTCTATTTCACCACAGGAGCGGTGCTGGATGTGTGAGCGGAGACACCGAGTGTGGGCGGTGTAGCGAATTGGGAAGAAGCTTGTGTCCGGCGCGTTGGAGAGATGTGAGGATACGGGTCATTCGGCGAAAGCTCTGTGGGTTATTCCATCTTCTGTACGGGGACACCCTCCGGGGTGGGCATGTCGAACTGATCGTCCTCAAGCTTCTGATTGAACTGCAGCTTGGTGATGTTCAGGTTGAGGCCGTAGTGGTCCAATGGCCGCTCGATCTGGATGCGGGTGGGGTACTGGATGTCGCCAAACATCTGGAAGTTGCTGTAGAGCGAGCGGGTGACGATCTGACCGCTGTCGTCGTAGATCTCCTGTTTGTAGGGCAGAAGGTTGGCGCGATCGATGTGGATGACGCGGAGGGTGTGGACCTCTGTGCCCTTGGGCTTGGCGAGGATGGAGAGCTGGTATTCCGGCTCTTCGATGAGATCGCCCTTCTTGACGGCGCTGTTATCGACGACGTGGGTGTCGAGGGTCATGGAGACGAGTTCATCGTCGCCCACACCGTGGATCAGCAGTGAATCGAAGAAGACGTCGGGCCTGAGATTCTCCAGACCATTTTTGGAGGGGGTGGTGACCTGGTTGGTGCCGACGACGAACTTGTGTTTCGAGGGGATGTAGAGCTTGAAGTTCTTGCCATCGCTCGTCATATCCATGGCGAGTGAGCTGACGAAGGGAACTTTGAGGTAGATGCGGATGTCTTCGGGTTTGCGGATGAAGAGGTAACCGCCGAAGGAGACCGACTCCTTGACCTCTCCCTGGAGGGCGCCGCCGGAGATGCCGGAGATCTCGATGAGGGCGTTCATGGTCTGAATGGCGTTGTAGCGGGTGTCGATCTGCTTGACGAGCTGATCGAGGCTTGCACCCATGACGACCGAGGCGACGCGGGTCTTAGGGACTACACGGGTATGGCCGAGACAGCCGCCCAGCATGGGGGTCAACGCTAAAAGTAGCGTAGAAAACGCCTGTCCTAAGTTTCTCTGCACAATCTGCAAGTATATCTACCTTCACACGCGCGTTCGACGAGCAGAACGTCATGGACCATTATTCAGAAGCTTGGCGTAGGGATTGGATGTATCGAGATGCAGGTACGCTTCGCGGAGTTTTGATGCCGGGTGAGGTTCAGCGTTGGCCGCCTGCGTGGATCGCTTCCCGGTAGGCGGCCACCTGTTGTTCATGCTCCTTCAAGTCGACGGAGAAGCGGGTGTGACCGGCGGCGTCGCTGACGAAGTAGATGAAGTCGGTCTGGGTGGGATGAAGCGCCGCCTGAAATGCCGCTATTCCAGGGTTGCAGATCGGCCCGGGGGGCAACCCGGGATGCTTATAGGTGTTGTATGGCGAGGGGGAGCGGAGGTCGGAGAGATAGATGGTGCCGCGGTAGCGGTCTTCGAGAAGAGCGGCGTAGACGACGGCGGGGTCAGTTTCGAGGGCCATATTCTTGACAAGCCGGTTTTGGAAGACTCCCGCTACGATCGGCCGCTCTGTGTCCTGGCTTACCTCCTTTTCGATCAAGGAGGCCATGATGACGGTGCGGGCGACGTTATCCTGCAGGCCGAGTTTTGCGGCTGCCTGACGAAAGCGATGGACCATGGCGGTCAACATCTGGACCGGGGCGGCATGGGGCGAGAAGCTGTACGTGGCAGGAAAGAGGTAGCCTTCGAGCGATGTGGCATGAGGAGCGAGATCGGCGATCAGCTCGGTATGCTGGCGCTCGGCCGCAAGAAAGTCCGCGCGGGAGCCAAGGCCGGCCTTCTCCACAGCCTGGGCGATGTCGAAGATGTTGTATCCCTCGGGGATGACGAGGGCGCGGGTATAGATGTCGCCGCGCGCGATGCGGGCGTAGACCTGCGCCAGTGGGGCTTTGTGGTCGAAACGGTATTCGCCGGGGTGGAGGGTGCCGCCCTTGATCAGCCGGAGGAGTTCGAAGGCATAGCGACTGCGGATCATGCCGGTCTGTTTGAGCTGGGCAGCGATGCGTGGGGTGCCCGAGTGTGCGGGGATATCGACGAAGGTCTCGGTGGATGGGCCGTAGGGAGCCAGGAAGATATAGACGAGGAGTCCGCCTGCGATGAGGAGCACAAGAAGCAGGCCAGTCAGAAACTTCACGTTGGGGATCTCCTCTCAGGCGCGCTGCGGGTATTTTACGGTGTTTGCGATGCAAATCGGGGAGAGCCACGGGCGGTGTAGGCTGATGCTTCATGAGTTTCGTATAATCATGGTTTCATGCTCACACACAGCTGCATGAGGTATGCGGTTTGTGTTTATAGCGTCTGGATGGTCCATGCCCGAAAAAGTTAAGAAGAAGCTCGAAGAAGAAATCAAATTGTTGGAACATGAGCTCACGACGGAGTTGCCGGCGGAGATCAAGAAGGCTGTGGCGCTTGGCGACCTGAGCGAAAACGCTGAATACCACATGGCGAAGCAGCGACAGGTCTTCGTAAATGCCCGGCTCGGCCAACTCAAGAAGCGCATGGGTGAGCTTGCGATGGTCAACCTGACGAATATCCCGCACGACCGGGTCGGGTTCGGCGCGACGATCGTGGTCTTCGACTCCAGCAAGAATGAAGAGATCAAGTACAAGCTCGTCACCAGCGAAGAGTCAGATGTGTCGCAAGGGTTGATCTCGACGACATCACCGATTGGGCGCGCCCTGCTGGGTAAGCGGGTCGGTGAGGTAACGATCGTCGACACTCCGAATGGCAAGCGCGAGCTGGAGGTCCTGAAGCTTACGACCATCCACGATACGGCGGAAGAACAATAAGTGCCTGAACGGCCGGGACCTCGAAGGGTCCGGCCGTTGCGGCACGTGTGAGGGCATCACGGTTTGACCTGGACAAGCGCATTCGGCAAAGGCAGCGGCTGGTTGCTGCAAAAGATCGTTGACGGTCTTGCCCTGACACGCATTTCGCCCAATGCCCTGACCTTCATCGGACTACTGATCAATATTGTGGCCGCAATCTTCTTTGGCTTTGCCCGAGGCGATCATGCGGTGCGCTACTTTCTTTATGCCGGACTCGTAATCATCGGGGCGGGCATCTTTGACATGGTGGATGGGCGGGTCGCTCGCCAGACGAAACAAGTGTCTGTGTTCGGCGCGTTCTTCGACTCGGTGATGGATCGCTACTCGGATGTGGCTTTATTCTTCGGCCTGCTGGTGTACTACGCGCGCGGCAACCGCTTCTTTTATGTGGTGCTGGTCGCTTTCTGTATGACGGCGGCTTTGATGGTGAGCTACACGCGTGCCCGCGCGGAGGCACTCATTGGCAGCTGCAAGGTAGGTTTTATGGAGCGCCCTGAACGCATTGTTCTCGTGATTCTTGGCGCGCTATGCAATCGGTGGGGCGTGATGGCGCCTGCGCTCTGGGTTTTAGCGACCTTATCAACAATTACGGTGATTCATCGTATTCGGTACACCTACCTTGAGACAGAGCGGCGCAAGCTACTTCCGGCACGATAAAACGTAAGTATCGTAAGACCAAACTAGTTAGTTTACTTTTAGTTACCAAAGTGTTGCCTAAGTAACTGAGTTATTTGGATATAACGGATTATGCGCTCATCTGCACAGTCACATCGTCGATGAAGCAGTCAGCTTAGTATAAAAATTCCGTATTGGACAATCCCGAAAGGGTTCTCCAGCGTATTGTGAGCACCCCTATGTCGTCGTCCTTAGTTGCTAGTTCTTCTATGCTATCTGTTGATACCTTAAAGATGACGAAGGCTCCAACGATCTCAATGGGAACGCAACTGGTCACCGGTCGCGAAAAAATTCTCGCGCAGAAAAGCTTCTTAGTCGAGTTGAGCAATCGCTATGGCCAAAAGGGGGCGATGGATCATCTTGAGTATTTTTTGAGTTCAGAAGACTCTCTCAAGAAGAATCCGCACCTTCTATTGATTGGCAACAAGGAGCAGGGTCAGCGACATATTATTGCTCAGGATGCGATTGGTGCCTTGCTGATCTATGAGTACCGATTTCTCGGGATCGGGACCGGGATCTTCAGCACGGACGATACAACCGGTCGCAGAACGCTGATTGCACCGCCTGAATCGAGAATTCTGATTGCCCGCCTGGCGGCAGAGGCGCTGATGAAGCGAGGCGCCCGGGTGGTGATGAAGACACTGCTGGAGCTTGCGTCAGAGGACCAGGTTGAGGTTCCGAATGCCTCGACGGTGCGAAAGGACTGGATCTACGCTACGCGTCATCGGCCCATTCCAAGCTATCTTCAGCTTGAGACGTCGATGGATGCGACCCTCGCAAAGATCGGACAGCGGACCCGGAGCAATATGCGCTATTATCGGCGCCGCGCCGAGGCCCAGCTTGGATGCTTCTTTGTCGCGAAGGCTGAGATCAGCCATGATGACTTCAAGGCGTTCAACCTTGAGTGTGCCTACGCTGTTCCCGATGAACGTGCTGCATGGCGCTACGAAGTCGTGGCACAGGTTCCGGGAATGTTTCTCTGTGGCATCAAGGGTTCTGATGGCCGCTGGTTGAGCATCATCGGAGGTCGGCGGTATCACGATATGGTGGAGATCGACTGGCAGATGAATCGTGCCGATCTGCCTGCGTACTCTCTCAGTACAGTCATGCGCTCGTATTTTATTGAGCACGAGATCTCGCTTGGAACCAAGAAGATGTATATCGAAGGCGGCACACCGCACGCGATGCAATTTTCGTTTGCGATGGAGGACGTTCGCGATATCGTTGTCGTCAGAGGTTCATGGTTATTGCCCATATTGCGCGTACTCAGCAAGCGCCTTCTGCCGGAGACCAATTTCCTCTCGCAGATCCTTGCCGAGCCCGAGATGAGTTGGCAGCCCTGGCGTTCCGTTTAGGGCAGCCGCAGAATCAACTCAGCGCCTTGGAACGATGCCGGTTTCGACTGGGGCTTATTCTTCTTGTGTGTTTGATGACAGGCGCGCTCTTCGGCTGTAATGATTCTCCGCGTGAGCGAGTTGTCTCAATTCCTGCAAGGAGTGCCAGCCTGCAGGAGCCGACTCCGTCAGCGCTTGATACTGCGGTAGCGAAGCATGTAACTGCGGATGAGCTCTACACGATCTACAGTCAGGACCTGACCATCGGGGCCACTCCTGATCAACGATTCGATACCCAGTTGCTGATCGTAACGGGCATTGTGAATGGCGTGAACAGACGCCTTGAGCCAGCGGTGTACCTTGAACTGCGGACGCACGACAAGGACTCGTTTGTCTACGCCGAGTTCAACCCGGACCTGAGCTACGTTCCTCAAACACTCCTGCCGGGGGCTGAGGTTCACCTTCTTTGCCGGGGGGATAGCATGATCGGCGGTAATCCGATCGTTCGCGCCTGCCGCCCCATCTGAACGACGCTCCGCATCTACTTCGATAGACTGAAGGCTATGCTTTCTGTTCCTACGCTTCTGATCCACGGTGGTGCGTGGGCTATGCCGGATGACGGTATCGCCGCACATGAAAACGGCATTGCGAATGCGCTTGCTGCCGGTTATGCGCTGCTTGAGCGGGGTGCAACGGCTGTCGATGCGGTGCAGGCGGCGGTCGCCGTGATGGAAGATGATGAGACGTTTGACGCTGGTCGCGGATCGTTCCTGACGCGCGACGGCAAGGTGCAACTTGACGCCCTGCTGATGGATGGCGCTACCCTGCGGACGGGCGGCGTGGCGTGTGTCGAACGACTGCGGAACCCGATCCATGCGGCGCGGCTAGTGCTCGATGAGTCGCCGCATGTGTACTTTGTGGGAGCCGGGGCGGAACGCTTCGCACGGCAACATGGCATGGCGCTGTGCGACAACATGGACCTGGTGATTCCGCGCGAGCAGGAGCGGCTTTACAAAGCGCAGGAGGCGGAGCTGGCTGGTCTGGGCGATACGACCTTCTCCGGTCCGGTGGACTCGCACGATACGGTTGGGGCGGTGGCGCGGGATGTTCACGGCAACCTTGCTGCCGCGACAAGCACGGGTGGAACCTTGAACAAGGCTCCCGGGCGAGTAGGGGATTCTTCCCTGATCGGTTGCGGATGCTATGCGGATAATCTCTCGGCGGCTGTGTCGCTGACGGGATGGGGTGAGCCGATCATGAAGCTGGTGCTGGGCAAGTGGGCGGTCGATCGCGTTGCTGCGGGAGCTTCGCCGGAAGATGCTGCGGCTGAGGCGATCAAGTATCTCTTCGACCGGCTCGGCGGGCACGGCGGCATCATCCTGCTTGGACCGGATGGCCGGATCGGGATCGCTCACAACACGCCGCGCATGGCCTGGGGATTGCAAACGCCGGAGGGTCGACAACTGGGTATAACGCGAAACTAGGGATGAGCGGACTCTTTCAGGATCATCGGTTAGAAGAGGTGCATGAGCGGCTGCTGGCGTTCTATGGGCCTCAGCCTCGCCTTGAGGTATGGGACCCGCTCACACAATTCATCTACTCGGTGCTGTCGTCGCAGACGTATACCGAGGTCTCGCACGAGGTGCTTCGGAATCTCCGCGCGACCTTTGGGACGTGGGAGCGGCTGCGGGATGCGCCCGTGGCCGAGATTGAAGATGCGATTCGCGCGGCTAACCATCCCGAGCCAAAGGCCGTGTGGCTGAAGGCGGATCTTGAGGAGATTACGGCACGGTGCGGATCGTTGACGCTTGACTGGATGGCGACGTACCAGACGGACAAGATCCGCCGATGGCTAGAGAAGCTGGGCGGCTGCGGCGTGAAGACGAGTGCCGCCGTGGTGAACTTCAGCACGCTGCGGCGGCGGGCGATGTGTGTGGACAGCCATCATCTGCGGGTGGCGCGACGACTCGGCTTCGTTGCGGCGAACGCTGACCCGGCCGCCACAGAGAAACGGCTGATGGAGATGGCCCCGGCCAGTTGGCCTGCTGAGACGCTGGACGAACACCATAGCCTGATCAAGCTGCATGGTCAGAAGACTTGTCTGAGCAAGACCGCACCTGCATGCTGGCGGTGTCCTTTGCGCGAGATGTGCCCGACTGGCGCTGCCGCGCCACCTAGCGCATGAGCGCTGAGGTGTCGAAGCGTTCCAGCAGATCGGTTACATCGCGGTAGACCTCGATACATCCGGCCTTCTTCAACTCCTCCGCAGACCAGCCGCCGCAGGTGACACCGATCGTGCGAAGGCCACATTTGCCGGCAGCCTCCGCGTCGTAGGGCGTGTCGCCGAGCGCCATGGCTTGATCTGCCGGGATGCCCAGCTTCTTGAGTGTGGCGGAGAAGATATCCGGGTGCGGCTTGCTACGTTTTGCATCGTCTGCGGAGGAGCTTTGCTCGATCAGGTCGTCCATGTTGGCGATCTTCTTGTAGGTCTTCAGATCCTCCGTGCTTGCTGAGGAGGCCAGCGACAGGCGGATGCCTGCTTCTTTGAGGCGGAGCAGGAGGTCGCGGACGTTCGGAAACGGTTTGACCTGCGCAAGATAGTCGGTCTGGAAGATGAACTTGCGGTAGGCCTCGAGCGGTTCCTGGACGGCCTCCACCTTGTATTTCGGCACGAACACGGGGATGAGTTGATCGCCGCCCTTGCCGATCTGCGCGAGCGCGTCTTCAAAGCTGACGTCCAGATTCATCCCGGCGAAGGCGTCCTGCCAGGCTTTGGCATGGAGATGATTGCTGTCGACTAGCGTACCGTCGATGTCGCACAGAATTGCTTTTACCACGATGGGTGCCTCATTCCTGACTCATTGTCCTGAGGCTTGGATGCGAACGCATGGTCGCTGTCGCCGGGATATTCACTTGCACAATGAATACCCATTCATGTAGAACTTCGCGGCACATCGATTGCCGCTCACGACAGTTCTGAATACGTGGTCCGTGGTCGTACACAAGGAGCTTCACCATGGCTGTTCGCACGCCCTTCAGCATCGTCCGTCGGGCCCTGTTTTCTTTCCTTAGCGGCGCTCTTCTTCTCACACCTGCCCTGCGCGGGCAGAACATCTCGACTGCACAACTGAATGGCACCGTGCGTGACGGGTCGGGAGCGGTGATTCCCGGCGCTGCGGTCTCGATCACGGACGCTTCGAAGGGCTTTGATCGTGAGGTGATGACCGATGCACAGGGCGCGTACCAGGCGCTTTTGTTGCCGCCGGGGGTGTACACCATCACGGCCACGGCGAATGGATTTGCGAAGCTGATTGACCAGAATGTGGTGCTGACAACGGGTCAGCAGGCAGATCTCTCGTTGACGCTTTCGGTGGGGAGCACGGCTACGGTGAACGTGACCTCAGGGGCAGAGATCATCGAAACGCAGCGCAGTTCGCAGTCCACAACGGTCGATCAATTGCGCATCACCAACCTGCCGACCAATGGGCGCAACTACATCAACTTCACGCTCACAAATTCGCAGATCGCCCGGGATGCGGCTCCGTCGGTGGGAGCGATTCCGACGTCGGGGCTGAACTTCGGCGGTGTGCGTGCGCGCTCGAACTCCATCAACGTGGATGGCGCGGATGCGGGCGATTATGTGTCAGGCGGCACACGTGCCACTGTCTCGCAGGATGCGGTGCAGGAGTTCCAGATCATCACGAACGGCTTCGCGGCGGAGTATGGGAGAGCGTCCGGCGGTGTCGTCAACATCATCACGAAATCCGGCACCAACAAGACGCACGGCAGCGCGTTCGGCTTTCTGCGCAACCGTTATATCCAGGCGACGAATCCGTTTTCGACGGTCTATCAACCGGCTTACACCCGCGTGCAGGCGGGCTTTACCGTGGGCGGTGCGATCGTTCCGGATAAGACCTTTTACTTCTTTTCCACGGAGATCACACGTCGGCAGGAGACGGGCTTCTCAGACATTGGCGCGGGCGGCTTTGGCCTGACGGGTGTCGATGTCAGCAAGTTTTATGGGCTTCCAAGTGGGTCGCTTTCGATCCAGGGAACTGCCCAGCAGGCGGCGTTTCTGGCCGCCGCACCGGCCGCTACACCGGGCATCCAGCAGTATGTCGCGCTGGTTGGTTCGAGTTCGGCGCTGGCGTTGACCGGCAAGAATCCGGCGTTCCTGCAGTCGTCGATCGGGGCAAGCAACTTCGTTACCTCGGGTCAGGCGACGCCGCAGAGCTTTACACCGCTGAACTCACTGATCGGCAACTTTCCCATCTCAGAGAAGACGGAGATCTATAGCCTGCGACTCGACCACAAACTGACCGGCAATCAGCAACTGCTGCTGCGCGGCAATGTGAGTCCGAGTTTTGTGAGCGGCATCCAGGAGAATGCGGCCAATCAGAACTTTGGGGAGAATGCGTTCTCGCGGACGGCGACGCAGTCGTTTCACGACTACTCGATTGTTGGGCAGCACACGATGCTGCTAGGCAATAACAAGGTCAACGAACTACGCATTCAGTTCAGCCGTCACCCTGTGCTTTTCTCGAATTCGAACTCTGCAGGGGGCAATGGGGTCGCGGTAAATATTCCGGGCTTCGCCTACTTCGGCAAGACGCCGTTTTCGGTCGTCGATCGGGTGGAGGACCAGACGCAGTTGCAGGATAATTTCACCTACACGCGGGGCCGCCATACGGCGAAGGCGGGCATCGACCTGCGGTACATTCCGATCAATCTGAAGCAGGGACAGCTCTATGGTGGCGGCGACTATACCTTTGCCGCGCTCAACGCAACCGACGTCTCGCCGCTGCTGGCGGGACTGCCGGGCTTCTCACCGATCCAGGCCTATGGGCTTGGGATTCCGCAGTCCTTCGCGCAGGGGATCGGCGTGACGCAGTACAAGTACGACCTCAAGACGTTGGGAGCGTTTCTGCAGGATAGCTGGCGCATTACGAACCGTATGACGCTGAACTACGGCGTGCGGTATGACGTCGAAGCGTTCCCGACACAGGGTGCGCTGAATGGCATGACGCAGTCGGCCGAGAGGATCTACGGCATTCGCCAGGGCATCCGTTTGCAGGCGGCGAATGTAGCGCCGCGGGTTGGTGTGGCCTACGACCTTACCGGCCAGGGCAGGACTGTCGTTCGTGCGAACTATGGCCTCTTCTACGATCGCGCACCCGGTAATCTGGAGTCTCAATCGAACAGCTACAACTCTACGAAGGTGCCGCTGGTCATCCTTGCAGGTGGTTCGCCCTGCAACGCGGCCAGTACGGTAAGCCCGCTCAACCTGAATGCCACCAATACGTTTCAGGGTTCGCTGAGCAATGCGAATTGTCTTCCGCTGGCCAGCCTGAACTATCAGCCGACGCAGCAGCGTTTCGATCCGAATAACTCCGCGTCGCTATTCGTGAATCAGAACTATCTGACCTCCGGATTTCCACTGGCGATCCTGCCCTCGGGGCTTCCTGCGGACCTGAACTACAAGACACCGTATGTGCAGCAGATCTCGTTCGGTGTTGAGCAGGATCTGGGTCGCGGGCTGTCTCTGAATGTAGCCTTCAACTCAACAGGCGGTCGGCACCTCAACCGTCCGATCAATGTGAACCCTGTCAATCCTGCGCTGCTGGTAGCTAACTGGCGCAACGCTGTTGCCGCGGTGAAGGCGGGTACCGCAACGGTCTTCCCGGGAACGCCCCAGTCGCAGGTTGCCGGACCAACTTCGAATCCGCTTACGGTCGCGACGGCGAGTGGGACGGTCCCGTGCGGCGTCGGCCCGACTGGTCCGTATGTTGCACCACCGCTGCTGAACTTCTTCCGTCGCTCCGGCCTGAATACCTCGCTCGCGAACTTCCTTGTCGCGCAGGGAGCAGGCCAGTGTGTGGCGTTGGCCAGCGAGGTTGCGTCGGTCGATGGGTTGGGCGTCGGGCAGCCAGTTCCCTTCGGCGATATGACGCCCAATCTGACGACCGGAACTTCGAGCTATAACGCGCTCAGCGTGAACTTGAAGAAGAGCTTTTCGACGACGTACGAGTTCCTTGTGAGCTACACCTGGTCACATGCGATTGATGATTCCACCGACGTCGTCTCGACTTCGGACGCACCGCAGAATAACTTCAACCCAAATGCTGAGCGGGCAATCTCCAGCTTCGATCAGCGGCATCGCCTTGTGCTTAGCGGCGTCTATAACAGCGGAAAGAGGAAGGGCTCAGGATTTCTGCCGGGAGTTTTTTCGGGCTTTACCGTTGCTCCAATCATCGAGATCTCCTCCGGTCGACCGTTCAATGTACTTACGGGAACGGATACCAACTTCGACTTTGACCCGCTCACGGACCGTCCTAACGCGGTTGCGATCGGGTCTGGCCCGACGAGCTGCGGCACCTCGCCGGTTCTCTCGAAGTATTCGCCGACTGGAGCGTTCAACCTTCCCTGCTATAGCGATGCACCGGTTGGAGCGGGCCCCAATGACAGCGCGTTCAACGGTTCACTCAGCCGCAATACTGGCATCAAGCCGTACGTGGTCTTTACTGACCTGCGCCTTGCCCGGGCCTTTACGCTTCCGCATGAGATTGCTCTGCAGGTGACGGCGGATGGCTTCAACCTGATCAACAAGAACAACGTCTTTGACGTGAATCTTTTGTACACGGCGGCGGGAGTACCCACTGCATCGTCGGACCCGCGGCAGTTCCAGTTTGGTGCGCGGCTATCGTTCTGAGTGCGGGAGTCCTTCGGCTCGCTACAATCTGGGACATGGACGGATCAGCAGAGAAAGACCCACGCGTGTACTTCGCTGCCGAGCGCACCTTTCTGGCTTGGATCAGGACGGGCCTCGGTCTGATGGGCATTGGCTTCGCGGTCAGCCGCTTCGGTCTCTTTCTACGCGAACTTCGGGCGAGTGAGACTCACCTTTCGCCGCATGCTACGGGATTGTCGCTCTGGTCGGGCGTTGCGCTGGTTTGCCTAGGTGTCCTCGTCAACGTCAGCGCGGTAGTGGAACACATGCGGCTCGTTCGCTCCTTGCGCGAGGGAACGTGGATTCCCGGCCAGGTCTCGAGGGGCGCCATCCTGCTTGCCCTCGTACTGGCTGCGGTGGGAATCGGCATGGCGTTCTACCTTGTTCTCGTTCGCTAACTCTCGTGAAGAGCCGCCGCTACCATACACGGCGCAACCTGCATACACTGGTGCTTGCGGTACGGAGATGCAGCGTGACCCTTAAGGAACTTCAAGAACAATTCGGAATGCCTGGTGTGCTCAGCTTTCATGAGACGCCTACTGGCATGATCTATGTCGAGGTTAAGACACCCGCAGCGACGGCCACCGTCTATCTACAGGGTGCGCACCTGACGCACTGGCAGCCTGCCCGACAGGAGTCGGTTCTATTCATGAGCCGTAAGTCCGACTTCGCCCCGGGCAAACCGATCCGTGGTGGCGTGCCGATTGCCTTCCCATGGTTCGCAACGGATTCGAAGGCCGATCGCGTCGATGGCAAGCCTGGACCATCGCATGGCTTCGCTCGCATTCAGGATTGGACGCTGGCCTTCGCCGCGTTATCGGGCGAGGAGATGCACCTGACATTTACTCTTGCGCCAAACGCGCTCAGCAAGTCGATGGGGTTCGATCAGTTTCGCGTCGCGTATGTCCTGACGATTGGACACGCGTTGACGATGAAGTTGACCGTTGCCAATGACGCGGACAAGCCGCTGGTCTTCGAAGAGGCGCTGCATACCTACTTTGCCGTCGGCGATGTGCATGAGACGACGCTGACCGGCCTCGAGCCAACGCCGTACCTCGACAAGATTGAGAGTTTCGCTGCGAAGCCTGCTGCCAAAGCTCCGTTGGCCTTCGCGGCTGCCACAGACCGCATCTACAACCACACCGCGGCTACCTGCGTGTTGCACGATGGCTTGAACAAGCGCCGCATCGTGGTCGCGAAGACGAACTCCGATACGACGGTCGTCTTCAATCCTTGGAAAGCGATGGCCGATCTTGGGGAAGACGAGTGGCATGAATTTCTCTGCGTCGAAACGGTGAACGCGTCTGAAAGTCCTGTGACATTGCAGCGCGGTGAAAGCCACACCATGCAGGCGCATATCTCTTTGGAGGCGGGTGCGTAGATGTTTGTACTGGCCTCCGCCTCTCCCCGTCGCCGCGAGTTGCTGACCCAGATCGGGCTGACCTTCGACGTGGAGACGGCTGACATCGATGAGACTCCACAGCTCGGCGAGGACGCGATCGTCTATGTAAAACGGCTTGCTGAGCACAAGGCTGCTGCCGTCTTCGCTCGCCATAGCAACCAGTCGCGATTGATTGTGCTGGGCGCGGATACGACTGTGCTTTGCGAGGGCAGGATTTTAGGAAAACCGTTCGATGACGCGGATGCCGTGCGGATGCTGCGGCTGCTCTCCGGCAAGAAGCACCAGGTGATCACCGGGGTTGCGCTCGTTTCCGCGACGTCACGGCAGGTCGCTGCCGAGGTGACGGACGTGGAGGTGATCGCCTTGAGCGAGAGGCAGATTGCCGACTACGTCGCCTCTGGTGAACCGATGGGCAAGGCGGGAGCGTATGCGATCCAGGGACGGGCGGCGCGCTTCATTCCGCGGATTGAAGGCTGCTACTTCAACGTGGTCGGGCTGCCGCTAGCGCGCGTCTCGGCGATGCTGGAGACGGTTCGCTAGGCTAATTTGCCGCCAACATCGCTGCAAGCAGCGCGGTGCGCGGGACCAGGTGTTCGATCACTACTGACTCGTGGGCGGCGTGCGCTCCTTCACCCACGGCTCCCATGCCATCGAGGGTAGGCACGCCAAGAGCGGCCGTAAAGTTGCCGTCCGAGGCACCGCCGGTAGCGGCCTCGTCGAGCAAGAAGCCAAGCTCCCGGGCGATCGTTCGTGCCTGCTTGAACAGCGCGATCGTTCCCGCCTTCCGCTCCATCGGTGGCCGGTTGATTCCGCCCGAGATGGTCAGCTTGCAATGCTGATTGGTGGGCTTGAGCCTGTGGAACAGGCGTTCGACCATGGCAGCATCGCTGGCTTTGGCAATGCGCACATCGACCTCGACGGTCGCGAAGGCGGCGATTACGTTCGAGCGCGTTCCCCCGGAGATGACGCCGCAGTTTACGGTTCGCCCTGTGCTTAGGTCCGTGAAGCTCGAAACCGTCTGAATGATCCTGGCGAGTTCCAGAATGGCCGAGTGGCCGCGCTCGAAGTCGACGCCACTATGGGCTGCCACGCCCTCGACCTGCAGCGTGTATAGGCCTACCCCTTTTCGGGCCGTCTTATAGGCGAGCCCCTGCGCTGGTTCGAGCACGAAAACGGCGGAGGACTTGAGCGCCAGCTTCTCGGTGATGGCTCGCGAGACGGGACTGCCGACCTCCTCCTCGCTATTGAGCAGGAGCGTGATGGGCCGCTTGACGCCAAGTTCCCGCAACACGCCGACTGCAGCCAAGGCCATCACGACGCCTGCCTTCATGTCGAGGACGCCGGGTCCCCAGTACCGCCCCTCGGCCACGCGCCACGGCATCGTAGTCAACGTGCCGAGCGGCCATACCGTATCCAGATGTCCCAGAAGGAGAATTGGTTTGACGTTTGAGCGAGGAGAGCCAAAGCGGATTTCGGCAATATTACCGAACTGCTTTTGTTTGTGGAGTCTGGTTCGTCCGCCGAGTGGTTTGGCGACCTCCGCTACGAAGTTGACTGCCCCATTGACCGCCGCCGGATTTCCTGTGGGCGATTCAATCGACACCAATTGGCGCAATGTCTCGTCTATCCATCGAGACCTGTCCGCGGCGAGTTTTGCGAATTTCTGCACGTCCATGTGCGCATCTTATAGCAGCAACGTTCGTTAGACCGGCTCAGGGATGAATCTGGAGAGTCAATAGCGGGTGCTAAGTGTGTCCAATTTGACACAATCCATTTGATGTATACCCTTGTAATCTGCACTCTGTAGTCGAAGGCACGATAACGTGGCAATAGGCGCTCACTTTGAGCAGACAATTCGGTCGGAAGTGGAGTTTAGCGGGGTTGGCCTGCACAGCGGGGCATTTGTCTCCATGCGGCTTATACCGGCGCCTGCTGGCTCAGGAATCGTCTTCCGCCGCACCGATCTCGACAACTTTGAAATTCCGGCTAACGGGCGCAATGTCGCCAAGGTGAGCTATGCCACCAGCCTGATGCGGCAGAGCGTGCTAATCTCGACTACCGAGCACCTGCTTTCAGCCCTTATCGGCTACGGCGTCGATAACGTGATTGTTGAAGTGGATAACCTTGAGGTGCCGATCCTCGATGGTAGCGCCCTGCCCTATGTGCAGGCTTTCGAGACCGTCGGGCTGAAGGTGCAGCGCCGCCGCCGCGAGTACCTCCGCATCTTGAAGGAGGTCGAAGTTCGGGATGGGAGCAAATTTATCGGCGTCTATCCGGGCTCTGGCTACAGCATTCAATACACGATCGACTTCCCTGCACCCATCGGCTTCGGAACCTTCAAGGGCGATCTGGCGGTGGGGGATTATGTACGGCAGATTGCCCCGGCACGGACCTTCGGCTTCAAGCGTGACGAGGCCATGCTGCGTAACATGGGGCTCATCCGTGGGGTTTCGGACGACTGCGCCATCCTTGTCGGTGAAAAGGGTGTTGAGAACGGGCCGCTTCGTTTTTCAGACGAGTTTGTTCGGCATAAGGTACTGGACTTGATCGGTGACCTTGCGCTTGCGGGGAAACGCATCGAGGGCCATGTGGTCGCTGAACGGGCCGGCCATGCGATGCATACGGCACTTGTCCAGCGGCTGTTGCGTGACCGTTCGGCATGGGAGCTGGTCCATGGATACGATCATCTGCCCGCACATGTCGCTGAGCGCAAGCCTGCTCCCCGGCTACAAACCGCGCTCGCGTAGGCATCGCAAACCATGAAGCAGCTTGCGGCGATCGCACTCGGTTCGAACCTACAATCGCAATGGGGCGACCGGGCTGAGACCCTCCACGAAGCGATTGTGCGCGTCCGTGAGCTAGGCGACGTGGAGCGCATCTCCAGCTTTTACGAGACTGACCCCGTCGGCTATCTTGAGCAGCCGGAGTTCCTGAATGCTGCGCTTCTGCTCGAGACGGAGCTTGATCCCGTGGAACTGCTGCGCGCCCTGTTGGGCATTGAGAAGAGTATGGGGCGTGATCGTTCGCACTCTGTCGCCAAGGGGCCGCGGGTGATTGATCTCGACCTGATCCTGTTCGGCGACGTAATGATGCAGACGGCGGAGTTGACTCTGCCGCATCCGGCGCTGGCGGAGCGGCGATTTGTTCTTGAACCGCTGGCCGAAATTGCGCCTTCCCTTCGTCACCCCGTGCTCGATCAGACGATTGCGGAGCTCCTTCTGCAGCTTCCGTGACTATCGTTCATCCTCAACTGTCGGTAGACTTTCAGCATCACCGCGAGCCCACATCAGGGCAGTGGAGAAATCTGCAAGAGAGTTTGAGAAGACCAAATGAACGCTGAGTTCTGGATTCGTTTCGAAGAGCGTGTTGCCCCCTTCAACCTGCTGCAGCACCCGTTTTACCAGGCATGGTCCAGGGGCGAGCTGACTCGTACCGACCTGCGTGAGTATGCCGCGGAGTACTGGCACCACGTCTCGGCCTTTCCGACTTACCTCAGTGCGCTGCACTCGCGTCTGCCGGATGGCGAGCTTCGGCGTGAGGTACTGCGTAACCTGATCGAAGAAGAAGGCGTTGAGGCGGCGACAGCACGTCCGCACAGCGACCTGTGGATGGACTTCGCGGCGGGAATGGATGCGACACGAGCTGATGTCGAAGCTCGTGCGGTCCAGCCAGAGATGGCTGCCCTGCAGGCGACCTATCGTGAGCTCATGCTGAACGGCTCTCCCGTCGCGGCTCTCGCTGCTCTCTATGCGTACGAGTCCAAGGTGCCGGCGATTGCGGCAACCAAGGCTGCCGGGCTAGCGGAGCACTACGGTACCGAAGGAGCGGCTGCCCGGTACTTTACGCTCCACCGCACGGCGGATGTTCATCATGCGGCGGTCTGGCGTGGCCTTATCGATGCACAGCTTGCGATAGATCCTGCCGCAGCCGAGGCTGCGCTCGATGCAGCGGAACAGGCCGCGAAGGCGCTCTGGATGGCTCTTGATGGGGTAGAGCGCGAACGGATGAAGGCGAACGCCAACTAGCATTGCGGATATGGTGAAAGCCTCATGCGTTGAAGAGCGCTTGGGGCTTTTTCTTTGCTAGCTGAGGCGCTTCAGGTCCTTCTTCGCGTCTTCGAGAGAGCCATCTTCGTGGACCGCGTCACGCAGTTCCTGCACCGCGTCGTTCTTGCGCCCTTGCTTCTCGAGGATCAGGCCCAGCCGCCAATGGGCCGCGGCATGGCTCGGCTCCTCACCCTCCGCTGGCTGCGCGAGATACGCCCGAAGATACTGCTCGGCATGTCCAAGCTGCGCGGCTGCGTTGTTCGTCAGGATGATCCGCGCAGCGTGGTAGTCGGGACTCAGGTTGTCCGGAACGGCAGTATGGGCCTGCTTCAAGAGCTTCTCGAGATCATCCCACCGGCCTGCCGTGGCGTAGATCACGGCGAGCTGACGATAGGGCGCAATGCGAGTCGGCTTAAGCGCGATGGCACGGCGATCTGCGGCCTCCGCCTGCGGCAGCTTGCCCTCCTCGAACAAGGCGGCACCGAGGCCGGCATGGGCGTCCGCGCTGTCGGGCTGCGCGGCTACGGCTGTTCTCCAGATGGATTCTGTGGCGGCGTCGCGCTTTGCTTTGTCCTTCTCGTCTGCCGCAAATCCAGCCTTCAAGGCTGCGCCGCGGGTGGGGTCAAGATGCGTGAGCCGGTCGGCAAGCTGCTGCGCCTTCGATCGATCGCCTCCGACGACACTCGGTGCATTCCAGTAGAAGCGGGCCGAATCTTCGATCGCGTCGAAGCTCTTCGGGTCGAGCTCAAGGCTAAGGTCGGCCTCCTTGCGGAAGCGACGAGCGAGGCTCATCTTCTCGAAGGTTCCAGCCGAGCTGCTCACCAGCTTCGCCCCGAGAGCATTGGTCAGCTGGGTGTGTGCGTCGGCACTCCTATCGGCGAGCGCCACTGCCTTTTCGGCCTTTGTGATCGCTTCGTCGAAGTGGAAGAAGGCCCACGAGAGAATTGAACTCTGGATGATCGCGTGGACGTCATCGGGGCTCTTCTGCAGTGTCGCCTGCGTGAGGGGACGAGCCCGGAGATAGTGCGCGTCCGCGATCAGGGCATCGGCCGCGGTGGTCTGCTGGGCCGTCACCGTCACCGTCACCGGCGTAGCGGCGCACAGGAGGGTGAGCACTACAGGAATGAACGTGCGGCCAAGAGGCATGGGTTCTTCTCCTCGAATCGAATCGATCAGGATTCAACCCCGTTCTCATTATCGATGAGAGGATCAGATGTGACGTTAAGGATTGGTCTCTCGAATGACGATTGACCTTCATCGGAACAAAACGCCTGACTCTCGTAATTACATCTTCAGCGAATCTTCATTCCACATGCATCAGACTGTAGGGCGGGAGTTCTTTGTGAAGATTTGGGGTTTGCTGTTACTGCTATCGATCTGCGTATCTCTTGAAGGTCAGAGTTCGGCGAAGGAACTGGTAGCGAAGATGGTGGCCAATGAGAGCGCCGCTGAGCAGCATCGCGGCCATTACCTCTATGTGTCAAAGGAGCGATCCGATCGTACTGGCGGGCACCTCTGGACGGAACGTGTTGCAGAGACCAACGCGGGCAAGGTACGGATGCTGATTGCAGAGGACGAGAAGCCGCTGTCCACGGATCGCGCCTCTGCCGAACGCGCCCGTCTTGCTGACATCGCTGCGCATCCCGACGTGTTTCAGAAGCACGAGCAGGCGCTTAGAAATGATGAGCACCACGCGAAGCAGATGCTCGATCTACTGCCGCAAGCATTTCTCTTCGATCCTCCAACGATGGAGGGGAACTTCGCGCATATCCACTTCAGGCCTGACCCGGCATACAGCCCCAAGTCGATGGAGGAGCGGGTGCTGCATGCGATGTCAGGATCGGTGCAGATCGATCCGGCAATCCGGCTGCACGCGATCGAAGGACGCATGCCGGAGGACGTGAACATCGGCTTTGGACTGGTCGCCACGATCAAGGCAGGGAGCAACTTCGCGACCACTCGCGACCGCGTCGCAGGCGATGAATGGAAGACAGCGATTCTCGATACCGACATCGATGGACGCGCCATCTTCTTCAAAGCGATCGGTAAAAAGGAGCACGCCGAACACAGCGCCTTCAAGCTGCTCCCAATCGATATGACTGTTCCACAGGCAGTAGCCCTGCTGGAGCAGTAGCCGCTACTTCGCCTCGCGATTCGCAATCGACACGCGGAACGGCGGTTTGCTCGCCTCGGCAGGATCCTGCGTGTAGGTCTGCTCCGTCTTTGCAGGGTCGTAGTCGCGCCAGAGCCAGGTCATCTCCTCGGGGAACTCGGCGGCACCTTCGACTGCGCTGTGCGGCCCTTGCCCGAAGCTGAAACGGAAATCATATCCCTTCAGCTTCAACGCGTTTGCCATGCGGATATTGGCGAGCGGCCAACTTCCATACTTCGGGTTCTCCTGGTCGTTCGAGCCATCCTGGATCCACACACGCAGGTTGCGCTGCGGCTCGTGCAAAATCTTTTCAGGGTAATCCTGCCCACCGGCATGAACCTCAGGATCTTCGTGCCACTGGATACTGGTGAAGCTGCCAATCCATGTAATTACACGGCTGAACTGTTCCGGCTGCTGCCACGCTGCGTTGAAGGAGCAGGTCCCGCCTGACGAGAGCCCGGTGATGGCGCGGCTATAGGCATCCTTGCGCAGGTTGTACTTCTTCGCAACCTCTGCGATGAGTTCATCGCGGAGGAAGCGTGGATAGCGGTCCGAGACCGTGTCGTACTCCGTTGAGCGCATGGAGTCCTTCAGGGTACGCGACCACTTCTTGCCATACGCATCGACGAACTTATACGTCGGTGTATTCGGCGATGCTGCGATGTCGCCGGGATCGGTAAAGATGGCGATCATCACCGGAATCTTGTGTTGCGCGATCAGGTTATCGACCACATTCAATGCAGGATGATCGCCGTCGCGCTTTGCATAGCCGGAGCCATCCTGAAAGACCATCAACGCCGCTGGAACCTTCGGATCGTACTGCGCCGGAACATAGATCCAGTAGTTCGAAACCATGCCGTCGTAGATCTTGCTGATGTGTGTCAGCTTCTCCGAGAGCTTGCCCGTTGGCACGCCTGGCTGCTGCATCGAGTCCGCTGTGAGCGGCGGACCTTTCGGTGCAGGACCGGAGTTGTTCTGAGCGGCGGCGGGAAGCGCAAGGATCAAGGCGAGCGAAAGTGCTTTCATCATGGCGAGTCCACTATAACGCCCACGCGTTAGAGATGACCCAGGGCTGCCATGCGCATACTGTCTGTAGGCTCATCGATCTGTGTCACGACCTGTGGGCAGCGTTGGCACGCACTGCGGCCAGCCTGCTGAAACCACCTGCAGTCGATGCGGATCAGGCACGGTGGGAGCGCCTCGGTAACTGCCGGTAAGATCTGTACGATGCGCGTCACAAGACCGCAATCTTTACCGTCGAAGTGCGAGCAGAGCTTCTCCTGGCAGGGAGCCGCAAAGCGCATCACCTGCGTTGGTTTGGCTGGCTGCGTCATCTCCAGCAACTCATCCGTAACCGGCAGAAACTGATTAAGATACGCAAGAGCGGGAGCTTCAAGCGTACCGCCAACCACCCCGAGAACGCGACTGTTCATCATCTCAGGCTGAGCGCTGGGACACATCAAATGTTGTTCTTCAACGTGACGATCCGAGGTCATCGCATACTCCTGCTTTTGAAGCGCGAAGGCAGGGACGTGCCTTCGCGCCATCGATGTAGTGATGCCGCTGAGAGGAGAGCTAAAGTTCGAAGCTTATGAACGTGTTCGGCTCCGGCTTGTATCCCATGATGATGTGGTTTGGTCGGAATGCATCCGCTCCATGCGCTGCGGCAGTTGCCTGCTGAACGACGGGTGCCACAGGAGTTCCGATATGGGTGGAGACCTGTTTGGCGATGGTAGCGGCTATTTGTTCTGCCTGGCGCAACTCTGCGAGCTCTTCAGCAATAAGGATTCCACAGATGATGCCGGGGTTGATGATGACGTACGGACCTGTGTTGGAAGGTAATTTGAGGTGGGCGACTGCCGATCGAACTGCGCCGGAGAGGTCGCCAAGGGTGAGGGTTTTTGGAGCGGTTGCCATTGAATCCTCCTGATAACGGCATGTTTCGGAGGCCCGGGTGCTTCGAGCGGAAACTCTACGCGCGGCGCTTTGGACCGTCAAGCAAAAATGTCGAGTGATCCGCAAGCTTCTACAATCAGAGGAATGTCCCTGGAATTTGAAGTAAGCAACACGGCTGAGAGTGGAGGCCGGCGCGGTGAGTTGACCCTGCCCCACGGAGTCGTTCAGACCCCGGTCTTTATGCCCGTCGGTACAGCAGCCACCGTCAAGGCCGTCCCGCAGAGCCTGCTTGAGGAGATTGGCGCAGGCGGTAAGGGCGCACAGATCATCCTCGCAAACACTTACCATCTGTATCTCCGACCGGGCCATGAGCTGGTGCGGCGCATGGGTGGCGTTCACCGCTTTATGAGCTGGGATCGCCCGATGCTGACCGACTCAGGCGGCTTCCAGGTCTTCAGCCTGAGTTCGCTTCGCAAGGTTACGACAGAGGGCGTCGAGTTTCGCTCACACCTCGACGGCAGCAAACATTTCTTCTCGCCCGAGCACTCGATGGATGTGCAGATAGCGCTAGGTGCTGACATCGCGATGGTCTTCGATGAGTGCGTGGAGACGCCCGCGACGTGGGAGCGGACTCGCGAGTCCATGGGCCTTACCCACGCCTGGGCGCAGCGCTCCAAGGATCACTTCGACGCGCATCAACATCTGCGCCCCTGGGGGCCGGAGTTCGACGGCAAGACGCAGGCCCAGTTCGGCATCGTGCAGGGCGGTATGTACGCTGATCTGCGGCAGGAGTCCGCAGAGCGGCTGGTCGCGATGGACTTTCCCGGCTACGCGATCGGTGGTCTTGCCGTGGGCGAGCCGCGCGACGTGACGCGAGAGATGATCGCGCGCACTCTGGAGCATCTCCCCAAAGACAAGCCGCGTTACGTGATGGGCGTCGGCTACCCGGACGAGATTGAAGAGTACGCCCGCATGGGCGTCGACATGATGGACTGCGTGCTGCCCACGCGTGCCGGGCGTCATGGTCTGCTCTTCACGTCTGAGGGCCGGCTGAACATCAAGAAGAAGGATTACGCCGAGGACCAAGGGCCGATTGATGCAACCTGCTCCTGCATGGTCTGCGGACGCTATACGCGGGCCTACCTGCGGCATCTTTTCGCGTCAGGAGAGCCTTTGAGCGCGGTGCTCAACTCCATTCATAACCTTGCTTTTTATCTGGACACGATGGAGCGGGTTCGCAACACGCTTGCTCTTACCTAGTCCGGGCCTCAGCGGATATTCTGGCTGAGGCCCTCCTGGCTATCGTGCAACGTCTACGACCACCTCAACATCGTGGTGCCGCGTGCTTCCCGGAACGTCGACCGATCCAAGCACCAGCGGTTTACCTGGTGCCAGAATGGACGTGCCTTCGAGCACGGTCTGCCGGACAATCGGGTCGTTCGCCAGGGCTAAGTTTGGAGATTTCTCCTCTGCAATTCCTGACTGCTCTACCTTGGTTCGCAGACGTACTCCGTTTGCGGATTCATCAAGCGTTGCGTCGAAGTTCATGCCGACATCCAGATACGTGAATTGGCTCTGTGATGAGGAGGTTCCGGGATTGTACGTTCCGGTCACGACAGGCACCTTGCTGCCTTCCTTCAAGGTCGTTCTCTGGCCTGAGACAACGACCATCGTGAAGTGCTGGACGCCGATCCGCTTGCCGTTATCCATCTCGGTGATCGTATAGGTCAGGCGATAAGTCTTTCGCGGTCGGTCAAGGGCTTCGATGACCTTGCGCGTACTCGCAAGCATTTCGGGGGTTCCGCTCACGAGAATCGCGTTCTGGTTCGGGACCAGGTACACCCGTGCGTTGGGCGGAATCAGATTGCGCACGGCGGTGACGATCTCCATAGCGTCATCCTTCTGGCTGATGTTGACCAGGTAGAAGGTCTCCATGACATCCGTCGACTTCGGGAGAGAGGGGTCGGCCTGTGCGACCGCGGCTGGTGTGCCAAGTGCCATGGCGAGTGTAAGTCCTAAGATGCCTGCTGCGAGTTTCATCGAGTGTGTCTCCCTGCGCTGCGTTGGTGGAGTGGTTAGTTTTTCTTCGTCGTGGAGGTATCGAAGAATTTCTGAAAATTGTCCCTATCCTCAGCCTCTCGGCGGGAACGTAAGTCTGGATTGAGCAGGGCAATCTCGACTGGGTCGTTCTTGTGGATGATCTGAAGCAGCAACTTTTCCTGTTCGGTCAGCGGCATCGGCGGTGCAGGATAGCTGACAAGCTGAGGCTGACGACTCGTCACCCGGGCTCGATCGCGGACAGGCTGCACGCTGCGCACGAGCCTCGGTCGTGCATCGTTGACAGGCACTGGTGAGGAGACTGGAGACACGGTCACAGGTAGCTTTGGACTTAGTCTCGCCTGCGACGATGGGGGCGCGATGGGACGGCTATTCATCGCGAACAAGGCAATGACAACGATCGTTGCGACTGCCGCACTTGCGAGTAGACCAGTTGCGAGTGAGCGAGAAGGCCAGGCAAAGCCCAATCGATACCAGGGCGAACTTGACTGGACTGAGGCGCGCTCTCGCGCAGCGGTGAGGATGCGGCGGTTCATTCCAGGTGATGGATCGACGTCGCGTAATCCCGCGAGGACCTTGTCAATTGCTTCGTCGTGTTCGTTGCGCTCTCTCATCTCGTTCCTCCTCTTGCGAGCCGTTCTCGAAGCCTTGCTCGTGCGCGGAACAGCAGCGCACGGACGGCAGACTCGCTTCTGCCCAGCACTGCGGCGATCTCCGGTGTTCCCAGCTCTTCTACCGCCGAGAGCAGCAGCGCGTGACGTTCGCCCTTGGGCAATCGCTCCATCTCGAGCAGGACGATCTTCATCCGCTGCCTTTCGTCCATCGACTGATCCGCTGGGATCGTGCTCGCGACCAATCCGTCGGCAAAGCTTTCATCGAACTGCTGCGGCTTGATGCGCCGTCTTCGATCGATGGCGAGATTCCAGGCGATGCGCACCAGCCAGACTCGCATTTCGCGGACGACCGGTAGAGTTCCACGATGCTGGAGTACGCGCACGAAGACATCCTGCACAACGTCTTCGGCCTCTGGCTTGCTCCGCAGGATCGAGTGGGCGACTCGAAAGAGGAGTGCGGCATACGTCTCTACGAGGGCGACGAGGTCGGTATCGGCTCGCTCGCTCTCAAGGGACAACATGGCCAGGGTGCATTCCTCAATCGAAGTCATAAGTCCCTTCTATTGAGACTGACGGGTGGAGGGGAGTTTCGCTCGACTTTCTTTTTGGGGGACTCTTGTTTTTTCTTTCCAAGTCAAAGGTCTAACAAAACAATGGACTTAGGGGTCGACTTGCACGTAGGTCCAAAAGGCTATGCCGCCCAAGAGCGGCAATGGACCCTGGTGGGGCCCCTCGTTTGTCAAGCAGGGCACTTTAATTGCGGATGAGCAGCTCTTAGCCCTGGGCGATTTGAAAGTTTCAGGAGCCTCGGTGAGGGGCCAGACGGAAGCGTACCTCAGCGGCTCAAGCCGCATCGCGGAAGTTGAGTTGATGGCACGGCTGAAGCCGTGCCCTTAACGGTGCGGGCGTATGCGTAACGGTCCGGGCGTATGGTAACGGTGCAGGCGTATGCGTAACGAGGCGGGCATATGCGTAACGGGGCGGGTATGCAGGCTTGTCCGAGGGCACCTGCAGTGTGGCGGCTACACCCGACCCGTTTGGGGCTTTAGCCCTCAAGATGGTGGTGCTTGCCGCCAGCCTCGTGAGCTGCCAGAGGATTTCCGGAGCTGTCTGTGGTCCAGGATTCTGTCTGGAAGGCGATGAAGACTGCGGTCCAGGTCTTTGGCGTGGGTAGGTAGAGGAAGAGCGCTCCATCCTGCCAGACGCCGTTGTCTTTTCCGAAGCTCGCCAGCGGATTGCCCTGGTTCATGTGGATGTCATGGATTCCGTCGACTTTGCCGCTGTCGGAGTATGCGCTGCCAAAGGCAAAGATGGTTCCCTTGTCCGCAATCGTCTGATCGAGCAGTTTGTCGACGGCGTTCTTGAGTGGCGTTGCGTGGTCGCCTGCAACGAGCGCCTTGGGGAGAAGCGTCATCTCCGCAAGCGTGACCATCGGCTTACCGGCAATCTGCTCCCGCACAAAGTCGAGGGCCAGACCACCGGCTTTGCTTGGGAGGCTGTGCATTCCCGTCGCCAGTGCAAGCAGCGCCGCAGGCTCCGGTGGGGTGAACTTGTTGAGGATGGCGTAAAGAACGAGCGAGCCATCGGATGATTCCGTATTCACCGCAACGGTGAACGGACCGCCGGTGGCCTGCATCGTGATCTGGTAATGGGTGCTGGAACCGGTGACGACTTTGCCAGCAGTTGGCTGGCCGCGGAGAACACTGTAGCTGGTGATGGGCATGAAGACTCCTCTTGCTGCATTCCTATCAGACCGATCTAAACTTCAGATGAAAGTCGATAGCTGCTGTACTCGCGACCGGTGTGGAGGCAAAGCGCTTCCACTGCAAGCTCATGATCGGCGCGCTGTACAAGGCCGGAGATCGTGAGGCTGCCGATGACGCCAGCTCCGATGACGTGGAGCGGAAAGCTTCCACCGTGCGTCGCATAGTCTGCATCCGGTAGTGAATATTTCTCTGCAAACGTTACGCCGCTCCGTTGCAGGTGCAAGCCGACCTGGTAGGAGCTGCGGTGGAAGCGCGCGACGACGTTCGATTTGCGCTGGACCCAGCGAGCGTTATCCGGGGTTGTGCCGGGCAGAGCGGTGTAGAACAGCTGCTGATGCGGCTGGCCGAAGCGACGAATGTCGATCACGATGCCGTAGTTGCGCTCGACCGCGATGTCGTGGAGCAGGGCGCCGAGCTTCCAGGCGTCGTTGAGGTTGAAGGTTGCGAGCGTCAACTCGGCTTCCTGGCGAACGATCGCCGTAAGGTCTTCCTGAAGATTGAGAGGCATTAACGCTCCTTGTCCGTATAGTGAAGCATGTTTATTACACGCATGGCAGGACCGGACGATGCAGGGATTATCTCAAGCCATCGACACCGGATGTTTGTGGATTCCGGTCAGGCGGACGACGATCGCATGGCCACCGTCATTCGCGAGTTTGAGCCCTGGGTGCATGCGCGTCTCACCAGTGGTGTTTACGTTGGATGGCTGACCGCTCCTGAGGCTGAACCGGAGAAGGTCGTCGCTGGCGCAGGTCTGCTGCTGATGGACTTTCCGCCCCACTTTCTGGATGCCGGGTCGATCCGCGCCTATCTGCTGAACTTCTACGTCGACCCGGAGTGGCGCGGACACGGACTGGCGTATCGGCTGCTCCGCACGGCGGTCGAGGAGACGCAAAAGCGTGGCATTGGCGTGGTCAGCCTGCATGCCTCGGTCTTCGGCAAGCCGCTGTATGAGCGGAACGGCTTCAAGGAGTCGAACGAGATGTTGCTGCGAAACCGGTAGCGTAGCTCTTGTAGACTGGAGCAATGGTAGATATCGATCTTCTCGTTGCAGCTCTCCGCGCTAAGAACTACGTTGTTGAGAACGTCACCTCCGTACCCGAGAACGCAGGTGGCTACGAGATGACGGTGGATGGTGTCGTGATCGACCTCGAAGAGGCTCGTGCCTTGCTAGAAGCAGACGAAGCGGACGAAGTCGATACAACCGAATAGCATCCGTCTTCGCGATGATCCACGCGCCCGCGCCTCTTCGGAGAACGCGGGTTTTTCGCTGCTATCTGGTGCGCGTGAAGGTAGTGTGGAGTTCGGCTGCTGAGCTGTTTCCTGACCACAGGTCGAATGTGCTGGCGTCTTCTGTCCAGGTCCTACTGGCTGGGCTCCAATAGCTGAGATCGGCTGGCGTTACGGTGAAGTCTACCGTGGTCTTCGCATGGGGCGCGAGGTTGACGCGGCGGAAGCCTTTCAGTTCGCGGACCGGGCGCGAGGCGTTTCCGTATTGCTGGTGGACGTAAAGCTGGGCTACTTCGTCGGCGGCGACTGAGCCTGTGTTTTCGACATCGATGGTGACGTGGATTGGCTGACCCACTTTATTCTGAGGCTCGGCGACCTTCAGGTTCGAAAAGGCGAAGGTGCTGTAGCTGAGGCCGTAGCCGAAGGGGTAGAGCGGCGTGCTCGGCTCGTTCCAGTAGCGTTTCGCCTGTGCGGTGTAATCCTGCGTGAGGTTGTGAGAGTAGTTGATGGGGATCTGACCGACGTCGCGTGGCCAGCTCAACGGGAGCTTTCCGCCGGGGACGACATCGCCGAAGAGCAGGTTGGCAACGGCATTGCCGCCTTGTGTGCCCGGGTACCAGGCTTCGAGGATCGCTGGAACGTGTTCCGAGGCCCAGGTGATGTTGAGCGGACGACCGTTAAGCAGGACGAGCACGGTTGGCTTGCCGAGCGCCGTCACCGCTTCGAGAAGCTTCTGCTGCTCGCCGGGGAGGTCGAGCGAGGAGCGTGAGGCTGCTTCGCCGGACATATCCTGCTTTTCGCCCAGCGTGAGAACCACCAGGTCTGCGCTGCGGGCGAGCGACAGAGCCTTGTCGTACTCAGACTTAGCCTGATCGGCGGTCCAGTCGGCCTCCTTCGGCTCCTTGAAGATGGCGTCGAAGAAGGAGGGGTAGAGGCGTTTGACCTGCACGCCTTGTGCGTAGTCGACCTTTGCCGACTGGCCTACCTTGGTCCGGAGGCCTTCGAGCAGGGTTACGGCTTCGTTGGCGTCTTCCTGAAAGGCCCAGGAACCGATGGTGTCGTGCTTGTTATCGGCCACAGGACCGATGACGGCGATATGTTTGTAGGCTGTCTTCGAGAGCGGCAGGAGTGCATTTTCGTTGCGAAGGAGGACGGCGGAGCGTTCGGCGGCATGCAGGGCTTCCGTCCGATGAGCCGGATCGTTGAGGACCTGTTGCGAATGCGGCACATCGTTGTAGGGGTGCTCGAAGAGGCCAAGCTGGATCTTCGCTTCGAGGATTGGCTTCACGGCGGCGTCAATCTGGGCGAGGGTGATCTGCTTGGCCTGAAAGGCGGCGGGCAAGGTGCTGTAGGCGGTCTGGTCGATCGCCATCTCCATGTTTACGCCTGCGTTGAAGGCTCGGAGCGCAGCATCGGCTGGATCTTTCGCAAAGCCATGCTTCTCGAGACTTTTGACGGCATCGGCGTCTGAGACCACGAAGCCCTGAAAGTGCCAATCGTCGCGAAGGACCTCGGTCTGGAGCATGTGGTTGCCGGTTGCGGGTACGTCGTTGAGGTCCATGTACGCGGACATGACGGAGCCGACACCGGCCTCGACGGCAGCGTGGAAGGGCTGCAGGTAGACGTTGTGCAACTGGGCGTCAGAGATATAGGAGGCGTCGTAGTCGCGGCCACCCTCGGCTGCTCCATAACCGGCGAAGTGCTTCATGCAGGCGAGGACGTGGTCTGGGGTGCCGATGGCCGGTCCCTGGAAGCCACGAACCTGGGCGCGGGCGATAGCTGAACCTAGATAAGGATCTTCTCCGGCGCCCTCCATGATGCGGCCCCAGCGTGGGTCGCGGGCGATATCCAGCATCGGTGCGAAGGCCCAGTCGATACCGACGGAGCGGGCTTCGGCGGCGGCTACTGTCTGGGCGCGGGTGACGGTTTCGGGGTCCCAGGAGGAGGCCATGGCGAGCGGGACGGGGAAGATCGTGCGAAAGCCGTGGATGACGTCGAAGCCGAAGATGAGGGGGATGTGGAGGCGTGAGTTCTCCACGGCCAGGTGCTGAAGGCGGTTGATCTCGGTGGGATCGGTGACGAAGAGGAGTGAGCCGACCTGACCCTTGGTGACGGCTGCATCAATCTTCGGGTCGGCAGCGAAGAGGAAGAGCTGGTTGAGCTGCGCGAGCTTTTCTTCGGGGGTCATCTGCTTGATGAGGGCGTCGGCTCGTTTGATGGTGGCGGGGGAGAAGATCTCCGGTCGTGGCCCGTCGAGCGGGGTGTTGCGCGAGTTCATCTGGGCTGCGAGCGGAAGGCAGGTGGTGATGAGGATGAGGTTCAGAAAGAGCGGGCGAAGGGGGGTCGATTTCATGGTGATCCTCGAAGAAAGCGGTGCAGGCTCGGTGGCGACGGAAGGGCGAGCGCACGAGAGGCTGCAATTCTACGCGAAGTGTCGGACAGCTGACATTTGGTTTGTTAAGTGAAATCGACGGCCCCGCATATGCGCGGTTCCTTGACACTGGCGGGCGCTTACGCGATGCTTAGGGGCTAGGCACACTTTCTGTGTAGATAGCGGTGGTGCGCCTCTTGCGCCAGTCGGACTCAGCTTAATCGATACGCAGGTTGTTCTGGAACGGAGTTTTACAGTGCAGGGTTTGATGGGCAGTTTTGGAAGCGTAGGTCAACTGGCGTTGCCAGTTCTCTTCTTCGTAGTGCTTTACTTTTTGATGATCGCACCCAACCAGAAGAAGCAGAAGAAGTGGCAGGAGATGTTGACGCAGTTGAAGTCCGGCGACAAGGTCACCACAAACGGTGGGATTCGCGGAACGGTTCTCTCTGTGAAAGAAGAGATCGTGGTGCTTCGCATCCAGCCGGATGGCGTCAAGCTCGAGTTTGTGAAGAGCGCTATCGCAAGTGTTACGACGCCGGATGAAGCAGCATAGTTACGAATCAACGCAGTACAAGATCTGAGATGGCACCGTCATGGACGGGCGAGGACATTATAGGAAGAGCGGCGGGGCCTGGAAGCAGGTGATGCGGCTGGACCTTCGATAACGATCATGGGTAAGAATCTGGCCGGCAAGACGGCATTCATCATTGCGATTTTAGTTGTGTTCTGCTTCGGCTTCGTGGGCATTCCTCACGGCAGTTTGAAGGAGTCCATTGGGAAGCAGATTCACCTCGGCCTCGACCTCAAGGGCGGAACTCACCTCGTGCTGCAGGTGAAGGTCGCGGAGGCAGTGTCGGCGCAATCCGACAACGACGTCGCGCGACTTGAGGAAGATCTGCAGAAGGCCGGAATCACTGGAGCTTCTGTCGGTAAGCTCGATCCGGCCCACATGGATACGATTACGATCTCCGGAACGCCGATTGCCAAATCGAGCGATGTGCGCGGCGTGTTGACCGGCGGTACCTACCCGAACTATGACGTGGGAAGCAATCCGGATGGAAGCTGGAAGCTGACCATGAAGCCTGCCGCCGTCAAGGAACTCGACGCGCGTACGCTTTCGACGTCCATTGAGACGATCCGTGAGCGTATCGATAAGCTCGGCGTTACGGAGCCGGTTATCCAGCAGTATGGTCTGGGCGAGAACGAGATCCTGATCGAACTGCCGGGTGAGACCGATCCGGCGCGCGTTCAGAATATTATCCAGTCGACCGCTCGGCTTGAGATTCATCAGGTGGTTGGCGGTCCGTTCAACAGCGATCAGGATGCATTGCAGGCAAATGGTGGGGTCATTCCTCCGGATTCCGTGCTGATCAAGGGTAGCGGCACGAACGGTGGAGGCGACCAGATCTGGCTGCTGAAGCGTGTGAGCGAGGTTGCCGGAAACGACTTCCGTGATGCGCAGCCTTCGACCGATGAAAATGGCCGACCGGATATCACCTTCAATCTGACGACCGACGCTGGTGAGCGCTTCTATAAATACACGGACGCCCACAAGGGTACCGGCTCGATGGCAATCGTCCTCGATAATCGCGTTAAGGAAGTAGCAGGGATTCAGTCGGCAATTCGCGACTCCGGGCGTATCTCAGGTGGCGGCTTTACGAAGGAGTCCGCGGCGGATCTTTCACTGATGCTCCGCACCGGCGCTCTGCCGGCCTCGCTTGAATTCCTCGAGACGCGCACCGTTGGACCCAGCCTTGGAGCAGCCTCGATCAAGCAGGGTGTCGTTGCAGCGGTCGCCGGCATGCTCGCCGTGATGGCGTTTATGCTGATCTACTATCGCGGCGCGGGCATCAACGCGGATCTGGCGCTGGTCCTGAACCTGGTGCTCCTATTGGGTTTCATGGGGTATTCGGGGTCGGTACTGACGCTGCCGGGAATTGCGGGTGTGATCCTGACGATCGGTATGGGCGTCGACTCGAACGTGCTGATCTTCGAGCGCATTCGCGAGGAACTGCGATCCGGCAAGACGTCGGCCGCAGCCGTGCAGCAAGGCTTCGCGCATGCCTGGATCACCATCATCGATACACATGTAACGACGATTGTTTCGGCGTTGATCCTGTTCCTCTTTGGAACCGGGCCAGTGCGTGGCTTCGCGGTGACGCTGGCTGTCGGTCTGTGCGCCAACCTGTTTACCGCAGTCTTCGTATCGCGGGTGATCTTCGATGCAGGGCTGGCGAAGAAGGAACGCGGCGCGGCTCTGTCGATTTAGAAATTCAGATATTGCGAGTTGCCCAAGAGGCCTCGCCGAGGATGGAACGTGGAACTGTTTCGTAGTACGAATATCGATTGGCTTGGGAAGAAGTGGTACTTCCTTGGATTCTCACTGATCTTCTCAGTTGCCGGCGTGTTGAGCATGCTGTTCTGGCATGGCGTGCCCCGCGGCGTGGACTTCAAGGGCGGCACGCTGATCTACGTCAAGTTTGATACGACGCCGAACGAAGACCATCTGCGGCAGGCGCTCGATGCCGGTGGCATCCGCGAGCCGACGATTCAACGGATCAGCGGTTCGCTCGGGCAGACTGCCAATGAAGAGATGATCTCCTTGCCGCAGTCTTCTGCTACCGATGCGGCTCATGATGCTGGTCGTGCCAGCGTGGTAAGTGCCCTGACGGCTAACTATCACGACTCGGCCTTCGAGGTGCAGCAGGTCGAGATTGTAGGACCGACGGCTGGCAAACAGTTGCAGAAGCAGGCGTGGCTGGCGACGCTTTACTCGCTCATCGGAATGCTGATCTACCTATGGTTCCGCTTCGAATTGATCTATGGCGTGGCGGCGGTCGTCGCAGTGTTTCACGACACCCTGATTACGGTTGGCGCATTCAGCTTGACGAACCAGGAGATTACTCTTACCGTAATCGCAGCGATCCTGACGCTTATCGGCTATTCGATGAACGATACGATCGTGGTCTTTGACCGAATTCGGGAGAATCTTGCACTGTCGCGGCGAGAGTCACTTGCAGACGTGGTCAACCGCAGCATCAATCAGACTCTGACACGAACGGTTATCTCTTCGGGCCTTACGTTCCTGACGGTGTTGTCGCTGTACCTGTTCGGCGGCGAGGTGCTGCATGGCTTCTCGTTTGCGCTGGTTGTAGGTATTTTGATCGGAACGTACTCTTCCATCGCTGTAGCGGCACCGATGTTGGTGGCCTATCAGGATTGGCGCGCGTCCCACGGCAAAGCAGCCACGCTGCCAGCCGGTAAGCGCTCGAAGGTCTAACCCGGAATTGGCTCATCATCATTATTTTTCAGACGTGGCAAGTTAAAGTTTGCGTAACGTACCAGATCGGGAACAAAACAAACCGGTCTGGTGTCTAAGCACAATAGCTCTTCTCTTCAGATGGAACGAGGCTGCCTATGTTTGAAACTTCACTGATGGAATCCGGCGGACAGCTCAAGACCAAGTCAAAGTATTGGATGATTGGAACCTTCGTGTTCAACATCTCAGTCCTGACCATTTTGATCCTGATCCCGCTGCTTTATCCAGAGGCCCTGCCGAAGACCGCTATGACGGCGATGCTTACGGCTCCACCTCCGCCTCCACCCCCACCTCCGCCCCCTCCGCCTGCACAGGTAGTCAAGCCAATCAAGATGGTGTCCGAGATTGATGCAGGCCTTCATGCGCCGACGAAAATCCCGAAGGACATCAAGATGTTGAAGGAAGATGCTGCTCCGCCACCGCAGGTAGCGGGTGTGGCAGGCATGTCCGGAATGGGTAGCGCCGGTGGTGTACCCGGTGGCGTCATGGGCGGAATCGGTAGTGCGCCCGCGCCAGTCGTCAAGGTTGCTCCTCCCAAGGGACCTGCCCGCGTTTCGGGTGGCGTCATGGCCGGTAGCGTGCTTTCGAAGACCAATCCTGTTTACCCGCCGATTGCCAAGGCAGCTCACGTTTCCGGTGCAGTTGTACTCCATGCGGTCATCTCAAAGACTGGTTCGATCGAGCATCTTGAGGTGGTAAGTGGTCCTGAGATGTTGCGTTCGAGTGCTCTCGACGCCGTCAAGACCTGGAAGTACAAGCCATATCTTCTCAATGGTGATCCAACCGAGGTCGATACAACAGTAACCGTCAACTTCAGCTTCGGTGGCGGCTAGTCAATAGTTTTGTGTGACCGATGTGGCCTTCGCGCCCGTCTCGGCCGTTGCTGAGGCGGGATAGGCCGAAGAGTTCCAAGGTAGTACAACGACAAAGTTCTATCAGGAGGAAAGATTCCAGTGATTCTCGCTCATCTCACCAACTTCGCTCACGTTCCCGCCGCCCTCGCCCTGTACTTCCAGGAAGCTGCCGGCCCAAGCTTCAGCATCGCCGGCCTCCTCCAGAACATGGGCTGGCCCGCACGCATAATCGCCCTGATCCTTTTCGTTATGTCGATCTGGTCGCTGGCCGTCATGATTGATCGTTACCTCTACTTCGCGGCAGCCCGTAAGCAGTCGCGCGAGTTCGCTCCCAAGGTTGCCGGCGCTCTCAAGGACGGCCGTCTGGACGAGGCGATCAAGATTGCCGATCGCAGCAAGAAGTCGCACCTCGCCGAGGTTGTTACCGCTGGCCTGCAAGAGTTTCGCAGCTTCGGTTCCGGTGGCAGCATCACCGAGGCCCAGGTTGAAAGCTCCAAGCGCGCTCTCGAGCGCTCTGAGGCAATCGTTCATGCCAAGCTGAAGCGTGGTCTTGGTGGTCTCGCGACCATCGGCTCAACGGCTCCCTTTATCGGCCTGCTCGGAACCGTCATCGGAATTCTGAACGCTTTCCAGGCAATTGCAACCCAGAAGACCTCCGGTATCGGCGCAGTAGCCGGTGGTATCTCGGAAGCTCTGGTTACGACTGCATTCGGTCTCTTCGTCGCAATCCCGGCCGTTATGACCTTCAACTTCTTCACGAACAAGGTCGAAGCGTTCGACGTCGAGATGGACAACAGCTCGAGCGAACTGGTTGACTACTTCATCAAGCAGAGCCACCGCTAGAACTCTGTCCCGGTTTGCGCCGGACAGGTATGCGATCTGCGAGTCATTGGAACACTCCGAACAGCGCCAGCGAACGCTGTTCGGAGAATCCTCCTCAGCAGCCTTATGAAGCAGTTGAACATTGGATGGAGTGTGCATTATGGCTATTAACAAGCGGGACGAAGGCAAGAAGGTAAACTCCAATATCAACGTCACGCCGATGGTTGACGTGATGCTGGTACTGCTGATCATCTTCATGGTCATCACGCCCATGCTCAACAACAAGGTCAACGTGGATCTGCCGAAGGCGGACGCCGCGGTCGTCATGGAAGACGCCAACAAAGAAGATGCTGTCACGGTGGCTGTAACTCGCGATGGCAGGACCTTCCTCGGCGGCGACCAGGTCACCGTAGATGATCTCGGCCCGAAAATTTCAGCAAAGCTCGAGAACAAGACAAGTAAGGAAGTATTCATGCGCGCGGATGCTCGCGCGAACTACGGCAAGGTCATGGATGCCGTCGACGGGATTCGATCCGCTGGCGTCAGCCAACTTGGACTGCTCACCGAGCGTAACGAGAAGTAAGGAATTCAGGTACACACCAAGTCTTCATGACTGAAGATGGTTAGAACGAGGAGATTGCTATGGGAATGGGTGGTGGAGGTACAGGCGGCGCGGTTTCGGAGATCAACGTAACCCCGCTCATCGACGTTCTGCTGGTGCTGCTGATCATCTTCATGGTCATCGTTCCGGTCGTTCCCCACGGGCTTGACGCGCTGGTTCCTCAGCCGCCGAAGAGCAAATCGCCACCGCCTGACAACGACCGGACGATTGTCGTCCAGGTGCTGTCGAATGGCGCGGGAGAACCGGCTTACAAGATCAACGACAACTCTTTTAACAAGTCGGCGATTGAAGGTAAGCTTGCTGAGATCTTTGCGACTCGTCAAGAGAAGGTCATGTTCGTCAAGGGCGATCCTGATCTTGACTTCAGCAAGGTCGCAGACGTTATCGATTTCGGTCACCAGGCTGGTGTCGACAACATTGGCCTCATTACCCCACGAGTGGCTGCAGGTCAGTAGCTGGGTTGAGCTCTTGAAGCGGTGCGGCCTTATAGCCCACCGCTTTTTACTTTTCGGGCCCTTTCTGAAGTCGCTAGGAAGACGTTTACCTGTGCGTCAAAGTTTCCGAATCAAAGGGACTTGCCAGAATCTTCTTACCATGTAAACTCACTCCTATTGTTGAGGTTCCGAGTTGAGAAATCTGACACTAACCCGGAACAAGTCTATGAAGACGCACGACCGCTTGAAATGTCACGTTCCGAGCAGTAACTATAAGTAATTGCAGCTATGATGACGGTAGGTGCTCTAGTCACGCTGAGGCATCTACCATTACAATCAAGCGGCAAGCAGAAAACCAGATGCACCGATTTACCGTCCGACATTTCACGCCCTTGTTGAAGGAGATACCCCGCCCCATGAAACTCTCTGCACGGATTCCGGTTACGGCCGCTCTGCTGGCGCTGATGCTTGGTACTGTCACCGGATGTAACAAGCTGAAGTCGCGCGACCAGCTTAATAAGGGCGTGCAGGCGTTCAAGAATGCTCGCTATGAAGAAGCGGTTGATCACTTCCAGACGGCGATCAGTCTCGATCCTGAGTCCGAGGATGCGAAGCTTTATCTGGCTACGGCGTATTCTTACCAGGTTGTTCCGAACCTTGACACTCCTGAGAACCTGAAGCTTGCGCAAAAGGCGCTTGATGGCTTCAACACCGTTCTCGCAAAAGATCCGAACGATCTCACGGCTCTCAAGCAGATTGCTTCGATTGACCGGAATATCAAGAAGTTTGACCAGGCGAAGGAATACGAGAAGAAGGTTATCTCCATCGCGCCCAACGATCCCGAAGCCTACTACACGGTTGGTTTCGTGAACTGGGTTCTTGCCTACAAGAATGCAACGACGATTCTCGCTGCTGACGGTCTGACCGATGCCGGCGATGGTAACCCGAAGAAGAGCAAGGGTGCTTGCCAGAAGCTTCAGGCCGCTAACACGCAGCTTGTGAACGAGGGTATTCAGTACCTCACCAAGGCTGTGGAGCTGAACCCAACCTATGATGACGCCATGTCGTATCTCCAGCTGACCTATCGCCGCAAGGCTGATCTTGAATGCGGAGACGAGGCAGCACGCAAGGCGGACATGGCTCTGGTGGATCAGTGGATCCAAAAGGGTATGGGCGCTCGGAAGGCCAACGAAGAGAAGAAGGAAAAGAAGAATGCCGGCGGCGTACAGATGTAGTCCGGTTTTCGCTTCGAATGATGAAGGCCTCTCCTCAAAGGAGAGGCCTTTGTCATGCTTGCGACACTGAAAATTGAACTCCTATATGGGCTATCGGCGTTGTGGGAATCGTCTGAATGCGGAACGCTTCGCGATGGTGAGCGACCCGGTACCGTGGAGGAGGCAAAGGATCTTCGGCGCGAAGAATTCTGTAGGGCGGACTACGGCGGCAGGCTACAATCCGGGAACAGTTTTTATTGCAATTTTGCACTCGGGAGAGAGATGATGTCTGGCGACACGACAATCGATAGTGTGACGGGAACAACAACTGGATTAAGCCAGTTAGAGCGCGTCGTCGATGCGTTCATCGCGCCATCGAAGACCTTTACTGATATTTTGAGGAGCACTGCGTGGTGGCTTCCCTTCCTGCTCTCAGTGCTGATGACGGTGCTTGGCGCCTTCGTGATCGACAAGCAGGTAGGCTACGACACGGTGGTCCAAAACTCGCTGCATGACAGCCCCAAGCAGGAGCAGGCACTGGCTGAGACAGAGCCAAAGCAGCGAGCGGTACAACTGCGCCTTATGACGATGAGCTATCGCTACACCGCGTATGCATCACCGATCTTCATCATCCTGATCGCCGCAGTCAGCGCGCTGGCCCTTTGGGGAAGCTTCAATTTCGGGTTCGGTGCGCAGACGACCTACGGGCAGATGCTTGCCGTGTGGATGTATGCCTCGCTGCCGCGGCTTCTCAGTAGCATCCTGATGATTGCAACGCTCTATGGCGGAAACGCAGAGGCGTTCAACCTGAAGAATCCGGTCGGCACTAACCTCGGCTTCTATCTACCGGATGCGGCACCATGGGTGAAGGTTCTACTGAGCTTTGTGGATGTGATCGGTCTATGGTCTCTGGCCTTGCTGGTGATCGGTACGGCAATCGTGGCCAAGGTGAGCCGTGGCAAGGCAGCGGTGGTCGTAGTGGGTTGGTGGGTACTTATCCTGATCGTAAGTGTTGGCGTTGCGGTAGCTACCAGCTAAGTTCGGCTGTTCAACGTAAAACGGCGGGATCTGGGTGACAGATCCCGCCGTCTTTGTGTACGCGTGCTTTATTCCGTCCAGCGCTTGAAGACGAGCGAGCCGTTCGTTCCGCCAAAGCCGAAAGAGTTCGACAGCGCATAGTCGATCCTGGCCTTCTGCGGGGTGTTGGGAACGTAGTTGAGGCGGCACTGTGGATCAAGCTCAACGATGTTGGTTGTCGGGGGCGCCGTCTGCTCGAGCATTGCCATGATGGTGATACCGGCTTCCAGGCCGCCTGCGCCGCCGAGAAGATGGCCTGTCATGGATTTGGTGGAGCTGACCAGCAGCGTGTGATTGAGGGCGCGTTCGCCGAAGACATTCTCGATCGCCTTGGACTCAAGCGCATCGCCCAGTGGGGTCGACGTGGCGTGGGCGTTGACGTAGTCGATCTGATCGGGTGAGATCCCCGCTACCTTGAGCGCTGCGGACATAGCCCGGAAGCAGCCTTCGCCCTCGGGAGCCATGCCGGTCATGTGGAAGGCGTCGGCAGACATGCCGTAGCCAATCACTTCGGCGAGAATCGTTGCGCCGCGAGCCTTCGCGAACTCCAACTCCTCAAGAATGAGGATGCCTGCGCCTTCACCGCAGACAAATCCATCGCGATCCTTGTCAAAGGGGCGGCAGGCATGTTCGGGATCATCGTTGCGGGTGGAGAGAGCTTTCATCGCCGCGAAACCGCCAACTCCCATAGGAGTGATGGCAGCTTCCGTGCCGCCAGCGATCATGGCGTCGGCATCACCGCGCTGAATAATGCGGAAGGCATCGCCGATAGAGTGCGCGCTCGAGGTGCAGGCGGTCGCCGTGGCCTCGTTCGGTCCGCGGGCGTTGTACTTGATGGATACGTGCCCGGCAGCGAGGTTGACGATGGAGCCCGGGATGAAGAAGGGCGAGATCTTGCGCGGTCCACCCGCCAGCATGGCCGAGTGTTCCCGCTCGATCACATCGAATCCGCCGATGCCTGAGCCAATGTGGACGCCGAAGCGGTCGCGATTGCTGGCATCGATCACCAGGCCGGAGTGCGCCATCGCCTCCGCCGATGCTGCGAGGGCGAAGTGGATGAAGCGTCCCATCTTACGGGACTCCTTCTTCTCGATGAAGAGAAGCGGATCAAAATCCTTTACCTCGGCAGCGAACCGGACGGGGTGCCCGGTGAGATCGAAGGCCTTGATCTCAGCCATGCCGCTCCGGCCTGCGAGGAGACCCTCCCAGACCTCCGGCACGGTCTTGCCGACTCCACAGATAAGACCGATGCCGGTTACAACGACACGACGCTGCTCCACAAGCTGCTGGGCCATTGTTACTTGGCCGCCTTCTGATTCTTCTCGATGTAATCGACAGCATCCTTGACGGTCTTGATCTTCTCGGCATCTTCGTCGGGGATCTGGATGTCAAATGCTTCTTCGAATTGCATGACGAGCTCGACTACGTCGAGGGAGTCCGCGCCGAGATCTTCCTGGAAGCTGGCGCCGGGGGTCACTTCAGCTTCATCCACCTGAAGCTGCTCTACGATAATCTGCTTAACTTTTTCGTCTACTGCCGCCATGTGTTTCTCCTAGTTTCTGCCTGAAGCAAAGATAAATTCGTTCGTTACCGATTTCGTACAAGTAACAAGATCCGTTGGCATTCCAGCCGGGCTACGCCAAGCTCAAGGATACTGAGTGCCTTGTCGAGTGTAAAGCAAAGTAGGACATGGAGTGTGAAGGCCGCTACCCGCTATGTGGGCCAGATGGGGTGGAGCCCGTGGGTCTGGGAGCTCGCAACGCTATAGCTCCCGGCTACGGTGATGGTAGCGAGAGGCTCCCCTGCCTGCTGGCTGTAGAAGCGATGAGTGAGGCAGAAGCGACCGTCGATGAAGATTTCGAGGACGGAGTTGTCGATGAAAGCATGCAGGCTTGCCCGTTTGCCGAGTGGCGATGGGAGCGGGATCATGATGGGAGGGATGCCGTTGCTGAAGCTGAGGTGGAGCGTATTGGGGTCCTGGGTGGGGTCGGAGCGCAGGCTGAGCAGGCCGCCGAGCACGTTCGCGGTGGAATGTGCCGCTGGCTTAGTGTCGGCGGTCTCGATGGTGGCGATTATCTCGTTGATCCGTGTTGGCTTCGAGGCTGGTTCGCGCAGCCGAACTGTTTGAGAGGCGGGCTGAATGTGGAGTTCGCCGTGCTGGAGGGTGAGCAGGCGCGGCAGGCTCATCAGGCCTGACCAGCCGGCGCGCACGCACTCCGCATCAGGCCGGGTTTCGCCGATCCAGCCCCAGAGGATGCGATTCCCTTTCGCGTCGAGCTGCGTCTTGGGAGCGTAGAAGGTGACGCGATTGGTGCCGACGCGGCCATAGTCGAGCTGGCCGGTCTTCTCCGCAGTGAACCGCATCGTGTCGCGGTCGAGGGTGCCGGAGTTCCACAGCACCTTGCCTTCAGTGGAGTAGATGAGGATGTGTTTCTCGACTTTGGTCGCCGTGTCGACGAGCGGGAAGAACTCGGGACACTCCCACATCTCTCCGGAATCGACCGAGTCAGAGGTAATCTTGCCTGTCCATGTGCCCTCGTAGAGCGGGTGCAGGTACTCCCACGTGCGCAGGTCGGTGGAGCGATAAAGCAGCACCATGCCGCCCTTCTTCGCGATGCCCGAACCAACGATCGTGTACCAGCTGTCGCCGTCTTTCCAGGGCGAAGGGTCGCGAAAGCCCGTGACCTTCATCCCGGCTGGTGGTACCGGGATGACCGCTGCGGGCACCTTCTTCCAGGTCTCGAGCGTGTCGTCGGTCGCGACGGCAAGGCACTGCGATTCGCGAAGCGGATTCTTCGGGTCGGCCAGCGTGGCCTCGGCGAGTGGTGACGTCTGGACCCCGGTATAGAGGAAGGTGGGTCGGCCATCGTGGACGACGGCGGTGCCGGTGAAGCAGCCCTGTGCGTCGGGGCCGTCGGGAGTCGGGGCAAGGGCGACCGGTAGGCGCTTCCAATGAATCATGTCGGGCGAGACGGCGTGGGCCCAGTGCATGTCTCCCCAGAGCGGGCCATGCGGATTGTATTGGTGGAAGAGGTGGTACTGACCGTGAAAGTAGATGGGGCCGCAGGGATCATTCATCCAGTTGCGGGCTGGCTGGTAGTGAAAGGACGGCCGGAGCGGGTCGGTGATTGGAACATCGACGTCCGCCTGCGCTCCAGCGGCCCGGAGATTGACGAGGCTTGCGGCTGAAGCGAGGGCGATCGATTTAAGGGCGCTGCGTCGGCTGGTCTTCATGAAGCTCCGATCCTGGTACTCTGCGACGCCAAGTATAAGTTGTCGGGATGCTCGTTGATTTAGTCGTCCTCGCCAGCGGCGGCAAGCAGAGGTGCGACCCCGGCTATCTCATCGAAGCCGATGAGGTTCGAGACGGGCGCGCCTGTGTCGATGCTGGAGACGTTCTTGAGAGCTTTATTGATGGCGCGGGTGCGTACGCCAAGCTTCTGGATGGTGTTCTGCACCGTGCCGACCTGATCTTCGACCTTCTGCATCAGGCCGCCGTAGGTCTCGAACTCCTTCTTGGCGCTTGAGAGGACATGCCAGACTTCGTCGCCTTTCTTTTGGATGGCGAGCGTGTGGAAGCCCATCTGGAAGCTGGTAAGGATGGCCATGAAGGTGGATGGGCCGGCGATCGTGACCCGGCAGGCCGACTGGATCTCCGACTGCAGGCCGGGGCGGCGGACGACTTCGGCATAAAGGTTTTCAGTCGGTAGGAACATGATGGCGTGCGGCATCGTCGTCGGCGGATCGATGTACTTCTCACAGATTCGCTTGCCCTCGGCGCGGATGCCGCGTTCGAACGCCTTACCGGCAGTGGCGATCTCTTCTACGGTGCCGTGATCGTAGGCGTGTTCGAGGCGCTCCCAATCTTCCTTGGGGAACTTGGCGTCGATGGCAAGGAGGGTGTGGCTGTCGCCATCGCCGTTCGGGAATTTGAGCGCGTACTCGACCGACTCGAGGGTGTTCGGCTTGATGCGGGCGTTCTTTATGTATTGGTCGGGCGAGAACATCTGCTCGAGCTGCATGCCAAGCTGGAACTCGCCGACGACGCCGCGCGACTTGACATTCGAGAGCACCTTCTTGAGGTCGCCGACGCCGGTGGCTAGCTCCTTCATCTCGCCGAGGCCCTTCTGGACTGCGCCGAGATGGGTCGTGACCTGGCCGAAGGATTCCGTAAGGCGGGATTGCAGGGTGGCGTGAAGCTTCTCGTCGACGGTGACGCGCATCTCTTCGAGCTTGGCCGCGTTGGTGGTGTTGAGCTTGTCGAGGCGCTCTTCGACCGTGCCACGGAGTTTGTCCTGCTGCTGGGCGTTGCTGTCGGCGAGTCCGGTCAGGCGCGTGTGGAGAGCGTCGCGGGCTTCGAGCTGATTGCGGGCGGCTTCCGCAGTAAAGGCGGCGAGGCGCTGGCCGATCGCGTCCATCTGCTGTTGGACGGCTTGTCGGAGCTTATCGGCGGAGATGGCGTTGTCGCTTCGGAATTCGCCAAGACCGGTTTGAAGTGTTGCTCCTAAAGTCGTGATGCTGGCGGTGATCTCGGTGCGGAGAGCGCCGAAGTCGGTGCTACTGGCGTCGCGGGTGCGGCGGGCTTCGGCGGCGATATCCTCGCGCATCTGGGCGAAGGCGGCCCGGGCGTTCGCCTCGGAGGCTTCGCTCCGAACATCGAGGCGGGCAATCTGGTCAGGAAGCTGCGCGGTGCGCGGGTCAGTTGTGGCCACAACCTGCTTGCGAAGCAGAAGCGCGATCAGTGTTACGAAAATGAGGAACTGGAGGACGAGCAGCGCGATGAGCATTCGTGTTTCCTTCGCCTCCAGAGTACACCCGGAGTTGTGGAGAGCTGTGATTATTGTGGTGTCGCCGGGGTGTTGCGGGTGAAGGTGGCGATTGCGCCTCCGACCAAGGTTCCTGCGGCGAGGATAGCGTCGGCGATGGCTGCGGCTTCGGCGGCGGGGCGAACATCGTGGACGCGGAGGATGTGAGCGCCGGCGAGGATTGCGGCTACGGTCGAGGCGCTGGTGGCGCGGAGGCTTGCCTCGGAGTTGGCGGCAGGCGGTGATCCGGCGTGGAACGGCGCGATGGTCGTTCGGAGGAAGCCCTTGCGCGAGGTTCCTGAGAGAATCGGCAGGCCGAACTGGTGGAGCTGCGGCAGGAGCGCGTGGATGATGTAGTTCTCAGCGCCTCGTTTGCCGAAGCCGAAGCCCGGATCGAGGACGATGCGGTCGCTGGGAACGCCAGCGGTGCGGGCGGCGAGGATCGAATCGCGCAGGCCGGTGAGGATGATGGGCATCACGCCGATGGGTGGGATGGGTGATTGCGTGGCCCATTCATTGGGTTTTCCGCGCGTATGCATCAGGACGACTCCGCAGTTCAGGCTGGCGCAGGTTGCGGGCATGGCGGCGTCCCACGTGAAGCCGCTGACGTCGTTGACGATCTCCGCTCCAGCTTCGACGGCGAGGCGAGCGGTCGCGGCGTGGAAGGTGTCGATGCTGAGGATCGCCTCGGGTCGGGCTTTCAGGATCGCGGCGATGACCGGTAGGACGCGGGTCTGTTCTTCTTCGGGCGCGAGCGGCGTGGCGCCGGGGCGGGTGGACTCGCCGCCGACGTCGAGGATGTCGGCTCCTTCGTCGAGAAGTCGAAGGGCTTGATCGCGAGCGGCTTCGGTTGAGGCGAAGTCGCCGCCGTCGGAGAAGGAGTCGGGCGTGACGTTGAGGATGCCCATCAGGAGCGTGCGCGGGCCGAGCGTCAGGGTTCGGGTGCGAAGTCGCCAATCGAACGCGGTGCGTGGAGCGAAAGACATAGGTGCGATTCTAGCGGGCGGTGCTAGACTGCGCGGATGCGACCGTTCTCCTTAGGTGTGGCTTTTCTGGCCTTCAGTGCGACCGCTGTGGCTCAGAGCTCACTTGCGGCTCAGATTGGGGCGATGGTCGCGGAGCCTGCGGTGATCCGGGCACATTGGGGCGTGATGGTGACGGCACTTGATGGGACTTCGATCTTTGCGCTGAACGAGGGGCAGTTGTTTCAGCCGGCGAGTAACGCGAAGCTGTTTACGACGACTGCCGCGGTTCACCTGTTGGGTGAGAATCGTCGGTTCACTACGTCGGTTGAAGGGGCAGCCGGTGCGACGATGCAGGGCGACCTGACGCTGCGGGGCGGTGGCGATGCCAATTTCTCCGGTTCCGACGTGCCGTATGTTGAACCTGCCGATAGACCTAAGGGCGCGGCGAAGGCTGACCCGCTTCGCGATCTGGCGGAGATGGCAGATCGGGTTGCAGCGACAGGTTTGAAGCATGTGACGGGCGACGTGGTCGGCGACGACACCTTCTTTCCCTGGGAGCCGTATGCGCCGGACTGGGCGGCTGACGATCTCGTCTGGGGTTACGGAGCGCCGGTCTCTGCGCTGACGGTGATGGATAGTCAGCTTCAGCTCAAGGTGGTTGCGGGTGCGAGGGCTGGAGCGGCGGCTGCAGTGATGCTTGATCCGGCGGTCGGCTTCTATACGCTGCAGACCTCTGTTGCTACCGTTCCGGCGAAGACGGCAGACGCGGTGCAGGTCGATCGAGCGCTCGGCTCGAAGGTGCTGACCGTCTCCGGGACGATTGCGGCGGACTCGAAGGTCTTTGTCGAGGAGGTGGCGATCGACGATCCGGCGGCCTACTCGGCGGCTGCCTTCAAGTCGCTGCTTGAGGCTCGCGGCGTGACTGTCGATGGTGTGGCGCGGGCGGCGCATCGAACGCCGCTTGAGACGGCTGGTTTTCTAAAGCAGACGCGTGAGCCTCTGCCGAATCTGCCAACGGCTGCGCTCGGACCGGTCAGCAAGTTCATTACCGGGCAGAGTGTCTGCATGGATGCCTGCCCGCTGCGGGTGGAGCATGTTTCGCCTACGTTGATCGAGGACGTTGTGGCGACGAATAAGGAGAGCCAGAATCTTCATGCGGAGCTGTTGCTGCGGCAGCTTGGCAAGGCTTATGGGAGCGACGGCTCGATCGCGCAGGGGGCGCGGGTGGTGCGGCAGTTTCTGCTGAATGCCGGTTTGGATAAGGACGACTTCGTCTTCTACGACGGGTCGGGCTTGAGCGGGCATGATCTTGTGACCCCGCGAGCAGTGGCGCGGCTATTGCAGTTTGCGACGACGCAGCCCTGGTTCGCTGACTGGCGGAGGAGTCTGCCGGTTGGCGGGGTCGATGGGTCGCTGACAGGGCGGTTTCCTAAGGAGCCTTTGAAGGGGCATGTCTTTGCGAAGACGGGCACGCTGGGTGAGGCGCGGGCGCTGTCGGGCTATGTCGATTGCGCGAGTGGGCGAACGGTAATCTTCTCGATCCTGGTGGGCAATCATGTTCCGGGAACGAGCGCGGACCGCGACGTGATGGACCGAATAGTGGCGGCGATTGCAGCCGCCAACTAGGCCGATCCTGCATCGCTCGCTGCATGAGGCTCTATCATTGAGGAAGATGAGAATGATTCTGGTTGGGGTGAGTTTGAGTGTACTGGTGCTGGCCGGGTGCAAGCCGATCCCGCCACCGACGCCGTTAGCTCAACTGAATGAGCAGCAGGCGCATGGGCATGACGTCTTTCAATCGCACTGCGGGTCATGCCACAATGATCGCCGCAACGGCGCTCTGAATGGACCTTCGCTGCGAGGGACGTTCAAGAAGGAGTACCTGCCGAGCGGTGCTCCGGCGAACGATGAGCGGGTGGTGTCGACGATTCGGTTTGGGCGCGGCATGATGCCACCGATGGCGGGGACGATGGATTCCGGGGACCTGGATGATTTGATGGCGTATCTGCATACGCTTTGATAGAACCTCTCGCGGATCAACGCGGAGGGACGCGGATGAAAGCCAGTGATTAGTCTTGTCTCTTATCCGTGCTGGTTCCGCGTTGATCCGCGGTAGGGTTTTTTTGGTGAGTGAGGCTATGGACGAGCGGCAGGAAAATAAGGTGGGACAGATGCTGCCGGGAATCGCGGGCATCTGCATGTTCATGATCTTCATCACGATGTTGAACGTGTATGCGGGTTTGCAGGGAATGTTTGGCGGCGGCGTGACGAAGTACGGCATCCTCACGCTGTGTACGCTGCTGGCGATTGGGATCTTCGGGCTGCTGCGGCTGCGGAAGTGGGGCTGGTCGCTGGTAATTGCAGGGTGCTTGCTGCTGGCGGCGGGAGACTTCTATTTCTTTACAAAGGCGCACCAGGCGTTCTTTTTAGTGCGCGGCTTGTTTGTGATGGTCTTCTTCCTGTACCTGGCGCGGCAGGAGACGCGGTCACGGCTGCGATGACGGTGCAGACAAGTGGCTGGCGGCTTCGGGTGATGCGTCGCCTGCACTGGTGGCCGCCGCTGCTGGGAGCGGGCATCCGGGTTAAGCGAATGGACGCGGACCTTCGGGCGATTGACGTGGAGATGCGGCTGACGTGGCGGAACCGGAATGTGATGGGTGTCCACTTTGGCGGCAGCCTGTATGCCATGACGGACCCGTTCTACATGCTGATGCTGATGGAGAATCTGGGCCGCGAATACGTGGTGTGGGACAAGGCGGCGACGATCCGGTACAAGCGGCCGGGCCGCGGGACGGTTCGGGTGGAGTTTCGGCTGACGGAGGATCAGTTGGCGGACATCCGCGCGACGCTTGAGACGCAGGATAAGGTAGAGCCGGTGTTTCTGATCGAGGTCAAGGACGATGCGGGAGCGGTGGTCGCCGAGGTAGATAAAACGATCTATTGCGCGAAGAAAAGTGTCCATGCGGCACGTATGGCGGAACGGGCTCAGTAGGATCGAACCTAGTGGCGATTTACAATAAAAGACGATGACGCCGCCGGTTGCTGAAGTACTGAATTCGGAGCTTGTGCAGATCGACCTCTCAGCGCGCAAACCGGTGAAGAAGCCGGAGTGGCTGAAGGCAAAGGCTCCGATGGGCGAGACCTTCCATAATCTGAAGAAGATGGCGCGCGATCTAAACCTGCATACGGTGTGCGAGAGCGCGCAGTGCCCGAATATCGGGGAATGCTGGAACCAGAAGTCCGCGACCTTCATGATGCTGGGAAATCTGTGCACGCGGCGATGCGGCTTTTGCGCCGTGCCGAAGGGCAAGCCGGAGCCGATTGATTTTGATGAGCCGCGACGAGTGGCGTATGCCGTGGGGCAGCTCGGGCTGAAGCACGCGGTGATTACAAGTGTGAACCGCGATGACGACAATATGGGCGCGGCGCGGGCGTTTGTGAGTGTGATTGAAGAGATCCGTCTGCAGGCTCCGGGATGCCGGGTTGAGGTGCTGACGCCGGACTTTCAAGGAGTTGAAGCGGCGTTGCGGCTGGTGGTGGCGGCGCGGCCGGAGATTCTAAACCACAATATTGAGACGGTGCCGCGGCTCTACCGGGTGGCGAAGAGCGGTGGCAAATATCCTCGGTCGCTGGAGTTTCTGGCAAAGGCGAAGGCGGTTGCGGCAGAGACCGGCGAGACGATTGTGACCAAGACAGGGATCATCGTTGGGATGGGCGAGGAGATGCACGAGCTGTTGGGCGTGTTTCGAGACCTTGCGGATCGCAAGGTGGATATTCTGACGATCGGGCAATACCTGCGGCCCAGCCGCGATCACCTGACGATGTCGCGGTATTACACGCCGGATGAGTTCGCGTTTCTGAAGCATGAGGCGCTGGGGATGGGCTTCCGGCACGTGGAAAGCGGACCACTGGTGCGCAGCAGCTACCATGCGCAGGAGCAGGCTGAAAGTACTGGGCTGGCTTAACCCTCTAAACACGGATCGAATGGGATTGAACGGATTTCAGTTCAGTGCTCGATCCGCCTTTATCCGTCTCATCACTCTAATCCGTGTTGAGCCTTTTGTTTAGAAGTCACGGAAGTCCAGCCAAAGCTATGGATACGCGATACTAAGGTGTCGAGTGGATTTGAGGGTGTATGCCGCAGGTATCTGAGGTGGCGCGGGTGGAAGCCGCGATCAAGAATAAGGGTGTGAAGGAGCTGGAGTGGTCGCTCTGGTATTGCCGGATGCGGCAGTCGGTGGCGAGTGCGCGCCCGGCGGATGTGCGCTATTGGCGGGCGGTGGAGGAGCAGGTACAGTCGATTCTTGTGCCTCCGGTCGAGACGACGGTGTATCCGACGCGGAAGAAGAAGGCGAATCGGGGGCTGGGGTCGGGTCGTGTTCTGGGTGAGGACGTTCCGGAGCAGGGTTAGAAATTGTGGCTGGTGTCGCGTGGGAGCGGCTGTCTCTGTAAACTAGCGACTGCGGTAGAGGAGAGATTCATGGCATCGGCAATGGCAAACATCGAGGCGTTGAAGGGCATTCATGGCGAGTTGAAGTCGCGGATGGAGAAGTCGGTGGACGACTTCCGGGCGCACCTGCTTTCGACGCGGACAGGACGGGCGAATGTGCACATGCTCGACCAGATCAAGGTGGACTACTACGGCACGGATACGCCGGTGGCCCAGATGGGGCAGATCAGTACGCCCGAGCCGACGCTGATTCTGGTATCGCCGTACGACATGGCGATGGTATCGGCGATTGAGAAGGCGATTCGGACGTCGAGCGCGGGACTGAACCCCATGACGGATGGCAAAGTGATCCGCGTGCCGGTGCCTCCCATGACGGAGGAGCGGCGCAAGGATGTCGTGAAGCAGTTGAACAAGACGCTTGAGGATCACAAGACAGCGCTGCGGAATATCCGGCGCGATGGGAACGAGCAGATCAAGAAGGCGGCGAAGGACAAGCTGATCTCCGCCGACGATGAGAAGCGGGCCAGCGACGAGGTGCAGCAGTTGACGGACGCTGAGGTTCGCCGGGTTGAGGATCTCTTCAAGGCAAAAGAGAAAGAGATCCTGACCGTCTGAGTGCTGCGCGCACGGCGGAAAGCGCCTTTGGCGCCGAGACAACTACGGGGTGGTGGCGAGGGTTCGCTGCCACCTGGTTTCGTTTTGGGTATACTTTGGGGCCTATGGGAAAGTCTCTCTGGTTGTGTGGCCTGATGTTGTCGGCGAGTATGGGTGGGCAGACGCTGTTGGTGGTGAACCAGGGCGATAGCGATGTCGGGCTGGTCGATCCGGCGACGGGCACGCAGGTGACGACTGTCGCAGAGGGCATCGCCGGGGTGCATGGGCATGAGATCGCGGTGTCTCCGGATGGACACACGGCGTACCTGCCAATCTATGGCAGCTCTGGCGTGGGCAAGCCGGGCATCAGTGGGCATGAGATGCAGGTGATTGATCTGCCCTCGCGGAAGATCATTGGCGATCTTGATTTCGGGCATGAGGTGCGGCCGCACATGCCGGTGCTGGATCGGCGGCGCGGGCTGCTGTATGTGACGACGGAGTTGGACAAGTCCGTGTCGATCATTGACCCGAAGACGTTGAAGATAGTGGGAGCGATTCCGACGGGGCAGGAGCAGTCGCATATGTTTGTGCTGTCCCATGACGGAAAGCGCGGGTATACGGCGAACGTCGGTCCGGGAACGGTTTCGGTGCTGGACATCGCGGGGCGGAAGCTGATCGGGGTGATTCCGGTATCCGGAAATGTGCAGCGAATTTCGATCTCGCAGGATGACAAGCTGGTGTTTACATCAGACCAGACGAAGCCGCAGCTCGCAGTGATCGACACGGCGACGGGCAAGGTGAAGACGTGGGTGCCGCTGCCGGGTATGGGGTACGGAACCGCAGCTACGGCGGACGGACGTTGGTTGCTGGTGGCTGTTCCTTCGACAAAGCAGGTGGCGGTGGTGGACCTGCAGAAGATGTCGGTGGCGAAGCTGATTGAGGTGCCGAGTGCGCCACAGGAGGTGCTGATCCGGCCGGATGGCAAGGCCGCCTATGTGTCTTGCAATGCCAGCGGGAAGGTCGCCGCGATCGACCTCACTGCCTGGAATGTAACGAAGATCATTACGGCTGGGAAGCTTGCGGACGGATTGGCGTGGGCTAATTAGCGGGGTGCTGCAGCGGCGTTAAGGGTTTGCGATATCTGCCGATGAGCTAGAGCAGCGGGCCCACGTCTTATGAGTCTTGACATAGTAGAAGCAGATGCAGCGGAGGTGGCGGATCACTCCAGCGAGGCATTGCAATCGCAGGCGGAGCGGGATCGTCGAGAGAATCAGCGCTTTCCGGTCGAAGGCTGGGCGGAGGTGATGACCATGGATGGGACGATGATGCTTCGCGGCCAGATCACGGATATCAGCGCAACGGGCTGCTTTATTGAGAGCCACGGCTCGTTCGACCTGCCGATGAATTCGGCGGTGGAGATGACGTTTCGGATCCAGGGGAAGGAGTTCCGGCCGGAGGGGGTGACGCGGGTGGTGAAGTCGGGAGAGGGCGCGGGGTTTTCGTTCCTGAAGATGAACTCGAAGTTGGAGTTGCAGATCGAGGCTTTGATCAAGGTGCTCAATGCGCGGGCTTAGCGGGCGCTCAGACTAACGACAGAACAAGGGCCTGCTACGTGGTGTGGTCGACGACGATCTTCCAGCCTTCCGCAGTTTTCTCGAAGACGAGGGAGAAGAGGCCTTCGGCGTTGCCGCCGTCTTTCTTGCCCCGCTCCAAGTGATACTTGCCGATGCAGACGGCAAAGTTGTCGTCGAGGCGGTGAACTTCGAGTTCGGAGAAGGAGAGCGTGCCCATCGAGGCGCGGGTGGGATAGTTCTGGTGGTACTCGGCGATCATGCCGGTGTAGCCGCGGGAGAGCGTGCGCGAGATAAAAAGAGTATCGGGCGAATCCTTGTAGGCTTCGGTGAACTTATTGATGTCGCCTTTATTCCAGGCATTTTCCTGCTTGATGAGGACCTTGACGACATCGAGTTCCTGCTGGGTCGCAGTGTGGAGCGGCGCCTGTGGCGGTAGCTGGGCTTGGAGGCTTGCGGGGACAGTATGCAGGAAAACGCTGAGAGCCAGGGCGGGAACGATGCGACGCAGCATAGGAGACCTCGTGGACAAGCAGTTTGCGGCGAACTTCAGGTGTTTCGTGGATAGGTGTCCGCGTGTGGCTTGACGCCTGCAGTGGGCGTGATCCAGATGACGGTGACGAGAGCGATCATGCCGAGCGTGAAGTGAGGATAGTGGAACGCCGTAGGGATGGCCACCACGTAGATAAACATCGAGAGCCAGTGCTTGATGGCGACGGCGGTGTCTTCGTACTCCAGCTTTCCGGCTTGCTTGAGACGGCGGCCGATAGCGAGTCGGAGGCCCATGAAGGTGATGGCGTTGGCGATCATGGAGCCTGCGTAGATGGCTACGGAGAGCGAGTCCATCTTCTTGTCGAGGACGTAGGAGGTAAAGAAAGGTAGTAAGGACAAAGAGAAAAGAAAAGCGAGGTTGGCGTAGAGGATGAGGGTGTCGGCCTCGTCGGTGCGGTGGACGAGGTGGTGATGATTGATCCAGTAGATGGAGGTGAAGGTGAAGGAGAGCAGATAGATGGCAAGGGTGGGCAGCACGGAGTAGAGGCCGGCGAGGCCGTCCTGATGGGGAACCTTGAGCTCGAGCACCATGATGGTGATGATGACGGCGATGACGCCATCCGAAAAGGCTTCGAGGCGAGCTGGGGATGCGACATGTCGGGACATTGTGGGTGTGAGTTCTTGACGAGCAGGATACACGGTGCTGTTCTGAGTCGGCTTCAGGAAGGAATAGAATTTCAATATGGCACAGCTTCTGGCGGAATCGCGGGTGGTTCATGCGGTGTGCTCGCATGACTGCCCTGACTCGTGCGGCGTGCTCGTAACGGTGAACCCCAGCGGCCGCGCGGTGAAGGTGCAGGGCGACCCGGCGCATCCGGTCACGCGGGGCTTTCTATGCGGCAAGGTGGCGAAGTATCTGGACCGGGTGTACTCGCCCGATCGTCTGCTCTACCCCATGCGGCGGAAGGCCGGCATTGCGAAGGGGCCGCTGGCGAAGGGTCGCGAGGCTGAGGCATTTGAGCGAATCACCTGGGACGAGGCGCTGGATGAGATTGCGGCGCGGCTGACAGGGATTGCAGCGGAGTTCGGGCCGGAGAGCGTGCTGCCGTACAGCTATGCGGGCACGATTGGTCAGCTCGGGTATGGCTCGATGGACCGGCGATTCTTTCATCGGCTTGGCGCTTCGCAGCTTGACCGAACAATCTGTGCATCGGCTGGTGGCGCCGCGTTGATGAGCGTCTATGGGGTGAAGCTTGGAACGCCGCCGGAGGACTTTGCACGTGCTCGGCTGATCATCGCGTGGGGCGCGAACATCCATGGCAACAATATCCACCTGTGGCCATTTATCGAAGAGGCTCGGCGAGCCGGTGCGCGGCTGGTGGTGATCGATCCGTATAGGACACGCACAGCGGCCTTGGCGGATGAGCATCTGGCGATTCGTCCCGGAACGGACGGGCTGCTGGCTTTGGGGCTGATGCACGTGATCCTGCGCGAAGGGCTCGAAGATCGAGCGTACGTCGAAGCAGCTACGCATGGATTTGCGGAACTGCGGGAGTTTGCGCTGCGGGCAGAGCATGCGCCGGATGCTGTTGCTGCAGTCACAGGCATCGCTGCAGATACGATCGTCCGCCTTGCACGGGAGTACGCCCAGACCAGCCCCGCAGTCATCCGGCTCAACTACGGCATTCAGCGGAGTGAGAATGGCGGGACCTCGGCCAGAGCAGTCTGCATGTTGCCGCTGCTGACGGGTGCGTGGACGAAGCGCGGGGGCGGATTGCAGCTTTCTACCTCGGGTTCGTTTCCGTTCAACGGCAATGCCTTGCAGATGCCGGAGCTGATGAAGGCGAGTCCGCTGGGGCGCGCCGCGCGGGTGGTGAATATGAGCCAGCTCGGCCTGGCGTTGACGACCTTAAATGATCCACCAGTGAAGGCACTGTTTGTCTATAACTCGAATGCAGCTGCCGTGGCTCCGAATCAGAATGACGTGTTGCATGGCTTGAGGCGGGATGACCTGTTTACCGTGGTGCATGAGCAGTTCTTTACGGACACGGTGGACTACGCAGACATCGTGCTTCCCGCGCCTACATTTCTTGAGGTCAAGGATGTGCAGGGCGCGTATGGGCACCTGTTCGCGCAAGTGTCGGAGCGGGCGATCGCGCCGCTTGGCGAGGCGCGGAGCAACGTGGCACTGTTCGGCGAGTTGGGTAGGCGGATGGGGTTTGAAGAGGCCTGCTTCGACGATACGGACGACGACCTGATTGACCAGGCGCTGACGACGAACGATCCGTGGTTTGCGGGGATCGATCGTGCGCGGCTGGAGCAGGAGGGTCATGTGCCGCTGCAGCTTCCAACGAATGCAGATGGGTTATCCCTGCCGTTCAGCACAGCGGAGTGGTTTCGGACACCGAGTGGGCGGGGCGAGTTGACGCCTGTGCCGGTGTTCGTTGCGCCGCAGGAGTCTCGCAGCCATGCGGCGGAGTATCCGCTGGAGTTTCTGCCGCGCAAGGCGGACAACTACATGAACTCGACGTTTGCGAACCTGCCGGGACATCGGAAGATGGAGGCGCGGACGGCGGGCGTGCTGGAGATGCATGCGGCGGATGCGGCGACGCGTGGAATCGCGACGGGCAATGTGGTTGAGGTCTACAACGGGCGCGGACGGATTACGCTGGTCGCGATGGTAGGGGCGCAGGTGCCTGCAGGTGTCGTGGCGGCGCGGCTGGACTGGAACAAGCTCTCGGTCGATGGCGCGAATGTGAACGCGCTGACGTCGGAGACGCTCACGGATATTGGCGGTGGAGCAACGTTCTACTCGACGCTGGTCGAGGTGCGTAAGGCAAAGGTGAGGGATCGATGAGCGTGATGGCTGCGGGTGAGGATGTACTTCCGGGATTGATGGAGATTGAGGCTGCGGCGACGCTCGTGTACGCACACATGCCCCCGACTCCGCAATATAGCTGGCCACTGATCAACGAGCGCGCGGGCACAGAGGTGTGGGTGAAGCATGAGAACCACACGCCGGTCGGCGCCTTCAAGATTCGCGGCGGCATCGTCTACATGGACTGGCTACGAAGCGAGCGCCCTGAAGTGACGACGGTGGTCTCGGCGACGCGTGGAAATCATGGGCAGTCGATTGCGTATGCCGGAGCACGAATGGGCATCCGCGTGGTGATCGTCGTGCCGCACGGCAACAGCTTTGAGAAGAATCGGGCGATGCGGATGCTTGGAGCGGAGCTGATTGAGCATGGCGGCGACTTCCAGGAGGCGAGCGAGCATGCTGGCGCGCTGGCGGCTGAGCATGGCTGGCACCGTGTTCCTAGTTACGATCGGGAGCTTGTAACGGGTGTGGCTACGTATGCGCTGGAGATGTTTCGCGGCTGCCCTGCGCTCGATACGGTCTATGTCCCCATTGGGATGGGCTCGGGTGTAAGCGGGATGATTGCGGCCCGGAATGCCCTTGGGCTTGCGACGAAGGTCGTTGGCGTGGTGTCGAGTAAGGCGCCTGCGTTCGCGATGTCGTTTGCGGCAGGCGAGATTGTGGAGCACGAGGTCGCAACACGGATCGCTGATGGCGTGGCGTGCCGACGGCCTGATCCGCAGGCGTTTGCGGTGGGGCTGGCCGGGATTGATCGCATCATCGCTGTGGACGACGACGCGGTGGAAGAGGCGATGCGGATCTACTTCGCCGATACGCATAATGTCGCCGAGGGTGCCGGAGCAATTGGGTTGGCGGCGCTGTTAAAGGATAGGAAGTCCGGCGGCGCTCGCGTGGGCACGGTCCTGTGTGGCGGCAATGTGGATAGCGATGTCTTTGCTCGGGTTCTGGGAAGAGGTTAGAGGCGAATGTTTGCAGCGGGTTTTCAGTGTGCCGGATGTGGGGAATGGATTGAGACGACGGTGGATGAGTCGGGCGGATCGAAGCAGCAATATGTCGAAGATTGCCAGGTTTGCTGCCAGCCCAACGTGCTGACGGTGCGCTGGGATGCCAGTGATAAGGAGTTTACGATCACGGCGGAGCTTGAAAGTTGAGCCCCCAAACTCAGCACGAAACGCATCGGGAATGGTGCAATGCGTTGGCGAGAACGGGCGCGCAAGGCGGGAACCTTGGATGCGACTCGCGTAGAGCAGGGCCGCTCACCTATAATCGAGCTTTCCGAGGAACCCGTCTCGGTGTGATTTTGAGAGCAGTGAGGGTGTGCGTATCTTTACCGTAAACCGAGAGAGCGGAAGCTCCCTGATAAGTTCGACCAAGTCTATGCGCACGCGCCTTAGCCGCTTCCGTATTGTGAGTGCTCCATCCGCGTTTGCTGTGATCGCGTTTGCTCTCGTTGCAGTGATTCCGATGCTGTCGGCCCAGACGTCGCCGACGCTTCCTGCGACTGACCAGACCGGAGCCGGCGCGCAGACGCTTTGCCAGCCCCAGGTCATCGGCAATCGCCGTATTCCGAAGGAGTCCGTGCTGGCACGGCTGTTCTCGCACCAGGGTGACCTGTACGACCCAGCCGTCGTGGAGCGGGACTTCAACTCGCTCTGGAACACGAGCTACTTCGAAAACATCCGTATCGAGCGCGTCGACTCGCCCAAGTGCATTCAACTGGTGATCTATGTCCAGGAGAAGCCAACGATTCGCGAGATCAACTACAAGGGCTTGAACGCCGTCACCCAGTCCGACGTGCTGGAGCGCTTCAAGAAAGCGAAGGTTGGTCTCACCGTCGAGAGTCAGTATGACCCGACCAAGATCAAGCGCGCCGAAGTGGTGTTGAAGGACCTCCTCGCTGAGCATGGTCACCAGTTTGCAACGATCAAGACCGAAGTGAAGACGATTCCGCCGGCGGCTGTGTCGCTGACCTTCACGATCAAGGAGGGCGCGACGGTCAAGGTCGGTAAGATCGTCTTCGAGGGCAACAACAGCATCAACGACCGCACGCTGCGCGCTGCGATGAAGAACCTCCGGCCGGTCGGTATTCCGCACTCTTATATAGCGGAGAACATCTTCGCCCGTACCTTCGACGCTAGCAAGCTCGACGAAGACTCGGAACGGGTACGCGCGGCGTATCAGGATAAGGGCTACTTCAAGGCGCAGACTGCTGAACCGCAGACCAAGGTTCGCGATGCAGGCGGGATCAATCCGTTCACACTGCGGCCTTCAACGGGTAAGCGCATCGACATCCTGATGCCGGTGGAAGAGGGTGGGCGCTACCGTCTCGGCGGCATTACCTTCAAGGGCAACAAGGCTGTCACCAATCTGAAGGTGCTGCGCGCGCAGTTCGCCGTCAAGGATGGCGACTACTTCAACCGGACGCTCTTCAGCAAGGGTAACGACCAGTTGCGCAAGGCCTATGGCGAGCTTGGCTACATCAACTTCGTCGGAACGCCGGTACCGCGTATCGACGAGGCGAAGAAGCTGATCTACCTCGATATCGACATCGATGAGGGTAAGCCCTTCTACGTTTCGCGCATCGAGTTCCAGGGCAATTCCATCACGCGTGACAAGGTCATCCGTCGCGAACTGCTACTGGAAGAAGGTCAGGTCTACAACAGCCGCCTCTGGGATCTCTCGATTCTTCGCCTGAATCAGCTCAACTACTTCGAAGCCTTGAAGGCTGACCAGGACTCTGAGAGCCGTCAAAATGCAGACGATGGCACGGTTGACCTCCTCTTGAAGCTGAAGGAGAAGGGCAAGAACTCGATCGGCCTCAATGGCGGTCTCAGCGGCCTTTCAGGATCGTTCATCGGTCTCAACTACGAAACGAACAACTTTCTTGGACTCGGCGAGACCCTTTCGGTCGAAGCAAACATTGGCGACCTTTCGCGTAAGCTGAGCTTCGGATTTACCGAGCCTTATCTCCGGAACAAGCCCATCTCGGTCGGTGTCCAGGTGTTCACGCAGAAGTACGACTACAACCCTGCGAAGAGCTATGCCGCTACGGGCGCAACGCCGGGAAATCTGACCAATGCACAGCAGTCACTGCTGACGAACTACAACCAGTCGACGACGGGCTTTACGCTCTCGGCGAGCGAACCGCTGCGGCATCTCTTCTCGCGGACGGGCGTAACACGTGTCGGTATCTCCTACCAGCTTTCACGCGCAGGCATTACGACGTTCAACGACAATACGCGAAACGTCTTCCAGTCGCTCGCATTCCGTTCGGGCGTTGCTGGACAGAATCAGTTGAGCGGCATTATTACCTCGCTGATTTCGCCGAGCTTTACGTTCTCCAGTCTTGACCGTGCAGTTGGTCCACACGGTGGACGCGACTTCAATCTCGCGGTGCAGATTGCAGGCGCCGGCGGCAATGTGAAGTACATCTCGCCGGTCGCCAGCTTCCGGCAGTTCTATCCGATGAAGGGTCTTCGCATCAATCGCGAGGGACATAACGTTCTCGGCATGCGTGTTCAGCTTGCCCACGTCACTGGATTTGGCGGAGAGGTTGCGCCGCCGACGAATCGCCTCTATGGCGGTGGTGAGAACGATGTGCGTGGCTTTGATATTCGCGCCTCGTCGCCGTATACGTTCATTCCGAACAAGATCCTGTTCAATCTCACGAACCCCGACGGCTCAACGGTGCCGCGTGATCCGACGCAGCCGAACCTTGGCAACGTGCAGATTCCGCTTCCGATCTATCGATTGGTCACGATCGGCGGCGACACGCAGTTCACGTCGAATATTGAATACCGTATTCCGATCGTGAACCAGGTGACGTTTGCGTTCTTTACCGACTTTGGCCTGACGGGCGATCTGCAAAAGGGTCAGCTCCGGCAGAGTGTTGCTGGCCAGTCGACCACTTCAAGTCCTTCGTATGGCTGCCCGACCTTCGTAAACGGCGCCTGCTTCGGCGGACAGACGGTAGCCTTCCCGCTGATCCTGAAGACAGTCCCGGGTACGAACTTCGTGCCGCGTATGTCGAACGGTGCGGAACTCCAGGTGATCCTGCCGATCGTCAATGCACCCTTCCGGATCTACTACGCCTACAACCCGCTTCGCCTGTACAAGGATCTTCCGCAACAGTTGGCTGTACCGAACAACTGCGCGCCAGGGTCGACGCTTTGCTTCCGCAACTTCTTCCCGAACTCCGGTGCAGGACAATACAGCTATCAACAGGCCGTCCAGTTTTATGGATCCGACTACGTCCTGCGCGAACCGCGTAAGACCTTCCGGTTGACGGTCAGCACAACCTTCTAGCGAGAACTCAACACGAGACAAAGGCCGGCTAACTCGCCGGCCTTTGTCTCGTAGCGTAGTCGAAGGCCCTGCGGTTTGCGTCAGGAGCAGGCCTCTTACGCAGACTCGCGGAAGCATTTCGTGTCCGAGACACAATCACCCTGAAACTCTGCACGCGTGCCGACTCAGTCGTCCTGCACAATGCTGATCTAAGTAGCATCGAATGAATACTTTACCTATAAGCTGCCTAGAATGAACACTATGCATGGTCTTGCGCTCGTGAGCCAAATAGAATGAGTCACTTAGGACCTTGGACTAAACTGCATTTTCCAAGGTAGCTTTAGGTCTACGACTTGCTCTTGCTGAAGACACCGCAGACGCGCACACCCAGACCGTTGGACTTAGAAAAAATCCTAATAGCTGCGCTGATACATACGGGAGATACGGTCGTGCCAACCAAGACGATCGTCATCGAGCCAGGCCCAGACGAATCCGAGACCTGCGGGACAGGCGGCCAGTAGGATCGCGACGATGCGCCGACGCATGGCAGAGCGGGTCGGATTGTCATCCGAGAAGGTGCAAAGCCCGATGCGGGCGTAGCGCATGCCGGGAGTGGCGTCTGAGAAGGTAAAGAAGAGGAGTTGGTAGGCGAGCGCGAACACGGCGAGTATTCCTACGGCACCAAGCACTGCAGCTTGGCCCGTTGGGACGCTTCCCGCGGTGTAGACCGCCATTGCAGTGAATGCAAGGAACGAGGCGGAAATGAGGCAGCCGTCCACAATGGCGGACATGACGCGAAGGCCGAGAGGAGCCGTGAGGAACGTGGGCGCGAAGCTGACCAGGTCGGTCTGCAGGTCGGCCGCCTCAGAGGGCAGGCAAGCGCTGAGACGGATCGAGGACCACTCGGGCAGGGCGGATTCGGGCTGGGTCAGGAATTGCGTTGAAATCTGGTCGGGCTCGACCTCGAAGATGCGAAGCTGTGCGTTCTCGGGAGCGATCTCCGCATCGTCACGGAGCGGACCTTCAGCGAGGCGCGGTCGAGCGCGGCGAGGGGCGACGAGCTGACGGGGAAACTCGATCAGGTTCGCAGGAAGCGGTACGGCTGGCTCAAGAAACTCCTGAAAGCTCGGAGACTGGCGGAAGGCGATCTCCTCGTCGAGGGCAAGGCGGTCGTCCTCGTAGAGATGCTCATGGGGAACGGCGTTCGCTGTCCCAGCCTCGACGCTGCGGCCAACGTCTTCGTAGAGCTTTACGGTCAGTCCAGCCGTGGAGCGGACGACCGCTGCCGGTGCTGATTCCTCAATCTCATACGCTGGAGGCTTAATGGGCGTTGGCTCCACCGCTGGCGTTGGCGCCCAGAGTTCCAGTTCGCTGAGCAGTTGCTGCTGCGTGGCGACAACAGCCTTGGCAGTGCGCACGGCGACTTCGGCTGCTGCTTCGGCCTGGTGAATGGCCTTCTCGGCTTCGGCTGCGAGAAAGGCATGGTAAGTCTGCGACTGGGCGTAGCGCTCGGCTACCGCGGCGGCAATGCGGGAGGCACGGCTTTCGGAGGGCGCGGAGGCAAGTTCGATCCCAGGTAGTTGCGGCGTGGCGTTTCGATGGCGACGGGCGCGATGGGCCGCCAGCCGTTCGGCTGCCTGGAGCTTGAGTGCGGAGGCTGGTGCAGGAGCATCACCGTCTTCGTGAAGTGCCTCCCGCGGGTCCAACTCATACTGCGCGGCGCTCATTGTGCTCAAATCGAAGCTCGCTTCCTGTGAAATCGTTTAGCCTGAAGGTGTGGTGGTGCGTCTGACAAGTATGGGGCCGTGTAATCCGAGCAATGCAGTAGGGAACGAAGCTACTGCGGGTTCCACAAACAGCCGAGTGCGTCTCCCTCGTGCCTGGAAAACTGTTTACCTACTCATAACTATCATGGTGTCCGGGGCAAGTCATCCGCATCTCGCTGGACAGGAGTTAACGCCGAAGGCACCTCCCGTAAAGATTGTGTCTCTTCCTTTGGCAGCCATAACGGGAGATCTGCCGGAGGAGCCCGGAGAGCACCACTATCCGACTGCGGTGCCTCTCCCCGCGAAGGATGACGGAACGAGAACAGAGATCGTCTCCGATACGCAAAGCGAGAAGAATGGACATTACATTCTGGACGGTCAGGTCGTCATTACCTACGGCGACCGAGTCCTCCAGGCCGACCACATTGAATACGATGAGCCAAGTGGTGATGTCACCGCGACCGGTCATCTTGTAGCGACGGGCGGAGCGAACAGCGAACGGATCGTCGCCAGCCACGGTACGGCAAATCTGAAGCAGCAGACAGGCCGCTTCTACGATGTGAGCGGTTCGGTGGGCATGAAGACGACGGGCAAGGGTCTTGTCTATGTGAGCGGCAATCCGTTCCTCTTCACGGGCCGCCTCGTGGTGCGGAGCGGGCCAAGCGAGTACCAGATCTTCGACGGCACGGTGACCTCGTGCCAGCTGCCTCACCCGGACTGGCTACTGTACGCAGGGGAGTTCGAGATCGACAGCAAGAAGGCGAAGGCGCGCAACAGCGTGTTCAAGCTGTTGAATGTGCCATTGCTCTTCCTGCCGTATGTGACGCATCCTGTGGACTCGGAGGATCGGCAGAGCGGCATCCTGATTCCCGATATCTCTCGTTCGTCGAGCAAGGGATACATCCTGGGTGAGGAGTTTTACCTGGCCATCAACCGGAGCATGGACCTGACCGTGGCGCTGGTCTATTACTCGCTGCGCGGCTGGGAGCAGACGGCCACCTTCCGGTACAAAGGAAAGGGCTATGACTTCGCAACGGGCCACTATAGCGGTTTGCAGGATCGTGGATACATCCCGCCGGGCGGCGTGTATACGAATCAGGGTGGCGAGGACGTAACCTTCAAGGCGCGTCACGATCTTGGATCGCAGGCACGGGTTGGGGCGGATCTGGAGTACCTGAGTTCCTATCCGTATCGGGAGGCGTTCTCGAACAGCTTCAACCAGGCAGTGTCGAGTGACATTCTCTCGATCGCTTACGGGGTGCGGGAGGTGGATGGCTTCGAGGCCTCGGCGCGCTCGGATCGCTACCAGGGTTTGAAGCGTGCCGCGACCATTGCGGAACCGGCAACGGCAACAACGGCAGCCATCGTCGCAACTCCAGAGCAGCAAATTCGCATCTTCCATGCGCCATCCCTCGACCTGAATGCGACGGACCATCGGCTCGGCGCAACACACCTGTTATGGAACCTTGAGAGTTCGGCTTCGGGTTTGAAGCGGGTGCAGCCCAACTTTGTGAGCGGCGGTATCACGGAGAGGCTCGACCTGCATCCACAGATTGCGCTTCCGCTCTCCGGCGGTGGATGGAACCTGTTTTCGTCCGTGGGGGTGCGGGATACGTACTACTCGCGCAGTCGCGAGACCCCTACCGCGACAGTGCCCGGCAATTTGGAGCGCACGGCCGACCTGAATCGCGCAGATGCCGAGTTTCAGGTGGAGCTGCGACCGCCTGTGCTTGAGAGGACGTTCAGCGGCGGATGGGTGAACAGGCTCTTCGGCGACATGGATGTCCGGCACACGATTGAGCCAGTGGCAACGTATCGCTATGTGACGGGCGTCGGAAACTTTCTCAACGTGCTGCGCTTCGACGACAAGGATGTCGTCAGCAATACGAACGAAGTGGAGTACGGCGTCATGCAGCGGTTCTTCGTGAAGCGGCTTGCTGGTAAGGAATGCAGTGAGCGTGATGTGGCAGTGTTGTCGCAGGCATCCACGAACGATGAGGATACGGCGAAGCTGGCGACCTGCTCGACGAGCCAGCGCATCCAGTGGCGCGTGACTCAGAAGTATTTTCTCAATCCAACGTTCGGGGGAGCCATACAGGCTGGCCGGCGCAATATCTTCGACACAACGCTATCGCTCTCAGGCGTGGCGTTCCTGACGGAAGCGCGTGAGATCTCACCGCTGATCTCGCGGTTGCGAGTGCAGACCTCAGCCAAGACGGACGTCGAATGGGACTTCGACTATGACACCGGCGCGAAGAAGTTTACGTCGGACAACATCTTTGTCGACTACCACGAGGGTAAGAGCTTCGCCGGGTTGAGCTATGCGCGGCTGAATGCGCCGGGTCGCTTCTACACGGAGGGAACGAGTTCGCTGGTGTCGAACTTTAGCCAGCTTCGAGTGCTGCTGGGGTATGGCTCGCCAACCAAGCCAGGATTTGGAGTTGCGGCAAATGGTGGATTCGACCTCAACCTCGTATCGCTGCAGTATGCGGCACTGCAGACCTCGTATAACTGGAACTGCTGCGGGTTGAGCGTTGAGTACCGGAAGTTCGAGCTGGGTTCCGTTCGAAATGAGAGCGCGTATCGGTTCAACTTTACGCTTGCGAATATCGGAACGGCGGGCAATCTGCGACGCGCAGAACAGCTCTTCTAGGCTGGCTTATACCGTTCTGTGTGCCTCTGCGTGAGATAATGGCCGAGTGTCGATTGCTGTCAAGCCACTCCGTTCGCTCATCTTTGCCCTTGGCTTTCTAGCTCTGGGCTGCCACGCTCAGACTCCAGCAACCTCGGGAAACCTGTCACCAGATCTGGCGCGCCGGGTCGAGATCCTGATCCGATCAAAGTCCAACGTTCCCCCGGACTACCAGGTGAAGATCGGCGCTCGGACCAAGAGCGAGGTTCCGGGGTATGACGCGATCAGCGTTGTGTTCACGGCAGATACGAAGGCGAGCAAGCCGATCACGTTCCTGCTCTCACAGGATGGCAAGACGCTGGCGCAGTTCAACCAGTACGACATCAGCAAAGATCCCAAGGAACTTGTCTCCACGATGGAGCGCCCGGCCCGCGGTGGCCCCGCGAATGCGCCCGTGGTGATCGTCGAGTTTGACGACCTCGAATGCCCTTTCTGCGCCAAGATGCATCAGCAGATCTTCCCGGCAATCACGGATCGCTATAAGAACCAGGTCCATATTGTGTATCGGGATTTCCCGCTCGACCAGCATCCCTGGGCGATGCGCGCGGCAATTGATACAAGCTGCGTCGGCGCGCAGAGCTCGAAGGGATATTGGAATCTCGTGGACTACATCCATGGGCATGCGGCCGATATGGGTGGTGCAGAGAAGAGCATTGCCAAGGCCAACGAGACGCTGGATACGCTCTCCTTCGATGAGGGCAAGCGTCAGAATGTCAAGGCCGCCGAACTGAAAGCATGTATCGCGAAGCAGGACGATACGGTTGTAAAGGCTACGATTAAAGAGGCTGAGGCGTTGGGCGTCGATTCGACTCCGGCACTCTTTATCAATGGCGAAAAGATTGAAGGCGCGGTGCCACTCGAGTACGTCTACAGGATGATCGATGGTGCCCTTGTGGCTGCCGGTCAGACTCCCCCTCCGGCACCTCCAACGGCCACGCCCGCACCAGCGGCAAAGCCCGGCAACTAGCAGATCGTGCAGGAGATTTCGACGTGATGATGAAGACAGTGATGAATTGGAAGCAAGACGACTCTGGCGGCGTGCACGTTCTCCGCGCAGCGATGCTTCCCGTAGCGCTTCTGGCGATGGCAGGATGCCATCGGGGCCACAACGCAGGTGTTGTTGCGACGGTCAACGGTCATGCGATAACGCGGACCGACATGGACAAAGCGTACAAGGACCAGCTTGGTGACACTCAACAGGAGCCTTCTCAGGAGCAGGCGGATTCACTTCGCTTGAACCTGCTGCGCGGGCTGATCGATGAAGAGATGGTTGAGCAGCGTGCCGCCAAGATGAACCTGACCGCAACGAACGAAGAGGTCGATGCGAAGCTCGCTGAGATGAAAGCTCCTTACACCGAGGAGGAGTTCAATGCGCGGCTGAAGTCCAGTAACCACACGCTCGAGGATGTGAAGCACGATCTGCGCCGCTCCTTGACGGATAATAAGCTGCTGAACAAGGAGATCAACTCCAAGATCACCGTCTCCGATACCGATGTCAGTTCGTACTACAACGCGCACAAGTCTGAGTTCAATCTGCGCGAGATGCAGTACCACCTGGCGGGGATTCGCGTGACGAGCGTGGCCTCCGCGCAGCCGGGAAATCTGCAGAACAGCAAGGCAACAAACGACGACGAGGCACGGAAGAAGATCCAGACCCTGAAGAACAGGCTCGACAGTGGTGAGGATTTCGGCTCGATCGCGTCGAACTTTTCTGAGTGGCCCGAGACGGCTCCGAATGGTGGCGACATGGGCTTCGTGCCTGAGTCGCAACTGCAGGCGACAGGGCAGATTTACAGTGCCGTGACGAAGCTGAAGGCTGGCGATTCTACGGATATCATTCCGCTGCTGGATGCCACGAGCAAGAAACCTGTGGGCTACTCGATCTACAAGCTGCTCTCGCGTGATCCTGCCGGTCAGCGCGAACTGAATGATCCGCGCGTGCAGCAGGCGATTCGCCAGCAGCTTCGTGACGGACGATCACAGCTCCTTAAGAACGCCTTCTACGAGATGATGCGCGATCAGACGAAGATCGAGAACTTCTTCGCCGAAGAGATCTTCAAAAACGACGCACACTAACAGGCAGCGATGGTGGCTGGTGGGGAATCTATGACGCGTCCTGTACGGTTTGCGATCCTTGGCTTTGGTCTTCACGCTGTTCGGCGTCTGCTTCCTGCATTCGCGAAGAGCGAGCAGGTGGTGCTGACGGGTATGTGGCGTCGCGATCAGGCTGCCGCGGCGAAGAACTGCGCGGATCTCGGTATTGCCAATTGCTTTCCAACAACAGAGGCATTGTGTTCCTCGGATGAGGTTGATGTTGTCTTCATCACATCCCCCGATGCCATGCACCTGGAGGACACGCTCCTCGCGCTAAAACATGGGAAGGCGGTGTTGTGCGAGAAGCCGCTCTCCATGCATGCAAGCGAAGCTGAGACGATGCTTGCTGCTGCTGATGCTGCGGGCCTTCTTCTTGGGGTGGCTCAGAACTTCCGCTACAACCATAGCCTGGACACGATGCGGGAGCAGATTCTTGCAGGCCGTATCGGCGAGCCACAATCGGCTTTTGCACAGTTCAACTACCCGGCGGATCGTGCGCCTCGCAAGTGGATCGCAGACCCGGCGCTGGCCTGCGGTGGTCCCATTGCCGATGTGGGCGTGCATTGCATCGACTCCCTCCGCTATGTGCTGGGCCAGGATGTTCTCAGTCTGTCCACGCTGGCAGAGGCGATCGCTGGAAGCCCTGTTGAGGCACACGCCACACTCCAGATCGCTATGAGCGGCGGCGTTTTCGCAACGGTCGCTGTGAGTGCGCGATCGCCGTATCGGACGTTGATCGAGGTGACGGGGAGCGAAGGCGTGATCCGTGCGGAGAGCGCCCTTAGTGTCGACAGGCCTGTCGATGTGGTGCTGCGCCGATCAGGCGAGCCAGATCAGACGCATACGGTCGACAACGGTGATGGATACACCCGCATGCTGGATAACTTCGCTGAAGCGTACCGGGGGACTGGAACATTCCTCGCGACGGCGCCTGATGGGCTGCACAACATGCGTGCTCTTGATGCTGCCTACAAGAGCTGGAAGACAGGCAATCGCGAGGCTATCTAGCCGTCGCCATTCTTAGGGAATGGCGATCGCAAGGGCTGCAGGGCTGTCGCGGTGCGTTGTTGCGATGGTGCGGCGCGGACTCGACGTATACGGCAGATACTTTTTATAAACGCTGACATGGAAGCAGGACTGCTGAAACTCCTCCTCCACGTCGATCTTGCCTTCCTGCACGAGGGGAAGAAGGTAGCCGCGCATCCAGGCGATCTCGCTGAGGGACAAGCCCCGCTTGGCCAGATCGACTGCCTGCCCGGTGAGATGTGGCGAGGCTGTTTCGCCTTCGGCCGGGGCAGCGTTGCCGTTCGTGCGGATGAGCTTCTGCTGAAAGGCCACCGTGCGAACGGCTGAGTTGACCTGCAACGGTGTGTGGAAGCGAGCATAGTGGGCGCGGGCCAGCGTCGTTAGAAACTGCGCCGTCCATGGGCGGCAATAGCGACGGTTGAGCGGGAGGCGCTCGTCGACCTGCATGCCGGCATTAATCGGTACGGCTACGAGCATCATGCGACGTCGCATGGATTCGAGATCATCGTCATCCTGAACGCGTTCGAGGCCGTCCCGGTCGGCGACCTCGTTCTGATGGAGCAGTATCTCGCGGGAGCCTTTGAGCGCGGGAGGCATGACGAGGCGTCCTCGCTTGTTGTAGAGCGAGGGAAGAATCTCAGGGTTGGCGGCTGCTTCCTCAATCGAGGGAAGTTGCGGCTTCTCGGCTGTCGGGCGAATGATGCTGACGACGGGGGCCGGGTTCGACGGGGACGATGAGATAGGTGCCGTGGCGGCGTCGCTGAAGTCAGGTGGGTGGGATACCCCTGTCTCCCGGGTCTCCGGAGCAGGTCTTGCGGCGATCATCAGCGGTGCCGGAATGAGCTTGACCAGCTTTGGCTCGGCGATCAATCGATCTCTCACAACAGCGTGACGGGCATGCCCCTTGGTGCGCCGGAGAGGCTTGGGGTCTGACTCGTGCTTGCGAAAACGGTGCTCGGTGGGACGATCCGCGTTGCGTGAAGGATGGCGGTCGCGAGGACGCGGCGCAGTGTGAACTCTCGTGAGCACTGGTCGCTTCGCTGCGACGCCGCGGCTTTTTGAACGAGCGAAGGCACAGGAGGGCAGCAGGCAGATAAAGGCTAGCGCAAGGAGAACGATACTTAGGGAGGGTCGACGCGTGATCATCAGAAAGCGCGGAGACGCCAGAGCAATTTCGACTTTAGTGACTGAATCGTGTTCATGTAAGTGCCCATGTTGATTCCGTATACTGAGAAGTAACGGGGGAAAGCATGGGAAAGGTGTTTTGGACGGCGATCTTGTTCAGTGGGCTAGGCGTCGTCTCGGCAGTCGCACAAGATGACCCGAAGAGCGCGGACTTCTTCACCCATAAGGTTCAGCCGATCTTCCAGAAGAACTGCTACCGATGTCATGGTGGGATGAACCATCGGGGCGCATTGAATATTCAGACGCGGGCAGGCATGTTGAAGGGTGGGCACGATGGAACGGTACTTGTACCCGGCGATGCCTCCAAATCTTTGCTGGTAAGGCTGATTCGGCACGAAGGACCGGCGAACGATCCGATGCCGATGCCATCGAAGGGTGCAAAGCTCTCCGATGAAGATATCGCGGTAGTGACGAAGTGGGTCAACGCTGGCGCGCTGATGCCCTGACGGAAGTGACTCTCAGTAGCCACTTCCGCTGCAAACCGCACTTACTTTGTGGCTGGAGCCTTGGTGCCGGTCATGCGGACAGATTTATCGACAATGGCATAAAGAAGCTGATCATGGTCAGCCCTTGCCTGCTTTTTGATGTAGGCACCGGCTTTCTGGCCCGCTTCCGGGCTGTCGGGAAGAGTAAGGTCGCGGTTCTTTGCCGAGATCTCGGCGAGTTCTTTAATGATCTCGAAGAAGTTTGCCTCGTTCTTATCGCTCAGAAGCCATGCCTGATGGACGGTCGCGGTGATGATCTGGTCTGTTGTCCAATTGTGCGTCGTGGCTGCGTCGGTGGTGGCGCGAGTCATCGAACCAGGTGTGGCTTGATCAGGTGTGGTTTGAGCGGCGGCTCCAAGGGTCAAGGAGGCAGCGGCTACCAGGGTAAGGGCGGCGGTGCGAATATTCATGGTCGATCCTTTCGTGCAAAAGCTCATAGATTGATCTAACTGGCTAGTAGTAGTCGCGGCGCTGGCTGTTCTGATGAGCCTTTCCGGCGATGGCACCCACGCCGGCTCCTACGCCGCCGCCGATTACTGCTCCTTTGAGGCCGCCGCCGAAGAGTGCTCCGAGCACTGCTCCGCCACCCGCCCCGATGAGGGCTCCCTTGCCAGGACCAATTCCGCCGCGGCTTCTGTCGTTGTACCGATCGTCGTAATGATTATCATGTTGATGACGGCGATCATCGTTGTAGTTCCCGCCGCGGCCGCCATTCTGCACGCCGTTGTAGTAGTTCTGATTGCCGCGCTGTGCAAAGACGGGAGTCACGGCAGTTCCGAGCAGCAATGGTGCAACGATAAGACTTTTAATGAGTGCTTTTCTAAGCATGGCGTCTCCTTGCGACTTCCATTAGATGCCGTGGAGAGAGAGTCGAGCCATAAAAGGACCGCTTACTTAGGTGATCATATAGAGTGGGGCGAACTGCGGGATGCCAGCCGTCTGGCCCGCTATCCAGCGCAGAACGTAGACTTCGGTCGGGTCGGTAAGGCTGTGCGTCAAGGCGTTGGGGATCACTTCGTAGATGGCATGGGCGCCGAGGTCTTTGTAGTAGTCGATATCCGGCTCAACCATCACGCAATTGACGCCGTCGATGACGAGCTTATCGTTCTCATGGAAGGTGAGCTGGACGTTGGCCTCGCCGAACTGAATCTGCTTCCATGAAGATGTGGAGCCGGGATGGAAGAGGCCGGGGTTGTTCTCGACGGCGAACTTTCCCGCGGCTGCAGCAATCTTGACCTGATCGATGAGCGCAACGTCGCACCAGCCGAAGAAGCGGTCCTGCGCGGGCGCATAAGGAGCGTCCCAGCGAACCTGCTTGATGTAGTCGAGCGGCGTGCCCTGGGAGAGATTGATCTGGCTCATCGCCTCGCCGAGGTTGAGGAGCGAGGCGAGTGGTTTCTCCTGCTCGACGAGAGCGTCGTAACGCGCTTCGCCAGTCGCATTATCGGCTCCAGCGGCGATGTAGGGATACGCTGCGCTGGCGGCGGAAAATCGGGCGTTGACGAAGCTGAAGCCAGGATTGTTCGAGATCAGCATAATGTCGAGGGTGGTGAGATAGCTGTTCGAGAGCTTCACCGGCGTGTAACCGGCTTGTTTATACCCGTCCGCGTAGACGACGACGGTGTAGTTATCGCCGAAGTTGTCGTAGAAGGGGAGATCGAAGGTTGTGTCGTTGTTGGGGAAGAAGTCGCGGACCTGCTGGGTGAAGTTGCCGTCGGTGATGGTGACGAGGAACTTGGCGGGCGCGGCGAAGGGCTGACGAGTTCCGTCGTAGATGCGAAGGCGAAGCTTGCTCATGGGTATACCAATCCTCTGATTTCTGGGTCGGCTAAGGCTAACAGCGAAGCATGTGGAGTCAAGTAAATTGTGGATCGCGGGCTGCCCGCGTTTGTGCGAACAACCCGGGGCTTCATTGTGAGGGATTATTTCTGGGCAAGGGTTTGGACGCAGGCGTTTGCGCCCTCGGTGAAGCGGGCTTTGTCCTCATCGTTGACGGCGACGGAGGTTCCTTTGTCGCGGGCGATCAGCTCTGCGTCAGTGTACTTTGACATCGCCTTGGTGATCGCACAGGAGCAGTAGTTATCGATCGTGGAGTCGGACAGCTTAGAGCCGTTCGGATCGTCGTGGAGCCTCTTGGCGCAGGAGGATGCCGCGCCCTTCGTGATGAGCTGGCGAATGTGGGCAGGGTTTGACGCCGGTTTGTGCAGGGTGACGACCACGCCGAGGGCGATCGTTCCGAGGAAGAGGACGGCGACGCAGAAGAGGATGTTGCGAAGGTTGAAGAGTTGCATGACAGATCTCCGGGAGATTTTAGGATGGGCTGTAAGCCCGCTTCCTAATGGTGTCGACCGGTGAATTTCGTTTCATGCTGGAATGTTTTTTGGTGCGACCGCTCGGCTACTTGTGCGGAAGGTATTGGGCGCTGCACTGGCTGGCGGCGGCGGTAAAGCGTGCCTTGTCCGTAGGGGACATACCTCCACCCTGCTTGGTGGCCGCGACGATCTCGTCGTCGGAATACTGCGCCAGCCCCTTGGTAGAGACGCAGGAGCAGTAGTCGCCAAGCTGCTGGTCGGAGAGGCCGACAGCCCGGGGATTGCTCCGCGCGCTCTTGGTGCAGGCCGTGATGGAGCTTGCCATGGCGTTCTTGCGGATCTGCGCCGGGTCACTCGACCGGCGTCGCGCCAGATAGAAGGCATACGCAAAGGTAAGCACGAGCAGGATGGCAATAACGGGAAGGCTGAAGCGGGCAGGGAGTTTTTGCATTTGCAGTTGAGCCACCGCTAAACTGGACGCACTTTGCCAATGATCTTGAAGATAGCTTCTATATAGCCGTCGACACCTGAGGCAGAGTCATTCAATACGTCAAGTTCCCGAGCGACATCAGCGTCGCCGTAGTATCGCTTCAAATCAGCCCTCACCGTATCCCAAAGTTTAGATGCTGCCGATCCAGATGCTCCAACTGGTATCGGAGGGCGACCTATTTTGGTGAGCAGCGCGAACTCCTCCATCACTCCAGGAGATTGCTCCAGATTGCCATTGACAAGCCGATTGCCACAAACAAAGATTCCCCAACCTGCGGCTCGAACGAGATGCTCACGATGTTCCTTGTAGTACAAAACTTGATCAATGCCTAGTGGTAAATCCTGAGCAAATGGCATAAGTCTTATTTGATCAAGCGACTTCAGGGTTGCGCGAGCCTCGTGCAGTGCGCCATAGGCAACGGAACTTCCAATTCCGAGACCGTAGCCGGAGACGAGCCGGAAACCTCTCCTAATTATTTCGGCACCTAACTTGCGAAGAAGTTCCTCAATCATGGTCTGACCAAGTGGAGAATAGTCTACAGCACTGCCGGATACGAGGATATCTTGCCGGTGTGACAGTCGATTCAAAGACTCTAATATGTCAGTAATTTCGGCATAACTATCTACAATAACTGCTTGTATGCCGTAGCGTTTGAGATCGTCGATTCTTAGTTCAAGTCTTCGTTTGTCGTAGTGAAATTGAGCAAGTTCTTTTGGCCCTGCTCCGCGAGGGATTTCAAGACTCTTCATTATGCAAAAGTGGTCTCGTTGTTCACCTCCGAGGAGTTCCCTTACCCGCGCCAAAATGTAGTCGATATTGGGATCAGTGAAGCTAAAGCCAATGAAAACAAACGTCCGCTCGATTAACTCTGCCTTTAATATTGTCGAGAAAGCAGACCTTTTCTCGTTATAGGTTTCGTAGTCTCCTTTGGTCAGAACGGCATCCTGAGGTTGAGACTTGTCGCCATGCATTTTATACAAGACTGCATCTCGGCCCCGGAGAGTTTGAGAAAGGTTGGAAACCGTTGTTTTTACGTCGAGCATTTTTCTAGCTTTGATATAAGCTGCTTCGATCAAACTATCGTAGTTAGTTGTCCAAAGAGAGTGAAGTCCAAGTGAAGCAATGAGAGCGTGATTAATTGTTTCTTCAGCATGTTTGTTAAATTCTTCGATTAGAACCTCGTTTATTCGGGCACGGCTCCCTCTACTGTTCTGATGGAATTGAGCCACTGCTAACAAGTCCGACTCTCTAGTGATATCTAAGTCGATTTCGGTGGCTATTTCCGTCAGCAGGCCACGCCAGTCGACAAAGCCTGCCTTCCGCGACATCCCTGCTCCGACGAACATGGAAGCACTGCCTTCAACTAGCGCTTTGCTATAGCGCTCTAGAAATTCAGCTTTATCAATTGTTGGCAAAGATCACCTGTTAGTGCTGTGCGCGAATCTGGATGGCTTGTTCAACCCAGTCTGCAATGTTTGATTTTATAGTTGAGTAAGTCTCGGTGCTACCCCAAAGCGACGTAGGATCTTTCAGTTCTACAATCGTTGATAAGAGAGCCTTTGACTGGCCTAGCTCTATATAATCGAACGGGTTTGCACCGGCAGAAGAGACATAGCCTTTACTGTCCTTCAGCCCGTGGACTCTGATACCAACTACTCCCTTACGATCATCCCAAGCTTTGATAATTTCGTGATTGATCCACTTACGGTTTGCTGTTCCAGCACCGACAAGAACAACTGCGCAACTTCGTCCTAACATTTGGCCAGCGATCCATTTTGTTATTGCGTTGTCGCCGCCCCTTTTTATCTGCTCCCATTCATTGTCCGAAACTGGAGGATTGTCCTCTAGGGCATGCATGTTTCGTACCTGTGCAGCACGCCAATTGTCTGCATCGAAATGAAAGCTGAAAAATGCTTTGCGTAACATACATTGCTCCTGACTACTGGATATTCTTTGTACCTCTCCCTACGACTGCCTCGATACGACTTTGCAGTCTTTTCCTTAGGTCAACAGCATTGGAGTAGTCAATGAAATTATATTGCCTGGCATCAAAGTGAATGTTTGCAAGGTCTTTCTGATCACAAATCCACAATACGGGCCTGCCAAGTCCTAGCATGAATCCTGACTCAAAGTAGACGCCATTGTTCTGCTCTGTGAAGTCGGCAATGAGGAATTTCGCACGTCGGAGTTGCGCGATTATCTCGTCATCAATTCGGTTTGCATGCTCCACTAGGTCCATGTATACAGGCTCATAGCCTGCCGCCCGAACCGCTGAGGTAATCGGTTCTTTTATGAATCTCCTGGCTTCAGCGAATGACATCGCAATGAAAGTCGCATTTGAGTTTGATCCAGCCTCTTTCCGCCTTGAAAGCTCGGCCCAGCCGGCAGCTGTAAGACAGCAGGGTACTGCAGAAGCTTCAAATGTTTGTTCACTAGTCAAAAAACCATACTTCTCTAGTGCTTCTATTAAGAAAAAGGCTTCGTCCATGTCCCGCGCACAAATCAAGGTGAAGTCATCTTCCAGGTAAAATGTTGTTGACTTGCCAGGTCCTTTCGAGGTCTTGCCAATCCATTGGAGCAATATTCCTAACTTCTCTTCGACTGCGGGCTCCGGACTATTGAGCATCGGAAGTATTTCACTTCGTTGGTGCATTGGAAGCTCGCGTAAGTCTTGAAATCCTTCTGATGCAGTCCTGAAAGCCCAGCTTACCTTATGAAGTTCCTCGAAAAGAGGGTTGCCCTCAGTAGGAATTTCCCATTTGAACTCAGTACTCACGCTGTAAGCGCCACACCGCCGACATATATAGTCTTGTCCCGATCCCAAAACTGTAGATAGGGTCGCGGCAGGTGCATTACAGATCAGACAAAGCCCATTAACATTCTCTTCGTGAAAACGGCTATACATAGCGACCTATTGCAGTAGCGTTCCTTCTTCGGCTGGGTCTTGACTTATTCAGTGGATGACCAAGGCGGCGGCTATCTTCCTGATCTTCGAGGTCGAATAGCTTGACGCCCATTTGCTGCGATTGTTGGCGTAGATGCGTTGGTTCCAGTCCAACGCATCTTGCCACGCTAACTAGTTCTACCAGAAATTAGCAGTAAAGCCCTGCGCGGTGAACTGTTCCAGCGCTCCGGCTAGATAATGGGCAGCACAAACTTGACAAACAAGCCCTCCACAGAGGGAGTAGCTACGTTAGGGCGCCAAGGTACGTTGGACCAAGTCCAAGCCTAAGTCCATTGTTTTGTTAGACCTTGGACTTCAGAGAAAAAATAAAAGGTACAAGACTCCTCTACGTAGGCAGAGGAGTCTGTTGAACGTTACTGCAGCAGCGTCCTCTCTTCGGGCTGAGTTTTGGCCTCTTCGGGGGATGACTACGGCGGCGGCTACCTTGTCCTGATCTTCGAGGTCGAGTAGCTTGACCCCCATGGTGATGCTGCAGGTCCGGGAAGCTAGGCGTAGAGGAGGTGGAGCTTCGCCTGATAGTCGGCTTCCACTTCGCGCTCTTCGACGGTGTGGCCTTCGGGGAGAACGGGGGTGACGGTGGATCCGTCGGGCGCCGTGGATTCGTAGGTGGCGATAGCTTTTCCACTTCCATTCTTGATGACGTTGATCTTCATAAAACTCTCCTAAACTGCGTTGCTGATGAACTGGAAGGCGATTGCCTGGGAACCTACCGTGGTGACGGTGCAGTTGTAGCGGGTGGGGTTGATGTAAGCGGTCACGTTCGAGATGAGTACGCCGGTCAGGTTGTTGGGGAAGGTGCTGTTGAGCTGGCAGACAACGGCTTCGTGGTTGGTCATGCCACCGCCGGAAAAGGCATAGGTGATGGTCGCGTTGCCGTTCTGGGTGATTACAGATGATGTTGCCATGTGTCCTCCGTGCATAGGTGGCGATGCACTCGTCGAGATGGTGCGATGGGAGGGTAATCCGTTTCGCAAGGGCAACGAGAAAAGGCGCGAGGTGATGCCCTCGCGCCCTTCATATACGAATTGAACTACATATCTACTGCAGCAGCGTCCCCTCTTCAGGCTGGGTCTTGGCCTCTTCAGGGGGGATGACTACGGCGGCGGCTACCTTGTCCTGATCTTCGAGGTCGAGTAGCTTGACCCCCATGGTGCTGCGGCCGGCGGCGCGGATGGACTTGGTGTCGATCCGGATGATCTTGCCGAACTGGCTGATGACCATGAGTTCGCTGGTCTCGTCCACGAGGTTGATGCCGGTGACCTTGCCGTTCTTCGCCGTGGTCTTGACGTTGATGACGCCCTTGCCGCCGCGGGTCTGGAGGCGGTACATGTCCACGTCGGTGCGTTTGCCGAAGCCGTTGTCGGTGACGGAGAGGATGAGGCAGGGGGTGAGGCCGAGCTGCTTGTCGAGCTTTTCGAGCTTGGCGGCGGTCTCATTGGAGGTCGCGGGTGCGGCCAGTTCTCCGGGCTCGGCGAGTTCGAGGGGCTGGGCGGCAGTGGTCGAGGTGGCCTCGTCGATGACGGCGGCAACCTGGTCGGTGAGGCCCTTTTCGGCGGCGCGCTCGAGGCGAACCTTGTTGCGGGCCTCGGCAGAGGGGGTAACGGCGGCTCCAATGACGTAGTCGCCCTTCTTCAGCGTGATGCCGCGGTTGCCAGTCGCAGGCCGACCCATGGGGCGGAGGTCCTGCTCGTTGAAGCGGATGGCCATGCCGTCGTGGGTCGCGAGGAAGATGACCTGCTGGCCGTCGGTGATGCGGGCGGTGATCAACTCGTCGTCCTTGTCGATGCCGATGGCGATGATGCCGCGGGACATGACGTTCGAGAAGTCCTTGAGGGGGGTCTTCTTGACAGTGCCGTTGCGGGTGGCGAAGAGGATGTTCATGCCGGCTTCGGAGAGGTCGCGGACGGGGAGGATGGTGACGACCTTCTCGCCGGGCTGGAGGTCGATGAGCGAGGCCATCGCCTTGCCCTTGCCGACGGTACCGGAGTCAGGAATCTCGTAGACCTTGAGCCAGTAGACGCGGCCGGTGTTGGTGAAGCAGAGCAGGAAGGCGTGGGTGGAGTTGACGATAAGCTGGGCGACGAAGTCCTCGTCGCGGGTCTTCATGCCGATGCGCCCGGTGCCGCCGCGACGCTGCTGGCGGTAGGTGGAGATAGGCGTTCGCTTGAGATAACCGGTGTTCGAGACGGTGACGGCGACCTGCTCATCCATGATGAGATCTTCGAGACCGAGCTCGGCGGTCTCATCGAGGATGATGGTGCGGCGGGCGTCGCCGTACTTGTCGCGAATCTCGGTAAGCTCCTTGACGATGACGGCGCGGAGCTTCTCGGGCGAGGCCAGGATGGACTCGAACTCGGCAATGTTGTCGCGGACGGCGCGAAGCTCGTTGAGGAGCTCGTCGATGGAGAGCTGCGTAAGGCGATAGAGCTGCAACTCGAGGATGGCATCAATCTGCCGGTAGCTGAGGATCAGGGTGCCGGTGGTCGAGAAGGTAAGGTCGACGTTGTAGCGAGCGGGGTCGAGCGTAACTCCGGCGAGCTCGGTGCCGCGGAGATTGATGGTCTTGCCGGAGAAGTAGGAGTAGAGGCGCTCGCGAGCTTCGGGGCGGGAACCAGACTGGCGGATGATCTTGATGACGTTATCGAGATGATCGAGCGCGATCTGGTAGCCGAGCAGGATATGCTCGCGGTCGCGGGCCTTCGCGAGGAGGAAAGCAGTGCGGCGGCGGACGACTTCGACGCGGTGGTCGAGGAAGGCGCGGATGGCCTTGTCGAGCGGAAGTTCCTTCGGCTGGCCGTTGTGGACAGCCAGGAAGATCATCGAGAAAGACTCCTGCATCTGGGTGTGCTTGTGGAGCTGGTTGAGGACGATCTGGTGCTCGGCTCCGCGCTTGAGGCCGATGACGATACGCATGCCGTCGCGGTCGGATTCGTCGCGAAACTCGTCGCGGGCAATGTCAGTGATAATGCCCTCGTTGACAAGCTCGGCGATGCGCTCGATCAGCTTGGACTTGTTGACCTGGTACGGAATCTCGGTGACGATGATCGCCTGGCGGCCGCCGGATATGTTCTCAATCGCACACTTGGCGCGCATCATAAAGCGGCCACGGCCAGTCGCGTAGGCGGTGGGAATATTGGTGCGTCCGAAGAGGAAGCCGCCAGTGGGGAAGTCGGGGCCGAGGACATGCTCGAGGACGAGGGCGAGGTCCGAGCGGTGGTCCTGCGGGGACTTCGAGATGAGCGAGATCGCGGCGTTGATGACCTCGGTGAGGTTATGCGGCGGGATGTTGGTCGCCATGCCGACGGCAATGCCTGAAGACCCGTTGACGATGAGGTTCGGGATGCGCGCGGGCAGGACGGTGGGCTCGAGGGTCGACTCGTCGTAGTTGGGGGTGAAGTCTACGGTGTCGGAGTCAATATCCGAGAGCATCTCGCCGGCGATGCGGGTGAGGCGGGACTCGGTGTAGCGCATGGCGGCAGGTGGGTCACCGTCGACTGAGCCGAAGTTTCCCTGGCCGTCGACCATGGGGTAGCGCAGGCTGAAGGGCTGGGCGAGGCGGACCATGGTGTCGTAGATCGCGGAGTCGCCGTGGGGATGGTAGTTGCCCATGACGTGGCCGACCACCTTGGCCGACTTCGTGTACTTCTTGTTGAACTGGAGGCCCATCTCCTGCATGCCGTAGAGAATGCGGCGATGAACAGGCTTAAGACCGTCGCGTACGTCGGGAAGTGCACGCCCGATGATGACGGACATGGAGTAGTCGAGGTACGACCGGCGCATCTCGTCCTCTATATTAATAGAGAGCATGATGGCGGCGCCGCGGCCTTGGACGGTGTTTGGTCCATCAGGCGGCGAGCCGGCGGGCGGCGGTGTGTTGGAGTTTGCGTCCTGCGGAGAAGGTACGTCGGGCGGGCCTAGCGGGAGTTCTGGATTCTGATCGTCAGCCATGGTTTATCTCTCTATTATAGAGGGTTTTGCAGGGCAGAGACAGGGTTGATGCCCCTTCGTGCGGAGTATCTCGGGACATCCCTAGGGTGTTCCGGGTGTCAGCCTAAAGGATCATTCGCTTGCACAAAAAGCTTACTTGCCTTCATAGAAAAATCAATGCTATCTATGAAAATTCATTAGCAGGTAACATTTGCAGCCGCGGGTAAGTGCAGGCTGTCAGAACCGGTCTCCAGCCCTCAATCCTGACTATTTGATCGTTTATTGTGATGCGCAAATAATTTTACGCAACTTCACAATATTTGACGGGTTTTAGGCAACCTTTCAGAGAGTGGGGCAAATCGCGGCCGAAGACCGTCTCATAAGTTGTTACTTTAGTTTAATTCTTCGCTGTGATTAATCCCCTGTAAACCTTTTATTATCTTGTTCTTAGACGATATATCCTGAGCAGGCGTCATTGGGTGATCAGATTGCAGTGACATCTGCATGACTAGGACATTTTGGCATTCCACGCTTCTTACGCTCGGACTTTTATCGAGTTTGATGTCCTCCTCATCAAATTTGTCCCCAACTCTCCAGGCGCAAGAGACGACCGGAGCGATTGTCGGAGCAATCAAGGATGCCAGCGGCGCTGTAATCCCTCATGCGCATGTGCATGTTGATACGGCCTCTTTGCCGGGCGGGAAAACCACAGACACAGACGCGAAAGGCAACTATCATTTTGCCAATCTGCCGCCGGGATCTTATGTGATCACGGTAAGTTCAAAAGGCTTCTCGGAGTTGAGGCGCGAGGGTTTGATGCTTGAGGTGGGTCACTCGCCGAGCGTCGACCTGACGCTGACGGTCGGATCTGAGAGCACCGTTGTTGAGGTGAGCGCCGAGTCGCCGGCGATCGATGTGACGACTGTGACGACGCTGACCAACGTGACGCAGGATGTGATCAACTATGTGCCGCGCGGCCGGTCGTATCAATCCGTGATCCAGTTTGCGCCTTCGGCCCGTAATGAGCCGCTGATGGGCAATACGACTACGAACGGAAGCGGCAGTGTATCGCCGGGCAACGGGAGCAATGGCAATTCCTACGGCTACTCGGTTGCGGGCGGATCGGATTCGGAGAACTCATACCTCGTCGAGGGCCAGGAAACGGCTAACCTGATTGGCGGCTACTCGCACACCAATGTGCCGTTTGACTTCATCCAGGAGGTTCAGGTTAAGAGCTCCGGCATCGAGGCGGAGCATGGCGGAGCACTCGGCGGCGTGGTGAATGTGATTATGCAGAAGGGTAGTCCGAAGTTTCACGGATCGGCCTTCATCCAATTTGAGAACCAGTCGCTCGACGCTGGCCCAAGTCCGTTCTCGCACTACGATGCGACCAGCGCCCCGACGGCGACAAACTGGCAGGGTGCAGCCGGTTACAGTGGACTCGCGGACGCAGCCTATCAGAGCTATCAGCCGATTAAGCCCAATCACAGCGATGTCTTTCCGGGCTTCACGCTGGGTGGTCCACTGGCGATGTTGCTTGCAAGGGCCCTGCCGCTTTCACCCAAATGGAACGATAAACTTTTCTTCTTCGTTGGCTTCAACCCGGAGCTGGCACGCTACTCCGAGCGCCTGAACTTTGGCTCTGCCAATGGCGGCGTTATCCCATTCAGCCAGAATACGAACACGTACTACACAACAGCGCGCATCGATGCGAGGGTGACAGAGCGGGTTCGTGTCTTTGCATCCTGGCTCTACCAGTTGCAGCGTGCAAATGGCGAGAACCTGCCACAGGCTGACTCCAAAAATGGTGCGTTGAATCCTGTGACCGGCTGCTTCGGTGCTGCAGCCACGCCATGCACGGGTTCATTCACCGATCCGTCTGTCTACGCTCACACCCTCGGCTACGACGCTCCGAATACGACGTTCAACACCGGCGCTGATATTACGGTGACTCACAATATCGTAGCGACGACACGATTTGGCTACTATTTCGAGAACTATCACGACTTTGGCTATCCTCAGGGAGGGGTGCTGTACCAGTTCCAGAACAACGGCGTTGGTGCAACTGATGCCAGCGGAACGAATCCACTGCCAGCATCACTTTCCCAGGGTCCGGGCTCCGTAAACGCAGCTCTCGACGCCAACTTCACGGGGTATAACTCCAACAAGGCGATCCAGTTTGATCAGGATGCTGCCTGGTACAAAAGCACGAAATTTGGAACACACAACTTCAAATTCGGATATCAGCTGGTTCGCAATTCGAACTATATCTTCCAGGGTTACAACGAGCCATATGTCCAGGTGAACGTTGGCCAGAGCGCGTCATATGTGCCCGGAAGTCCAACAGGTAAGGCGAACTGCGCTGCTCTGCAAGCGACAACGCAGGCCGCCAACCCGGGTACACCGCCGGCAAACATCGGCTGCGAAGGACAGTATGGCTATGTGACCGTCTACGACTTCGGCACAGGCGGGAAAGCGACCAGCTACGATCATGGTCTCTTTGCGCAGGACTCCTGGACGGTTGGGCATGGAGTGACGCTGGATGTGGGCGTTCGTCTGGATAAGGAGTTTCTACCGGGAGAAGGTCAGGGTGCTGGAGCACCGCCGAAGCCAATCGACTTCAGCTGGGGTGACAAAGTTGCTCCTCGTCTTGGCGCTGCGTGGGATGTTTTCCGGGATGGACGGATGAAGGTGTTTGGTAGCTATGGTGTGTTCTACGACACCATGAAGCTGAACCTGGCGATCAGCTCATTTGGCGGGCAGTACTGGCAAAATTGTGTGTACGGCTTGAACACGTCGAGCCTCACTTCGATCGTTCCTGCCTATGACAGCAATCATCGCTATTGCAGTGGACCAGATGCAACGAACCAGGCAAACTTTACGGGTGGAACGACGCCGGCCGGTTTGACCTTTATCGAAAACCTCAACAATCGCGCCTTTCCGACGACCTGCGCTACGTGCAGTTCGAGCCAGGAAGGTGTTGCTCCCGGGCTCAAGCCGTATCGCCAGCATGAGGCTGTGGCCGGTGTGGACTATCAGCTTGCCCGGAATGTGGCGTTCGAGGCTCGATACGATCGGCGGAGGCTGGATCATGTGATTGAGGACTCGGCGATCGTCAACCCAGAAGTGGGAGAAACCTTTGTCGTGGTCAATCCGGGGCAGGGCGTCAATGCTACTTTTTCAGGATTTTGTAACTTCATCTATGGAACAGGGAGTGCTGGTTGCGTTTCCTCAAACGGCCAGACACCTCCGGATACGACTATTCCTGCGGCCCGCAGCTATGACGGCCTCGAGTTCCGTCTGAACAAGGCGCTGAGCAGCCACTGGTCTGGCCTGTTCTCCTACACGTATAGCCACTTTCGGGGTAACTATACGGGTTTGACCAGTTCAGATATTGCGGATGGAGGCTCGGGCGGACGCAACGCTCCGAACAACAGCCGCGCATTCGACGAGCCATACTTCTCCTATAACGCGCTCGGTGGCTCATCGAGCGGGCTGCTGCCGACGGATCGTCCGAATACGCTGAAGGGCTATGCGTACTATCAGCTTGGCTATTTGAAGCGGTTCACGACGGATCTTGGTGTATTCCAGACCGCCTATCAGGGTTCGCCAAACACGTCGTACGCGAATGTGGGACAGAGTTTCAATGCATTTCCAGTGGACATCTTCAACCGCGGTGTCTGGGCTGATTTCTCGCAGAATCCAACGACAGGTGCGATTACGGTCGGAACTCCGCATACGTATCGCAATCCCTGGTATGTTCAGTCCGACCTGAACGTGACCGAATCGTACAAGCTAACCGAAGATAGGGCGGTGAGCTTCACGGCCACGTTCTCGAACGTCCTCAATCAGCATGTCGTCACCTCGGTCAATGAGCAGGTTGATTCCAGTTATTTTGGCAATCAGTTTATTACCCCGGGCGGATTTACCTACTCGGCTGGACCTGCGTTCTACGCCGCGGCAGAACGAGCCTACAACGTGAGTACTGGACTGAACAGCAACAATGATCTGGGTGGGCCTGAGACGATCAACAGTCAGTATGGCAAGCCTCTCTCATACCAACTGCCACGAACGATTCGGCTCCAGGCGAGATTTAACTTCTAGACTGAATAGACTGAATTTGGCGCTCGTATGTAGGCGGAGAGCTTAGCTCTCCGCCTATGCTTTTTGGGATGTGACGGATCAACCCGGTAAGGCACCTGGAAACACTTTTTGCGTGAAGGATATGCTGCCTTTTATAGGAAAAACACTCACATTATGAAGCAACATGAGTGCAATGAGCTACTTAGCCTATATATGATTTTGCGGAAATCAATTCCTAAATCTATATGGACAAGCCAGACTTCTACGCGAAGGTTGTATTGACTAAATTGCAAATGGTTGTATCTGAAGCACTAACGTGACCATGAACCCGTACGTTCACAATGGCCCGTGAGATGCACTACTCTCCCGCAGTCAACCTCAATGTCTGTCTGTTTATTGAAGCAAAGCATGCGTGGGGATTGATGACCATTTTAGGGAGAACAGCCGGATGAAGAAGTTACTAGGACTTGGCTTGCTTGCAGTTGCATCTGCGGCGGTCAGCTATGGGCAGGCGATATCTGTAAACGGCGGATCGATCGCCGGTACGATCACCGATTCGAGCGGAGCAGTGCTTCCTAACGCGAACATCACTGTCACGGGCACAGATACAGGTTTCAAGAAGGACCTGACCAGCGACTCGGCAGGCTTCTACAGTGTAGGACCCCTAAATCCGGGCAACTACACGGTAACGATTGTTGGAGCAGGCTTTCAGACACTGTCCACAAAGACAGTCGTTCGGACCGGTACAGTCACGAGCGGTAACTTCAAGCTGACCGTAGGTCAGTCCTCCGAGACGATCGAAGTGAACGCGGGCCAGGTTTCGGTAAACACTGAGCAGGCTGGTGTCAGTGACGTCATCACCAATCAGCAAATTCAGTCCTTACCAATCAACGGGCGCAACTTTCTAGATGTGGCTCAGATTGAGCCGGGCGTCATTCTGCAGTCTGGTCAGAGCTTCGATCCAACCAAGGCAGGATATTCAGCGATTTCGGTCTCGGGTGTCTCGGGCCGTACGACCCGCATTCTTCTCGATGGTCAGGACATTACTGATGAGACGGTCGGGACGACTATTTTCAACGTGTCGCAGGGCTCGATCAATGAGTTTCAGTTGAATCGCTCCACTCAGGACGTATCGGGCGATGTAACGTCGACAGGCCAGGTGCTTGTATCGACGACTTCGGGTACGAACAAATTTCACGGTCAGGGTTTTTATAATTTTCAGGATAACCGTGCCGGCTTCGCGACTGTAGAAGGCGTGGATGCGCCATTTCAGCGCAACCAGTTCGGCGGAAGCGTTGGCGGCCCGATCCTGCGAGACAAGCTGTTCTTCTTCGGCAACATCGAGCGAATTAAGCAGGACCAATCTGCTTCTGCGCCAATCGGCTCCATCTTCCCCCAGTATCAGGGGCTGACGGTACCTTCACCCTATCGCGAGACCTATTCGGTCGTCCGGTTGGACTACAACGGTCCGCTGGGTGGCCACTATTTCGTGCGCGGCAACTATAACGTCAACTCGGTCTCCGGTAACTTTGGCGATGGCTTTGAGACCTATGCAAATCGCGATAACACGCCGGGCATCTCAGGTGGCGGCGATTTCTCGACGGGTAAGTTCACTCACTCCTTCCGCGTCAGCTACGAAAAGTTCCACAACCTCATTGCCGACACGTCCGGCAGTGCAGTCACGACCATCAATCCTCTACCGGGAATTACGTTCCAAAACGTTGCAGCTAATCTCTTCACTGGTCCGAACGATAATGCGCCGCAGGGCACGTTTCAATCGGACAAGCAGGTCCGCTATGACGGCACCTGGACCAAGGGTGCGCACAACGTTCGCTATGGTTACAGTTTGAATCGTATTCAGGGCGGCGGTTTCGCTGCATTCTTCGGGCTCGGCGCACGTGTTCGCGAGACAGCTTCGACCATTCTTCCTGGTCACAGCGGAAGCGATCCGCTGAACGATTATTTCGCAAGCTCGATCGTCCTCGGCAACGGGCTCGGCTTCTTTACTGAGCGTCCTGGCTTCGGTCTGCAGGGCGGCGGCGTCGCAGACTGGCGCGAAGGCGCCTACGTCTCTGATTCCTGGCGGATCAAGCCAAGCTTTACCTTCACGGCCGGCCTCCGGTGGAGTGTCGATACGGATCGCGCCAACCAGGATCTTGCAACTCCTCTCTGCTCCGATGTCGATCCAAGTCTTGGGTTCACCGGCTGCTCTGGCGCAACGCCTCTCTTCTCGCAGTTCAGGTCAGATCTAGGCGCAAAGGTCCACCAGCCTTACGCAAATTTTGCTCCGCAAATCGGATTTGCATATGCTCCGGGTAACGCCAAGACGGTGCTTCGTGGTGCTGCGGGTATCTTCTTCGAAGGCGACGTCTTCAACAACACGACGAACGCTCGCGGCAGCCTGTTGAAGTCCGGACCATTTTTCAATGACGTCTCGGTCTGCGGAAGTGGTGTTCTGGATCAACCAGATGGAACGATTGTCTCCAGCGTCACGGTTGGTGGAGTTTCCCAGACCATCGCACAGATCTGCTCTTCGTCGATCGCTTCAGCCGCTCCTTACATCAAGGCTTTGAACACTCTCTACCAAACCAACTCGGCGGCAAACTCCAATGCGGTCAACGGTGGTTATGTCGGGCAAAACCTGACTGTCAACGGCGTTTATGGTGCTCCCTACAAGACGCCGTACTCTGAGCAGTTCAATTTCGGTATTGAGCGCGAGATCTTCAGGGGTGCAACGCTCAAAGCTGACTATGTTCATAACGCTACGCTGAAGATTGGGCAGACACAGGATGTGAACCATGTTGGAGCGGCGCGCTTCCTGAACACGACTGCCGCTCAGGCAGCTATTACGAAGACGCTCGCTGCCTGCGGCGCAACCTCGATTACCGGAGCTCTTGCCGCTTGCCAGACGCACCCCGGCGGCGCGGGTGCCGCAAACGGACCAGTTACCATCGAAGACTTCGCTGCCAACGGTCTTGACTCGGGCGTAACGTACCTTGGAGGCTTTCCTTCCTCGTTTGGCCTGGGTGTAGGTCCGAATCAGGGTGCTGCTTTCGCGGGTCAGAATGCCAACCTCGGAACCGGGGCCTTCATTCTCCCGATCGGACGCTCCGGCTATGATGCTCTGCAGATGGTGTATCACCAGGTGAAGGAGCATCCGCTTCCTGGCATTGTGAGCAGCAACCTGCAGGTTTCATATAGCCTTTCGCGCATCGTTACGACGAATGGCCTTGGAACCTCGGATGGACTGTTCAACAATGCTTCGTACGATAACGACAACCCAACTGGAACCATCGGTCGCGCGTCGCTCGATCACAAACACGAGGTGTCCTTCGGTGGTTCTGCGAAGCTGAAGTATGGCCCGCAGGTCGGTATGATCGGTCACTTCTACTCGGCCAGCCCGACCTCGCTGACTCTGGACGCTGGATTGATTCATGGCAATATCTTCCAGTCGGATCTGACAGGTGATGGAACCACGGGCGATCTCGCTCCCGGCACAGTGCAGGGTGACTACATGCACCGCGTCAAGCCCGGCACCCTTAATAGCTACATCAGCAACTTCAACAACACCAAGGCTGGATCGTTGACTCCTGCCGGTCAGGCCCTTGTGACTGCCGGTCTGTTTACGCAACAGCAGCTAGTACTAGCCGGTGGTGCTGTGCAGCCAATCGCCAGTGTTCCTTCCGCTCGTGCTCTCTCGAATCCGATGACGCGCCTGTTGGACGTCAACGTCTCCTACCCAATTCAGCTTGCACGGTATCGGGAAGGTCTCTCGCTTGAGCCAGCGGTTGCAGTTTACAACGTTGGCAACTTCTCGAATTTCGGTGGAACAAGCCTTGCATCAGGTGTCCTGCTGAACCAGTCAGATGCTGGTGGTCCGGTGAATACCTCGACCGGCTACCTCAACGGACCGAACACCTATGATGCGCAAAACCAGTTCCGTACGATTCGCGGAACGGGTACGTTCAATCAAGGTGCACCGCGCACGATCGAGTACCAACTCAAGCTGAACTTCTAACCCTCTGGCAACAGAGTCTTGAGCGGCGGAGAGCTTCGGCTCTCCGCCGTTTTGCGTTGGTGTGACAGCCTGGCGGACTTGGATGCAGTACGAGGGATCGTGTAGCCCGCATGTGAGGATCAATCAGCCATAGGTATAGCGGACCGTTGTCCCCGATGTTCATGGGTTGTAGGACGGACGCAGTCGACGCACTGCGGAGAGCGTCTGGAATGCTCCCTGGCAACCGCGTTGGAAAGATGTTTATTGATTAACATTTCAAGGCTGGTAAATCTCGGACCGATGTGGTCTTATATCTTTATAAGACTGACTTGGTCCGAGATCAATTTTCGCTTCCTGTGAGCTCCGGGAAGCTCTCGGCAAAAGAGCGGCTTCAGGAGATTTCAACAGTGAAGAAGACAAAGTTGCGCACAATTGCGGAGGGTAACAAGAAGGCTGTTGCTGGCGGGAGCCGTGGTGGCTTTACTGGATCGCGTGGCTGGCTGGCCGCTGGAACACTGGTTGCGGCTGCAATTGGAAGCAGCACCCCGGCAATGGCTTTTGTGACCAAGGATGGTGGCAAGACCGGGCAGGCGTTAAGCCCAGAGGCGAACCTGCCGGTGAAGCGGTTCAGCATTGCCGCTGGAACTCTCGAGGACGGACTGCATGCCTTCCAGGTGGCATCAGGTCTGACGATCAAGCAGTCATTGCCAGCAGGGACGATGGCAGGCTTCCAGACGCAGGGTGTGACTGGCCTGATGCCGTCGGGCGAGGCGTTAACGAAGCTGTTGGAGGGGACAGGGCTTTCGTTCCGGCTGGACGGTACGAGCACCCTAGTGGTTGGGCTACGCGCGTCGGCGGATGTGTCCGTGACGGCGCAGACCACTATGCCGCTATCGCAGTTCACGGAAGCGCTGACGGATACGCCGCAATCAATCACGGTAGTTCCCCAGTACATCATGAAGGAGCAGGGTATCTCCACGCTGCGGGACACGCTGCGCAACGTTCCCGGCATAAGTCTGGCGGCCGGTGAGGGTGGAGCGCAGGGCGATAGTCTGACGATCCGCGGCTTTACGGCGCGCAACGACATCTTCATGGACGGTATCCGCGACTTCGGTAGCTACTACCGCGATTCCTTCAACTATGAGCAGGTTGAGGTGCTCGAAGGACCGGCCGGCATCGAGTTCGGACGTGGATCGACAGGCGGCGTCATCAACCAGGAGAGCAAGCGACCGACGGACAGCAAGTTTGTAACGGGAACGCTGCAGCTTGGAACGGATCTGACGCGGCGTATCACGGTCGACGTAAACCGTCCGCTGGGCCATCTGCCGAATGGTGGCGGCGTCGCCTTCCGCATGAACGTGATGGGTGACGAGGCGAATATCGCCGGGCGCGACGTGGTCGAGAATAAGCGCTTCGGCGTCGCGCCATCGCTAGCCTTTGGCCTGGGCACGACGACGCGGGCGACCGTGTCGTGGGTTCACCTTGGCGAGAACGATATTCCGGACTACGGTATTCCGTGGTTGCTGAATAAGCCTGCGGCGTCGAAGCGATCGGCCTACTACGGCTTCCGTCACTCCAACTTCCTCAACACCCATGACGACATTCTGACTGCGAAGATTGAGCACGATCTGGATGAGCATGTGAGTCTGCGTAGCGTGACGCGCTTTGCAAACTATCCGCGCAATACACAGATCACGGAGCCGCAGGTCTGCTCGAACGGCGCTATCTCAACGGCACCAGCCACATACGGGCAGATCCTGGCGCCAACAAACATTTTCAATTCGGCACTCCTCTGCTCATACAACAATGCGGCGAACCCAACGGCAACGGATCCGGCGACGATCATGGTCAATCGCAACCAGATTACGGTGAAGAGCGTCGAGAGCGATCTATGGCAGCAGGACTCCGCGATCCTGCACTTCAACATTGGACACGTCGCACAGTCGATGGTGCTGGGGATTGAGGGCGGCCGTGAGATGTCTAACCCGACACGCTTTACCTTCACTGGGGTTCCGCCTGCTACGCTGCTGAATCCGAATGAGGACCTGGTCTTCTCAGGCACGAAGGCACTGAATACCATCACGCATGTGGCTGCTGACTCGGGTGGCGTCTACTTCGTCGACACGATGCACCTGGGACGGTACATCGATGTGACAGGCGGAATTCGATACGACTACTTCTACACGCAGCAGCGGCAGTATACGGCGAGCACGACGCAGAATGTCTTTGCGTCACGCACGGATAAGAAGCCATCATATCGAGCAGCGTTCGTGGTGAAGCCGACCCAGCATGGCAGCGTGTACTTCGACTATGGAACGAGCTTCAATCCCTCGGCTGAGTCGCTGTCGTTATCAGCTTCAACGTCAGTGCTGCCACCTGAAGAGAACGAGACGTACGAGGTCGGAACGAAGTGGGACTTCCTGCAGGAGCACTTGACTGTGGCAGGCGCGGCATTTCGAACGGTGAAGGACAATGCGCGTGAGACCTCGCCGTCGAATGCGCTGGTGACGGTACTGGCGGGCAACCAGGAGGTGAAGGGCATGCAGGTCTCGGTGACGGGACGGATGCCGCATGACTTCAACATCCTTTCCGGGTACGCCTATCTTGACAGTAAGGTGATTGCATCCCAGTTCTTCCCGAATGCAATCGGCGCACCGCTGGCGAACGTGCCGAAGCAGACGTTCAACGCATGGTTAACGCGCGGGCTGCTTTATCGGTTCGTAGGCGGTCTGGGTGGGAACTATGTGGCATCCCGGACGGCTAGCTCGACGATCCCGTATGTAGCTACCGCGTGGACAGGAACGACTCCGGCAAATGCGGTGGTGACGGCGATCGGACTGAAGCAGGTTCCGGGATACTGGGCGTTCAACGCCGAGGTGCACCGGCCAATCAATGAGCGGTTCGAGCTGCAGGCGAATGTGTACAACCTGCTCAATCGAGCTTTCATCGATGAGCCACACCCGAGCCATCTGGTTCCGGGAGCGGGACGTAGTGCACTGTTTGGTGTGAACTATAAGTTTTAGTTCCGGTGGGCTTATCCGGAAGGGCAAGCCCGCTCTCTTTTCGTGGCACGGCTGAGGCCGTGCCTCTGTAGGGATGTGAGGATGTAGTTATGTTGATTTCGATTCCGAATGTGTTGACGGCGGAGCAGGTTGCAAAGGCACGTCAGGCGCTCGATGCAGCAGAGTGGATCGACGGACGCGTGACGGCAGGACACCAGTCAGCGCGAACGAAGGATAACGTGCAGTTGCCGGAGGGTCATCCGGTGTCGCGCGAGCTGGGTGAGGTGATCCTGACGGCCTTGGCCCAGAGCACGCTATTCGTCTCGGCTGCACTGCCGCTCAAGGTGTTTCCCCCACTGTTTAATCGATACGCCGGTGGGCAGTCGTTTGGGACGCATGTGGACAATGCGATCAGGCAGGACCCTCGCACAGGCGGTCGGATCAGGACAGATCTGTCGGCGACGCTGTTTCTTTCAAGCCCGGAAGAGTACGACGGCGGTGAGTTGCTGGTGGAGGATACCTACGGGGCGCACTCGGTAAAGCTGCCGGCAGGCAGCATGGTTCTGTATCCGTCGACGAGCCTGCATCGCGTGACGCCGGTGACGCGAGGAGCCCGGGTCAGCAGCTTTTTCTGGCTGCAGAGCATGATCCGCAGCGATGGCGATCGGACATTGCTCTTCGATATGGACCAGGCGATTCAGAAGGTCGAGCGCGAGTCGCCGGGGAGTAGTGCAGCCGTGTCGCTGACCGGGGTTTATCACAATCTGCTGAGGCGCTGGGCAGAGATGTAGGACTGGATCGGTCGCCTCCTGAAAGGCCTATGCGACTCCTATGGTCGCCATTTACAAGGGTTTTATGCACTTGTAGATTGAGAGGCAGGACAACCGCAGGCGGGTTTGCGGAGTCGTATTAGGAGTACAAGGGGGATGCACCGATGCAAGCTATTCATGATGGGCAATGTGGAATCTGTGGACATTTCGGCGAGCACAATGCGAAAAGTGACGTGCTTGTAACGATTCTCTCAAGCAAGAAGGCCGATGAGTCGTTCCTCGATGAGTGCGGTCATCCTAAGCATGCTGCGCTTCACCTGAAGGTGACGGCGATAAGCGGTTGCGACGGTTTTGTGCCTGCAGCCGAAGCGTAAGTTACTTACTAAAATCTTGACTTGGCCTATCGCACATAGTTGCGGCAGGCCATTTCTGTTTCTCGCCAGAGGAACTTCCGCGTGGCGGATCACGTACTATCACTCAAACACCTATGCATCCCTGTTATGTGGTTTTGAGGAGAGTTCATGTCGTCTACATTCCGTCCCATCGTTCTGAAGGCTGCTTTAGTTCTAATTCTTTCTTTGATCTCTGTGCCGACCATGATGCTCGCGCAGGAAGGCACAGGCGCCATCACCGGTGCTGCTGATGCTGGTGCGCAGATCGTTCTAACAAATCTCGACACTCACCAGGTAATCGGCGTCATGGCAAAGTGCGATGGAACGTATCGCGCGACCCAGTTAAAGCCGGGGCGGTATCAGATCATCGAGGGCGGAAAGAACCACGTCGCGCGCTCACTCTCCGTTACTGCCGGGCAAGACTCTCACGTGGATCTGGCGCCGGCATCATCTCTACACAAGGATTGCACCGCATCCTAGCGGCGCCGTCGCTTCCTGGTTTACGCTTCTCGTTGCCCCGATGTCGGCAGAAAGAGACTGAAGACCGTGCCGTGATGGGTCGAATCCTGACTACTGCGGACGGTAAGACGTCCCTCGTGATGGGTGACGATGCCGGATGAGATCCAGAGGCCGAGGCCGGTGCCGTTAAGATCTTTGGTCGTGTAGAAGGGCTCAAAGATACGTGCCCGTACACCTTCTGGCATGCCATGGCCGGTATCGGCGATGGTGATACGTACGCCGCTTCTTGGCGCTGAAGTGCCATCCCCGTAGGAGATGGCATCATGAGCGCGAACAACCAGGCGACCTCCGTTACGCATGGCATCGATTGCGTTCGCGATGAGGTTATTGAGAACCTGACGGATGTCGTTTTCAAAGCACCGGATGCGCGTGCTGCTCACATACTTAGCCTCGACACGGATACCAGAGTTAGTGAGCCTGCCCTGGTAAAGATTGAGGACGGCGTTGACAAGCTCGGCTCCAGTGACCTCAGTCGGTCGGACGGCCTGTCGATGGAAGCGCAAAGTCTGGGTAACGATCTGTGAGACCCGACCGAGTTCGCTCTGGGCCATGTGAACGTATGGCTTGATTGCCTCAGGGAGACTCTCGTCCATAGCGACGAGGTACAGCAGGTTGGTAATCGCCTCTAGGGGGTTGTTGATCTCGTGCGAGATGGAGCTGGCGAGGCGGCCGACGGCGGCAAGCTTCTCGCTCTGGATCAGGGCCTGTTCGGACTTCTTTTGATGGGTGATGTCGAGCGTAGCCGTGGCAATGGCTTGGATTGAGCCATCCAAGGCGAAGACGGGCGCGTAGTTGACATTGAAATAGTGAAGGTCGCCCGGAGAATTGGGGAACTCGCCTTCGATCAGACGATGTTGCGTCTGCCTTTCAGCGACAACCTGTTCGAGAATCTGGCGGGCCGCTGGTGGCGCGATCTCCGAGATGGTGCGTCCGAGAATCTGATTGATCGGTAAGCCGATCATTTCAGCCAGCCGGTCGTTGACGCGAAGATAGCGGAAGTCGACGGGGTCGAAAAGAGCGAGGCCGATCGGCGCTGTGCGGTAGACCGTCTCGAGTTCGGCACGCTGTCGCTCAGTCTCCATATGTTTTTCAAGGAGAGTATCCGCCGTCGTTCTGAGATCGTGGATGTCATAGGCGACACCAAGCCACTGCTGAATGGCGCCCGCCTCGTTGCGGACGGGAAGTGCGCGCAGGCTCCACCAGCGAGGTTTTTGATCAACGGCGCGGGTCAGGTGAGCATCGATGCGGTACTCCTCGCCCGTGGCAACGGAATACATCCAGGCTGCCAGGACGCTGGGACGATCCGCTTCGTCAAAGGCATCATGCCACCCCTGGTTGCCAATGGTCTCGAGTGTCTTGCCGATGTAGTCAAGGAAACCTTGATTGGCGTAGACGATTCGGCCCTCGGGCGAGCCTATCCAAAGGGCCTGCGGGTTGAGGTCGGCAAGAACGCGGTAGCGGGCCTCGCTGTCCAGGAGCTCCGCTTCGTTCTGCTTGCGGGCAGTGATGTCGGTCGTCATCCCGCGAAGGTGCTTTGCCTCACCATTCGCGTCGTAGAGAACAGTGCCGCGGCTTTCAACCCAGATCGTACCGCCGTCCGCAGCAATGACGGGATAATCGGAACTTGTCACCACGTGGGTGTCGATTGCCTCGCGAATGCAGGTATCGATTGCCTCAACGTATGGCGGATCGACCACATCCTTAACAGCTCCGAGGTTCTTGAGGGTTGAGAGGGGGTGTCCAAAGACTTCGAAGGAGCCGTCGCTGAAGGTCATCGCCTCTGTGGTCAGGTCGATGTCCCACGTCGCCACACGCGCGGTCTGCTGAACGAAGGAGAGCGCAGCCTGCTGGTCAAGGAGAATCTGTTTGGCGGCGCGCTCCGCCGTGACATCGCGAAAGAAAACGACGATGCCGTCATTAGAGGGGCGGCACTGGATAGCGAACCAGACGTTCAATGGCTCGGGATAGAACGCCTCGAACTCGCAGGGCGTTCGTCGCTCCATGGTCTCGTGAGAGCGGTCGTAGAACTCCGTGTCGACGGCAAGCGGGAATTCATCCCAGAGACATTTGCCCGTGAGATCCTCACGTCCAAGCACGGTGGCAGCCTGCTGGTTGAGGAAGGTAATCGTCCAATCCCAGTGCAGGCTGACGACGCCGTCCGTAGTGGCTTCGAAGACTTGCTGGAGGCGACGAGCCGTGGCATCGCGGGCCGCTTCGGTATGTTTGCGATCCGTAATGTCCGTCGCGAAGATGATGATGCCATCTTCAATCGGGCGTGCACTGACCTTGAACCAGAGGTTGAGAGGTTCCGGATAGTGAGCTTCAAACTCTGTGGGTATCCGCTGCTCCATGGTGGTCCGATAGGAGGAGGCGTATGGCTCCTCAAAGTTGACGGGAAAACGGGTCCAGAGGTTCGAGCCGATTAGATCGTCTGCCTTGAAGAGAGCTTTGGCGATGTCGTTTGCGAGAGTAAACGTCCAGCTTCGGTCGAGGCAGACAATAGCGTCTGGAACGCCTTGAAAGACCTGGGCGAGCTGACGGCTGGAGATATTGTGCTTTGATTCAGGTCGTTTACCGCTCGAGATATCGCGATAGTAAAGGGCGATGCCCCCGTCAATGGGAGTGATGTGGATGTCGAGCCAGAGATCGAAGGGCGCGTAGTGGAACTCTGTATCGCGCGCGACTCGATTGGCCATAACATCGCGGTAGACCGTCTCCAGTTCAGTACCGACAGTCTCTGGGTATAACTCCCAATGCGTCCTGTGGTGCAGGTCGACAGAGTTGATGCGACTGACTCGCCGTGCCTCTGCATTAGCGAAGGTGATTCGCCAATTGTGGTCAAGCGTGACGAGAGCGTCGGGCAATTCCTCAACGATGCTGGCAAGGTTGGCCGCGCTCACGAAGGCGCGGCCTTGCTGCGGTGACGTCGGGTTGAGGATTGTCGATCGTGTCTCTGCCATCTTCGGCCGTATCTAGTAGTCTCAGTTTTTGAGCGAGTCGTTGCCTAACTTCTCACCATTTGATTCCAATTTGGCGACGCGCGTCTCCAGCGAGGCAATTTGGGTGCGAAGTTCGCCGAGACTGGCTTCAAGTTCGGCTAAACGGCTCGGCTGAGCCGTAGGCGTACTGATCGCAAGAACCTCGGCGCTCGGTGGGCCGCCGAGAAGGTGCATGTAACGCGATTCGCGTGCACCGGGCTGACGCGGGAGGAGGAAGGAGAGCGGCCCCGTAACATTGTCGACGGCGTCGGCGCCTGAAAGTTCGCGGCGGCCGAGGCGATCGAGCGTGGACTGGACGGCAGCGAGGTCGTCGAAGGTAAAGAGGCGATCGGCGCGGCTGCGTAGCTCGCCCGGTGTCTGTGGGCCACGCAGCAGGAGCAGGCAGAGAACGGCAGTCTCGTCACGGCGAAGATTGAATACGGTACGGGCGCGATGCTCGTACTTGGGAACGCGGGCATCACGAGCAGCGGTCGCAAGCTCGAGATCTTCAAGGGTGTGCAGAGCCTGACGGACCTGCTCTTCGTCGAGATCGAGAACGGGATCACGGCTCGAGCGCTGATTGCAGGCGTTGATAAGGGCATTCAGCGATAGTGGGTAAGACTCCGGCGTGGTGATCTCTTTTTCGATCAGAGCACCGAGGACGCGGAGTGGAACAAGGCCGAGGATCATAGATATAAGGGTGCCACAGCAGAGATTCTGCAGGGTGCACCGTAGATGGTGCAGAGTGCCGAATATGACAACTTGAGGACGAAAAGGTTACAAACTGACCTTGTTCAGGCAACGCAGGGGAGTAAACTATATCTGTGAATGGCCGATGAGACTTCTCATACGGGTACGGTCATTCCGGGTGAGAATCTTTCGGGCTCAGGAGCGTGGATGCGGATTTTACAAGGTCGAATCATCGCGGCAGTGGCAGCAGCAGCGCTTGCGTTCGCTACAAGCGGAGTAGCAAAGGCGGCTGAGCTCGACGAGACGTCCTTCATGACGTCATCGTTGCTTAGCTCGGCGCACGTCTATCACCTCAAGCTGCATCATCTGCACACCGGCGAGAGCATCGACGTCGTCTACCGGGTCGGGAATATGTACATCCCCACCGCAATGGACACGCTGAACCACTTTTTGCGCGATCACCGCACGGACACCGTCAGCGAGTATGATCCCCGCGAGTTCGACCTGTTGAACAATCTGATGGCCAAGCTGGGGCGCCCCAATGGCGTGATTGACATCGTTTGCGGCTACCGGACACCCTGGAGCAATGCCTTCCTGCGACGGGCAGGTGCAGAGAGCGGTGTGGCCGAGCACAGTCAACACATGGCTGCGAAGGCAATTGATATTCGTGTCCCCGGTGTGACTACGGCTAAGTTGCGGGACACCGCACTTTCGCTTGATGCGGGCGGCGTCGGCTACTATCCGAAGTCCCAGTTTGTGCACGTGGATGTTGGCCCGGTGCGGACCTGGTCCTTTGGCGAGTCGCATCGGCGAGGCCGTGCATCCCTACGGACGGCGAAGTACAGCCGTCATCGGCACGGCCGACGCGGTGTTATCCGGCAGGTTGGCAACTAGCTTTCCGTTTCGTAACTCTTAGAAGGCCCCCAGGTGGGGCCTTTCTCTTGCCCTCTACCCGATGTGTTTTCGGCAATGTATTGTCCTCTGATGGGTATTTATGAAGCGGGAATGTCTCTGAAGTTGCGCGCAGGTCGTCTGTCCGCTCTGGTTTGCTGCACATTGTTTGCTGCATCGGGTCTGATGGCCCAGGTCGAACCGATTGCCGCTGTTGATCCGATGATCGGCACCTCGAATGGCGGCAATACCTATCCCGGTGCGACGGTTCCCTTCGGCATGATCCAGTGGAGCCCCGACACAAGCCAGAACTTCTACACCTACGAGGACAAGAGCATCCGCGGCTTCAGCGTCACCCACCTCAGCGGCGTAGGCTGCCCGGTGTTTGGCGACATGCCGATGCTGCCGATGAGTGTCCGTCCGGGAGCCCAACGCGATCTAAAACACCCTGAGACGGTGCCGCTTGATCACACCCACGAGACGGCGCAGCCCGGCTACTATGCGATTACGCTGACCGACGGTACGCGTGTCGAACTGACCACGTCTGACCGCAGCGGTATGGCGCGACTGACGTTTCCTAAGGGGCAGCATGCAGGCGTGCTCATCAACGGAGCAGGCAGCGCATCGACGGATGTGCACATGGCCTTTCTTCCTCCGGTTGGCAGGGAGCATGACGGAGAGAGCCTGTCGTTCGGTGAAGATGGCACTCTGACCGGAACCGGGACCGCAGGTGGGTTCTGCGGATCGCCGACCAAATACACGCTCCACGTGGCTTTCGCCTTCCAGAAGACGCCTGTTGTCCATGCGTTGTGGCGCGATGGAGCGTTGCAGGATGCAGCCGGAACGGTCTCCGGCAAGCAGGCTGCGGCATGGGTCGACTTGGGCAATGAGCAAACACAGGTGATTAAGGTTGGCCTCTCCTATGTCAGCGAGGAGAAAGCGCGCGCAAACCTGCAGGCAGAGCTGCCGGGATGGGACTTCGATAAGACCCGTCAGCAGGCACAGGCCCGATGGGTCAAAGCGCTAGCCACGATCCAGATCGACGGAGCAAACGCTACGGATCGTCGGATCTTCTACACGGGGCTGTATCACGAGCTGATCGGGCAGACGCTCTTCAGCGATGTCGACGGCGAGTACATGGGCTTCGATGAAAAAGTTCATCACCTGCATGCCGGACAGAAAGGCCAGTACACCAACATCTCGGACTGGGATATCTACCGGAACACGGTGCAGATGCAGGCTTTGCTGTTCCCGCAGGAGGCGAGCGATCTGGCTCAATCGTTAACAAACGACGCGGAACAGCTTGGGTCGTACCCTCGGTGGGCCACCGCGAACGATGGATCGTACGTCATGGGAGGTGACTCACCGCCAATCATCTTGGCCTCGGTTTACGCGTTTGGAGCAAAGAATTTTGACGCCAAAACAGCGCTCTCTTATGCAGTAAAGGCGGCGACTGCTCCGGGACTCGGGCAACATGGCAAGACGGAGCGGGACAATCTTGCGGACTATCTGAGGTTTGGCTACATTCCCGCCAGCAACTTAATCTCGGTCTCCGAGACCCTTGAATTGACTAACGCCGATTTTGCGACGGCGCAACTGGCGAAGGCGCTTGGGGACAAACCCTCAGAGAAGCTCCTCCTGAAGCACGCGGAAAACTGGCGCAACCTGCTCGACCCGTCGACGCGGTGGATGCGGCCTCGGCTTGCAGATGGAAGCTGGCTCCCGGGTTTCGATGCGGAGAAGTCCCTGCCACATCGGCCAGATGCCTCTGTATCGACTGATCAACTCGGATTCGAAGAAGGCAACACCTACCAGTACACGTTCATGCTGCCCTTTGACTACGCCGGGCTGTTCACGGCAATCGGCGACAAAGCAGTTGTCGAGAAGCGGCTTGATCGCTTCTTCGAGAAGCTCGTCTGCTGGGGCGAGCCCTGCTTCAACATGGCCAACGAGCCTGACTTTGTGACGCCCTACGTGTACACGTTCCTCGGCAAGCCATGGAAGACAGCAGAGGTGATTACGCGCATCGAGAACGAGACCTTCAACACGACGCCAGGCGGTATCCCCGGCAACGACGATCTGGGAGCGACGTCAGGCGTCTATCTCTGGAACACGCTCGGGATGTATCCCGCGATCCCAGGTCTCGGTGGGGTCGTGCTCGGGACTCCAAGATTTATCTCTGCGATGGTCCATACAGGCGCAGGCGGAACGCTGACGATCACCCGGCACGGTGATGGAAAATACGTGCAATCAGTAATGCTGAATGGAGTTAATCATCCGGGTTCTTGGGTCCCGGTTGAAGACCTGCTGCACCATGAGGCGCACCTCGACTTTCAGATGGGCGAGACGCCAGGCAGCCCGTGGGCTACTGGAGTCAGTGATCTACCACCATCACAATCGACGGCGAAATAGCATCACGCTAAAGCAGAAAGGCCGCCATCGCTGGCGGCCTTTCTAGTCTGCTGCATGTAATTGCTTAGTCGCCTGAAACGGTCTCTTCGATGTTTTGGACCACTTCGACGCGCGGAGCCGGTGCACTGGCTGGCTTGATATCTCCAAGGGAGATGAAGCCAGGCTGCTCCTGCTCGCCGAGCACTTCCTTGCGGTAGAGCTTGGCCATCTTGGCGTTCTCTGCATCCTGCTTGATCTTCGCATCGCGTGCGCGGATCTTTTCTTCGCGGGAGTTCTTGGCGATACCGGACTTGTCGAAGGTATCGTTGGCAGCAGCGTTGACGTGTGCCTCGTTGAGAACGAGATCGTAGGTCGCTTCCTTCTCGAGTCCAACCTTTTTACCACCGGCGAAGATCTCGTGACGACCATGCTCCTCGTACCACTTGGTAAGGGTGGAGGTCATGTGCATCTTCTCGATGATGTTGCGCCAGCCAACGCCCGTGTTATAGGCGCAGAAGCTGATCTCCCCCTCTTGTGTGGCATAGGGGATGATGCACTGCTCGGTGCGGCGGAAGTCGTAGTTGAAGAGATCCTGGAACCACATGCCGGCGATGAAGAGGAAGTTCCAGCGATCGGCGCGGCGCATGTTGATGTCCGCCATCGTGCGATCGGCGGTGACCTTGCCGTAGCTGCGTCCGGTCGCGCCGAAGCACTTGTCGAACTTCGCGAGCAGATCCTTGATTTTGAAGTGGGTAGGCGCATTGACCGGCTCGTAGTTGCGGAGCAGGGCGAGCGAAACGCCGATGATCGAGAGCCACTTGCCGCGAGCCGCATCATTGATGCGAGCAACGTCCTTGGCCAGACGATCAGCGTTCAGGAAGGCAGTTACGGGAACGGCTTCCTTCGTTTCCTTGTCGATCATCAGCGCCATGCCGATACCGCAATTCGGGTGGCAACCGCAGGAGAGTTGACCCCACTCGTGATCCGGTCCGTGTACAAGGTCGGCCCAGTCAGAGAAGGTAGACATAAAGGAGATCGGGAACCAGTCGCGGATGGGCTCGCCGAGGCCGGTCTGATTCTTGACGTCATGCGCGAGATGCGACAGGGTATAGCGCTGCGCCATACGACGCTCGTCCGAGACGGCTTCATCGCGGCCAGTAAAGCTGACGGGCTGGAAGGAGAGGAAGTTGATCTTCTTCGGGTTGTCGAGCGCGAACTCGATGATGTGGCCAACCTGCTCGTTGTTAATACCGTTGATGATGCAGGTGACGGGAACGATGTCGACGCCGGCCTCATGCAGGTTGTGAATGGCCTGGAGCTTCACATCAAATGCGTTGCCAACCTTGCGATGCGAGTTGGCGGCATTGCCGACGCCATCGAACTGCAGGTAAGCGTAGCGAAGACCGGCTTCAGCGGCAGCCTTCGAGAACTCCTTCGACTTGGCAAACTCGATGCCGTTGGTCGCAGCCTGTACGGAGGTGTAACCAACCTTGCGCGCATAAGCGACCGCATCAAGGAAGTAGGGGCTGAGCGTGGGCTCGCCACCTGAGAACTGAACCGACATCTGGCGCTTGGGCTTGATCGTGACCGCATTGTCCAGCATGGTCTTGATCTCGTCCCACGTCAGTTCGTGCACGAAGCCAACCTGGTTCGCGTCCATGAAGCAGGGATCGCACATCATGTTGCAGCGGTTCGTCAGATCGATCGTGAGGACCGAGCCACGGCCGTGAGTCACAGTCGAGGTGCCGTGATTGTGGAGCTTCTCGTCGTTGTGCGCCTTGATGTCGCGACCAGGGAACACCTCTTCAAGGTGCTTGAAGAAGGCGGTGTCAATCGACATAACGTCTTCAAAGTGACCGTGGATCGGGCAATCCTTGACCATCAGGATCTGACCGTCACGCTCGATGATCTGAGCCTTGATCTCGCCGACCTTCTCGTTGAGCAGGATCTCATGGGGAAGCTTGCCGTCTACGATCTGCTGGCGGATCTCGGGGATACAACGCGGGCAGAGAGAATCGGTCGTGCGGGGCCAGCCAAGGGGCGGCTTTTCCTTCTGGTAGCTCTTGAGAAGCGGCTTGTCGCTCCACTTGGGGGTAAAGCTTGCGTTCGGGCTGAAGGAGTTCAGCTTGTTGAAGACCGCCCAGCCTGCCTTTGCCGCGATAACGATCGCCTTCTCTGCTATCTTTGCCGGTTTCTTAGCCATGTGTGTCTCTGTCTCCTGGAGTAGGTACGGATGCCGCTCGGTCATGTCGATGGTCTGACGTCAATCACTTACTAGAAGTTACTTGATCCACGAAGGGGTGCTAAGTGCACAACCGGATTCGCGTAGATGACCATTGGATGAAAGGTTACCGCTCCAAGGTCCATTTCTGAAGCCACTTAGGTCGAACGGCAGAATCCTGCATTGAACGGTCTATTTTGAGGTCAAACGGCGGGCGTTATTCGGCTTAGGATCCAGGCCGCTGCGATACGTTGTTCAAAATCTGCTGAACGAAGACGATGCGGATGTGGACACGCTTGGCGAAGTCGGGGAGAAATTCGGTAATCAGATTGTCAATTGGATCGGAGGCGAGGCCTGTGGCAATACGCGCGACCGTTGAGGGGCCGTTGCCGTGGACGCCCGGGACATACAGGTTGGCGATCTCAGCGCTGATCGGGTAGGTAAGCAGGGTGCTGTAGTTGGGCATGGGGGTTCCGTCGTCGTGCTGCGAGATCACCGTATGCCGGACGGCATGGAGAAAGCGCCGCGGAACGGAGGCTTGCGGCGAGCGATGGTAGTGCGGGTCCTCATGGAAGAGTGAGTCGAGCACAAAGGTGGAGACGAATTCGCCGGTGGCATCCTGGACAAGCGAATAGCCAATATCGCGACCAAAGCCTTTCAAGCCCGGTCCGTAAGCAGTATGAGAATCGATACCAACCGTGAAGCCGGCGTTCGCCGTAATTGTGAAGAGATTACCCGGATCGGTTAGGTCACGAATCGCGAGCAGACCCTTCTGCCTCGGGGTCAGCGCTAAAGCTCCGGGATAGTTCAGGAAGCGCTGGTAGGGATTACGGTCCAGTGGCGGCGTGCAGGGCGGCACAACTGCAGTTGGATCGGTATTGGTGGTGACAATGTTCGGGGTGCGCGGATCATTCACCTTGCACGGCTGAGATCCGGGCGTACTTACGGAGGCGCTTTGGTGATACGTCCTTGCAGCCCCGGGCGAATCGGGGAGTTGCACCGTCTGGGGAGAGGTTTCGACACGCGGTGTCGGCGAGGGGGTCTGATCCTGAGCGCAGAGGACCGCTGCCGCTTGTAAGAGGGCGAGTAAAAATAGCCAACGCATCGCCGAATCTCCCTGGCCCAAGTCTAGAACGCGAGCGCCCCCGCTGTACGCTACTCTTTCCCTTGCTTTAAGTGGACGGCTTCAAGGGCACCACTCAGGAACTCTGCGGCCACGAAGCTGAAAGCCGATCCGTACATCGCACTCCCAAAGGTTCGTGCCGTCTGACCAAAGCCGCGGTTTACATCGGGGTAATACGCATTGGTAAGAGCAGCACCGACAAGATTGCCGCTGACGAGAGAGTAGTTCGGAGCGAGGCGGCCATCGTCATTGCGAGTCACCAGGATGCGGGAGACGGAGTAGCCTGCCCGGACGAAGGCATTATGCGCAGGCCCCATCTTGTAGTACCGCGGATCCTGGTGAAAGGCGTTTGCCATCACAGAGTCTTTAAGGAGTTCTGTGGAGTAACCGCGTAAGGCAGCGGCGCCGAGGCGCTCTCCATAGGCTCCCTTGTCGGTGCCATAGTTTGGATCGCCGTTGATGATGTGCGAGTACCCGGAGGAGACAAACCAGCCCAGCACGCCATACGCGGAGACACCATGGATGAAGCCAAGTTCAATCTTGTCGCCGGTATCGAGCTTCGGCGCAAGTTGACCCGGAAGAATATATTTGTCAGTCCGCGAAGCCATGTGGCTCGCTCGCAGCGCATCGCCACTCCCCAGCCCGAAGATCCGCTGTTCAATGGTCGGTGATTTGACGGACTTGGAAGGCTGGCCCGGTTGGGTCGGAGCCGTGGGCTGGGACTGCTGATCTTGCGAGCCCGCGCTCGACGAATAGAGAACAGCGCCTGGAGCATCCGGAAGATTCACGAAAGCCGTGGAATCAGAGGATTCAATCGAGGTGGAAGCTGGAACTGCAACCGATGCAGTTGGTACTTCCTGCGCACGAGCAAGGGGAGCAACGACTGAGAACATCAGGAGTGCTATGGCTGAATGGAACTTGGGAGAGAGAAGAACCTGGGTGCTGCGTGCCGTGCTCAAAGAGAATACCTCGTACCGTCTGGCTGTGGTCACCACTTCATCTGGAAGTGAGTGCAACTTGGTTGACGTATATAGAATGCGACCACTGTGCTATCAACAAGCGCTCGGAATTTTGTACCTATATACAACGGATGAGTCAGGGAGCAGGTAAGTTGTATCGCTCGGTCCACTGCGAACCCGGTTACCACTCCAATACGCAACCGTAAATACATTCTGCACTTATTTGACCCTAGTTTTTCATTGGACGTCTAATGAAGGATAACGAGGTGCGGCATGGCAGAGACAACATCGAAGCGTCCGTGGGAGCAAAAGCTGCATGAGGCAGCGCTGACGGTCGAGGAGGAGTTGCGCCGGGTCGTAACCTACATTAACGACGAGGTCGTGCCTGAGGTTCGGCAGAATAGCTCGATCGCATTGCGGGCCGCGGCTGTTGAGCTTGAGAAACTTGCCCGCAAGATGGACGAGCGGGCCGGACCGCGGACCCCTCCACCCGCCGGAGAGCCGACGCGCTCGTGAGCAGGCTGCGCACGCTGTCTGCGGTTGCCCTTTCTGGGCTCGCGTGGGGAGTGGTCGGCTGCCACAAGCAGAGTAGGCAGGTGTATGCACCGCCTCCTCCATCGCTTACTCCAGCAGAACGACCTCCGGTTACGCGCACTCCACCAAAGAGCACGACTGCGGATGTACCGGCGGCGCGACCTCCTGAGATGAAAGGCAGGCCGGACGAGGTAGAGGTCGGGTTGGCGAGCTGGTACGGGCCGCCGTATCACAACCGCAAAGGCGCCGATGGGACTGTATACGACCAGAACGCCATGACGGCGGCACACAAGACGCTGCCCATGGGTTCGATGGTGCGGGTGACGAATCTGAGCAACGACCAATCAGTAGTGGTGAGGATCACCGACCGCGGACCTTTCGTGGGCGGGCGAATTATCGATCTATCGCTTGCTGCGGCAAAGGCTGCTGGCGTCTACCAGGCGGGTGTCGCGAAGGTGCGAGTCGAGGCGTACGTTCCTGCGCTACGCCCGGGCGCAGATCCGGGTGGCCGGTGGTGCGTGCAGATCGGCGCATTCCTGACAGCGGACGACGCTGTGTCTCTCAAGAATGACCTGCTGCGGCGTTATACGACGGCGAAGGTGATTGAGTTTTCTGGACCCACAGGATTCTGGGTCCGCATCAACCCGAAGTTCCCCGACAAAGGAACCGCGGACAAGATCGCAGCGGGCATTCACGTGCCTGATGCCGAGCCATATCTGATCCGCACGGACTAGCGTCGTGCGTAAATTGCTACTCGACTACGAACGCCATGCCGACGGATGCGGGCGCCGTCGGCACGAAGCCGAACTTTTCATAGAGATGCTTAGCGTCGCCGTCGGCCAGCAGGCTAACATGCGCCCCGGTCGAAGCGGATTTGCGCACATAGTCGACCAGGCTGCGAACGATCGTCTTGCCCAGCCCGCGCCGTTGATGCTCAGGCTCCACGGCAATATCGACCAACTGGAACGATAAACCGCCATCGCCGACAACGCGACCCATGCCGACGAGACGGCCACGACAGTGAATCACGACGCCAAAGATCGTGTTGGGAAGACCTGCTTCTGCGGCATCTGCACTTCGGGGGCTGAGACCCGCAGCGACGCGGAGTTGCCGGTACTCCTTCGCGGAGGGTGTGCCAATAACGAGGTCGTACTCTTTGTCGAGCATCATTCCAGTCTGAAACGTACGTGCAGCGTTGAACAACAATCGATCAGATTCCCCGTCGCTAGATCCTAAACAATGGCGCGCTTGCCAGTGCGACGTTCCATCTCGGCACGGAACTCAACAGCACCCGCATGGTTCGTCGAATGGCGAATGCGAACACGGTTGTCGCCGAGCACAAGAATCGTCCGTCCAGCCTGCATCGCCTGGAGACCCATCACCTCACCATAGAGAATCGTCTTCGAGGGCTGCAGCCAGAAGGTCTGCGTCACCGCCATCGGCGTGAGCGTGATGGTGCCCGGAAGCTGGATCAACCCGATGACCACAGCGATCAGGCAGAGAAAGATGATGGGCCACGGCATGACGTGGTTCTGGTGCCACGCGACCCAGAGAAAGAAGCCCATATAAGCCGGAAGCAGCACAATGCGTGACCAGTTATAGATCGGCTTGAGGCGGAAGACGAGGCCCTCGGACGTCTCGACAGGCTTGCCAGGAGAGATGCGGCTGCCGTAGATCATCACTACGAGCATCACTGCAATCAGCGGGCCAACAAGGTGTTGGGGATTGAAGCCGTTCATCGGTTAGCGTCCTTCTTTCGGATTGAGCGCGGGTGGCTCATAGTACGGAAGCTTCTGCTGCTCGTCGGTCGCGCGCTTGACCTCGATATCGCCGAACAGGATGCTGGGCGCAATCGTAGTCTGCGGGATAGCTCCAAGGATATTCGAGACATAAGCATCGCTGCCGACGGCGACGATGCCGGACCGCAGGCTGCGGGCATCCAGTTCGTCAAAGGTAGCACCGCGCACCAGCTCGCGCTTGCCATCCGCGTGCACGACATAGAGCAAGCGCGGTACGAGTTCCCCGCCGAGAGTCTCCACCGCATACACATCGCGACCCTGCTTCTTGGCCAGGTCGACAAGCTGCTGGTTCAGTTGCGCAGCGGAGACCGGCTGCGTCGACTTGAAGATAGTCACGGCAGCGCGCGAGTGTGCAGGTTGCCCCGGCCCGGCGCGCCCATGACCGTTCGAATCCGGGAAGTCCTTAACCGGCTCCCGCCCAATAACGAAGTTCATCAGCTTGCCTGCCTGCACGATGTCGATCGACTGCGCGGGCACGCCCTCATCGTCAACATCATACGAACCTAGAAGCTTCTGCCCCGCAAAGGTGGTCAAGAGCGGATCATCCTTCACATCCAGCAGCGCCGAGAGCACAGGGGTTCGCAAGCTGGAGCTATAGGCTCCCTGCGTGCGTGCCGTAGTGCCAACATCAGGCCGATCAGCCTCGATGTTTGGAATGAAAAGGCGGCTGAGTGTATCTGCCGCCGCATCGCCGCTAAAGAGGACTGGCCCGTGATAGTCTTCCGCGCCAACCACCGGCGCATTCCGCAACTCCTCAAAGCTCTTCAAGTCATCAAGAGTGCGCTGGTGGAACGCCGCGCCTGACTCAAGATCCTTCGCAAGCGCTGCAGTAGTACCGTTAGCACGCGCAAGCTGCATACCATCGGGAGCCTGCCCGCCAACGCTGATCGTCGCGTTGTAGCCGGTATATCCGTGGCGAACAACCGTGCCCTCGGTATTCAGCAGGTAACGATTGACCGCGATGCCGCGAAGGTTCGCTGTAGAGAACTGGACATGGCTCGCCGAGGGTTCCTTGGCGTAAAGTCCACTGGCCTCGACAAGGCGGCGCTTCCACTCATTGCGATCGAGGTCGAGGGTGACGAGAGGCTCGATCGTCGTAACAGGCTTCGCAGGAGCAAAGTCATCCGCTGTAGGCGCGGACTGGAAGCGCTTGAGCGCAGCCTGCTTGGTCGAATAGGCACGCAGAGCGTTCTTGTACGCCTCGTCGGTAGCAGTCCAAAGGGCATAGCGAAGCGCCGCTGGATCGTTATCCTCCGGCGCAAGCTGCACCGAGCCGTCACCGCGGCTGCTGCTGCTATCCGCCTGGTAGCTGCCAATCCGAACGGTCACACGCACAACGCGCTGATGGCTCGTCTCCTCACGGGTAAGCGCGCCGTAGTTGGCGACGGCCTCGTAGCTCGTCTGCTCGTCGAGCCGGTACTCCATAAAGTAGGGCCGCTGCATGCCCGGCAGAATCAGAAGCGACTTCTCGCGATCCAGCTCAGCCTGCATGGCCGTGAGCATAGGGTCTTGCTTCTGCTGAGCTACAGCACTATTTGTAAGACCGAACGTCACAAACATCGCTGCGAGAGCCAGGCATGAGGAAAGCCGTTCACAGCTCCAACCATCGCGGTGGGCTGTCTTTTTCGATTTCGTAAGCTTCATTTGGCCTCCGTGAGAGAGGCCGTTACATCAGGTGGCGGAATGATCGGCGGCCGCGTCGTCCCTTGCGCCTGCCGCTGCGTCTCGATGCTGGTGACAAGCATGGCAGGAGCCACAGCACTCACCGGAATGGACCCCGATTCCGCTCCGCAGATACCGTTGAAGATGTCCTGCTTGTTGCCCGTCGCAATGATGCTGTTGAGCGCCGCCTGTGGAGTGCCAACGATGCTCACTCCCCGGACCAACTCGTCCGGACGCCCATCCACAAAGACGCGATACACCACCAGCGGAATCACCTGAAAGGCCTGTGGCGATCGCCGATTCGTCACAGCAAAACCTGAAGAGATGTCCTCGAAGTAAAGCCCGTACGGCTTGCCCTGCTTCTTTGCCTCGGCGATCAGTAGCTGGCGAAGTTCGGCATCACTAACAGTCTTGGACGAGGTCACAATCAAATTTCCCTGGCGGCCCGTTGGCATGCGACCTGTCTGGGCGCGACCATGGCCGTTGCTCGTGGAGAAGCTGGCCACTGGCAGCCGCGACATCAGAAAGGTCTGCAGCACGCCGTCGCGGACGAGATCAACCCGCCGCGCCTGCTGGCCTTCGTCGTCAAAGCTGTAGTGGCCGCTTAGCGGTGTGCCTTCAAAGTTGCTGAGCGTCGGGTCATCGGAAACCGACAGGAAGCTCGGCAGAATCGGCTTGCCAAGAAGCTTGGTGAAGGTCTGCCCTTCCTCATCGCCGCGCTGCCGCTGCCCTTCAAGCCGATGTCCCAGCACCTCGTGGAAGAAAACCGCGGCGGCACGACCGCTGAGGATCGCCGGCCCGTTGAATGGCTCGGTGATCGGTGCCACGCGCAGGGCTTCGAGGTTCTTGGCCATCGCTTCAGTCTTCGCGGTCAGGGTCTTCTGGTCAGGCAGATTGCCGAGCTTATCGGCCTCAAAGGTCTCCACACGGAAGAGGTCCATGCCATCGGCCGCGCGTGTGCGAGCCACCACAACGAGCCGAGCCACGTGGTTGGGAGTCGACACGTGCGCGCCCTCCGAGGAGACGAAGTAGTCCGTCTCATTCTCCGCATCAAGCGCGACCGTGTTGTAGAAGATATCCGGATACTGCTTAAAGAGGCCGGAGAGATCGCGCAGACGGGTCTCCCAGGCAGCCTTGTCGATCACCAGTTCGGGTGCGGGCGGCAGCACCTCGGCTTTTGCGGTCTCACTGGAAAAGTCGGCAGAGACGTCCTCTTCCTTGGCCCGGACCTGCTGCTCCGTCTTGACCTTCAGGAAGCTGTCGAGCGCCTTACCATAGCCCCGGTTGGTCGCAAACCAGAGAGTGCGCGCAAGGGCGGCACGATCGTTCGTCAGAGGCAGTGGAATCGTTGTGAGCGCGCTGTTGCGATGGTCGCCATGCGTGTTGTCGAGCGCCGGCGTACCGAGCCGAATCTGTACATCCGCCGTGCGACGATGGCTCTGGTTTGAGTTAGTGATAGCGCCGTACTGGGCGGAGATGCTGACGGTTTCGTCGTCGGCCACTGCGTAGCTTAGAAAGTAGGGCTTAGGCTGGGCACTCTCCGCATTCGCTGCCGGGGCCGTGCCGAGTGAGGCAAGGGCGCGATGCAGTTCGGCCTCCATCGCCTGCATCAGGATCGGGTCCTGAGAGGTCGCGGCGAAGACCTGCTGCTTCGGAGTCATCAGGGCTACGGTTAACGCGCCAGCTATGCCGACTCCACCTGCTACCAACAAACACTGCTTTTTCAAAAGATCGATCCCCGCTTCGCTGACGCACTCGCTCAAGCCGAGTGTATCGAATTCGACTCATACGATGTGCGAAGGTCGTCATTGGGCGTTGGCAATGCAGCCAGTTTGCGCGGGGTCGTGCAGTCGTGCACACTGCACGAGAGGCCTTGAGCATGCGCCGTTGCATCCTGCTGCTACTCCTGCTGGCGTTCGCTCCACTCAGCCAGTCCACTCTGAACGCCCAGACCGCGACACCGGTCGTCGTAGATCGGCAGGCGGACCCGGGTCATGCCGCATATACACTCCCACCGGAGAAGATGAAGCTGGCTGTCGGCCTGTTTCGAACGCGGACGCTGCTGCACTTTGCCGGTGCGGGCTGGGGAATTCTGCAGCTTGTGCTGCTGCTGGCGTTTGCAGTTCCCGCGCGTCTTCGAGATCTTGCGTTGAGGGCGACGCAAAGCAGGTGGGGACAAGGCTTCCTGTTTACGCTTCTGCTATTGCTCCTGCTGACGGTGCTCGACCTGCCGCTCGGAATCTACGGGCATCACCTCGGGTTGGCATATGGCTTATCGGTCCAGGGTTGGGCGAGTTGGTTTGCCGATCTCGCGAAGGGCTTTGGCATTGAATGGGGCAGTACGGGTCTCGCGGTTATGCTGCTGTTCTGGGTCATTCGCAAATCGCCACGACATTGGTGGTTCTGGTTCTGGATTCCAGCCATGCTAGCGGTGATCTTCGGTGTCTTTATCTCGCCTGTATTGATTGATCCTCTCTTTGATCACTTCGAGTTGCTGTCTGCGCACGATCCGACGCTGGTGGCGCGGTTGGAGCAGGTGGTGGCACGCGGACCCCTCCATATTCCGCCGGATCGCATGTTCCTCATGCGGGCGAGCGCGAAGTACACCGGTCTGAACGCCTACGTCACCGGCATCGGACCATCGAAGCGCGTTGTGGTCTGGGACACAAGCATTGCGAAGGGCACACCCGAGGAGATTCAATTCATCTTCGGACACGAGATGGGGCATTACGTCCTGAACCATATCTATCTCGGCCTGCTCTTTGCCGGGGCGCTGGTGCTGGCGGGTTTCTGGGTTGGCTTTCACATCGTGCAATGGCTGCTGCGGACGTACGGAGCCCGATGGCAGCTCGAATCGCAGAACGATTGGGCAGCTCTCGTGGTCTTCATGCTGGTTCTGTCCGCGCTCACCTTTGTGACCGAGCCGATTGCGAATGGCTTCAGCCGTTGGGAGGAGCACGCCGCCGACGTGTACGGGCAGGAGGCAATGCACGGTATCCTCGCGGATCCGCAGGCAGTCGGCGTAAGAAGCTTTCAGGTCTTAGGCGAGAACAGCCTGGAGGACCCGCGAAGACATCCTTTCGTCGAGTGGTGGAGTTACAGCCATCCGGCTATCTGGGAGCGGTCTGCCTTTGCAGCCTCCTATAATCCGTGGGCGCCCGGGCAGAAGCCGAAATACTTTACGCACTAGAGCGTCTTACGCGAAGCGTCCAATACACCACGAAGTGGCGCCCGACCGGCGCTAGGGCGCTCTGGCACTAGAATGCGGCTATGAGCGATTGCCTTTTTTGCAGGATCGTCGCCGGCGAGATTCCGGCGAAGCGTTTGTATGAGGATGAGCGATGCCTCGCCTTTGCGGACATCAACCCGCAGGCACCCGTGCATCTGCTGGTTATTCCAAAACAGCATCTCGCCTCAACGGCACACACCACAGCCGAGCATGCAGGATTGCTCGGCGACCTGCTCGCCGCAGCGGCGAAGATCGCGGTCGAACAGAAGCTCGCTAACGGCTATCGCATCGTCATCAATACGGGACCCGACGGCGGTCAGACCGTGGATCATCTCCACCTCCACCTACTGGGCGGACGACACATGGGCTGGCCGCCGGGCTGATTTCCGTCAGCGGAAACTTGACAATCATTCGCCGCGCAGACCCACTTAGCGGCTGAAGCGAGACTAGCCCGCGTACTCGACGCACAAGTACCCCATATCTATCTCCTTTGTTTTGAATACTTTCATACTTCAGGTACGGGGGGAGGGGTACCTGTCCTAGAGCAGAAAATGGCCCCTGAGAGACTCAGGAGCCATTTCGTAAAAGGACTAAATCCTACTGATTGAAGTTCTGCTCTTCTTCGTCAACAATGCCGTAACGACGCAGAAGATTCGGCAGGTTCTGGCTGAACGCTGCGCGAGGCATCACGGTATCGCAACCTGCTTCGACCGCTTTAGCCTTCAGGTCGCCCTGAAGATGCGAGAGGAAGCCGACAATCGAGGTGCTCTTCTTCAGCTTGGCCTTGAGCTTGGGAATCAGCGTCATCGGCTTTGCAGAGGTGTTGTTGAGATCGAAAACGATTAGCCCAGGAAGATCGGCCTCTTCGCCGCCAACGAGCGCTGCAATCGACTCCTTATCGTTCTTGATGAAGGCGACCTTCACGCCGAGCTTGCGCGCAGTCTCCTGGATCTTGGCGATGAAGAAGAGATCCTCGATGAAGAAGTAGATCTTCGTCGGAGCGTCTTCGGCGATCGGAATGGTTCGTCCCTGCGAGTAATCAACTGGCTGCGAGTCGCTCTGATAGCCACCGCGACCTCCGCCACCGTGACTGCGACCCTGATAGTTGCCATTGCCATGCGTTTCGATGGTCGAAGGCGGAGTGTCGGCGAAGTTGCCGTTGGTCACGCGATAGCTGTGATCCATCGGTCCAACGAAGCTGCGAGGACCGCGCTGCTGTCGTCCGCCACCGTTGCTGCCGCTGCTAGTCTTACGCTTGAAGCCGTTGTTGCCCGGTTGGTGACTATTGCTGTCGCGGAATCCATTGCTGCCGCCATTGTTCTGGAAGCCGCCGGAGTTCTGCTGGCTGCCAGCGCCTGCAGCGATGTTGCCCGGGTTTTCGGGGCGTTGGCGATCACGGTCGCGGAACTTCTTCTTCCAGCGCTTTCCTGTGGCCGCTGCCTGCGAGCCGTTCTGGAATCCGTTCTGCTGGGGAGCTTGTGACTGAGCTGCGCCCTGGAGGGAAGGGACCGCTTGAGCGGGCGCGGCGGCATCGCCAGCTACAGAGCCTTGCTGGGCCATGTCGCCAGGACTTTCAGGTCCTTTGTTCTTGCGCTTACGTCGCCGCCGGCGGCTGCTTTTGGACTGGCCCATACCCGGCGAGATGGATTGACCATCTTGTGAGGACTGCTCGCTTTGACCTTGATTGTCGGACAACGGTAGCTGTGCCTGGTGCGACTGCACATCGGACACGGTAAGTTCTGAAGTCATGCTTCCACTTCCTATTGCATTTGTACGCAATTAGCGTCTTGTCCCCACGCCCGAGGCGTCTCGACCCTTGCCTGATGAGGCAGGGAGCGCAGAAGACCGGAAATGCAGCGTCGGTAAAAACGATCTCAAGTTGTACTCAAACGGACGTTATCGATTGCTATCGGTTGTGAGCCTGCGATTCGGTAGACCGTCGCTGCGCAACCGGGATTCGCTTTTTACAGCAGATCCTTCACCCTAAGTACATGTATGTAAATGATCCGACAGGACGATTCAATCTACTTCATGGCCACTATACATAGAAGTAGCCTTTGCGGAAAGAGATAACCCACAGTCGGTTCATACAACAGGCTTGATTGTACGTCCGAAATTGCTTTCTCGCAAGGAATCATCGTCCGTCGTGTGAAGCCGGTGCAGACAGGCAACACCTGAACTGCACCATAATTGGGTTTGAAACGAATGGCCAGTCACGGCCTCCTGAAGCGGCCTTCTCGGTGGAAGGCCTTTGTCTCTGCGGCAAGCAGCACCATACGTGGGTGCAAGCTCTACCAGGTCAGAGAATCCTGCGATCGCATCTCGGTCTGACGGAGGCACGTGCACACTTGATGGAGCAATTTCACGACCAAAGCAGAATAGGCCATTTGCAAGGGATTATGACGGGCTCCCTATGGCAATCTCTCTAAAACCATAGGTGGCGTTCGTGACTCTTCGGCTTTTAGAAGGGGCATCAGTGTTCAGCCGTATTTCGGGGAATGATGTTCTCGACGATCTAATCGAAAGAGAAGTAGATTTACAGAAAGGTGGCTTTGTTTGACCCCGTATGCGCAGGGTCCTATAATCAGAGGCGTTCTGGCAGCTCTCCAGCTCCTGTCTGCTTTCCGGTCTGCTTTACGGGCGAGACTCAAGAAATGGATCGGCTACAACGTGTTCACGCAGCCTGCTCTGCGTGTTCCCGGGGTGGAGTGGACTGCGGAGCATGGCCCGGGGCGCAAGCGATTGTGTTCCGATGGCCGAAACGATGGATGAAAGAATTCCAAGGAGCTTTACACACTACATGAATCGCACTCTTACTCTCCTCTCCGCGCTTGGCGCAGGCCTGATGACTGCTGCCGGGACTGCCCAGACCGCCACGCCTCCTGCCGCACCTGCGGCTCAGCAAGCACCTGTCGCTCCACAGGCAGTGCCGGCCAAGATTGCGTTGATCTCCTTTGAACAAGCTGTCTTCGCCACGAACGAGGGCCAGCGCGCCGTCGAAGATGTGAAGAAGAAGTACGAGCCGAAGAAGGCGCAGATCGACGCATTGGCACAAGAGGTCGACACGCTGAAGAAGCAGAATGCTGCTGCACCAGCAACCACAACGGATGAGCAGCGCGCCGCGCAGCTCCGAGCCATTGACTCCAAGGAGAAGGTCCTGAACCGCGACGCAGAGGACGCTTCGCAGGCATATCAGGCTGATCTACAGGAGGCCTATGGCAAGGTCGCTCAGAAGGTGAACGTCACGATGCGCACGTATGTCGCACAGGGTGGCTTTACGCTGCTTCTCGACGTAAGCGGCCAGCAGAGCCCGGTAATGTGGGCTACACCGAACACGGACGTAACGCAGGCCGTCATCGATGCGTACAACACGAGTTCTGGTGTTGCAGCTCCGCCACCAGCCGCGCCTTCCGCTGCACGTCCCCGTGCAACAACGCCGCGTCCTCCGACGACCACCCCGAGGCAGTAACTTGCCGTAAGAATGGTGAGGAGAAGATCGGATGGGATCTTCTCCTCATCACTTCGCTTGACTAGCAATTGTGGATAATTGTGTGGATTTCCTAAGGTGGCTCGTAGGTCCCTTCCATCAAGTTATGGCTCTGAGCACCTCGAGTTCGGGAGTGCGTTGACTAAGTCCAGGCTGGTGAACGATTTACATCCGAACGCGGCTCCGCAGAACCATCTTCAGCGAAGTAACTGGCAAAGATAGTACTTTCGGTTGTTTCCACAGGTAAAGGTTACTGATCTGTTACGGATGAGAGTTCGCTGCGTTCCCTGGGCAGGACTCTTTAGTCTTCGCCGACCTTCAAGACAGCTAAGAAGGCCTCTTGCGGGATATCAACCTTGCCGATGCGCTTCATGCGCTTCTTGCCTTCTTTTTGCTTATCGAGCAATTTCTTTTTGCGACTGATATCGCCGCCGTAGCACTTCGCGATTACGTTCTTGCGGATAGCAGTGACAGTTTCGCGAGCAATTACCTTGGAACCAATTGCAGCCTGAATGGCTACCTCGAACATCTGCCGGGGAATCAGTTCACGCATCTTCGAGACAAGTGCCTTACCGCGTTGCTGTGCGAAGTCTTTATGGACGATGATGGAGAGCGCATCAACCGGGTCACCGCCGATCAAAATGTCCATCTTCACCATCGGCGAGATCCACATGCCTGCGAGGACGTAGTCCAGCGAGGCGTATCCGCGAGATACTGTTTTCAGGCGATCATAGAAGTCAAGAACGATCTCGTTGAGTGGTAGCTCGTAGGTGATCATAACGCGGGTGTCGGAGACATACTCCATATTTTGCTGACGGCCGCGCTTCTCTTCGACCAGCTTAAGAATGCCACCAACATACTCTTCGTTGGTCAGGATCTTTGCGATGATGACCGGCTCTTCGATCTGTTCGATGTTAGAGGGGTCTGGCCAGCGCGACGGATTGTCAACCTCAATGGTGGTGCCATCCGTGAGAGCGATCTTGTAGCGAACGCCAGGCGCTGTCGTAATAAGGTCGAGGTCGAACTCGCGCTCAAGGCGTTCCTGAATAATTTCAAGGTGCAGCAACCCTAGGAAGCCGCAGCGAAAGCCGAAGCCAAGAGCGACTGAGGATTCGGGCTCGAACGAAAAGCTGGCATCGTTGAGGCGAAGCTTCTCGAGAGCGTCGCGGAGCATGGCGTGCTCGTGCGAGTCGACGGTGTAAAGACCGGCGAAGACCATGCTCTTGATATCTTCAAAGCCGGGAAGAGCTTCAGCGCAGGGTCGTGCGACCTCGGTGATGGTGTCGCCTACCTTGGTGTCGGCTACGTTCTTGATAGTGGCGACGAAGAATCCTACCTCGCCGGCGCTGAGTTCGGCGAGTTCGACAGGCTTGGGGGTCATGACACCCATGCTCTCGACGTCAAACATCTTGCCGTTCGACATGACCTTGATCTTCATGCCTTTGCTCAGCTTGCCGTTGACGATTCGAGCGAGCACGATGACACCCTTATAGGGATCGAACCAGCTATCGAAGATGAGGGCTTGTAGCGGCGCTTCAGGATCGCCGAGCGGTGGCGGAAGCAGGGTGACGACGGCTTCGAGGATGCTCGCCACGTTGAGGCCAGTCTTTGCTGAGACGGCAATGGCATCGTCGGCTGGAAGGCCAACGGACTTCTCAATCATCTCCTTCGTACGCTCGATGTCGGCACTGGGAAGATCGATCTTGTTGATGATCGGGATGATCTCGAGACCATTTGAGATGGCGAGATATGCGTTGGCAAGCGTCTGTGCTTCGACGCCTTGTGAGGCATCCACGACGAGCAGAGCGCCTTCGCAGGAAGCAAGTGAGCGCGAAACCTCATAGGAGAAGTCGACGTGGCCGGGGGTGTCAATCAAGTTGAGCTGATACATCTCGCCGTCGTGCGCCTTATAGGCCATGCGGACGGTGTGGGCTTTGATGGTGATGCCGCGTTCGCGCTCGAGGTCCATTGCGTCCAGCACTTGGGCCTGCATCTCGCGAGAGGTCAGCGAGCCGGTGAGCTCAAGCAGACGGTCGGAGAGGGTGGACTTGCCATGATCGATGTGCGCGATGATCGCGAAGTTGCGGATGTGACTTGGATCCATTGGGGGTGCGAAGTGCCTCAACTCTTATGTTAACACCCGTTACTGCATGACCTTGGGGAGGAGTTCATCGTGTTCATGGAACATTCGGGCCATGAGGCCGTACAGCAACTCAGTGAAGCTAGAGCTTGTTATCTTTTACGAGGTTCTTATGAAACTGGTTCTAATGTTGCGCGGGGTAGTGCCTGTTCTTTTTCTCGTCGCGATCCTGGCTAGTTGCCAGGGACAGTCCATGCCGAGTGCCGTGCCGCTCCAGGAGGCAATTGCCGCACAGGATAAGGCGCTCTTCGACGCGTACAACACGTGCGATCTGGTGAAGCTTGGAACGATGGTGACTGACGATCTGGAGTTTTACCACGACAAGACTGGCTTGGCAGTGGGCAAGCAGGTCTTTCTCGACAGCATCAAGCAGAATATTTGCGGCAAGGTAACGCGCGAACTCGTACCCGGAACGCTTGAGGTGCATGAACTCGCTCACTATGGCGCGGTAGAGATCGGGGTACACCGCTTCCATCATCCCGGGCAGAAGGATCATGACGTCCTGGGTGAGGGAAAGTTTGTCATGCTGTGGCAGAACAAAGACGGCATGTGGAAGCTAACGCGCGTGATCAGCTACGACCATGCGACTCTGCCAAAATGACCGGCTCTGATCTTCCGAAGGGATGAGCGCCATTTGCTGTCCGTGCGTCTTACAATGAACGGGGACGAATGGCGCGGATGACTTTGATGAAATGGATGAGGCGGAGTGCACTTGTGCTGACATGCGCACCGCTCCTGATGCTTGCCGGTTGTCCGGACGATGAGACGGCAACACCTGGCAAGGTGTCTGCCCAGGCAACTGCTCCTACTCTCGCTCCAGTTGCAAAGCCGGCGGCTGCAACACTACCTGCGGCAGTTCCGATGCAGTCGGTTGACGCTTCTGCAAATGTTCTCAAAGCTCAGGGCCTCATCAACAAGGCTGAGGCTAGCTATCGCAGCGGTGTGGACAACTACAACGGAAATCGCCTGGACGCGGCACGAGTCGATTTCGATACGGCGATCGACACGATGCTGACCAGTGGAATGGATCTGAAGAATGATCCGCAGCTCGCGGATGAGTTTGATCACCTGTTGAATGCGGTCAACTCGCTTGAGATGGTGGCGCTAAAACAAGGGAATGGATTTTCGCCGAAGCTTGAAGAGACTCCTCTCGAGAGCGCGGAGGGTCTGACGTTTGCCCCAAACCCGGAGCTGACCGCGAAGCTGAAGTCTGAGCTACAGATCAAATCGGATCTGCCGTTGGTCATCAATGATGAGGTCGCCGGATATATTGGGATTTTCGCGAATTCGACTTCGTTTCGAGCACACATGCTGCACAGTATGGAACGAGGCGGGAAGTACAAGGCAATCATCCAGAAGGCGTTGGCGGATCAAGGAATGCCGCAGGATCTGTTCTACCTGGCGGTAGCGGAATCTGGTTTCCAGCCTCAGGCATTGAACGCGAAGAGTGGCGCAGGCGGGATGTGGCAGTTCATGCCGACTGGAGCGTATGGTCTGGTGCGCAACGGCTACTTCGACGAACGCTTCGACCCTGAGAAGTCCTCGATCGCTTATGCGAAGTACATGAAGACGATCTACAACCAGCTCGGCGACTGGTATCTCTCGATGGCTGGGTACGACTGGGGTCCGGGCAACATCCAGAGAGCGGTGATGCGCACAGGGTACGCGGACTTCTGGGAGCTCTACCGGCGCAACATGCTGCCCAAGGAGACGAAGGAGTATGTGCCCAAGATCCTGGCAGCTATCATCATGGCGAAGAATCCTGCGAAGTATGGGCTCGATAAAGTAGTGCCAGACCCGGCGGTGGTGTGGGATTCCGTGAACGTAGACTACGCAATCGATATGCGACTGGTGGCTGATCTAACGGGTGCTTCCTTAGCGGAGATCGTTTCGCTGAACCCAAGTCTCCTACGAATGAGTACGCCCAACGATCTCTCCTTTGACCTCCACATTCCGGTTGGCACCAAAGAGGTCTTCACAGGGCGTCTCAAGTCGATCCCTATGGAGAAGCGCAATAGCTGGCGATTCCATGTAGTGCGCCCCGGAGAGTCGCTCGATGCAATCGCGACAACTCTTCATGCGCATGCGAGCGACGTTGCGGATGCAAATGGCCTGAAGGCTGGAGAGGCAGTGGCCGAGGGCGATGAACTCGTGGTGCCGGTTACGCTAGTGACCGCCAGCAAACACCAACAACGCTATGTAGCGCGGCGTGGCGATACGCTGATCACCATTGCGGATCGCTTCAATGTTTCCGTCGAAGATCTTCGGGCGTGGAACCATATTTCATCGGGTGCGTTGAGAACAGGTGCTTCATTGAATGTTGCTGAGCCCGTGCGATTCGGCCCGTCGATGCGAAGCCGTCGTGTCGCAACACGCGGCGGAAGATCAGGTCGCGGTGGTGGTGCGAAGACATCTCGGCGAGGTGCGGTTGAGAGTGTGGCGCGAGGCTCGACGCACACAAATACGCATGCTTCTACACGAGGAATACCGAAGAGCGCACTTGTCTCTTCCGCCGCTTCGCGTGGAGCAGTATCGAAAACGAAACATAAAGCTGCACGATAAGCTTCCTCACAAAAAAGATTGCTTGCTATCGCTAGCGCATGGATGCAATCTATTGCTAGAATCCGTGATCGATACGAGTTACGTTAGCTCGCATCGTGCTTCGTGAATGACTCGCATCCAACATGTGAGGAACAGTACAGCAGGTAGGGGAAAACGATGACGATGTTCGATGGATTCGATGAAGTGTTCAAGCAGCACGCAGCGGCTGACCAGGACGAGCATGATGCGGATAACGATACAGAGGATGATCGTCATGGCTCCAGCTTCGATGAGGATGACGAAGAGGAAGAGGTCACGTTGACGTCAGATGATGATGATGACGACAGCGACGAAGATGATGATGAGCTTGAGGGAGATCTTCCGGAGAAGGGTTCTCCGGATGCATCCGCTAATGAGGATGTTCGTCACCCCCACGCGGAAGATGCCACTCTGTATGCCCCATCGCCAACACCAGGTGATGTGTATACGCCAGCGACGAAGTTATCGAAACAGCCTGAACGGAACGAGGCTGCCAGCGTTCCTCCGGTGAGTGGTGTCAGCAAGCGACCGGTGGCGAAGACGGCTTCTAAGCCTGTCGCAGTGAAGGCTGCTTCGGCAGTAAAGGCAGCTGCCAAAAAGGTACCTGCGAAGAAGACCCCGGCGAAGAAAACTGTACCCGCAAAGAAAACCGCACCAGCAAAGAAGACCTTGGCCAAAAAGGCGGTAGCGAAGAAAGCGCCTGCGAAGAAGGCGGCAGCGAAGAAGGCTGTACCGGCCAAGAAAGCACCAGCCAAGAAGGTGTCCGCAAAGAAGCTTATTGCGAAGAAGGCGCTTCCACTCAAGACAACGGCTAAGAAGAGTGCCGGAAAGTTTATACAAGTATCTGCCGCGAAGAAGTCCAGTGCTCAACGCGGCGGTAAGCCTGCTCTTAAAAAAGCGGCTGGCAACAAGAGCACTGGGAGCAGCAAAAAAACCATCACGAGAGGTACTACCTTGGCAACGAAGAAAGCAGCAAAGAAGGTCGTAGCAAAGAAGGCGGCGACTAAGGCTCCTGCAAAGAAAGCCGTAGCGAAGAAGGCTGTACCAGCGAAGAAGGTACCAGCAAAGAAGACCGTAGCAAAGAAGGCACCAGCAAAGAAGACCGCTGCAAAGAAGACGGTAGCAAAGAAGGCAACGGCAAAGAAGTAAGCTTCTGATGTGAGCAGCAAACTGTCCTAAGGCAAGCAAAAAGGCCCGGACTCCTCATCATGAGGGCCGGGCCTTTTTGCGTCTGTTGCTATTTCTTGTCTGCGGAAATTTCAGCGAGGACATCTTCGCTATGGGTGTTTGGGTTGACCTTCTTCCAGGCTTTGACAACCTTGCCATTCGGGTCGATCAGAAAGGAATCGCGCTCGGCGAACTTCATAGGACCTGCGCCCATGATGTTGACGCCATAGGCATCGACGACCTTATGTTCAGGATCGGCGAGAAGCTTGAAGGTCAAGCTCTCTTGCGTGCAGAAGCTTTTGTGGCTGTCTGCTGTGTCGAGGCTTACGCCAAGGACGACGGCGTTGAGCGCCTTGTACTTGTCGAGATCGCGCTGAAAGTTGTGGGCCTCGATCGTGCAGCCCTGGGTCTTATCCTTCGGGTAAAAGTAGAGGACTACCCACTTGCCCTTGTAATCCGTAAGGCTGATGGGGGTGTTGTCCTGCGAGGGCAGGGTGAAGTTTGGGGCTGCGGTTCCTGGCTGGAGAATGTCGGCTGCGTGGGCGTTCACGCCAACGGCCGTTGCCGTCACGATGCCCGCGATCACTGCGATAAGTAGTCCCTTGCGCTTCATGTAGTTCTCCTGTGTTCAGCAAGGCTGCAGCGATCTGACGTAAGGCGCGCAGCTCTGAGGATAATAGTACGCGGGGAACGACTTTCAGATGTCATGAGAATGTCAGACGCGGGGCAAGGCAATCATGGCGATGCCAGCGGCATCGCTAGCTGCGACAATCGCTTCGGGATCGAAGAGCAGGGTTCGGCCAGCCTCTACGCAAAGGCACGTAGCGCCTGCCTGTTGCATCGCCGCAATCGTTGCGACGCCGATTACAGGGACATCGAAGCGCATATCCTGGTTGGGTTTGGCTACCTTGACCACAGTCAGCGACGGCTCTAGAAGCCTGCTTTCACCTTGATCGATGCTGCGCATCAGTTCGCCAGCACGAGCAATCGTAGCGTCTGTACCCTCCATGGCTTCAATGGCGACGCAGGCTCGTGCCGCGATGACCACGGTTTGACCGAGGTCGAAGGCAGCGATCGCGGTTGCGATCGTACGGCCGTACAGAACATCCTTGTGCTCTTCTTCGGTCGGAGATCGCCGGGTCAGCACGCCCGTTTTGGCTAGAAGCGGTTCAAGGTAGGCGGTCGAAGAGATGAGTTCGATGCCTTCATCGCCTAGAACTTTGGCAATGGCTCCGAGCAGCATGTCGGTAGAGCGGGTGCGGAGGCTGAGGAGAAGCTTGGCTAGCCGCCAGTCCGGACGGATGCTCGAGAAGATTTGCTTGTGACGAACCTGTCCGGCCATGACCGCTCGCGTGACGCCCTCCGCCTGGAAGGTTTCGATGAGGCGGGAGAGTTCGCCGAGCGAGAGCCAGTGAACCCGGATGCCGATGTCCGTTGCGGCACGCGTGTCCATCTCGGGATCAGTCTCCTCCTTGATGGCGGCGACGACCACCTCGAGACCATGGGCGCGTGCTGCGTCGACGAGGAGAAAGGGAAAGCGCCCGTTGCCGGCGATGAGACCAAGTTTTCCGGTTGTCGTCATCAGCCTACTTGATAAGACCACGATGACTGTTGGCGACGAAGTCAGCAAGGTAGGCCACGTGTTCAGCGGGACCCTCTGTGTCGGCTGCGAGCATCTCGCGTATGGCGGTGAGCGCGTCGGAGGTGTTGCGTTTCGAGTTCAGGAGCAGGCGATAAGCTTGTCGAAGCTGCTTGATCTGTTCGGGAGTAAAGCCGCGCCGTTCGAGGCCGACCTTGTTGAGGCCGTAGGCGTGATTATTCCGTTCGATGGAGGTAAGCGAGTAGGGGAGCACGTCCTGCGTAATAGTGGTGCCCCCGCCGATGTAGGCATAGCGCCCGATGCGACAGAACTGATGCACGGGGCAAAGGGCCCCGACTACAGCGTAGTCCTCCACGATGACGTGACCGGCGAGCGTGGCGGAGTTGGCGAGGATGCATCCGTTGCCGATGGTGGAGTCATGACCGATGTGGGTATACGCCATGATGAGGCAATCGTCACCGACCTGTGTTAGCCCGCCGCCACCTGCAGTCCCCCTGGAGATGGTGACGTACTCGCGTATGGTGTTGCCATTGCCGATTGTGACTCGGGTGGGTTCGCCCGCGTATTTCAGATCCTGCGGAGCTATGCCGATGCAGGCGAAGGAAAAAATGCGATTGGCAGTGCCGAAGGTGGTGTGGCCATCGAGGATGACGTGCGAGACGAGCTCGCAATCTTCTCCGAGGATGACGTCTGCACCGACGGTGCAGTAGGGACCGATGGTGCACGAAGCAGGAATTACTGCACCGGGAGCAATGATGGCGGTTGGATGAGTGGGCACGGTCTACTCAGCGTTCGGAGTGACGCCTGGCTTTGCCGCGGGCGTCACGCTGCGGCTGGTGAGAGCACACATGACTGTGGCTTCGCAGGCGATCTTGCCATCCACTGTGGCTACGCCGCGCATCTTGACTGCAGAACTGCGCCAGTTGAGAACAGTCACTTCGATGCGAAGCTGGTCACCCGGCACAACGGGGCGGCGGAATTTGGCACTATCGATGCTCGTGAACACCATGAGCTTCTCGGCCCTGTTCGTATATTCGCTTAGCAGAAGTGCGCCACCGGCTTGAGCGATCGCCTCAACCATTAACACGCCGGGCATGATCGGGTAGTCAGGAAAGTGACCTTGAAAGTGAGGTTCATTGATGGATACGTTCTTAATGGCAACGACTCGCTTCCTGCTCTCCATTTCGATGATGCGATCAATCAAAAGGAGAGGGTAGCGATGCGGCAGGATGGACATGATCTCGACAATGTCCATCGTTCGCGTCACTGGCGGAGTCTCGGGGGCAACGGATGTGGGTTCTGCAAGGGTGATCTGTTCCGGTTCGGTGATTGTAGAGTTGCTCATAGCACACCCGAGTATAAACTGCGGCGCCGTGCCTAGCTGAGATTATGAACCTTCTTTACAGGGCGATCAGGGTCAAAAAGCTCTGGGGAGAGCGGATTCCCATACTCGATCTTCTTGAGGAAGAGCTGTGAGGCCATATCACCATTGCGGTACCGGGTAATTGCAAAGGCAGTCGGAAAGCCTTGGACAGTGTGATAGTCGTCGTACTCCTCGGCGTCTTCGTCATGGTCTTTGAAGGTGTCATTGCGCCACTCGAAGGTACGGCGGAGAGGGAGGTGCGTGGTGACGTCAAGTTCGATCGTGACCGCATCATTGTTGGCGCCGAGAACAGTGACCTTATCGACCATGCGGCGCTCGACCATGGCGGTTCCTTCGGCCAGAATAATGACTCCGGGCTGCTTGAGCCAGGTGTGGACGACCTCTTCGATCGAATGGGCGTGCCGCCGAATTTCATCGTCGACCTGGAGTTTTGGCAGGGTGGTCTTCCCCTTGTAGGTGATTTCGTAGCCAGTGTCCTTTGTCCAGATGTGGACGACCTCGCGTTTTTTGGTGTACTCAATGCGCTCAACATCGGGCTGGCCTGCGTAAGGAAGCTGACGGAAGGACCAGAAGTCGGTGACGCTGCCGGTGGGTGCTCCGCGGAAGAATGCAGCGGTGTGACCCTCCTGCTCGATGGTGCGGCGATCGAGCCAGAGTTGACCGCCCAGGGCGGTGACCATCTGGTCGAGAAGGAGTCGTCCGCGCTCTTCCTGTGTCTTGCCTGCGACCTGCGTCGGCGCAGCACTGGGAATGTCTCGGGCCTGGGCAAGGAGGTTAGAGCACAAGAGGCTTGCTGCGAGTGCCGTGGTCAGGACCGACTTTTTTCTCAAGGGAGCCTCATCAACCTACGAGCACTGCGCCACCGTTTACGTTGAAGATCTCGCCGGAGATGAAGCCGGCCAGCGGGGTACATAGAAAGAGGATTGGCCCGGCGATCTCGTCGACGTGGGCGACGCGGCCGAGTGGGATCGTGTTCATCACCTTCTTGGACGTTTCCGGATGGTTGAGGGCAGCGGCGGACATCTCTGTGGCTACCCAGCCCGGAGCGACACAGTTGCAGTAGATGCCCTGACCGGCCAATTCGCTGGACAGGCTCTTTGTCAGGCTGACGAGGGCACCCTTGCTGGCGGCATAGTCGGCGTGGAAGGCCTCGCCGCGCTGGGCGGCGGTGGAACTGACCAGGACGACGTGTCCGCGGGTCGTGCCAGTTTGAGGCTGAGCCTTCATCTGGGCTACGGCGGCTTGCACGAGACCAAAGGAGCTGTCCAGATTGATGCCCATGGTCTCTCGCCACTGGGTCGTGGTCATCTCGGCTATGGGGGCGTCGTGGGAGGGCCAGATGCCGTGATTGACGATCAGGCAGTCGAGGCGGCCGTAGATCTCCCTGGCGGCATGGACGAGCGCCTGGCCATCGTCAGCGCTTGCGAGTTCCTGCTTGATCGCGTGACAGTGCTCGGGGCCACCGCACTCTTGAACGAGGGCTTCAGCTTGAGTTGCTGCCGAGCGATAGCTGAAGATGACCTTTGCCCCTGCCTTGCGAAAGAGACGGACGGTCGCTGCGCCTATGCCGCGAGAGCCGCCTGTGATGAGGGCTACACGGCCGTCGAGGGATAGTGTGACGGCGGAGGTTTGGGGACTTAGCATCCTCCCCACGCTATCGGAGCACTGTGGCTTTGTGCAACATGGGGGCCGCGCGACGTCAGGCCCTGGGTTGTTTGCTGTCGAGGAGGGCTCTGCGCGCTGCGATCAGCTTCTGCTGTTCTTCCGGGGGAAGAGCCAGAATCTTTCGTGTCTTTGGAGGCAGCTTGCCGAGGGTGATGTCGTAGGCGCCGCGAAGTTCGTGCTCCCATTCCTTTGGACGAAATACGTCCCAGCGATGAGCGGCAATCCAGTGGATTCGCGCAAGGTAGGGTGCGGGAAAGAGTCCTTCGATTTCGACCAGTTCCGCAAAGCGCGTCGGACCTGCGGAGTAGGAGATGACTCCCTTGCTGTCTGCCTCGAGATTGGCGAGGACGAACATCTTGCCGCCGATCGCCTTGTCGCCTACCCAGAAGACGAGATTATCTCCCCACTGAAGGGTCTCGACGACGTGGGGCAGCTTCAATAGGAAGGCGCGAACTCTCTCTGCATCCATGTGCCAAAGTATAAGGACTCAAACGCAGCTTTTCTTCAGAATGATGGACCTGAGGCGCTTTAAAGTTTTTCCGTTTAGGTCCTAAAGTCTTGTAAACAAAGACCCTAAGTCTGGACCAGTCTAACGGGTCAGCAGGGCCGTGGAGCAAATCCTGGGGTGTGGAGGACGCACATTTGTCAAATATCTCCGCTCGGGAAGAAAGGCGTGAAGGTAGTCAAAGCCGAGGCTTCTATTCTGACGCTGCCTGGTGCTACTTGCCACGTTTCTCGAGCTTGCTCGCTGCCGCTGCCTTCTGATCGGCCTTCTTGGTTGCCGCGCTCTTCTTCCCCGCTTTCGGCTTGCAGCTCCCCTTGGCTCCCGGTGTTGAACCTGGCGTAGGTTCAAAGCCTGGCCAGCAGCGGCTTGTCTGACTGCTCTTCTTCGCAGGCTTCTTGGAGGAGGTCTTTTTTCCTGGAGTTTTTTTTGCTGAGGTCTTTGCCGACGTCTTGCTTGCTGACTTCTTCGCTGTGGTCATGTCGATTTGAGACGCAATTCTCTGTCGTCAGGTCGTGTCATCGGGTGGTGATATTTAGCGCAGTCGTAAACGGATCGGTCCTTTTGCAGTAGAAGGGTCGACGATCTGGCTGTGCTGAGTGATGACGATCCTGCCTGCGGCCACAAGACGGCGAGCCGCGGACCGGGCTGGTTCCATCAGGCTCTCCCAATCGCCTCGATCTTCCTGGCCGCCGACGATCTTTGCTGCCTCCGAGGGGCAGATGGTCTTGTCCCGTCCGCGCTCGGCAAGAAGGCTGAGGATGGCGGCTTCGAGAGCGTGATCTGTGTTGTCCGGTTTGTGGCCCTTGCAGGCGTCGCTACAGTAGTTGATTACGTCCCAGTCGCGCTCCCATTTCTTGCGCCATGAGAAAGCGCGGCCGCAGGCCTTGCAGACCTTGTCGCGGTGCGGTGTGGTTCGATCTGGTTTGGGCTTTCTATCCGGCATGACTTTGTTCTGCTCCCGACTCTTTATACTTGGATGCGACTATGTCTAATTTTCCGAGCCTTGAAGACCAACTGGACCTTATAACGAAGGGCACTGCGGAGATCATCCCGCTCGAAGCCTTGAAGGAACGTATTACGAAGTCGATTGCTTCGGGCAAGCCGATGCGGATCAAGGCTGGTTTCGATCCGACCGCTCCCGACCTGCATCTAGGGCATACGGTGCTGATCCGCAAGCTGCGGCATTTCCAGCAGCTAGGCCATACGGTGATTTTCCTGATTGGCGATAGTACGGCGCTGATCGGCGACCCAACGGGGCGCAACGTGACCCGTAAACCGCTGACACCGGAGCAGATTGCGGCGAATGCGGAGACGTACAAGGAGCAGGTCTTCAAGATTCTGGACCGTGAGAAGACCGAGGTTCGCAACAACTCCGAGTGGCTGGACAAGCTGAGCTACTACGACATGGTGAAGCTGATGGCGCAATTTACCGTGTCGCAGATGCTGGAGCGTGAGGACTTTCATAAACGGTTTCAGGCAGAGCAGCCGATTGCCCTGCACGAACTGATATACCCGATTGCGCAGGGATACGATTCCGTCGCCCTGGAGTGCGATGTGGAGCTTGGTGGAACCGACCAGAAGTTCAACCTGATGCGGGGACGGGATCTGCAGAAGCATTTTGGGCAGCCGCAGCAAAGCATCCTGATGGTGCCGATCCTCGAGGGCCTCGATGGCGTGCAGAAGATGTCCAAGTCACTGAACAATGCGATTGGGGTGCATGACGCGCCGAGCGATATGTACGGGAAGCTGATGTCGATTTCTGACGAATTGATGTGGAAATACTGGACGCTGCTGACGGATCTGCGTCAATCGGAGATCGTGCAGATGCAGGCGGATGTGATGAGCGGGACGCTGCATCCGATGCAGGCTAAGAAGAATCTGGCACACGCGATCACGAGTGATTTTCATTCGCGTGAAGAGGCGGATGGAGCGGCGATAAACTGGGCCAAGCAGTTCCAGCAAGGTGAGACGGCAAGTGATCTTGAGCAGGTTGAGATTGCTTACGACAGCATTGCCGGGCAGGCAGAGGGAACAGGAAACAGTCTTCGACTTGGTAAATTGCTGGTGCAGGCTAGGCTCGTCGCTTCGGGAAGCGAGGCTACCCGGAAGATTGCGGAGGGTGCCGTTCGCATCGACAATGAAGTTCGAAAAGATGCGAGCTTTTCCGTGGAGACTCTGCCAGCAACGCTTACATTGCGCCTTGGTAAGAAGGCGAAGGTTGTAGTCATTTCATAGGTGATGGACATCCTCATCCAGCGGCATCGTGTCTCAACTCGGGTGAAGAGCGGTTGTGTACGGTCGGTGGGCTTCCTTGGGTGCGCAGTCCTCATTGCGGGACCCCTGTTTGGGCAGACTCCAAAGGAGATCGTGCAGCAGGCCGTTCAGACGGAGATTGCGGCCAGTCGCAACGATCATTCGCTTTGGCGTTATCGGCAGGAAGAGAAGGTTCCGGCTTACACCGTTTCGATTGTGGTTGAGACGTCTCATGGGTCGATTAAGCAGAAGGTTGAGCAGGATGGTCATCCGCTTGCGCCAGAGCAGACGGTGGCGGAGATGAAGCGCATCCAGAGCTTTATCCACGACGCTGGCCAGCAGCAGAAGCAGAAACGTGACGGCGAGCATGATGATGAGAGTGCCGCCAAACTGCTCCAGATTCTCCCAGAAGCTTTCACGTGGCGGGTGGCCAGCCAGACTCCCGAGGTAATTATCCTGAAATTCGAGCCCGATCCGGGGTTTCACCCTCCAGATATGGAGAGTCACGTGATGAGCACGATGGGCGGTCAACTCATTGTCGATCGTGTGCAGCATCGGATCAGGTCAATTCGCGGAACACTCTCTCAAGACGTAAACATCGGCTATGGGCTGCTGGGCAAGCTCCGGCAAGGGGGTACCTTCGATGTGGAGCGGCGCGAGCTTACTCCCGGACTGTGGCAGATTGTCGAGACCCATGTGCATATCGATGGCCGCGCGTTGTTGTTCAAGACGATTGGGCAGCAGCAGGATGAGGTAAACAGCGGCTTCACCCGGGTTCCCGACTCGACGACGCTCGAACAGGCAGTTGCCTTATTGTCGGATCATAAGGACAGGGCCTGTAGCTCCTGCATGATCCATTAGGTGCCGACGGTGGAGAGGCTGACGCGGTATTCTCTTCCATAGATGGCGCACACCCCTTACCCGCAGTCGGACCGCGAGCTGATTCGATTGATCGAGCGCTCAAGTGGTCATCGTGCCGGATATAAGCAGCTGATCCGTGAGCTTGGGCTGGGTGGCGGCCGTGAGCGGCGGCTGTTGCTCGAGCAGTTGGCGCGGATTACGCTCCGCGGCGATCTGGTCAAGACTGAGTTTGAGCAATGGGCGTTGCCGCACGCGACGCTGGCGAAGACGGCCCGTCCGCCGCGAGGGAGTGGGCAGGCGGGAGCGCTTCCGGTGGAGCATCGTGCAACCAGAGATCACCTGATTGCGGGAAAGCTCGATCTGCATCGCGATGGCTACGGCTTTGTGCGGCCGAACCAGAGTACGAGCCGAGAAGATGATCTCTTTATTCCGCCGAATGAGTTGAATGGTGCGATGCAGGGCGACGAGGTGCTTGTGGATGAGGCACCTCCGGGACGCGATGGACGGCGATCCGGGCGCGTGGCCCGGGTGCTTACACGGCGTAATCCTACGGTGGTTGGCATCTTCCATTATGCTCGGCCGCAGGGACGCTCGACGTGGGACCACGCTCCGCTTATTCATGGGAACTACGTGACCCCGCTGGATGAGCGGATGACGCAGCCGATCCTGATTCCGGATGGCTTCGAAGTTCCAGCGACACCGAAGGACACGCCGCATCGTGTGCTGGGCGAAGAGGCGCAGGTGCAGCAGAGCTGGGCTGATCCGGAGCGGGAGGGAAGCCACAATCCGCTTGAGGGATTGGCGGTCGATGTTGAGATCACGGACTTCCCGACAACCGGCAGGCCGGCAAAAGGTAGGGTGCTTGAGATGCTTGGACCGCCGGATGCGTTCGGCGTGGATGTTGAGATCATCATCCGGAAGCACCACCTGCCGCATACCTTTCCGACGAACGTGCTGGCGGAGGCGAGTGCGTCCGCAGGACAGACGGTAGACACGCTTCCGGCGGAGGAACTTGGGCGACGTCGGGACTTTCGCGGATTGCCGATCGTGACGATTGACGGGGAGACGGCGCGGGACTTTGACGATGCGGTGCTGGTGACGCCGCTGCCGAATGGCAACTGGGAACTCCAGGTGCATATTGCGGATGTGAGCTACTACGTTCGTCCGGGGACGGCGCTCGATCTGGAGGCTCGGCTTCGGGGGACCTCGGTTTACTTCCCGGATCGTGCGATTCCGATGCTGCCTCCACAGCTCTCAAGCGGGATGTGTTCGCTGCGGCCGGATGAGGATCGCCTGGTTCTGAGCTGCCTGATGGAGGTGGATGGTCGAGGCGAGATCCTCGGGTATGAGGTGTGTGAGGGGATCATCCGCAGCGCGAGGCGGATGACTTATACGCAGATTCAGGCAGTGCTTGATGGTGAGGAGGAGGTTCGCGCGGAGTTCGCCTCGTTGGTTCCTGCATTCGAACAGATGTATGAGCTAGCTCTGAAGCTGAACACGAAACGGCATCGACGTGGGTCCATTGATTTTGATCTTCCAGAGCCGGTGATCCTTTTCAATCCAGACGGCAATATGCGGTCGATTGTGCGATCGCAGCGAGGCTGGTCGCATCGGCTTATCGAGGAGTTCATGCTCTCGGCGAATGAGTGCGTGGCGACATGGATCGAGCACCAGGCCGTTCCGAGTGTCTATCGAATACACGAGATGCCTGATCCGAAACGGATCATGGATTTTGAGGAGACGGCAGGTGCGTTTGGCTATTCGCTCGGCTTCTCCAGCCTGCCGGTGAAGCGGCTACAGACGAAAGGCGACCGCCGGGATGTGCGGGGGACGGATCGTAAGGCGAAGGTGCACGAAGTTGCGGAGTCGATTCCGGTAACGCCGCAGATGTATCAACGGCTTACGGCCAAGATTGCGGGAAAGCCGGAAGAGCGGATTCTTGCCTACCTGATGCTGCGCTCGCTGAAGCAGGCTCGGTACAGCGAGAAAAATGTCGGACACTTCGCATTGGCCAGCCCGAGTTATACGCATTTCACTTCGCCGATTCGGCGCTATCCGGATCTGATTGTGCATCGACTTCTGCGGGATCTGCTGGAGGCTGGTGCTGATCCGGATGGCGCGGCAATTTTGAGCACTGATCCGCAGCCATGGTCGAGCAAAGGGGATGCGCTGTCGCGTCGACCGGAGTTCGATGAGGCGAAGGCTCCCCTTCCAGAGACCGAGCTGGCGGCTATCGCGAGTGAGTCGAGCCAGTCCGAACGACGCGCCGACGATGCCGAACGGGAGTTGATGGAGTGGAAGAAGATCAAGTTCATGCAGGATCGGGTCGGCGAGGACTTTCACGCGATTATCCTGTCGGTGACGAAATACGGCTTCTTTGTCGAACTCGATGATCTATTTATAGAGGGGCTGGTTCCGCTGGCGAGTCTGGGGAACTTCGGTGGCGAAGATCGATTCTTCTTCCGCGATACCGACCGGCAGATCGTTGGATCGCACTCAGGTAAGGTGTTCCGGATGGGAATGCGCGTGCACGTGCTGCTGGACCGGATTGACCGGCAGCAGCGACGATTGCAGTTTGCGCTCCTGCCTGATCCGGCAGACACGACAGGGGTGAGGCCGAAACGTTCGAAGACGGCGGCGACTGCTGGCGGGGAGCGGCCGCATTCAAGCCCCAAGCGGACGGGCAAGAAGAAGGTCAGGGCTAAAGTGAAAAAGTCCAAGGGCAAGCGTAAGTGAAGGCTGCACCGCTACAATGGAGTTACGACATAGGAGAACAGAATCAATGCCGCACATGGTTTACTGCGTAAAGTACAAGGCTGAGCTTGAAGGACTGGATGAGCCGCCGTTCGACTCTGACTTCGGTCAGAAGATCTACAAAAGCGTTTCGAAGAAGGCCTGGGGCGAGTGGGTTGAGCGTCAAAAGATGCTGCTGAACGAGTACAGATTGCAGCCGTGGACGCGCGAGGCGCAGGATTTCCTCGTAGAGCAGATGAATGGTTTCTTCTTCAGTGAGGGCGATGGCGGAGCGCTGCCGAAGGAATTCGTGGCGCCGACGCACTAAACAGGTGTAGTGCCTCGTGTACACTTGAACCTGCAGGATACCCCGCCGCGACTCTCCTGAGTCGACGTGCATATAGTCGGGACGTGGCTCAGCCTGGTAGAGCGCACCCTTGGGGTGGGTGAGGTCGCTAGTTCGAATCTAGTCGTCCCGACCATTTACTTCTAGTTCAATTGAATTCCTCGACAATGGGTTCAACGAGTTCCGATTAGAGTCCAGTTGCGCTTTGAACTGGCAGTCGACAATTACATTACACAATTGTGACAGGGGCCAGCAGCCTACGCCATGAGAATGGAAGTATGTCTTCCCTTCTGGAACAAAACGGCGCTTCTCGAATTGCTGATGTTTTGGATCATCGCAGTTCTAAAGATTCAGCTCTAAATATGCAAACTGAACCTTCGGTAGAAGCGCTCACGCTTACCCGGGGTGGACAAAAACTCGCGCTGAACTGGCTTGTCCTCAGTTTCATGATTCTGTTCCATGTGGCGGCTCTTGCGGCTTTGTTCTTCTTCAGTTGGACTGCGCTTGCTGTCGCCGTCTTCCTGCACGTGATTGCTATCAACGTCGGCATCGGTATGGGCTACCACCGCCTGCTGACACACCGTGGTTATAAGGTGCCTCGCTGGCTTGAGCATGTGCTCGCTGTCTGTGCAACCCTGAGTCTTGAGGGAGGGCCGCTCGTTTGGGTCGCTACGCATCGACTACATCATCAGCACACTGACAAGGCCGGCGACCCTCACTCGCCATTCGAAGGTGGTTGGTGGTCTCACGCCGGATGGGTCATTTATGGTGCTGGCGCAAGTGGAGAGCCCGCTTTGCTGGCGCGGTATACGCCCGACCTCGTCAAAGATCCATTCTATGTATGGCTCAATCGATATCATTGGGTCCCCCTCACACTCGTTGCACTTGGCTTACTCGCGGCAGGTGGGTGGTCGTGGGTACTCTGGGGGATTTTTCTACGGGTGACCTTTGGACTGCATGCTACGTGGCTCGTCAATTCAGCCACCCACATGTGGGGCTCACGACGCTTCGCGACTCGGGATGAGTCTCGCAACAACTGGTGGGTCGCTTTGCTTACGGGTGGGGAAGGTTGGCATAACAATCATCACGCCCATCCCGTCTCGGCGCGTCATGGCTTGGCATGGTACGAATTTGATCTGAACTACTACGGTATCTGGCTGCTGGGTAAGTTAGGCGTTGCCAGAAATATCAATGCGCCATCGTTAGGGCAAGCGCTGAAGACATCTCATCCTGATCTCACCCAATAAGTTGTGTCACCAACTGATCGATGGGCGTCACTGGATCGGGGGTTTGAGGCCTGGCAATAGTTTTACGCGATTCAGTAGATGCTGTTGGGGTCCCGACTTTACGAAACCGATAGTGCTGTTGCCACCGAAGTCGAAAGGCGGGTTTGCGCGATGGCAACCTCGGCATACAGCAATATAGATCAGCCTCTGCCGTTGAAGCTGTGAATGAGACGACGGTCACGTTTTGTTGGGCGCGCGCTATGCGTGTATGCGTCGGGACCTAAAAGCTTGCGCTCCTCTGCAACTTTACGTCTTTGCTCCATGCTTGCCGCAGTCTCTCGGTAGTAGGTCTGAGCGATAGCTGCCGCAGCGCGTTGCTCGCTAAGCGTTAGAACCTCTACTTCGAAGTCGCCAGCCTCGTTTTTGATTTCCAGCATGTCACCCAGTCGAACTTCGCGGGAAGGCTTAGCGCGTTGCTTATTGGAAGAGATGCGGCTCATTTCGCAGGCTTTTGAGGCCTGCTCGCGAGTTTTGAAGAACCGTGCGGCCCAGAGCCACTTGTCGATGCGGATGCCAGTCATCGTTCTATTTTCTTACTAAAGGCCTTTGCGTGAACAGCCCGCTGCGAGGTCGCGCTCTATGACCCAGAAATTTGTTGCAACCTCGGGCAAGGTTTAGTCTGTCTATGGATAGCATCATGACCGCACCCAAAGCTCTTTTTTGCCCTACATGTCGCAAAGTAGTTCCCGTGGCGAGCGAAGACTTTCCATTCTGCTCAGACCGCTGCCGTATTCTGGACCTTGGTAAATGGGCTAGTGGCGACTATAAAATCTCGTCGCCGATCCAGGATCCCGATCTCCTAGAAGAGTTGGCTCGCTCAAATGCGAACCGACATCCGCACGAGACCGAAGACTAGCCCAACCACAATCGCTTCTGCACCATCTACACTGTCATCATGTGCGGAATCGTCGGTTATATCGGTCCTAATGCTCCTGTTCCCATCATTATTGAGGGTCTGCGCCGCCTCGAGTACCGCGGCTACGACTCCGCCGGAATTGCCGTTGCCGGTGGGCCGGAAGGTCTTTCGCTGCGCCGCGCACCCGGCAAACTTCGGAATCTTGAGGCGGTTATCGCAGCTTCCCCCATTGAAGGAAGCTTTGGAATCGGGCACACACGCTGGGCGACCCACGGACGTCCGACTGAAGAGAACGCGCACCCCCATCGCGACGGGACGGGAACTCTGGTCGTTGTCCACAATGGCATTGTCGAAAACTATCTTGCACTCAAGCAAGAGCTGATTGCCAAGGGTCACACCTTCTTCTCGCAAACCGATACCGAAATAATCGCTCACATTATCCAGGACGAGCTTGAACTTGCCGGGTCACCTGAGCCGCAGGGGAAGCGCACCGCTGATATCAACACGTCGGAAGCAGTAATCAACTCGCAGATTCCGACGATCCCTCTTGAGGAGGCTGTTCGCCGGGCTGTAAAGCGCCTCTCTGGAGCGTTTGCGATCGGTGTCCTTTCGGCCCATGAGCCGAACAAGCTTGTCGCTGCACGGATGGGACCGCCAGCTGTTATCGGCATCGGTGAAGGAGAGTATTTTCTCGCTTCCGATGTGCCGGGCATCCTTCACCATACCCGTAACATTCATTTTCTTGCTGATGGTGAAGTGGCTATTCTCACTCGCGAGGGTGTGACCCTTACCGACTTCACTGGTGCTCCTATCCCCCTGAAGGTGCAGCGGATTCTCTGGGATCCGATTATGGCCGAGAAAGCCGGCTATAAGCACTTCATGCTCAAGGAGATCAACGAGCAGCCACGTTCGATCCGCGACACGACGCTCGGGCGTGTTTCGCTCGATACCGGCAGGGTGTTTCTGCAGGAAATGCAGGTGACCGCGGACGATTTTCGCAATGCGAGCCAAATCACCATTGCCGCCTGTGGAACGAGTTGGCACGCAGGGCTGGCGGGCAAATTTATGATCGAGCGCCTTGCGCGGTTGCCCGTTGAGGTTGATTACGCCAGCGAATATCGCTATCGGGATCCCATCGCCGATCCGCGCGCAATTGGTCTGCTCATCACGCAATCTGGCGAGACGGCGGATACGATTGCCGCCCAACGTGAGTTGATCGCCAAAGGCTCAAAGACACTGGCGATCTGTAACGTCATTGGTGCGGCCGTTACCCGTGAGGCACAGGGAACCATCACAACCAATGCTGGCCCGGAGATTGGCGTAGCCAGCACAAAAGCGTTCACTGCTCAACTGACTGCTCTTTTCGTGTTCGCTCTGCATCTCGCGCAAGTTAGAGGCACTATTACGCAGGAAGAGTCGATCCACCTGGTGACGGAATTAAGCAAAATTCCGGGCAAAGTTGAGGAGATCCTTCGATCTGTTGACGATCAGTGCTGCCAACTTGCAAAGATTTTTTCAACCTCCCAGGATTTCCTCTTTCTGGGTCGAGGCATTCACTATCCGATCGCTCTTGAGGGCGCGCTGAAGCTGAAAGAGATCAGCTACATCCACGCTGAAGGCTATCCCGCTGGCGAGATGAAGCATGGACCGAATGCACTGATCGACGAGACGCTTCCAGTCGTCTGCATCGCTACAAAAGACCCAAACGATCCGAGCAGCGTGCTGAAGTACGAGAAGACCCTCAGTAATATTCAGGAAGTGACGGCGCGTAGTGGCCGCGTCATCGCCATTGCCATTGAAGGTGATGAAGAGATTGCGCAGCTTGTGGAACACACGATCCACATACCGCAGGCGCCGGAGTTGCTGCTACCCGTGCTTGAGGTAGTTCCACTACAACTGCTTGCTTATCACATCGCCGTTCGTCGCGGTTGTGATGTGGACCAACCAAGAAATCTTGCGAAGTCCGTTACGGTCGAGTAAAGCCCATGCTGGACTGAATGTTTGTCGGTCACGCAGGAACCTCCACGTGCGTTTGACGCGAGCCGAATGCAGTAGCACTTCTGTGAACACGATCCGGTGGCACTATCCCGCTGTCTGTTTGGCTAAGTACGCATGCTGCCACGGCGAGGTCATGACACTCCTTTGGAGGAGTGCGGGCCCCGGCAGCGGGATCCCTTCATTTAGGGGTCTGTCCGTTTTATTTGCACTCCAATGACAAGCGAAGCCCTCTATAGAGCGTGATGCCGACGTTCCGCCCCTACATGCAGATTGCTTATACGAGATTCTATAAATTGACTATCACCTTAGAAACCAAAGTGAACTTTTGTTTCATATTAATAAATGCTTAAGTAACATATTTTTATTGCATGAAGGGTACCTTCGGATGTATGTTCGCTATGTCAGTCAATGTCTTTGGACGTCTTCAAGGAGAAAGGTGGACCCTCAAATGATCACGATCTCTATCGCAGTCGCAACTCTTCTCTCTGCTCTTCTGGGCCTCATCACCATCAAATAGCTTTCCTGGAGGGCCGGCTTTCTTGTTTTCATTGGGAAGCAGAACCTCCAGAAATCTTGGTGGATCTCAATAAGGCTTGCCACTGATATGGTTTGTCTTCGGTGCGGCTTCTACACTTTGTGTGAGGCCGCACACCATGAACTTTCAACTGATCTTCTTCTGAATGAGCGGTTTACCTGCATAAGCTCCTTGCCTAAGAGATCATCCTGCTTTGTCAGGAGAAGGGCCACACATGATCGTTCTCAGCGTTTCCATCCTTGGCTTGCTTGCGTTCCTGAACAGCATTCTTCCCACCGTCTCCCTTGGTATCAAGTAGTTTTGAGAGCGACCGCCGAAACTGATAATCAGCGAAGCGGTCGCCTCTTACCCTTTTGGGTGCCGTGGGGGAAGGTGGTAGATGCTTTTCCCGACCAAGCTGCGAGATCAATTACAAGCCGTTTGTACTACGATATTATTATGTTACTTAAGTACATAATCGCGAAGGCGATTTCTCCCGCTACGAAATAGCGTTTGCTAATAACCTTTCAGTTCGCCTGACCTGGCCAATAAAAATCTAGAGATTAAATAGTTCGCGTAGCCGCTTGGTTTGGGAGCGGCTCACAGGAATCTCCGTTTGTTTGCGGTCGTCCATCCTAAGCTGATAGCTCGAGTTGAACCACGGCACAACTTCCCGAATGTGCTTCAAATTGACGATAAATGAGCGGTGGGCTCGCCAGAATGTCTCGGGATTGAGTTGTTCGGTCAACTCTTCCAGGGTGCGGCAGTTTGACTGCCCTTCGATCGCGGATGTCATGACATGGATTGCCCCTTCTTCGATCGAGGCGAAGCATATTTCGCTCTGATCGACGAGAAGAAGCCGGCTCTGTGCGCGTACCACCACCTTGCCAAAGATTTTCGTGACAGCAGGCTTTGGACCCTGCACCTGCTCTTCCACAAGCCGCAACAGAGCGTCAAGCTTCGCATTGCTGGAGGAGTCTGCCGGTACGGCCTTTCGCGCCAACGCCTTCTCTACCGTCTGTTTCACTCGCTTGCGATCAAAAGGCTTGAGAAGGTAGTCCGCCGCGTTTACCTCAAATGCACGAACAGCGTAACGATCAAACGCAGTTGCAAACACGATCTGCGGTAGGGCAATCTTCTTCTCCAACAGCTTCTTCAGAACAGCAAAGCCATCAAGACCTGGCATTTGGACATCCAGAAAAACCACATCGGGATGATGAAGGCGAATCAGGTCAACCGCTTCGATGCCGTTGGTACCTTGCGCGAGCAGGTCGATGCCACCGATCGCCTCAAGCAGATACTGCAACTCCTGGCGAGCCAGTGGTTCGTCATCGATGATTAGAGCGGTGAGTGCCATCGATAACCATGTTAGTCGCAGTAAGGAGGTTCGGTGCTAGTCACTGTAGGCGCGTAGCCGTGCGGGTGCGTGATCCTCGGCGAGATCGTGTCCGCATTGGGTGCAATACACATCTGTGATCTGCACACCGCGGAAACATTGCCCGCACACAGGGGCCATCTGGAACTGACATTGCGGACAGAAGTGGTAGGTAGAGGTGATCTCTGTGCTGCAATGCGGACAACGCGACAGGATCGGCTGCCGCAGCAGGAAATATACAACTCCTCCGATTCCACCGGGCATCAGGATGACGATGAGCAGCCAAAGACCGGCGGACATGTTTCTACGTTTGACGTCGCGGCTGACGTAGCCCACCAGCAGAACATAGCTTGCGAAGGCTGTTCCCGACGAATAGCCCATGAGCAGTCGCCACGGTAGCAATTCTGCCTTGTGGTGGGGAAGTATGCCGTGAAAGAGATATTGTGTCGCGGCGAAGACGATGATCGCCAAAATAATTGACCATTTTGGAATCATGGCAAGTTCAGCGTCACCTGCCTTCGGTGAACCATCCGTCTCTTTGTTCCAGAAGCCAGTCATCGGATCGCCTCAGCGTCCGTCTGATTGCGTCCGCGACGAAACCAGACCATGGCGAGCAAAGCGCCGGAGACGGGCACAAACCATAAGAGAAGGAGGAAAAGATGATGGCTCTGCGCCGGCGTGTCCGAGGAGAGCAATTCGTACTGCTCGAGAACCATCCAGAAGGCCGAGAAGAGCAGGATCATGAAGATCGAGCAGACGAGCAGCGGGAGCAGCAGGCTCCGAATCCTGCTTCGATTCGCCTGCATCGACCGAGCGCGCTCCCGAACCACGCGGTGAGTTCGATTGACCATGCTGGCTTTTGCGGCAGAGTTCAGACCTGTTATGGACGAGCGGCTCAGGACATTCGGCACTGGCAGCTCTGTTTCCAGCAGTCTGGGATGTACAGCGTTCATCGACTTCATCGGAGAGTCTCCGCCTGAGGCCTCGAACTGCGTAGGCGCTGCATTTCTGGCTTCAAAGCAGCCAGCCCGCGATAGAGGCGGGATTTCACCGTGGAAAGAGGAGCCTTGGTTACCCCTGCGATTTCCTCGAGCGAGAGTTCCTCGTGGAAACGAAGGACGAGTACCTCTCGATAATTGGGCTCGAGGGTCAGCAAAACTTCTGCAACTTCGGCGCTATTTTCACGAGTCTGAAATTGCTCGAGCGGGGAAGGCTCGTCAATTGCGATCTGGAATGGACGCTCATCGTCACCCGCCTCGTGCATCTCGTCGAGACTTGCCATGGTGCGCTTGCGGGAGAGATCGATGACCAGGTTGCGAGCGATGGTGAAGAGCCAGGTGTCGAAACGTGCCTTGCCGTTGTACTGCGCGCCACGCAGGAGGACGCGCATCCAGGTCTCTTGAAACAGATCTTCCGCTACTTCACGCTTGCCCGTAAGAAAAAGCAGGTAGCGTAGCAGGCGATGCTGGTAGAGCTCGATCAGATGATCGAGAACGTCTGGGTCTTGACGCTTCAGGCCACGCGCAATGACAGAGTTCTCTCGTTCTGTCTCAGCCGCGAGAGCGACGGAAGCCGCAAGTGACCGTGTCTGCACACCTGTAGAGACGGAGGAGCTGATTGAAAAGACGCCATGGGCAACGGATTCCTCGCGCTTCACTGTGGGCACCCTCAAAGCTTCATTTGAAATACTTATTTGTGGATATTTCTATGTAATTGTAAACGCAGTTCGCGCTTAAACCCCGTATAACTTTGAGCGGTAAACTGCAGATATGGAAGTTTTGTACGGTATTCATCCTGTTGAGGAGGCAATTCGTTCGGGCGCACGGCAGCTCGACCATGTCAGCGTTGCTCGAGAGCGGCGCGACGAAAAACTGGATCGCCTGCTCGAACTCTGCCGCTCTGCTGGAATCCGCGTCACCCACGAATCAAAAGACACGCTGACGAAGCTTGCGCGGTCGGAGATGCATCAGGGTGTTCTGGCCGTGGTCCGCGAACGCAAGTTCCTGGCGATCGAAGATTTGATGGCTGGCGAGAAGGAGGGGTATCGGTTCTTCCTCGCACTCGATGGCGTAGAGGATCCCCATAACCTGGGCGCGCTTCTTAGAACTGCTGAGGGCGCAGGCGTGGACGGCGTCATCATTCCGGAACGGCGCTCAGCTCCAATCACTGCTACCGTGGCGAAGACCTCAGCCGGAGCGTCCGAGCACGTAAAGGTCGCCCGCGTTACGAATCTTGTTCGTTCGCTGGAGCAGTTGAAGCAGAAGAATGTCTGGGTGCTGGGCCTCGATGAGCGTGGCTCGCCGGATTACATGGATTTCAATTTTAATACGGATTGCGTTCTGGTCTTAGGTCGCGAGGGAGCAGGCCTGCACGACCTTGTTAAGAAGACCTGTGATCACCTCTTACGCATACCGATGGCTGGCCAAGTCTCTTCGCTCAACGTGTCTGTCGCGGGAGCAGTAGTCATGTATGAGGCAATGCGGCAGCGTCGGCAGCCGGTTGCGCCACCTGCCGCTCCGGTGGTGCTTAAGAAGCGTAAGGGGCTCGGATCTTGAGGAAATTTGCAACGGCTCTATTTGGCCTGGCATTGTTGCCCGCAGGGTTCGCCCAGGAGATACCACAAAGCCAGAGTGGAACTGTTCTTTTCTCCACCGAGAAGAAAGAGCCATCCCAAGCCGTCCATCCGAGCGTAACCGATGCGCTTCCCGAGATGACCGCGGCTGGCCGTGATGCTCCTACCTTTATCAACTACGACCTTGACGTGCATCTTGCCCCTGCAAAGTCACAGATTACAGTGCGATCCAGTCTGGATGTGCGCAATGACGGCACCGAGCCGCTGCGGTACCTTGCGCTCCAGATCTCGTCGACGTTGATGTGGGAGAGCTTTGCCATCAGCGGTGCCGAGAAGAACACGCCAGTGATCTTCGGTCAGCACGAGATCGACACCGATGCGGACCACACGGGTAAGGCCAATGAGGCAATTATCACGCTGCCACAGCCTCTCGCGCCGGGCGCGGTGGTCTCCCTGACAGCGTTTTACTCCGGCGAGATTCGCCCCAGCGCCGAGCGACTTGAGCGGATTGGAGCACCTGTCGATCAAGCTGCTTCTGCGGATTGGGACCAGATCTCTGCTGAGTCGACCGCAATTCGCGGCTTTGGCGATGTGCTCTGGTATCCGGTTGCTGCTGAGCCGGTCTTTCTCGGTGATGGGGCAAAGCTCTTTCAGGCTGTTGGAAAAAACCGATTGCGGCAGGCACAAACGAAGATCCACCTGCGCCTCACGGTCCAGTACGTTGGGGACCCTCCCGATGCGGCTTTCTTTTGTGGGCGCCGCGAGCAGTTCGTGGCTACCAGCGAGAATCAGGATGTTCCCGTCGTTGAGTCGCCCGGTATCGCTACGGCTGATTTTGAAGCTGAAAAGCTAGGCTTCCGATCGCCAAGCCTCTTTCTGACAGATCGAGCGGCAACTGTCACGAGTGACACGCTGATTGCCGCTGTCACGGACCATTACGATGCACTACCTCAGTATGGTGCGGGCGCGGCACTCGTGAAGCCACTGCTTACGGAATGGTTAGGGACGGTGCCCCTTAGCCAGTTGATGATTCTTGATCACTCCGGGCAGCCGTTTGAAGATGGAGCCTTTCTGGTGCTCCCGATGCGCGCCAGCAGTGCGGCGACGCTCGCTCCTTCGCTTGTTCATACACTTGCTCATGCCTGGTTCCGCTCGACGCATCCCTGGCTCGATGAGGGCGTCTCGCAATTTATGTCCTTGCTTTGGACGGAACAGAACCAGGGCAGAGCGGCGGCAGTGGAGATGCTGCAGCAGCAGGCGAATGCGCTTGCCCTGGTTGAGCCCGAGATTGTTCCTGGAAATGACAACGTAGGGCAGAGCCTTATTCACGCAAGTGATGATGTCTACTACCGTACGAAGGCATCTGCCGTTCTGTGGATGTTGCGTTCAGCGGCGGGCGATGATGCTCTCAAGCAGACTCTGATCGCTTATCGCAAGGATCGCAAGCAGGACAGTGATCCGGTCGGGTTTGAGCTTGCTCTAGAGAAGAATTCTCACAAGGACTTGCGCTGGTTCTTCGATGACTGGGTGTACCGGGATCGAGGGCTACCTGACCTTACCATCGTGAATGTCACCCCAAGGGCGCTGCCTCCGCAAGGTGGTAAACCGGCAGGCTGGCTGGTATCCGCTGAAGTGAGAAACGATGGAGATGCGGTTGCTGATGTGCCGGTGACGGTGCGCTCTGGAACACTATCGGCGACGGAACGACTGCGAATACCGGGGCATTCCAGCACCTCGACGCGCATTCTTTTTGAAGGGACGCCAGATGAGGTCCAGGTAAACGATGGGACTGTCCCGGAGATGCGCAACTCGGTGCATACCATTCAGGTCAGGGTACGAACGCAGTAGCTTTAACGATGCATGAAGTGTCGCGGCACTGCCGCAGCGGCTCTACTGCCCTGCCAGAACTGCGCACCACCCCAGTTTCGGGTTGAGGTGAGATCGAAGCGAAATGGTGTGGATGTGGCGACCGTTGGCAGGACGCTGGAAAGTCCGTCACCAAGCTGCGGCACGGCCGCTCCAAGGGCGAGAAGCTTCGAGGGAAGCGCTGTTCCAGTCAGGTGAAGCGTGTATCCAAACTGGTCGAGGCGACCTTCGACGGTGGCAAAGTCGCGGCCTCCGAGCATCAGCGGAACTGGCGCAAGAACGAATACTGGACGCTGCCTTTGATTGCCTGGTAGCGAGATGACGCGACCGCTCACAGTGCCCGAAATAATAGGAAGATCCGCGACTGACGGCACAATGAGTGAGGCGTCTGCGAGTGTAAACTGACCTCCCCATTGCGCGGAAGGCGTTGCTTCCGGCCTTAGAAAGACGCTGCCTGCAAGGGTTCCCGTTGCCGAGATATCCGGGCTGAGTCGGGAACTTGCAACATGCATCCAGTCCAGCAGGGCTGCAGCGGGAATTCCAGGGGTTCCAAAGTCCGCAGATGATTTGGACATGGCGTGAGTGTCTGGGATCGACGCCGTGAGCGCGAAGGTCTTTGGGGCGGCCGTCAAGGCTTGTGGCCAACTACAGCTGATATCCGTGACTGACCGGAAGGCCGAGGTCTGAATAGCCTGACACTCGGCATCGATCGACACGGTATGCAAGGGGACAAAGTCTGCTCGGCGCATGTCCGTGAAGTGGAGCGCGGCCTGCACGGAACTTCTGCCAACAGTGCCTTGGGCAGAGGCGGAGAGAAGCATGGAGCCGCGGACTCCGGCGTCGTGCCCGAGTACGACGCGGCTTGCTTCGCCAAGGGGCGCGTTGCGCCACTCTGCGTGGAGATCAATCGGTACATCGTTCAAGGCGGCAGCGCGTCCGAGGGTACCTTCGAGGCGGATCGTTCCCGTGTCGGAGGCGCTTGTATCGGTGCGAACCGGCTTACCGCTCAGGCGAAGTTGCCACTGCTGCGGGGTGTTGAGCCAGAGAGCGACCTCTGCCTCGGTGAGCGAGATCGGTGTCTTCTCCTGATCGAGCTTCAGGTTGAGGCGAGCGCCTGTCGCCTCGATGTATGGGAAGCGTGGCGCTGCGCTGGAGCGTGTCTGCGCTGTGGGCGCGGCGTTGATCCGGGCTGCCTGAAGGAGAATACCTTCGAGGTTCCACTTGCCTGCGCTGGTTCTTACAAGATTGATGCTGGGATCGGTGAAGCTGATGCGCGTGAACTCGATGCGACGACGCCAGAGAGAGCTGATGCGGAGTGTGGCGCGGACTTCGCTGGCGCGGACGAAAGGCTCCGCGCCGAACGCAGGATCATCGGCTATGACGAAGTTCTCGATGGTCAGACCGGGAAGCGGGAAGACGGTAAGCGAGATACGATCCAGGTGAATCGGTCGCCCAAGGCTCTCGCTCAAGCTGGTGACGATTCGTCGCTGGAACCGGTTGACGTTGAGTAGCGGAAGAGCGAAGCCGATCAAGATCAGCAGGAGCAACAGACCGAAGATGGGCAGGAGTCTGCGAGACAGCGGACGCTTTCGCTGCCTCGCACTGTGGCTTCGCTCGTAGGTGGAGTCAATTTCCTGCATCTGCATTATCCATGGTCTTCTGGCTGCTCTGGTTTAAAGGATACGATGCAGCGTTCGATTCCAGCGGGTCTGATCGAACATGTGAAAGAGAACATGGCCGATGAAGCTGATCCGATCGCCTGCGCTCTGTTTGTCGATCTGGTCTGCTGGCGTCTGGAATGACCAGTAGACGAAGAGCGGTCGACCTACGATGTTCTCGCGCGGGACGAAGCCCCAATAACGACCGTCGAGACTTTCGGTCCGGTTATCTCCCAGGGCGAAGATCTTGCCGGGCGGAACAAGCAGATCGCCATCCTGAACGTTGCGGGGAAGCTCAGCGGCCCATTGTTCGGTGACCTCTTCGTATGGCCCTGGCTTGGTGGAAGGGAAGTTGTCGCGATAGGCGTTGAAGGCGTGCTGTGGGTTGTCATCGTCAGCAGGCTTTCCGGCCTGCGACTCATTCTGCGCAACGCCGTTCAGGTAAACGATGCCTTTGTGGAGGTGGATTCGGTCTCCCGGAATCGCGATGGCGCGCTTTACGAGGTAGAGATCCGGTTCGCCTGGCTTGAGGAAGACGATTACGTCGCCGCGATGAACATCGCGATAGCCCATGAAGAAGGCCCAGGGAGTTGGCGGCGCGAGCGTGACACGATCGACGACAACGTGATCGCCGATGAGAAGCGTTCCAACCATCGAGGCTGAAGGGATCTCAAAGTTCTGGAAGACAAAGGTCATCACGAAGAGACCGATGATCAGGACGCCGCAGATGGAGGCGAGCGATTCGAGGAGTGTCTCCGACTCGCTTGATGGCGTAGCAGGAGCTTCGTCAATGGACGCTGGTTCGTCGCTGATGGTCACGATTGTGGTCTCTGCAGGCACAGGTGACAGTGTATCGCCGATGACGGTTCGTGCAGCCTGTTAGTAGATGACGCGGAGGGTTCTGTCCCATCGCGCGAGATCGACCAGATGACCGAGGAAGCTCTGCCTGATGCGGGAAGAACGCAACGGTGCTTTGAGTTGCGGCGCGGCGGAAGGGTCATTACGCTCTATTCGCCGGAGGGAGAAGTAGATGAGGAAGGGCTTTCCCACGATTGCCGACCTCGGGACAAAACCCCAGTAACGGCTGTCCTCGCTGTTGTTGCGGTTGTCGCCGAGAACGAAGTACTTATTGGGTGGAACGACCAGGTTATCGTGGTCGATGCGATGACGCATCTCGATCCACCAATTGGCGTCAATGCCTGGTTCCGCAGTCTCCATGCGGGGGAAGTTATCCCGGAAGCTATCTGGTCCAGCGGCTCGATAGACCGCGTAAGGTTCGTCGAGCCGCTGATCATTGATATAGACATGACCTTCGCGGAGTCGTACGCGATCGCCCGGAAGACCGATCACGCGCTTGACGAGGTGAAGCGATGGTTCGACGGGGTAGTGGAAGACGACGATATCGCCGCGATGAATACTGGTTGGCGGAAGAGGATCGTGGGCTTCTGTGGGGACAAGTTGCTTATTAACGAGCAGGAAGTCTCCGACCAGAAGAGTTGGCTCCATCGAGCCTGAGGGGATCTGAAATGGCTGGGCTGAGAAGGCGATGATGAAGATGGCAATGACGATCAGGTAAAGGACCGACTGAACCGCTGCGAGCGGACCGCTGGGATGATGATGGTGCGCGATGTGCTGCGCGGAAGGCGGGGAATTCATCCCGCGGCTTCCGCTGCTGCGGGTTGAGGCAAGAGACTTGCTTCGGTGCGCAGACGTGTCAGCGCGAGACGTGCAGCTTCCTGCTGAGCCAGTTTCTTGGTCGTTCCGACGGATTCGGCAAGCGAGATACCGCTTTCGATGCGGACTTCAACGCGGAAGGACTTCTGGTGATCGGGTCCTGTTTGATCGGTGAGGACATATTGCGGCTGACCTGCACCTGCGGCCTGCAGAAACTCCTGGAGGGCGGATTTGTGGTCGCCGATAGCTCCGCTGAAGGTGCTTCCTCCGCTGAGGGCGAGGTTTAGATCGGGAAGCGTTGGCTCGATCACGTGCTGCTCGATGAATTGCTGGGCCGCCGCGAGACCGCCGTCGAGGTAAAGCGCTGCGATTACGGCTTCCATGGCGTTTGCGAGGAGAGCTGGTTTTCTGCGACCTCCGCTTTGCTCTTCGCCTTTGCCGAGGCGCAGAGAACGACCCAGGTCGATGCGAGCAGCTACATCGGCGAGGTGTTTTCGGCTCACGAGGGAGGCGCGAAGACGGGTCAATTCTCCCTCGCGTGAGCCGGGAAAACGACGGTAGAGCGATTCAGCTACGACGAGGCCGAGAACGGCATCACCTACAAATTCAAGCTGCTCATTGTCGCCTTCGGGATCCTGCAGCGCTTCTGGATTTGTCTCGTAGGAGAGGGAGCGATGGGTTAGAGCGCGCGTCAGGAGATCGGGCCTGCGGAAGGTGTGGCCGAAGTTCGACTCCGGCTGGATTTTAATTGTCTTCCGAGGACGTGTGCTCATACTGCTCCTGCACTCTACTGTATCGAATGCTCTTTTGGGTGGTCTGGAACGCTTCTGCGAGGGGTACCCCCCTCCCCCCTACCTAAGTACGAAAGTCTTCAAAACAAGGGAGTTAGAGGGGTACCTCAACGTAGTTCAGTGCAGGGTGCGTCGCAATTGCGGGAACAAGGAGGGCTTGCGGAGGTCGAAGTTGTCAAGTTTGTGAGGAGCGGTTTGGAGGCTAGGGGTGCGGTGTGACCGGCGGCACCGGTGGCTTGTAGGCTTCTTTTTCGGCCTTGCCTGAGGGGTCGAACGGCGCGTCGTCCTTATCATCCTTATCGGCAGGTTTGCCGGTGGTGCCGTTGCGCATCGCCTCGCGCTGGGGGAGAGCGAAGGGCTGTTTGAGGCCGACTTCGGCTGCGGTCTTGGTGTCTGGAAGGCTGTCGCGGGTGGACAGGGCGGCCTTGTACTCGTCGAGTGCCTTGGGACGGTTCGACTGGATATCGTAGAGGCGGCCAAGATAGATGTGAGACCAGGCCAGCGTGCGAGGGTCCTTCGAGGTCTTGAGAGCCTCCGAGAAGTGGGAGATGGCCTCGTCGGGCTGACGGTCCATGAGGTCGAGACGGGCGAGGAGATAGTGGGCGCGAGGGTGATCGCCTGTCGGGTCGGCCAGAGCTTTTTCAGCAAGTTCGTGGGCGGTGGCGGTATCGCCCTGCATCATCTTCAACTCGGCGAGACGGAGACCAACGGGCTGCTGAGGGACGCGGCGAACGACATCGTGACCATCGAGGAGATCGCGGCTACCGGGTGGGAAGAAGGTGATCTGCTCCTCGTGATGGCGCTGCCGGTCCACGTCCATGCCGTAGACCATTTCACCGATGTACTCCTTGAGGCTGACGTTGTCCTTCTCCATGATGCCGAGCCTGTCGTAGAAGTAGTCGACGAGGACCCATCCCTGGCGGACATTGCGCTCGACGAGTTTGCGTCGGGTGCCCTCGGCCTGCCGATCGTAGACGACCATCTCGGCGTCGTAGTGTTCCATGTCAGTCCGCGTTTTGACGGCGTTGGGTTTCACTGGCTTCGGAATACCGACGTCCATGGTTCGCGCTTCGACTGCCTTGATGAGGCACTCGGTGAGGAGGGCAACGATGTCAGAGCGGTGGGCGAAGTCGAGCGGGGAATCCTCAATCTGGACGGGCTTGAGGAGGGGAAGGAGCCTGTCCATAGAGGCGGCGCGGGCGTAGACGAGCGGCTCTACCTCGTAGTGCAGATAGGTATGGCGGATCTGGTCCATGCGCACGGTGGCTTTTCCGTTTGCGGCTGAGCTTGCGATCGGTGATGTGACGACGATGGAGTCGTTCGAGTAGATGCGAGCGTTGGTCGCGGACGGGGCCAGCATCGGCTCAAGCAGGACGAGGAAGCGGCGACCGTCGTAGCTGCTGACGGGAAGACCGAGATAGATGTTGGTATCCAGAATCATGCGCGTCAGGGGATCGTGGATCTGGGTGACAAGCGCCTCGTACTGAGGTCGATGCTCGATCCAGAGGGCGTGCAGGTGGACGGTCTCACTGAAGGTTCTGAGGAGCGGAAGAATGTTGACGACCTGGGTGGAATCGGGCGGCAGGTCTGTCTCGGGTACGGAGGGGGTCAGTTCCGGGTTCGGCGTGACGTAGAGGGCGAGCGAGACGTACTGGGCAAGATTAAGACCGGCATCGTTCAGGGTGTGTTGGCGAATGTAGGCGCAGAGGGCGTCCCGACTATCGCGGGCGGGGGCCGAACCGGTGAGGGCGTCGTTCACTTCCTGCCGAATCTCGAGCCGCACGGGATTGGAGGCGGCCAGATCGGTGTCATAGCCGCAGGCGTTGAGGCCGACGGCGATGTCGAAGAGGGGCTCGCTGGTCTCGAGGGTGATCGCGGAGCCGCCAGCCTCGGGTTGCGCGATGCGGGCTACACGCGAGGTTGAGGTGCTCTGCGTCGGAGCGGGCTGCTCGCTGGAGCTGCTACTGCCGGAACTCTGCGTCTGTGAGGGGGTCTGGCCGGCGGCGGCAAGGGTGAGGAGAGTGCCGAGGCTGGTGACGAGGAGTCTGCGGGAGAGAACGGTAGTAGGGGATAGGACCACGATAGATTCGACGCTCGCTTCTAGCTTATGGGAGCCGCAGAGCAACTAGCAAGGGAGCTTAGCCGTGGACGGAGACACCGTCGTAGGTGAGAAGCATGTGGCTGCGCACGGGGGTGCCGAAGACGCTGGCTGGCTGAAAGACACTGAGGAGAAGTTGATCCTCGATCTGGGCGCGGACGGCGGGAGATTGAGGGTCGGAGATGATGGTGTAATCGTAGACCCGACCCTGGGAATTGATCCGCGCTTCGACGACGATGGTGGTGTCGTGGGCGGTCAGAATAGGACGGGGTTCATCTGTCGAGTAGAGATAATGAGGTGCAGTCATGGCGCCGAGGGGCTCATCGTCGGCTCGAACTGCGGATGGAACCGCGACCGAGCCGCAGAGGAAGACGATGGCACCGAGCAGCACGACGGCCATGGCAAAGCCTGCGGAGACCTGGACGAGCATGGGGCGGGCAGTGTTGTCCCAATACAAGCTGATGGTGTCGAAGACGCTGGACATGCGCTTTGACTTCTCGCGGGAGATGGCGAGGCGGAGCTTGAGGCCGAGGTCCTGGGGCGCTTTGGCCGTGCGGAGCATGGAAAGGGTGTCCTGCATGGAGCGCCAGGCGGTGAATTCACGGGCGCAGTCAGAGCAGGAGTCGAGATGAGAGGCGATCTGCTGCATGTCGGCTCCGTTGACGGCACCATCAAGGTAAGCAGAGAACGAGGCCTGGGTAAATTCGCAGGTCGAAGGTGGAGTCATCAAACGCTCCCTGTGGAGGACAGCGCGACGGCGTGCGCGGTGGCGGCGCGGCGGCCGTTTGCTTCTGCGGCCTCTGCGTCGATCAGGACGGTGCGGAGTGCGGCACGGCCACGGGTGAGGCGAGACTTGACGGTGCCGAGATTGACGTCGAGGATTTCGGCGATCTCCTCGTAAGCGAATCCTTCGATCTCGCGCAGGATGACCACGGTGCGGTAGGCCTCAGGAAGCTGCTGCAGGGCGGCTTCGACACGCTGGCGGACCTGGGTCTGGACGGCGTGATCGTAGGGGGATTCGCGCCGGTCGGCGAGTGTGGCGGAGAGGAGGGGAATGTCCCCATCGTCGTCGGGCTCGGTGGCGGAGGAGTCGATGGTGAGCTCCTGACGCTTGTGGCGGGACCACCAGCGGCGCTGGTTTGAGGCTTCGTGGAGGGCAATGCGGTAGAGCCAGGTGCGGAGGCTGGATTCGCCGTGGAAGCCGCGGATGTTGCGGAAGACCTTGATGAAGACTTCCTGCGTGATGTCGGCAGCGTCTGCGGGATCCTGAATACTGCGGGCGATAAGGGAGTAAAGGGGCTGATGGTACTGGGCGATGAGCAGGGCGAACGCATTCTCGGATCCGGCCTTGAGGTCGGCAACGAGGGTCGCGTCTTCCGATCGGAGTTCGATCGTGCCAGCCAGATTCATGATGATGCCCGCCTGCATATCGGGTGCCCTCTACATTACGATTTCGTGACTGTGTGTGCAACTGTGCTGCAAGAAAGTGCGCCGCCGGCGGCCGAGTGCTCGCTCACTCTACCTACTTAGACACCGATGATGGGGCGATTAGTTCCCATAAGTTTGACGAATATCGTTGTGTCGGCCAAAATAGAATCAGTCCTTCCGCACGAGTGGGCCTGTGGCGCAGCTGGGAGCGCGCTTCCATGGCATGGAAGAGGTCATCGGTTCGATCCCGATCAGGTCCACCAATTACTTCAACAACTTAGCGGAACCCCTCCCAAACGTTTGGCAGCAAATGGCAGCAAATTTCAAATTGCCGTGCAGCCAAGCCATGTCAGTCGTTTCCATCTCCTCTCTGAAGCGCCACGCTTCGGCTGACTTTCTCTCAAAATTTCTATCCATCAATGCACCACCGCCACAGATTCGGGAATGGCTGGCGGTCGCATCTTGCCCTTCGCCCCCAGCTTCTTCATCGTGCCCTGCAGCTCCCGGTGAATGGAGTCCACAATGGCGCGAACGCCCTCCGGCATCTCCTGCATAGACGTCGGTCGTCGTCGCCACATGCGAGTGCCGCATCATCCCCTGCACGTCCTTCACTGTGCCCTTCTTCTGGGCCAGCGTTGCGATCGTGCGTCGGATGACCTGGAACGTGAGCTTCGGTAGACCGAGCTCGGTTGCCAGTTTGTGCAGGACCCGCTTGCGGTAGTTGCTCGGGTCCATGAAGGAGCCGTCCCGATTCGGAAACAGAAACGCTTCCTCATCCGATGGCGGCGGGCCATGTTTCTTCTTTTTCTTGTCGTACTGCTCTTGGCTGACTTCCCGCCAGGCGACGAGATCGTCGGAGAGGTCCTTCGCAATCGGTACTTCGGTGAGACTACCTTTCGTCTTTCCGTAGGACCGAATCTTCCCCTTGTAGACCGTCTCCACAATGGTAAGCGAAACCGCTTCAACGCGATGACACTTCCACCGGAACGCAAACAACTCGCTCGGCCGAAGTGCATTCGTCATATCGAGCTTGAGCAGAATCCGGTCGCGCAGGCCGAGCCTGGCCAAGGCCGCTGCGAGTTGTTCCCAACTCAGCACCGTCTTGTCCGTCTCCCGCAGGTTCGCGGGAGTCTTCAGCGTGCGCGCAGGGTCTTTCGGGAGAAAGTCCTGGTCAACCGCTTCAGCGAAGATCGCCTTGATGTATGCCCGAATCTGCAAGACCCTGTCTCTCGACCGCGTCTTGGCTAGCTTGTTGAGGTGAGTCTGAAGCGTGAACTTGTCGAAGTTCTCCAGCCGCACATCCCCGAACTCGTCAACGAGATCAGCCTGGATGAGGTGCTTCTTTACTTTGGCAGTTTCATCGCGCCAGTCCGCCTCTTTCAGCGGCAAGTAGCGGTGGAGTACGAACCATCCGAAGGTGACAGCTCCATTGACCATGGACTTGTCACCGTTGAGTGGCTGTTTTCCCAGCTTCACGACGGAGTCAGTTCAAGACAATACTGCGTCAAGCTCACGAAGCAGGGTTTGATACTTCCCCGGATTCTCAGTTTGTAACCGTTCCAAATTCATAAGCTTCCATCGAATCGCCGGAAGATTACGAATGGCCGGTGACCCGATGAGGTTCCAGTCCGGCCTGAATGTATGAAAGGACTTAAGAAAGAGCTTAGATGTTTCATCCAGGCGGGAGCTAATCTCCGCAACCAATTGCTCTCGGGTTGCGAGGAGCATCTCCAAGGAGGTATCGCTAACCGTCATTCCGACAAATTCTCTCTCGAAGGCTTGCCTTATGTCCTTCAATCGGGGTTGCAGGAGTTCGTGCACTGGACGATTGTGGCTCAGAATGTATGCGAGAAATGTCTGGTAGAGAGTTTTGTCGATCCCTTCATTGGCAAGCAGATGTCGAACATCGAATAGATCCCGAGGATGCTGGCGGTCGAGTGCAGCTACCAGTTTCCCTGCATAGAGATCGGCAAACGAAACGACTTGGATTTCAGCGAAGCCGAATTGCTCCTCTACGATGGGCCGGACTGTTTTCAACTCCGTGGGATGAACAGTGCCCCGAAGTACGGGAGTGACTTCAATCTTGATTTGGGCGTTTCTTTGACGAACAAGGACGAGGGTGCCGTCCGCGTTAGCGCTGTCGGTGACGACGCCATCTGGGATCGCTTTACGAATCTTCTGGGCAATACGGCCCAGGGCAGATCGTATCCCGATAAGCGATGTCTCTCGGTCCTCAATCGACAGATAAACCAGGTCGATGTCCACCGAAAGGCGAGGCATGTCGCGAACGAAAAGATTGATTGCTGTTCCGCCCTTGAGAGCAAAGCAAGTCTCGGTCGCCACATAGGGCAATACACGGACGAGTAAGGCTACTTGTGCCTTGAAAACCTCACTGGCCATCGTTGCTGCCTCCAGGGTGAAATAGTTCCATTGGAAGCGTGATCTGATAGCGCGAGTCGAAGTGGCCTTGGGGAACCAGTTGACGCTTTCCTTTCCCGAGATCGACGGCAGACAGATCCAGATGTTTGAACCAGGCATGTCCATGTCTGTCTGCGTACCAGAGGAAGAGCCGCTTTACCTTTACACTCTTGCATTCCCGCAGGAGCTTCCCCAGCAGTTGAGGACGGAGATTGGCCAGACCTTCCATGACGACATCGACTTGATGAAAGCTCTCGTGATGCGGGAGTTCATCGATCGTCTCCAGGATTGCTCGTTCGGGAGCTGACATGGTCAGCGACCATTCCCAGGGGCTCGTGGATTCCGCATCCTTTAGCGATCCTGATGCTTCGCCGGAACGCAGATCGTAACGCTTCGCTTCAACGCCGCTATTGGAGTTTGCAAACAGTCCAAAAGAGCGGGTTTCAAACTGAGCGGATATCGGGAGCTTGGCAAGCCAGGATGGAAGCCCCGACCCGTACAAGTAAACTCGCGAAGTGTCGCCAGCTTCGATGTAATGAGCATAGCCAGACAGTTCGACTGCCGTTCGTCCGCCGACGTGAAGTGGCTTGTGCATGACCTGCTGGAGGGAGAGCACAACAACATCCCATCGCAGCGAGGCCTTGGTAAGTTGGCTTGGCCGCCGGTAAACGCGGGGACCTATTCTTTCGAGCCAACCCCGGTCCACATAGTCTCGTATCGATGAGCGGGATATCCCCTGGGTTTGGAGCCAGGCGCTATCCGCCAAAAAGCCCTCCGGCAGACTCAGGAGTAGGTGGTTTAGTCGAGATGATCTTTGTGCGTCCATGACGCACATATTCATACATGCATAAACCCCATGTCAAGTTCACAAGATCCCATGATTGTGCGCCATGAACGCACACAAGGGGCCATACAGCAAACCCAACCTCCCAAAGCCATCTAGCTGGAATGGGCGATCTACAGTCCTAAGCCAACTACCTCGGCAAGACTGTTGACACAATCAATCGGGCTGTCCGCCCACGGATCAGCCCGATTACCCGATGATGAATTTGGCAGCATTTTGGCAGCAAATGCTGCCAAAATGCTGGTTTTACCGGTTTAACCAACTCATAACCACTGTATCGTCAATAGCTTAGGTTCCGACCCACATCATGGCATGGAAGAGGTCATCGGTTTGATCCCGATCAGGTCCACCAAACAACCCCATCAAAATGAACAACTTCCAAACTCAGACCTCTTCTTTTTAGAGGGGCAAAGGTGCAAAAGGGTGTTGAGACTTTAACACCCTTCCCGGAAGCAGTAGTTCAACCAGCTTCGTGTTGGCGTCTCGCTTCGTCTGCGAGACGGCGTGAGTGTATGTCTCACGCGTGGTGCGACTATTCGCATGCCGCAGCAACTCCTGGGCCACTTTTATATCCGTCCCGAGAACTCGTACCAGGGATCCGAGCGTATGCCGCAGTTTGTGCCAGCCGATGATCTTGCCTGTGATCCCAGCACGTTCGAGCGTTCGATGTTTACGCTGGAGACGACTACAAGGTCAGCAACCGTCTCACGCTGAACTATGGCGTGCGTTGGAGCTACCCTGGCACTGTAAACGATGATCGCAACTCGATCTACAACTTCACGCCACAGCGCGGCTACTTCAAGGCTCCGCTGTATGACAAGAACCTGGGCAATGTCGCACCACGCGTCGGCTTTGCCTTTACGCCGTTCAATAACTCCACGGCAACTGTCATTCGCGGCGCCTACGGCTGGTTCTACGATCAGCCTACGGTAGGCCAGTTTGTTTACAACAGCGTCGGTAATGGTGCCAGCGCCGGCATCTTCGGCAGCCCAGGTGATGCGAATGCTGCCATCAACGTCTCCAGCAGCACCTATACCCTCGGCACCTCGACCTTCCCGGCCGGCGTGAGCTTTGGAGCGAATGGTCAGCCCACCACGTCGCTGGGCATTCTTGCCATCAACCCCAACTACCGTGCTGCGTACATGCAGAACTACAACGTGAACGTCGAGCAGCAGCTAGCGCCGAACACTCTCCTGACCGTTGCGTATGTGGGCAGTGGTGGTCGCCGTCTGGCGTACGTCGCCGATCTGAACCAGATCCCGGTTACAACGAACGCAGCAGCCCGAGTTCGACCGTACGCCGCACAGTATCCCTACCTGACGGCCATCAACCAAGTGAACAGCGGAGCTACCTCGAACTACAACTCGCTGCAGTTCTCGCTGAAGCAGGCACAGTGGCATGGTCTTTCGGCTACGGTGTATTACACGTGGTCCAAGTCGATGGATGATTCGTCAAGCGCCACCACGCCTATGAACAGCCTAAACCTTCGCCAGGACTGGGGCCTGTCGACCTTCGACGTGCGCAACAATGTGTCTGGCTTCGCCAGCTACGCTGTTCCGCACTTCACAAGCCGCGCTCCTCGCCTGACGCAGGGCTACCAGGTAAACGCGCTCTACTCGTTCGCAGGTGGTACACCGGTCAATATCCTTGCCGGGACCAACACCAGTGGATCGGGCGAGGCCAGCCGTGATCGTCCGAACCGCACCGGAGGCGTGCTCCCTTATGTGACTCGCGTCACCACGTCGACTGCTACCTCGCGTTCGTACTCTTACCTGAATAAGGCGGCATGGACCGCTGCTCCAGCCGGTACCTTCGGCAACGAGCGTCGCGACAGCATCGAGGGTCCCGGCTTCGGCGATGTCGACATGTCGTTCTTCAAGCGCACACCGATCACGGAGCGTATCAGCACGGAACTTCGTGCCGAGATCTTCAACGTCGCCAACCAGTCGAACTTTGCCAACCCCAGCGGTACGCTCACGTCATCGGCCTTCGGTGTTCTGTCTGCAACGCGTAACTCCTCCTCGGCCCCTGGCCTGGGAGCGGGCGAGCCACGCAACATGCAGTTCGCCTTCAAGGTCAATCGCATGTCAGCTAAGACCTGCAGATTGCAGGAAACGGCTGTCACTCAGCACGGCCAGCCTCGTTCATACCTTTCGCGAGAACCTCGATGAGTGCATCGGCCTGTCTTCGTCATTTGAGAACGTCAGGGGAGTTTTGCTTTCCAGAAGCTGACTTAATCGAAGGGCGGAGGCGGGCCGGCGGTTGATGAGACTGCACGTTGTGCGGTTACTGAAAAATCGGGTTAGCTAATTCGTGTGCGGCGGTTGAGCTCACTCAACTGATGATGGCGCTGCGGGATGACATGGAATGCACAGGCCTGGAAGATTAGCTGGCGGAGGAAGTCCACGGGATGTTGCTGTTGTGCGTCGAGACGAATAAGCTTCCCCACATGCGCTCAAATTATCTGCTCCTGCTCGCCGTTGCTCTCTTTCCCCTTGCTTGTTTTGCTCAGGATATGCCGGGCATGAGCGGAATGGAACATCATCACCACCACGACGCCGCGGAGCTGGGCAAGCTGGGAGAGGTGCACTTCCCGATTTCGTGTCTGAAGACGACGCAAGCTCCGTTCGAGCGTGGCATCGCGCTGTTGCATTCCTTTGGTTATACCGAAGCGGAACAGCAGTTCACCGAACTCACCCTGAGTGATCCGAAATGCTCCATGGCTTACTGGGGCGTCGCGATGACGCACTACCAGGAGATTTGGGGACGTCCCGATGAGAAGGCATTGAAGCAGGGTACCGAAGCGATGACCAAGGCGGGATCTCTTGCAGTTACGGAAAAAGTGACACCCCGCGAAAGGGCCTACATCGACGCACTCAACGGCTTTTTCGTGGCAGTACCCAACGGCTTCCAGACGGCGGCCGACGGTTACGCCGCGAGTATGAAGGCTCTTCACGCGACCTACCCCGACGACATTGAAGCAGCCGCCTTCTATGCGCTCGCCGTGCTTGCCAGCGAAGCCCCCGACGACACCTCGCTCGACAAGGAGCGCACCGCACTCGCCGTCCTGCTGCCCCTTTTCCAGACTCATCCTGAGCACCCTGGACTTGCCCACTACATCATTCATACCTGCGATACGCCGAAGCTCGCAGCGCAAGGTCTTGATGCAGCAAAGGTCTACGCCAAAATCGCACCTTCCAGTGCCCATGCCCTGCACATGCCCGGGCACATCTTCGCCCGTCTCGGCATGTGGCCCGAGGACATCGATTCCAACGAGAAATCGGTGGCCGCTTCCAATAAGGCGATTGCAGAAGGGCAGCCCGGCGGCGCGCATCAGATGCACGCGGAAGAGTTCCTTATCTATGCCTACCTTCAGGTAGGAGAAGACGAGAAAGCCCGCTTACTCACATCGAACATGCAAGGTGTCGGCGAACGCATGGCGGCCATGCCAGGCATGGATGACATGAAGACCGGCGGCCGCCACTTCACCAACGAGATGAACGGTATCTTCGCGCTTGAACTGCACGACTGGAAAGGCGCGGGAAAGCTGGAGCCGCAATCCGGGTCCAACGGGATGGAGTCGGCCACGACGTGGTGGGCCAACTGCATTGGTGCAGCTCGTTCCGGCGATAAAGAAGCGGCACGCAAAGCTTTGGAGAAGATCGACACGCTGCTGGAAGAGATGAAGAAAAGCCCACGAGCCTACATGGTCGAAGGTGCATTCGTTCCGCGAAACGAAATGGCAGCGTGGTCTGCCTACGCGGATGGCAGCAGGGAAGAAGCGATTACGCTCATGCGGAAAGCCGCTGATCGCCAGGACCTGACAGGTCAGAATGAAGTCGACATCCCCGCGCGGGAGATGCTGGGTGACCTGCTGATGCTCGAGAACGAACCGCATCAGGCCATTGTGGAGTATAAGACTGCACTGATGCTGAGCCCGAATCGACTGAACGGTTTGCTGAGTGCAGGCGAGGCGGAAGAAAGTGTCGGCAATAAGCCGGAAGCGGAGAGATATTACGCAGTGGCTGCAATAAACACTCACGCGGGGGTGGACAGCAAACGGCAAGACTTGCAGCATGCGGTCAGCTTTGCGCCAAAGGCCTCGCATCTGGGGATAGGAGACCACGCAGCCCAACCTGCCGGCGCAGATTAGGATCAGTCCCGGTGGTACGCGCTTCTCGTCAGTGTGATCTCAGTGAGTGCTAATCGCCAATGCACTCATCGAGCCGCTTGTTCTGGATGAGTGACTCGGCCTGATCTCGCCAGTTGAAAATGTCTGGGTTGGATGTTTCTGAAAAGCCGATTTCTAAGTGCCCATCCGTGTAGGGCGTATGATCGGCGCTGTGAAAAGGCTCAAACTTTATCACTTCTTTTTGGTCAGCCTTGTCCTCTTGGCACTAGCTGTGCTTTTCACGCGCGAGCGGCTTGAACGGGCGTTTATCGCGGCCTCGATCTATCACGCCCACATCATAACGCCACCGAGTGCCCTGGCCGGTTCTTCCCGAGCGCACCGCTTGAAAGAGAGCGCTCAACTTTACTGGGACTTCGCCGAGATCCCGATGGCTCGTGCAAAACGGCTACAACTGCTGGATCCGACGCTGAAGCCTCTTGTCCGCGAGATGAGCAGACGGGAAGCCGCGGGAGAAGATATGCAGATCCCCCTGCATACGTACCGCGAAATCCGGTGGCGAGAGAACTTTACGCCTGATCTCACAGCGACCCGGACAAAAATCGACGCACTTCAGCGCAGCCTTGCCACTACGGAACCTCAAAGGCTTACCGTAAGCGACCAACAGGACGCGGATGGCAGTTGGGCGCAAGGTATTGATGTTTGGTATCTCAAGCTCTACTACTCGGTAAATAAATTAGAGGCTTGTCGAGAGGCGCCACCGCACCCGCTACTCTACATGAACCGGATCAGCTCTCCGAGCGGACTGTGTCGATTAGTAACGATGAACGCGCCTTTCGTTAGAAACATTCCCAGGACTGGCGCTAAATTGGCAATGCGCTTTAGTGAGCGAGCTTAGGGGGTGAAAATGTGCATCGGCCTGTTCTCGCCAATTGGGACCAATACGTTGACACTGATCATTTTGGCTGTCCTAGTCGACTGCCTGTATCGGGCTTTCCGAAGTGAGTGCATCCACTCGCGACAAGAACAGCTTCAAGATAGACGAGCTGTTTCCCTTGCGATAACCAACGGAAAGATCGATTGTCGGTCCCGCACATTCAAGTGGACGCGTTGTCACAGCAGCGGGAAGAAAAGTCTTTGCATAGTGCGGTAAGAGCGCCACACCACCCGTCGAAGCAATGAGGGACATGACGCCGCCCAGGTTGTCCACTTCGTAGCTTGGTTTGATCTCGATCCCGTTGTCATGCAGAAATCTGTCAATCGTGCGGCGCAACGCGGGTTGTTTTCCTGAGATGCTGAGAGCAGTTCCGGAAACACTGATGAATCTTTCGCAGGCGATCTCCTGAAGGGTGATCGTCTCTTTGGCGGCAAGTGGATGTTGCGATGGCAGGAAGACCTTAAAATGCTCCTCGATCAAGGTCCGGAAGACTATGTCATCGGTTCCATCTTCTCTACGGAGAAAGGCGATGTCTATGCCTCCGTGTAGTAAAGCGACGGCGAGTTGGGGGGAGTTTTGCGTAGAAATGACGACGTGAATATTTGGCAACTCATCGCGGATGAGCTTAAGGGCTGCCGGGAGCCAGGTCGTATCATGGCCGATCATGAAGCCCATAGAGAGTGAGGGGATCGTGGGATAGGCGATCTGCCGAGCCGACTGTACCGCCGCTTCGGCTTGCGACAGCATGACCCGTGCGTGGTCGAGAAATACCCGACCTGCAGGTGTCAGCTCAACACCCTTCGCGCCCCGGATGAAAAGCGGGGTGCCTACCTCGTCCTCGAGATCACGAATCTGGCGGCTCAGGGAGGGCTGCGTTGTATTTAGCTTTTCTTCTGCCGCGAGCTTCAAGCTTCGCGCTTCGGCGACCGCAACGAAGTAACGGAGATGTCTGAGTTCCACGTGTCACCTCTGCCTGAAAAGCATACCCCCTGAGCTTACAAAGCAATGTTATCGGATTCGATTGGCGAGTATGTTTTGAGCAAGTTCTTCTCTTTTCGGGGAACAATTCGCCAAAAGGAAACGAAACACATGGCTCAGTCACTCAAGGGAAAGGTTGCGCTCGTCACGGGAGGTTCGCGTGGAATCGGTGCAGCCATTGCAAAGCGTCTAGCAGCCGATGGAGCCAGAGTGGCGATTACTTATGCTAAGGACGCCAACTCGGCAACGGATGTGGTTAAGGCAATCGAAGCGGCGGGAGGAAAAGCACTCGCAATCCAGGCAGACGCCGCAGAGCCTGAAGCTGTGCAAGCCGCTGTCGAGAAAGCTGTCGCCGCGCTGGGCAAACTTGATGTGCTTGTAAATAACGCGGGCACGGCCATTCCAAAGCCGTTCGTGGACACAACGCTAGAAGAGATGGATCACGTCATCAACCTGAACATACGCGGCATGTTCGTCACCACCAAGGTAGCGCTGCAACACATGAACGATAACGGCCGGATCATCATGATCGGTTCGTGCGTTGGCGAACGAAATTTGACGCCTGGGCTGGCCGCGTATGCTGCGACCAAGGGCGCTGTGAAGATGTTTGCGCAAAGCTTGTCCAGAGAAGTAGGCAGCCGCGGCATTACGGTGAACAATGTGCAGCCAGGCCCGATCGATACGGATCTCAATCCTGCTTCCGGTGACTGGGCGACTCCTCAGAAAGCGGTAACAGCACTGAACCGGTATGGTCATGTCGATGAGGTCGCTGCTCTGGTGGCTTTTGTCGCCAGCCCTGAAGCGGCATACATCACCGGCGCAAATCTCACAGTTGATGGCGGGACAAATGCCTGAGCCGATGCCACTTCAAGGGAAGATTGCTCTCGTCACTGGTGCTTCGAGAGGGATCGGCCGCGCGACGGCGGTCGCGCTTTCAGAGGCTGGGGCACACGTTCTGATCCACTATGGCCGGTCGGCCCGAGAAGCAGAGTCGCTTGTTGCCGAAATCAAGGCTAAAGGAGGGCGGGCAGATGCCGTGTCCGCCGATCTGGCGACCCCTGACGGACCGGCTTCGCTCGCACAACAGGTGCGGTCCCTCGCCAGTGACCGGTTGGATGTGCTGGTGCTTAACGCAGGAGTCAGTAAGGCGGCCCGCATTCCGGACTATACAGCCGAAGACCTCGATCTACTCTTTGCGACCAACGTGCGAGGCCCGTTCCTGCTGGTACAACAACTCCTGCCCATCCTGGGTGATGGCTCAAACGTTACCGTGATCACTTCGATCGGTGCCCGTTCTGTTGTTGGCCAACCCGGAGTCGATAACCCCTCAATACTTGCCTACGCGTCTACCAAAGGTGCGCTTGAAACCCTGGTGAGGAACTGGGCTGCGATCCTCGGGCCGGGAGGTATCCGCGTTAACGCAGTTGCGCCTGGTGTCATCGACACCGACATGTCGAACTTTACAAAGACCGAGGCAGGACGTGAAATCGCGCTTGGAATGCAAGCGCTCAAACGGATCGGCAAGCCTGAAGATGTCGCCGATGTTGTCGCGTTTCTTGCGTCTGATGGAGCACGCTGGATTACAGGAGCGAGTATTCCAGTTGATGGCGGCACGAAGCTATAGCCGTTCAAGCGAGACGCGAGTATTTTCCCAGATGACGACACATCGCCAATGCGCATTTCGAGGCTGCTTGGCTCTGGAAACGCACACCGCCCTGTAGACTTCGAATGGCAACGCGCGGTCACGCGGCCCATTCATCGAATTGGCGAATGACTTGTATGAGCTTGCATCCCAACAGGATGAGAGAGCCCCACAATATGAAGGGGACCCCATAGAGTAGAAGGCGCTTGCGTGAATGGTCTGCCTCAAACACTCGTACCTTCACGACGGCGTATACATATGCAATCACGTATGGAGCTCCCAGAATGACCGCATTTCAAGCGGAGGCGGATATACACAAAGCCGTGACTGCCTTTTGCGAGGCTACGGTCAACATCGCTTCAGAGAAGGCTAACGGCGGTTGCATGATGGCCGCCGCTGCGCTTGGACAGTCGGAACGAGTAACGGAGATCCGTTCTTACACAGCGAAGGGCCTGACCACAACCGCTGATCTCTTCGCGAAACGTTTCGAAAAGGAGATGAAGGCGGGACACCTGACTCGCACTCCATCTGCCAGGGTGCGAGGCCGTTTGCTCGTTGACTTGCTGCAAGGTTTGCAGCTTCGCGCCAAGATTGATATCGCGCGCGAACAATTGCTGGAAGATATCCGAAGCTATGTGCCGCTGATTCTTGGCGGATAAAGCTACGCACTTCTTGCGGGAATAGTTCTGAACGAGTGCTAAATCGCTAGTCACTCTCCGACGTGTGCTGGCCTCAAAACGTGCGATGGCCTGTTCTCGCCATGCCACCTCGTTCTTTGAGTTGTTAGGTACTGCTCTACCTCATCGTTTGTCAGGAGGCATACGGAACGTGACCCATTCGATATCAAGGGAGGGAAGCCGCGGTTATGCGGAATGCTCCTCGTCTTAAGCGCCTTGTCAAAATTTTGCGATGAGACTGATACCGCCCACCAACAGGATTCCGCCTATGATGCGACCCGAGTTCAGTGGGTGAGGTTGCATCCTGAACCAGCCGAAATGGTCGATGAGCAGCGAGGTGATTAGCGCAGCAGTGACGGTGAAGCCTACGAACGGCCCAGCGCCCACTCTGTTGACCAGCGTAAGGCCGGCGTAGACCTGCACGGCTCCCACTAGGCCTCCAACGACTGCCCACCAGGGCAGTTCAGCCAGGTCTTTCTGGGTGGGTAGCGGGTGCGGATGGATCAACGAAGCGCCCGCGAAGAAGAAGGTAATCAGAGCGAATGAGATGGCGGACGCAAGCCACGGGTTCACGACATGCTTGTTGAGTTGGCCGTTCATGGCCGCCCCGCAACTCTGGAGCGCACCTCCGATGATGATGAATGGGATGATCCATCCGGCGTTCGCATTCATGAGACTCTCCTCTATGTTTAGTGTTTTGCAACCAGCACGTTCATTAGGATGGCTCCACCGAGAGCGGCAAAGAGTGCCACAGGCATCGCGACCGCACCCACTTTCAAAAACTTCCAGAAGCTCACCTCGAGCTTTTCTCCGCCTGCTTCTTCGCCCGAGTCCTTGCGAAGCGCGAGCAGCCACAGAATGGTAGCGAGAGACCCAGTGACCGAAAGATTGGGGCCAAGGTCCACGCCGATTAGAACGGCATTGGCGATCAGCCCCTTCGTATGAGCCGCTTGAATCGTGCCGCCTGCGATAAGACCTAGAGGGAGATTGTTCACGATGTTGTTCGCAGCCCCTACGACGAAGCCGACGACGAGCGCGCCCAGGTTCTGACCCGAGTGCGATGCCCAAGCGAGCCACTGTTGTGTGAGGTTCAAAGCCCCCTGACTCTCGACAGCATCGACCATGACAAAAAGGCCAGCGACTAACAGAAGTGTTGACCAGCTAATCTCGCGAGCAAGCTTGGTGGGATTACTTTTTGCCTTGATGGAGACGACAGCGGTAATCACAAAAGCAGCAAGGCACGTAGGCAGTCCCAAGTCCTTCTTGAGTGCAGAAGCCGTCAGAAGCACGGCAATCATCAGGGCAAGACCGGCTAGGACCAGCTTGCCGTTTACGCTGAGTTCCACACTGTCAACTTTGCACTCGATACTCTTCGAGAGATCATCGCGGAAAAGAAAGCGCATGATGAAAAAGGTTGCGATGATTGACAGCAGGGACGGAACTCCGAAGTCTGCCAGCCACGTACCAAGCGGGGGCATCCTTGCATGGAAAACCACGAGATTCGCCGGATTTGAGATCGGGAGCACGAAGCTCGCGGCGTTCGCAATCAAGGCGCAGACGAACAGGTACGGAAGCGGTGAGACCTTTGCCTTGCGTACCGCTGTCAAAATGGCGGGCGTCAACACAACCGCGGTCGCGTCATTCGACATAAAGATGGTCACGAGCGTTCCCACCCCATAGACCAGCAGGAACAGACGCGAGCAACTCCCTTTGGCTCCGCGCACCGCCACAGACGCCAACCAATCGAAGACACCGTGCTCCCGCGCCAACTCGCTGAGCAGCATCATGCCAATCAGAAACAAATAAACATCACTGCCTTTGGCAACGGCTTGCCCCGCCAACTTCAGCGGGACGAGCCGCAGTACGATGAGAAGAAGTGCTCCGCCAGAGATCCACCAGACCTCGGGGATTCCACGCGGGCGCGTCAGCATAAGGGCAATGCTGACGGCGACGATCAGAGGCAGAAGTACGTGTGCCATGTCCGTCGGAATCATCACCACTTCTGCCCGTTCTTATTGGGTCCGAGTTGAGTTCCGAGAAGACCATGCTCAGGCCACGCCTCAAGTGCATTGTCCTGATCGCACTCCTGGGACTTCCGTTCCGTGCGCTGACCGACGGCGAGCCGAATCTCGTCGCTCGCCACTTTTCCGTGCGCATCCTTGAACGACACCTTCAAAGGATGAGTTCCTTCACTCGGAGTCGGCAAGTCCGCCTCCCAAACATGGCTGTCGCCTACGCGCGTCATTGCCTGCGTCTGGCCGCCCAGATCGGCGGTCGCCTCCAGTGCCTCCGCTTCGCTCCAGAACTTCGCTCGAACTTTCATGATTTGTTGCGGGACCTCACTGGACTCTGTCAGAAGCCGTTCGTCACTCGGCGAGGTGATGATGGTGATGGGCAGTTTGCCCAACTCTACGAATCGCCAGCTTACGATGTTGCCGTCAAGATTGGTGACTGAAAAGCCGACTGGCCCCTCTTCAATTTGTCCCGTAGAGCGCGTGGCAGAGTAGAGTGTCCGGCCATCGTTGGCTATCTCGTTGTAGTGGGTGTGGCCCATATCGACCAAGCGAACATCATAGTCGCGGACGAGACGGCTTACCTCGCGTCCACCGATTTTAAGATCACTCGGGTAGCAGTGCAACAGGAGGACCTTAGCCTGCTCCTTCTTCGTCGCCAGTACCAACTCATCTTCCACCCAATTCAGTTGTTCCTTCGACACAGTGAACGAGGGAGGCTCAGGCACGTCGAAGGCGTTCATTGCCAGAAATCGTGTGTCTCCCACCGTGAAGGCATAGTGAGTTTCTTCCGACATCGCTTCCTTGAAGTTTGCGAAGCTCTTTTGATGAACATCATGATCGCCGATGATGGCGCACCAGGGTACTGCGAGACGGTCCAGTTCGCCACGGACGACTGCGTAGGCGGTGCGGCTACCGTCGTCGGCTACGTCTCCGGGCAAGAAGACGAAGCTCACAGAATCAGCGAAGTCTCGATTGACCTCATTCACGATCTCCGCCAGGTCGAGGTGGTTCTGCTCGCCGGCCTTGGTCATGTGAAGATCGCCAAGGTGAATCCAGCTAACTACACCGGCAGCGTCGGGCGAGTTTGGTTGGAATGGACGTTTCGATGCGAGAGTGCTCATGCTGGAATCTCCTGGGTATCGAGTGGGGGGGATGCGTTCTTGTCTGGTTCGTTCTCGTCCGTCAGAGTCTCGGGAATCGCCGTCCACAGCAATGCAAACGCCAGGACGGCGATGGCTCCCAAAGACAAGAAAGAGACTCGGTAGCTGAAGTGCTGGATCAGCTTCCCGCCAAACGTCGTGCTGAGAGCTGCGCCGAGCCCGACTGCTGTTGCGAGACTGCCTTGAACGAGATTGAAGCGTCCCGTGGCACGAGTTCTGTCCGCCACTACGAGGATAGAGACAACACCAAAGACTGCGTTTGCGACGCCGTCGAGCAGTTGGATTGCGATTAGGCTCTCCGTTTTGTGAGTGAGGGTATAGAGAAGTGCGCGGATCGGAAGCACTCCGAAGCCGACCAACAGCAATGGCTTCCGGCCATGCAGGTTAGCGAATCGTCCAATGGCTGGGGCGAAGCACATGATGACTGCCTGAGTCACGATGATGCAGGCTGACATAAACGGAGCTGCAGAAGCCCGCGAAGTATGCGAAAGCATTTCGCCTAATTGCGGCAACATCGCCGCATTTGCAAAGTGGAAGAGGAAAGCACAGGCAAGAAAGACCAGCAAAGCCCGGTCTCTAAGCAGCGTATTCATCACGGAGACTCTCGCAGCGACTTCCTTCCCTTCTACCTGAATAGCTCCTCCACGGGCGAGGTCATAGTCAATGTCCTTGCTCCTGATCGCCCAGATGGCGAGCACCGTTGGAATAGTCAGCACAGCAGCCGTGATGAAGATAGCTCGGTTTCCGAAGAAGAGACTCATGCCAGCAACCAGAAGCGCGCACGCCACGTTACCAGCCGAGTTGAAGGATTGATTTTTCCCAAACTGACGATCGAAGAAGGACACGCCGACAATTCCCATGGTGACGGCAGCAAGTGTCGGTCCCAGAAATGGCCCAGCACCTCCGATGAGCACTTGAGAGGTATACACCGCCCAAGGCGCAGCGGTGATGCTCAGCAGGATAGCTCCTACGGCGAGAACGGCTGAGGCCAATATGAGAATCAGTCTCTTCGATCTGAGTTGATCGACAATCGCGCCAGCCGGAGCCTGTAGAACAACAGTGATGATACCGCCGATGGTCAACGCCATGCCGACTCGTCCCGGCTCCCAACCGGCTCCCGCAAGGTAGGCAGCGAGAAACGGCCCGAGGCCGGTCTGCACGTCGGCGAGAAAGAAGTTCGTCGCCTCAAAGGCGTGGATGCTTCGTTTCTTGCTGGGATCGATTTCCGTAGCGTTGACCATCGGTGACAACTTTCCAGAAATTAAGCACTTTTGAGTTGCAGGTTCTTGTGGCCACTCTCAAGCTTGAGGGAACCATGTTGCTTCACATGAGCGAGAGCTTCCGCAGCTCGTGCAAATTCAAGGGCCTGATGATAAGCGCGAGTTTTGAACGTCTTGGTGGCGCTATTGCGTGCGCTTTGATAGATCCCGGTCAAAATGCTGGAGTGCTCCTCTTCTTCTCCCCAGTGCTCATTCGCCCTTCGTGTCAGTTCGTCGAACTGCTCAGTGATCGACTCTTTGAGTTCGGCAGAGACGCGTACGATGCCAGAGACCTCGCCAGCCAAGACCGCGAAGCTGAGATGCTCCGATGCTCGGAGAAGATCGGCAGCGTCTTTGGTGTGTCCGTCTTTGATCGCTCGCTGAGCTAACGCGGTAAGTTCGGGAACTGCATCCGTCGCAGACGACTTTGAGCTGTGGCGGAGCACTGCTATGCGCCCCATGTGTTCATAGGCACGGCGCAGATCTTTCGCTTGGTGATGCTTTTCGTGGTGATGGCTGGCGGCCTTCTTAGCGGCCTTCTTGGCGGCCTTCTTTGCAGCCTTCTCGGCTGACTTCTTCGGAGGTGGCATAAAGTAGTTCCTTCTTTCTCTTGATAAAGGGTTCGATGCCGTTGCAATTCGGCCCATTGAACAGGCGGCCTGATTGCCACAAGCTGGTCTGTCATAGCTCCGTTCGGATGCGTGGCCATAAAGGTCGCGCGCATCCGGTCAGGATTGGGATACAGCGGGAATCGGAGGCAGTCTCAGTTTTGAGGTGGCGGTGGAGGGGCCATTCCGTCCGGCGGCGGGGGTGGTGCTGCTCCGCTCGGAGGCGGAGAAGGAGGCCCAGCTTCGAACCCGGGCGGCGGCGGTGGAAGTCCGTCTGGGCCTGTCGGTGGAGGGGGCGCATCAAGAGTCGCTCCACACGGCGCGGGTGCGGCGCCTCTGTTTCTGCGTCGTTGCGCGGGTGCGGGAGGTGCCTGTGGCGCGCCCGGTGGCGGTGGTGTCGCCCCTTCAGCCAGAGGCCCCGGAGCGGACGCATTTGCTGCAAAGGTTTGATCGTTAAGCCGGACGGTTGCCGCTTCGACTAAAGACTGTCCCTTGATCTCTGACTTCGTGCCGGTCACTGTTATCTTTTGGCCCTTGCGAACGGCGGGGCCAAGTTGCCCACCGAGTCCGGGCTCCAGATCAACGACGCTGCCATTCTGGAGGTACAAGCTGCGTACCTCTCCGCCCGGACCGGCATTGAATGCACGGACGCGAGAGGATTGAGTGACGGTGGGGAGTTGCTGCAAAGTAAGCGCTGTCGCGGCATTTGGCGGAACAGCGGGAGGCGCTGGTGGCGTGGAAGCTGGACTCTGTGCAAATGCCACAGAGCTTAGTGCAAGCCCGATTGCGGTGATTTTAAGGGAAGATGGAATGTTCATCGGCAATACCTCTACCTGTCATAGGGCAAGCGGCGTGCCAATTCTCCTAACCGCCGAAGTCCTGCAATAACTGCACATTTGGGGGTGCCGAGACTTCGGAAGCCCCCAGTGTATGACCACAATTCGCTCACCTGCTGTGCGGATTACGTACAGATCGTTCTCAATCGCAGAGGCTCTGAGCATCTGATCTTCGTAACAGCCACCGAAAACAGGCACGATACCGATGGTGGCCAAGTTGCATACCATAACAACAGGTGCTCGATAGAGGTTCCAAAAAGCAGGACAAGAGAGGAGCAGAATGCCGAAGACATTTTGGAGAAGCCTTCGTTCACGCATCTTGTTGCTCGTCGTTCTGACGTTTCTCTTCCTCGCAGCCGCCGCCATTAGTTTGTTTACGTTTCTCCGCAATCGCCATGCAGAAACGCTCTCCCTGACCGAGCATCATCTTGTCAGCGTGGCGGCCAGTCTCGCACGCAACTACGCCGACCATCGGACGGCAGATAATTCACTGCTATTGATTGAACCGGGGCCCCCTCCTCCGCCTCCACCACCCATGGGCGCACCTCCGCCTCCCGGTCCCCCTCAACGTAAAGGACGCCCCTTTCCCAAGCCCGATCCTCTCAAGGAGATCTCGACAGAAACCTTGGAGCGCGAGGACGGCGTCGAAGGAGGGTTTTACGCCGCCAGAGCAGATGCTCTTATTGGCTATGCCTTCCCAACACACGAGGGACCAGGTGCGGAGAAGGGTATGCCGGAGAGAGAACGGCCCACCATTGAGAATCTCGCGCGTGAAGCGGTAGCGGCAAACGCTATCAAGACCTTTCGCTTTGAGGGGCCGCACGACGCCATCCTATTCGTAGCGGCTCCGATCCATGAGCCGTCACAGACGGGTCAACCCGCCGAGACTACCGATGAAGTTACTGGCGCTGCCTGGCTTATGGAGCGTCTGCCCGGGATCGAGGGGGGCAAGAACCGAGAACTCTTATTTGGAAGTGTCGGCTTCGGCATCGCCGCGCTGATGACCGCGCTGCTCGCGGTATTCGTTACAACTGAGATTCGCAGCGGAGTGAACATTGTCCTTCAACGATTGGGTTCAATGGAGGGCGGCTTGCCGGCAGCTCGTGAGCAGTTGCAGGGCCGTCCGCCGCTCGAAGAATTCGACCGCGTTCTCCACGGTATCGACTCGCTGGCTTTCGCCCTGCAAGAGAAGATCGAGAACGAGCGGACGTTGGAATCTCAGGTGCGTCACAACGAACGGCTCTCCGCGTTGGGGCAGTTTGCCGCTGGTATCGCGCATGAGCTTCGCAATCCACTGGGAACGATCAGAATGCGGACGCAGATGTGGCAGAGATCTACTGACGCGGAAGCAGCCAAGCGGAGCAGCGCGGTGATCCTCGAAGAGATTGACCGCCTAGATACAATCATCAGCCGTCTCCTTTATTTCGCCAGACCGATCCAACTCCAACTCCAGACTGTCTCGCTCGATGACCTATGCGCGGTCACTGCCTCGACATGGGCGGACAAAGAAGCGGCTAAAGGTGTCCAGATTATCTGTAAGCCAACAGACCAAGTTGTCGTCACGGCAGACCGAGGGCGGCTATTGCAGGTATTCGACAACCTCATGGAGAACGCCGTTTATTCGGCATTGCATTCCGCCGAGGAGGGCGGAACCGTAACGATCAGCACAACCCTTGATGCTGAATTTGCCCGGATCGACTTTGCGGACGACGGGCGGGGGTTCACGCCAGCAGTTCTAAGTCATGCGATGGACCCGTTCTACACCACTAAAGACACAGGAACCGGACTTGGTCTTTCCATCTCCTTTGAGATTGTGCAGGCTCACGGAGGCGAGTTACTTCTTGCCAACCGCGATGGTGGAGGAGCCGTAGCCTCAGTCCGGCTTCCTCTGAATAAAGATGATCGCGATACGCTAAGACAGGCGGATGAAGAGGCAGGACAAGATGTCTGAAGTGCTCATCGTCGACGACGATCACAACTTTCGTGAAACGCTGCGGGAACTGCTGTCGGATGCCGGATATCAGACACGCATCGCAACGAATGCTGAAGAAGGGATCGCCTTGCTTCAGACGACGACCCCCGACCTTACGCTCTGCGATTGGAAGATGCCCGGTGGAGGAGGAGAGCAGTTTCTCAAGAGTCTCCAGTCCGAAGGGCTGCTGACCACGATGCCTGTCATCATTCTCACCGCCCATGGCACCGGGCCGAACGCGATGCAGGCGATGCAGCTTGGCGCCTATGACTTCATTACAAAGCCTCTCGACATCGACTTGGCCCTCGCCACCGTCGCACGCGCAGTCCGTCACATGGAATTGCAGCGCGAGGTTGAAGTCTTAAGACAGCAACGGTTCAGAGACAGCTCTCTCGAAGACCTTATTGAATCTGACGAAGGGTCGAAGCCTCAGCTCATCGGCAACTCGCCGGCATGGATTGAAGTCTTCAAGAATATCGGCAGAGTCGCCGCCACCGACGTTGGAGTCCTGCTGCTGGGAGAATCTGGCACAGGAAAGGAAGTCGTTGCACGCGCGATTCACCAAAACAGCGCTAGAAGCCGTCGTTCGTTCATCATCCTCAACTGTGCAGCCTTGCCTCCCGAGTTGCTGGAGTCCGAACTCTTCGGACATGAACGCGGTGCCTTCACCGGCGCAGTCGCGCAGAAGCGCGGAAAGTTTGAAGCCGCAGATGGCGGAACGATCTTCCTGGATGAGATCGGAGAATTGCCGCTGTCGCTTCAGCCCAAGCTCTTGCGCGTGCTGCAGGAGCACACCTTCGAGCGGGTCGGCGGAACGGCTTCCATACATGCAGCTGTCAGGGTCATTGCCGCAACGAATCGTCCGCTGGAGGATGATGTCGAGCAGAAGAGCTTCCGTGCTGATCTGTTCTATCGCCTGAACGCCTTTACGGTTCGGCTCCCGCCACTGCGAGAACGCCAATCCGACATCCTTCCATTAGCAGAGTATTTTCTTGCGCGCTACGCTCAACGAAATCAACTCGCCGCGACTGGCCTAGCTGCCGATACGGTTGTGGCCTTGCAAAACTACTCTTTCCCCGGGAATGTGCGGGAACTAGAGCATTTGATCGAACGAGCTGCCGTCAAGGCCGGGGGCCGGGCAATCACAGCCGAGCTCATACAGGAAGAACTAGCGAGAGAGAAGAGTGCCGCGCCGGGCATTTTCGACGCTCAGGCTGCCGAAGCACTGCCTTTCCACGAGGCGGTCGCCAGGTGGGAACGCCATCTTCTTGAACAAGCATTGAAGGCATCCCACGGTAACAAGTCGGATGCCGCGCGCAGGTTGGGAATCCACCGGCGGTTGCTCTATGAAAAGCTCACTCAACTGGGAATGCTTTCGTCTTCGGCATTTTGAGGTCAAAAGGTCGTCTGAAATAAAGTGCCTTGAGATTGATAAATAGTAAAAAGCTGTCTAGTAGCCTCCGAATCGTGCGATTAGGCTCCCCTTATTAAGGAGTGATAATGGCCGATGCACTAAGTGAGCGAGCTTAGGGGCTGGAAACGTGCAACTTCCTATTCTCGCCAGTTGAGATCGGCATTGTTAAACTCAAGCCGACTTGTTAGGATTGCTCCGGCCACATCTTAGGTCTACTGGGTCGGCCTGCGCCGAAGACGACCGCGCAGAGCCCTTCTGGGCTGCAGCGATTTTGAGCTACTTTGCCGCATCCGGATAGAGGCCTTCGAGTGGCTTATCGGGGACGATACCGACGGGGAGGCTTGGGCGGGGAAGCATGTCGTCGCGCATGGCGGTGTTGTAGAGAAAGATGGCTTCGACCACTGCGGCCTGCTTAAGGTCCGGCTCGCTGAGATGCTCGTACGTATCGAGATTCGAGTGATGGGTGCGGCTCTGGTAGTCGCGTTGCACTTGCACAAAGCCGAAGCCGGGAAGGCCCGCCATCTGGAAGGACGCATCATCAGAGCCCGCGCCTGACTGCATGGAGATGGAGGTGACGCCGAGGTCGGCGAGAGGTTTCATCCACTCCGCAAAGATCGTGGCGGCTCCCTGGTTTCCTTGTGTACCTACGCCGGTAATTCGTCCGGAGCCAGAGTCCAGGTTGAAGTACGCATCAAGGCCGGCTGCCTCGGGCTTGAGGGTGGGCGGAGCGCTCGTGGGGCGCATGGCTTGCGGTAGGTTGGCATCTCCCTTGCTGTCGGAGGTATGCAGGGTCGCGAAGTGGCGTTGGACGTAGCCCAGCGAGCCAAGGATTCCCTGTTCCTCGCCGCTCCAGAGCGCGATGCGAATGCTGCGGCGTGGCTGTATGTGCAGCGTGCTGAGAATGCGCATGGCTTCCATGGCGACGATGGCGCCAGCGCCGTTGTCAGTGGCGCCGGTGCCGGCGATCCAGCTATCGAGGTGGCCGCCGACCATGACAACCTGGTCTCTAAAACCAGGGTCGATGCCAGAGATCTCCGCGATGGTGTTGTAGCCTTTGGTGTGTTCGTCGCCGAAGCGCGTGTTTACGTCGATCGTCACACTTGTCGGTACATGCTGGTCGAGGAGCCGTCCCATGCGGTCGTAGGCTTCGTCGGAGATGACCTCTTCGGGGATGGGCTGTTTGTGGTCGGGTAGGTACACAAACCATCCCATGGAGTAGTTGGAATCGTCGTGGAGAGTGCCGCCGGACCCGCCTGGCTCTAGAAGAGCGACAGCGCCTTCTGCAGCAAAGAAGTGAGCGGCTTTTTCGAGGAAGGTTTTGTGGGTGAAGATCGGTTCAATTGGTCCATACGAGGAGTTGGCGAGACGATCCGGCTTTAGGAGGGAATACGGAAGAACAGGAGGACTGCCGGGTTTATAGAGCTCCATCGCCGGGACGTTGTCTGGGTCGACAGAAGGATTCTCGGGTGCTTCTCCATAGAGGATGACTTTGCCCTTGAGCTTGCCTTTCCACTGCGCGAAATCGGCTTCGCTGTTCAAGCCGGAAACCATAATTACGTCTGCAGTGACAGGGCCAGGAGTGGCGGGCGACCAAGGGGTGGCCTGAGCTAGAAGAATGGATGCGGAGGGCTTCACCAGCGTGAGCGAGGCGTTCTGTTGGGTCCAAGCCATACCGAACTCGCCCCAGCTTTCGAGGTGGGCGTCGCTCAAGCCCATGGCTGCGAGTTGACTCCGGGTCCACTCGTTGGCGCGTGCCATGGCGGGCGAACCGGTGAGGCGGGGGCCTATGTCATCGAACAGGGCGCCGGCATACTCCATGACATGAGAGTGATTGAAGCCTTCGTCGCGGATGCGGGAATACATGTCGAGGTCGAGGTGCTCGGGTTCAGCCGGGGCGATGACTGCGGCTGATTTCCCTCTATGCTGGCCTCGCGCTGCGATAGGTGCAGCCAGTATCAAGGCAAAGGTGAGCACAAACCGGCGAGAGCACATGCATAAAATTGTAAGTCTTGTAGCAGAGCAGAGGGCCGAAGATCGTCGCGAGATCGTCCGCGCCAGCAGTCGACACACTTAGCTTCCCGTGCGCACATTGCCGAGACTTTAGTTTGTCCGAGTCGCCAGTCCTTAAGAGTTGTCAGAGGCTGTCGAAGAGAGTGGCTTCATTAGCTGCGACTGCGGTCCCTGGATCAACACAGGTTGCCGTCATGGCTTCAGGGTTGAATGGCCTTAGGAGGTCGATCGGCACTCGATCTTCAGTGAGCCATCGTGCGTACTCGCTGGATTTGAGAATCACCGGCATTCGATTGTGATATTGCTCCAGTAAGGAATTCGGATCGGTCGTGATGATGGTGAAGCTGTGCAGCTCGGTCTTATCGATGGGGTTCGTCCAGCCGCTCCAGAGACCGGCAAAGGCGAACGGCGTACTTCCTCCTACTAAGAACTCGTACTTGGGATTACCCTTCTTCGCGATGTGCTTCCACTCGAAAAACGAGTCGGCCGGTACCAGGCATCGTTTCGCCTCAAGAGAATGCCGCCACATGGGAGCCTTCTCGACGCCTTCGGCTCGCGCGTTGAACGTGATCGGCGGAAACTTGTCGCCCTTGTGAAAGAAGGGAATGAAGCCCCACCGGGCGAGCTCCATCGATGAAGCGCCTTCTTCGTCTGCTCGGATGATCGGTTGAAAGGTCGTCGGTCGAATGTCATCGTTGGGCTCAAGGATGAGCGAGTCTAAGCCCGGACCGTTGACGTGAAAGGCTTCCGCAATCTTCTGTTTGTCCGACTTACGTCGATAGCGACCGCACATCGCGTACTCTCCCATGCCGTAGAGAGTTGCTGGACCGAATGTGTAAATTGTACGATTGATCGTTTCAGGCGGACTTCTTTCTGGGTGCGGCTTTTGCGGGAGTCTTGACGAGATCCATGCCCTTCTTAGCCTCGGACTTTACGCTTGCGACTGGCTTCTTCTTTGCGCCTTCGTCCTCGCCGATGCTCTTCTTGAGTGCATCCATCAGGTTGATGACCTTACCACGTGTTGGCTGCTGAACTTCGTCGGTCGGAACTGGCAGGTGATGGATCTTGGTCTCGACCAGTTCCTCGACGGCGACCTCGTATCCATCTTGGAACTTATTCATGTCAAGCTTGCTTGATCGCTTAGCAATGAGAGCTTCAGCGAGTTCGAGCGAATCTTCGTCGATCTCCACGTCCTTGATGTCGCGGAAGTAGTCGCTCTGGCTGCGCAGCTCGCTTGAATACCGCAAGGTGTAGGCCATGAGCCCGCCGCGATCTCCCTCGTCCGCTGCAGCAATCGCCAGCACGTGCTCGCGCCCGGAGGAGGCGATTTTGCCGATGGCCACACGCCCAGTCTTTTGGAGCGCTTTGCGGACGACGGCAAAAGACTCGGCCTGGCTGGCATCCTGCGGCGTCCCGAAGTAGGGTTTCTCCACCCACTCGGGGATGAGGTCGCTCAGTCCTACGAACTGCGTGACCTCGATGACGTGCTTGGAGGGAACGCGTAGATTGGCGAGCTCCGACGGCTCGATCAGGATGTACTGACCTTTCTCGTACTCGTAGCCCTTGAAACAAAAGAACTCTCGTCGCGGCTCCAGTTCGTGTTGTGATGCCATGTCATCTCAAATCGATCGCACATCGGATTGCTACGAACGGAATGGTCCTTCGAAGCAACGGAGCTCCCTGCTGCTGATGCTTGCTGCGTCGCTTCTAGCCTGGACCGCCTGGCGAGCGCGAGCGCTTCTCAAAGTAGCTGTGGTTTGCTATTGCGAAGGAGATGCATGATGCTGATGGATGAGACGCAGATCGCCAACCGAGGCAAAGGTTGCAAACAGGTAGACATTTGCACTATCGATCAACTCTCGCTGGACTTCGGGATAGTAGTTTCTGGTGATGGAGTCACCTACCAAAAGCACATTTGGGAGGGTCTTATCTACGTGTGCGGGCGAACCTCCCAAGTCCATTCAATCTCTTCAGGGCGGGAGCGCTACTCGTAGCCTCTGACTGCGCCCGCATAAAAGGTATTAGCAGGATGCAAGCCAACGCGATACGATAAGACACTCTATATGTTTGTGATCTCAACTGAGTACCCCATACTATTTTGACGGCGTTAGTGTGTGCGGAACTGATCGGGGTACAGATCCATGCTGTAACCTCGGGGAAGCTTTATGGAAGCAGTGCCGCTTCCATAACGAACCAAGCAGTTCTGGTTCCGTGTGCTTGTGAGGGACGCAGTGATCATCTTGCCTTTCGCCCATACGATAGCCACCTCTATCCCTCCTCGTGCACGCAATCCTCGAATGCTTCCGCTGGGCCACGTGGCAGGAAGGGCTGGGAGAAGATGAATCTCCCCAGCGTGCGATTGAAGGAGCATCTCCGCAATTCCTGCTGCGCCCGCGGTATTTCCATCAAGAGAGAAGATGTTACTCGTTGCGCCGGCAACACCACCTCGGGAATAGGTCAGCAACGAGTCCTCTGTGGCATGCGCGATCAAGCCGAGAAGCTGTTGGTGCGCTGCATTTCCATTCAATAGCCGGGCGTAGTAGTTGATGAGATTCGCTCGACTCCATTCCGAATCCTCCCAGTCCGGCTGAGTGATCCTCCTCTCGATCGTGACACGTGCTGCCTTAGCAAGGGCCGGCGTAGCAGAAATCGATATCTGGTGTTCAGGATAGAGGGCGATGAGATGGCTGGTATGACGATGGCCGGGCTGCGCCTCGTCGAAGTCTTCCAGCCATTCCTGCAATTGACCATGTTTCCCAATCTGCAATGGCGGAAGACTGTCTCGCACTGTTTTCACCTTTGCTTGAAACTCGTGGTCAATATCAAGAACTATTGACGCCTCAAGGTAGTTCGTCAGCAGCGAAAAAACCAGCACACGATCGCAGGTAGGTCCCATCGATTCAGAGCAGTGTTCGCCGTCAGGAGCAATGAAGGAGTTTTCTGGAGAGACGGACGGTCCAGTCACTAACCATCCGTGCCGGGGATGCACAACCATGTACGCCAGAAAGAATTCAGCAGCTTCCTTGAGGATGGGATACAGGCGCTGTCGCAAGAAGTCCTTGTCGAGACTAAAGCGATAGTGCTCCCATAGCTGCAGTGAAATCCATAGGCCAGCCGTGACAAAGAGACCCCAACCAAGTCCCCACCCGGGGGCGGTGAATCCCCAAGGATTGGTGACGACATGGCACACCCAGCCTGGCATGCCGTATAACTCGCGTGCGGTGGTTCGCCCGGCAACGCGGAGATTGTCGACAAAGTCGAACAGTGGCGTCTGGCACTCGGAGAGATTGCCCACCTCGGCAAGCCAGTAGTTCTGCTGTGTGTTGATATCGAGGTGAAAGTCGTCGGTCCATCCCATGCTCGAGGCCAGTCCGTCGTTCCAGATACCTTGCAAAGCAAGCGGCAGGGGAGAAGTGTGACGAGAACCGGCGATGGTTAGATATCGCCCATACTGAAAGAAAAGCGCCGAAAGTCCCGGATCAACTTCGCCGGCTTGAACGGCTTTTCGTCTTTGGTCTGTCGGCTTCATCTCCGCTCTTGGGTTAGTACCTAGATCGATAGTGACTCGATTGAAGAGGGCCCGGTGGTCGGCGATATGAGCTGCCCGAAGGCGCTTAAAGGTCATCCCGCGACAATCGTCTAAAGTCTTCTCGCAGCGAGTCGAAACATCAGCCCGGCGGTAGTTCGTCGCAATGGCGATCAGAAGCGTAATCGAATCGGCGTTCTTAAAATGAAGGACGCTGCCGTCCGTGGCAATCTGGCCTCCATCGGCAAGAAGGCGGACGCGAGTTTCAAAGGAAACGCCTTGTTGCCCGTTGCTATGCAAATGTTCCAATGCACGTCCTTTGAGGACAAGCGTGTTGCTAACAGGTGAACTTACGGCGCCGGGCAGGATGAGCGGCGCGAACGATATGACGCCGCTCATCGACTTCGGTCGGTCACACGTGAGATGAGCGACTAGAACATCTGCAGGATTGGAGGAGAAAAACTCTCGTCGAAACATACGACGATCCTGCACATACTGGACATCGGCAATCGCATCTGAAAGGTTCAGAGACCTACGGTAGTTCTCAACCGCTGCTTGCCCTTCGAGGGCGACTTGGAGCGTAGCCATCGGAAGGTGGGTCCCAAATGACTCGGCGCGTCCCAGGAGATGTTCTTGACATAGCCGGGCGGCCTCACCGTAGCGGCCCGCGAACTCGAGAGCGCGTATGGCAGCGAGGTTCTCAAGCCCGCTAGGGCTAACGTTCGCGTTGCTTGGAGCGCCGGACCATACAGTCGACTCGGTAAGATCAATCCGCTCTGCATCGAGTTCGCCGTAGATCATGGCACCGATCCGGCCATTACCGAGTGGAAGAGCTTCCATCCAGCGGGTAGCGGGCTTGGAATACCAGAATTCCGACGGAACACTCTTAGCCGCTATAGCCGCTTTGCCGAATCGTGGGGGGCACGCGGCGATAGCAGCAGAACCCAATACGAAGTTGCGTCTTGAGGTTGTCAACGTGCTCTCCTCGTTGTGCTCTTGACAAGATCACTTACCCTTTCTACAGTTTATACACGGTAACGTACACGTTCTATTTCGAAGGGCAGGCTTCCGTCAAAGGTGATGCCTGTCCTGTCGACTTGAAGCGGCAGAAAAAGAGGGTTGGGTGAAAAAACATCGGGTTGAACCAAGTTCAACGCTGAAATTGCCGCCCGCCCCGATCTCCGAGGCGGGCGCGGTCAAGGTATGGAGTGAGCCTGTGACGATGCTTACGTACAGCCCGGCTACGGCAGATATAAACCCGCTATTTCTCGAACAGCGCGTTTATCAGGGAAGCAGCGGCCGAGTGTACCCGCTGCCGGTCGTCGATGCGATTGAGACTGAGCCTCGCTTGAAGCGTTGGGAGGCCGTGCACCTGGAGAATGAATCCTTGCGTTTGATGGTAATGCCGGAGATTGGAGGTCGCATCCATGTGGGGTTGGACAAGCGGACGGGCTATGACTTCTTCTATCGCCAGAACGTGATCAAGCCGGCGCTGGTGGGACTTGCCGGCCCATGGATTTCAGGCGGTGTGGAGTTCAATTGGCCGCAGCATCATCGCCCGGCGACCTACATGCCGGTAGAGATCGCAATTGAACGTGAGCCGGATGGTGCGGTGACAGTGTGGTGCAGTGACCATGATCCGATGACGCGCATGAAGGGAATGCACGGAATTCGACTGCGACCCGGCTCGGCAACGCTGGAGGTGCGGGTGCGTCTCTATAACCGTACAGAAGACACACAGACGTTTTTGTGGTGGGCGAATGTGGCTACACGCGTCCATGAGCAGTACCAGTCGTTCTTTCCTCATGATGTGCACTTTGCTGCAGACCACGCGAAGCGGGCGGTGACCGAGTATCCGCTCAGTAAGGAGACCTACTACGGCATCGATTACAGCGAGAGGGCGCGTGTAGGAGTAGCTGCGGACGAGATGCCTGCAGAGTTTGTGCCGGACGGATCGTACGCGGCGAACGATCTTGGCTGGTATGCGAATATTCCGGTTCCTACGAGTTACATGATCGTCGGTTCGCAAGGTGATTTTTTTGGTGGCTACGATCACAAGGCTGACGCGGGAACGGTGGCCGTGGCCAGTCATCATATCTCACCTGGGAAGAAACAATGGACTTGGGGCAATCATGAGTTTGGCTACGCGTGGGATCGTAGTTTGACGGATGGCGATGGACCGTACGTTGAATTGATGTCAGGTGTATATACGGATAATCAGCCTGATTTTTCGTTTCTTGCGCCGGGAGAGACCAAGACGTTCAGCCAATTCTGGTATCCCATCTTCGAGATTGGTGTACCGGACGTTGCGAATCTATATGGCGCGGTGCGGGTGGAAAGAGTCGCTGCGGGAGTTCGAGTTCATGTGCAGACTACGGCTGACTACGACTTGTGTACCTTGCGATTGCTGGCAGGTGATACTCAGTTTGCTTCAGCGACTGTTGACATGCAGAGTGGGGTTCCACAGCATCTTGACTTTTCTTTGCCGGAGACTTCTAACGTTGCCCTGGAGAGCGTTGAAATTCTGCTGATGGCCGCTGATGCGGTGCTCTTGCATTACACGCCAACTGCCATTGAGCCAACTGAACTGCCTGAGTTGGCGACCGAACCTCCACTGCCTGAGGACGTTGGAAGCAATGACGAACTCTACCTGATTGGGTTGCATCTTGAGCAGTATCGGCATCCGACTCGCGTTCCGGAGCTGTATTGGCTAGAAGCGGTTCGGCGCGATTCGGAGGATAGTCGATCGAACCATGTGCTGGGTCGGTGGCACCTTCGACGAGGAGAGTTTGCGAAGGCTGAAATGTACTTGCGTACCGCCATTGAACGGCTTACGCGGCGCAATCCAAATCCTTACGATGGCGAACCGCACTACAACCTTGGGCTGACGCTGCGTTATCTCGAGCGCCCGGAGGAGGCCTATGATGCGTTTTACAAGAGCACATGGAATGCAGCCTGGCGTGGGCCTGCTTATCAGCGGCTTGCGGAGATGGATTGCGGCCTGAAGGACTGGAACGCCGCGCTCGATCATATCGATCGCTCGCTCAGGGCCGAAGCGGATAACCTGAATGCACGAAATTTGAAGGTGACCGTCTTACGTGCTTTGAAGCGGAGTGATGAGGCTGAGGAGTTGCTGCAAGAGACGCGCGGGCTTGATCCACTCGACATCGGGAGTCGTTGGCTGGCTGACGGCGAGGTGCCGGAGGATGGGCAGCGCCGACTGGACCTGGGCCTTGACCTCCGACGTGCGGGCTTGTTTGATGAGGCGTTAGCGGTGCTGAATGCAGACATGCCTCCGGTAAACGATGGCAGTGACGCGATGCTGCAGTATGCTGCAGCCGATGTGCTGTCGCGATGTGGCAAGGATGAAGAGAGCGCTGGTAGGTATCGGGCGGCAGCGGCGGCAAGTGCGGACTATGTATTTCCGGTGCGGCTTGATGAGTTAGTTTTGCTGAAAGGCGCGATGGCCAAGCAGTCGGCGGACGCGCGCGCGCCCTACTATCTTGGGAATCTGCTCTACGACCGCCGGCGCCATGACGAGGCAATCGAAGCGTGGGAGCGTGCCGTAGAACTGGATCCAAAGTTCCCAACGGCGTGGCGGAATCTTGGTTTTGCTTACTTCAATGTTCGCGGGGATGAGAGGCGTGCGCTTGCAGCGTTTGCGAAGGCTCGGGAACTCTCGCCGCATGATGCGCGCATTCTGTACGAACAGGATCAGTTGCTGAAGAGGACGGGAGCGTCTTCTGACGAGCGGCTGTGCATGCTCGAGGATGAGGGGGAGCTTGTCCCATGTCGCGATGATCTTTCGTATGAGCTGATCCTCTTGCTGAATAGCAAGGGGAGGCCGGCGGCGGCATTGAAGGTGCTGGAATCGCGGCAGTTTGGACCGTGGGAGGGCGGGGAAGGACTGGTGCTCGGACAGTATGTTCGGGCAAACATTTTGCTCGCACGCGAGGCGTTGACTTCGGGAGAACCGCACGCCGCGGTGGCACGCCTGCAGGCCTCACTCCATCCTCCGAAGAACCTTGGAGAGGCGCTTCACCTGCTCGTCAACAGAAGCCATGTGGACTTCTGGTTAGGTGTCGCGTATGCCGATGAAGGAGACACTGCGCGAGCTTTTGCACACTGGGAGCGTGCGGCGCGGCAGCGTGGCGACTTCCAGCAGATGCAGGTACAGACGATCTCCGACATGGCATATTGGAGCGCGATGGCGTTGCGCAAGCTGGGACGCGAGGATGAGGCAGTTCTTTTGTTTGAGCAGATTGGCAGCTATGGTCGTGCGCTGGAACAACAGACTCCCAAGCTGGATTATTTTGCTACTTCATTGCCTGCGATGCTTCTGTTTCGAGAGGACATGAAGCAGCGACAAACCGTGCTGGCTCGCTTTCTGCAGGCCCAGTCACTCCTTGGCCTTGGGGCGACGAGCGAAGGGCTTCAAATGCTTGGCGAGGTGCTGGAGCTCGATGGGAACTATGCTGCTGCCGTTGACCTTGCAACGATGTTGAACGGCCGATGACCTGATGCAGACACCGATACTCTTCGACGAAGGTGGGATACAGACAGAGGCAGAGCGTACAGGGTATGTGTGGGGCATCGCGTTTATCGCGGCGCTCGGCGGGTTGCTCTTCGGATATGACTGGGTGGTGATTGGAGGTGCGCGGCAATTCTACGAAGTGTACTTTCACCTGACCTCCGTCGCTATTGTGGGCTGGGCTAACAGTTGCGCGCTGGTTGGTTGTCTTATTGGGTCGCTTACGGCGGGATACTTTGCAGAGCGATTTGGACGACGCCGCGTGCTGCTTGTTGCGGCGATTCTTTTTGCCGTGTCGTCGGCACTGACGGGCTGGGCTTACAGCTTCAACAGTTTTATTCTTTGGCGGATCGTGGGTGGAGTCGCGATCGGGTTCAGCTCGAATGTGTCGCCGCTTTATATCGCTGAGATTAGCCCGGCGGCGATTCGCGGGCGGCTGGTAAGTCTTAACCAGTTTGCGATCGTTGTCGGGATCCTGGCGGCGCAGATTGTGAATTGGCGGGTTGCTCGTCCTGTGGTTGCGGACTTAGGTGGAGAGGCCCTGTTGCAGAGCTGGAACGTGCAACTAGGCTGGCGTTGGATGTTTACCGCTGTGGTGGTGCCGGCCCTGATCTTTGTGGTCGCTTCGCTGTTTATTCCTGAAAGCCCGCGCTGGCTGCTGAGCCGTGGACGTCAACGTGAAGCGGGCGCGATACTAACGCGGATCGGCGGTCAGGGATATGCGGATGTCGAATTGACGAATATCGAGCGGGCTGTACGGGCAGAGGTGGCGACTGAGCCTGCAAGCTGGCGCGAGTTATGGCGACCGGGAGTGCGGCGGATCGTGCTGGTCGGCATAGCGCTGGCGGTGCTTCAGCAATGGACGGGGATCAACACGCTCTTCAACTACGCTGCTGAAGTGTATCGACAGGCTGGCTACGGGGCTAACGATGTGTTTCTCAACATCGTGATTACAGGAGCTATCAACCTGGTGTTTACCGTGGGAGCGATGCTGCTGGTGGATCGGGTTGGAAGACGTCCGTTAATGATCTTTGGCTGCATCGGCATCGGGGTCTCGCATCTGCTGTGTGCCTGGGCTTACCATGCCAAACTGCGAGGGGCCCCGGTGTTGATCCTGACGCTGAGTGCGATTGCCTGCTATGCACTTACGCTTGCACCTATCGTGTGGGTGCTGATTGCGGAGATCTTTCCAAATCGTGTGCGGTCTCAGGGAGTTGCGGCTGCGGTGAGCGCGTTGTGGATTGCTTCCTTCCTGCTGACGTATACGTTCCCGATCCTGAACGCCTGGCTGGGGACTGCCGGGATATTTACCGGGTACGGCGTTGTCTGCCTGCTGGGCTGCCTGCTGGTGCTTGTGTGGGTGCCTGAGACGAAGGGTAAAACGCTGGAGCAGATTGAATTGAGTAGTGCGAATGCGGCTTCGCTGTAGAAAGCAGATTCTGAACGTCGAGCTTACTTTGCGAAAAGAGCAATACCGTCCTAGTCCGGTTTGACAAACGTGTTCGTACACGGTTGAATACTCTGCGCCGCGCGAATCGCCTCAAGATGGCGGTGATCCATGTGAACTTCGATCCTTCAGGAGCCTGTTATGCCGATTGCGAATTGCCGCTTTAACCTGCGACTTAACCTTGTTCGCTGCTGTGTGTTGTCCGCTGCTGTGTTGGCGATACTTCCTAAGGCTGCCCAAGGACAGGTAAATGGGGTAGGGCAGAAGCCGTATTTGGGGTGGAGTACGTTCAGCCAGCAAACGGTGGATGGAAGCTTTCTGACGCAGGCAAATGTGCAGGCGCAGTCGGATGCACTGAAGAGTTCCGGATTGCAGGAGCATGGCTTCACGTACATCAACGTCGACTCGGGATGGCAAGGGACGTTCGATGGAAATGGCAGGCCCACACCGAATGCCAGCCAGTGGGATATGAAGGCGTTGGTCGATCACATCCATGCGAATGGTCAGAAGGCCGGGATTTATTGGATCCCCGGAATTGAGCAGCCGGCTGTCGACGGCAACTATCCGGTGCTGGGGACAGCGCTCCATACACAGGACATCGTCGTGACCCCGCTGGCGCGCGGCAATGCGTTTGGTGGCACGCCTCCGAATCCGTATCACGACAAGCTGGACTTTACGAAGCCGGGAGCGCAGGAGTATATAAATTCGGTGGTTGCGCTGTTCGCATCGTGGGGCATCGACTTCATCAAGCTGGATGCGGTGACGCCCGGGTCTTACTCGAATGATCTTTCGATCGATAACCGAGCGGATGTGGCGGCGTATTCAAAGGCGATCACGTTGACCGGCCGACCGATGTGGTTCACGATCTCATGGCAGTTGGATAAGGACTACCTGAGCACGTGGCAGCAGTTTGCGAATGCTCGGCGGATCGATGACGACGTTGAATGCGAGGGGAGATGCAGCACGCTGACAAATTGGGCGCGTATCGCGTTACGCGAGTACGACAGTGTGGGCTGGGAGCATGATGCGGGCGCGCAGGTTGGTTGGAACGATCTGGATACGCTCGATGTTGGAGACGGCGACCGTGATGGATTGAGCGATGTAGAGAAGCAGACAGCGACGACGATCTGGGCGATGGCAAACTCTCCAATTTATCTTGGGGGTGACCTGACGAAGCTCGACAGTTTTGCTAAAGCGGCGTTCACCAACGACGAGTTGATTGCTGTGGATCAGAGCGGTCATCCGGGTGTGCAGGTAACTGGCGGAGCGCAACCGGTGTGGATTGCCGATGCCGGAAGAGGGAGCTACTACGTTGCGCTATACAACTTGAACGGGATGCCCGGTGCGGTGACTGTTCGGTGGAGCGATCTTGGATTTGGTGGCGCGGCGAGAGTACGTGACGTTTGGAATCGCATTGATCTTGGCGCGTCCACAGCAAGCTTCACGACGACGCTGCTGGGACATGGCTCACGGCTCTTGAAGGTGACACCGTTTGATAAAGCTGTTGTTGCTGCCGGTCAGAGCTATGAGGCTGAAGCTGCGATGCTGACCGGCAATGCGACCATATCGACGTGTGCAGCTTGCTCGGGTGGCTCTAAGGTCAGCTATCTTGGGGCATCGCCTTCGACGAATGATGTTGTATTCAACAATGTATTTGCTGAATCAGCGGGAACGTACCGAATGGAGGTTGATGCCGCTGCGCAGGGTCCGCGAGCGTTGGTGTATGCCGTGAACGGCAGCTCGCCGGCGACGTTGAATCTTAGTGGTGGGAGCTTTAATCTTCCTCAGGTGACAAGCGTTCCAGTGGTTCTTCGTAAAGGTTTGAACACGATTACGTTTGGCAATCCGGGAACTTATGGTGCCGATCTGGATCGTATCGTGATCGGTGGAGATGGCAAGGAGCTTGCACCGCAATTTACGACGTACGAGGCTGAGGCTGCACAGTTGACGGGAACGGCGAGTGTAGGAGGTTGTTCGTTCTGCTCGGGCGGCGCTTACGTGGGCAACTTTGGAGCAGGAACGCAGAATAGTGTCGTGTTTCCGCATGTACATGTCGCACAGGCAGGAACCTACCAACTTGAGGTGGACTATACGACGAGCGGTCCTCGATCTTTGTATGTCGGGTTGAACGGCGGACCTCTGACGGAACTTGATTTAGATGGAAGCACGTTTGATTCGCCTGTGCCGGTTGTCCTACCGGTTGTTCTTGCGGCCGGGGACAATACGGTGACGATCACCAATCCAAATCCTCAGGGATATGCACCGGGACTGGATAGCATCACTGTTGGGCCGGTTGTAAATGCGTCCGATCTTCATGGTGTTGTGACGCACCAGGCCAAGCTGGGCGGCCTCAGTTTGTGGCAGTTGACGCTGACGAATGATGGTGTCGGTCCTGCTTCGAAGGCAGAGGTGAACACCTTTACCGTTGTGCCCACGGGAGGCGATGCTCAATGCAAAGCATCCGTGCTGATGCTTACACCGTCTGTGCTGGGTTTGATTGCACCGGGAGGAAAGCGCAGCCTGGAGATACCGATTCTCTTCTCGTCGGGGTGCCGCGCGGATACAAGCTTCGCTGTGCACGCGGTGTTCTCGGCTAACAATGGTGCGGATGTGGGCATGGTGGCAAGCAGTGGCGAAAAGCGCTAGGGAGAGCTTCCGAGCTGGTACTTGCCGCAGGGATCGCGCGGCGTCGCAGATACAGGGGCGGGACGACCCGCCTTGCTCTGGCGGCCTCGGAGATCAAGGATGAGACAATCGTGGGCGAACGTGCACACGAATGAGACAAACCCATCCTATGAAAAATGACGCAGCCAATGCCGGGATCAAGGATATTGCGAACGCCCTGAACGTGTCGATCGGTACGGTTGATCGGGCACTTCACGGACGCCCGGGTGTGAGCGAGAAGACTAAGGTCAAAGTTCTGGCTATGGCTGACAAGCTTGGCTATAAGCCGAATCTTGCCGCACAGGCTTTGAAACTCAACCGTCGGCTTTCAATCGGTGTTGTGCTGCCGAAGTACATCGCACATTTTTTCGACCCAATGCGGGCGGGTATACGCGCGGCTTCTGCGGCAGCTGTCGGGATGCAGGTCGGGCTGGAGTTCTATGAATACGCACGGCTTGGCTCTGGTGACATCGCGGCGATGGAGAGCGCACTTGGCCAGCATCATGATGGAGTGATCTTTGTGCCCGGCGATCCTCGTCAATTCCATTCACTCATTCAGAAGTTTGCGCGCAGTGGTACGGCAACACTCTGTGTTGGCAGCGATGCACCGAACACGGATCGAAGCGGGACTGTGGCCGCCCACGCTTATGTCAGTGGAGCGATCGCTGCTGAGTTGCTGGCTCTGACCCTGCGAGACAAGGCTAATGTCGCCATTTTTACGGGCGAACGACATACGTTCGACCATGCGGAGAAGCTTCGGGGATTCGCGGCCACGCTGGCGCTGCAAGCTCCTCACCTCACCTTGCTACCTGCACTGGAGAACCATGAGAAGCCGGAAGAGGCTTACCGACAGGCGCTGGCATTGATGAAGCAAGCGGACCGTCCGGCGGGACTTTATCTCAGCACGGCGAACAGTATGCCCGTAATCAGGGCGTTGGATGAGGTCGGCTTGTTAGGAACCGTTCAGGTCATAACTACAGACCTCTTCCGTGAGCTTGTGCCGCTGCTGGAGTATGGCAAGGTGCTCGCTACACTTCATCAGCGTCCGTATACACAAGGCAAGATGGCGTTCGAGAGTATGCTCGGACTGCTCACGCACCCCGGCAAAAAGCATCCAGCGGTGTGGCTCGCGCCGCATGTCATCCTGCGTAGTAATCTTCCTCTCTTTTCACACTTGATCACGGACACTGACGAGGAATAGCCGACGGTTAGTGTTGGTCGACCGGCACAATCCTGATGGCACATCCGCCGCCTGCCGCTAGTTTGAGAGTCAGGGTCTGGCCGCGGCGTACAGTCTGTTTGCGGATGGCGATTTGGGTGGGTTGGGTATCTGCGTTAGGGCCGTCCGCATAAATCTCCGCCGTATATTGACCGGGAGCGAGAAAGTCGAGTGGCACGGTCAGGGTGCGCGGCGACCAGTTTGTCATGCTGCCGATGTACCAGGAATCACCATGCTGTCGCGCGATCGTTGCGAACTCTCCGGGTATGCCGTTGATCACGTGCACGCTATCCCAGGTGACGGGGACGTCTCTTATGAACTGGAAACCAGGCTGACCAGCATAGGCCTGCGGGCTGTCGGAGACCATCTGAAACGGAGTTTGATAAATCACGTAGAGAGCGAGTTGCTGGGCACGTGTTCCCATAGCCATAGGTTCGCTGTCCCGCGCGCTGAAGCCATCTTCGGTAGCGTTGCGGAAGGCACCCGCAGTGTAGTCCATTGGACCTGCTAACAGGCGAGTGAAAGGGAAGACGGCACGATCGGTCGGGCTATCGCGCCGTCCGACTTTATTGTTCTCAAGCCCGAGCACACCTTCGTAGCTCATCACATTCGGATAGGTACGTTCCAGACCCCAGGGTGTGCGAGTGCCGTGAAAGTCGACCATCAGGTGGTGCGCTGCGGCCTCGCGAGCCGTGTCGTAATAGAACTGCACTCCTTGTTGATCGTCGCGGTTGATGAAGTCGATCTTGATTCCGGCGACACCCCAATTTTCGAAGAGCGGAAATGCTTCCTGCATCTGCTTCATGACGGATTCGGAGTAGCACCAGATCCATACTTTTACGTTCTTTGTAGCAGCGTAGCGAGTCAGTTCAGGAACATCGATCTTGCCGTTCATCCGTGTGATGTCCCGGCCTACAGCCCATCCGGCATCCAGCATGAAGTAAGGAAAGCCCGATTGCGCGGAAAAGTCGATGTAGCGCTTCATGTTCTCGGTGGTGAAGGCGGGCTTGCCCTGCGCGTCAACATCGTTGACCCACCAGTTCCACGAGGCTTTACCAGCCTTGATCCAAGAGGTGTCCGTGACGCGACTGGCAGGACTTAGATCGTAGACCAAGGTCGATTCGACGAGTCGGCCTGGGTCATCAGCGATAGCGAGGACGCGCCACGCAGAATGGTAGGGGAGGGTACTCGTGACAGCGAGGTCCGGTCGATCGAATCGGGGTGAGAGCTTCGCCTGAAAGTAGTGGCCAGCCCAGTTACCGGAGGGATTGGTTACGTAGAGCGAGGTGTTGCCCTCGATGTCAGCCTCCATGAGCGAAACCCAAGCGGTGCCGGGCTCATGCATGAGGAGCGGCAGGCCGATGAGGAAGCTGCTCGACACACCACCCTGATTACTCAGGGCTGAGGTTGGAAGCTTGACGTACTCACTCTCATAGCTGCTGCGGTAGTTCGGCAGAGCAAGAAGCCAGTCTGTGGCATCCGTACTCAGGCGGAACTCGGTGCCCTCACCACGTAGCTCAACAGACGAGGAGCCGCCCGCTTGTGGGACGTGATAGCGAAAGGCAATTCCGTTGTTGTAGACGCGCGCTTCGATGTCGAGTTTACGTGCGTGCGTACCGGTTTCGCCAGTATGCAGCATCACGCTGTTGTACGCGTCATGGACCTTGCTCACTTTTTGGTTCTGTAGGGTGTAATCATCAATTCCGCTAGATGGCTCCGAACCGGTGATGGCAACGTCTCGACCAAGGGCGGATCCTTCTCCCAGGTTCAATTCCAGGTCGGAATCATCGATCACCGGCTTGTTATGGAAGGTGATGGAGTAGGACAACCTGCCTGCGCCGGGCGAGGAGCTTTTGTCGGGACGAGTTGTGAAGCGCAGGATGAGTTGACCATTGGGCGAAGCCAGGGCGACTGGTGTTGATGGCGTGACAGTTGTTTGTGCAGAGCAGGGAAAGTTGGCCAGGAGGAGCACGAACGCGGGTAAACCAAAAGACGTGAATATGGCTGATGCTTTCATAGCGGAGTAACTCCTCGTCGCGACCAGGTGCAGAAAAGAGACCGCGTGCCATAGGCCCTTGAGGCTTCGGCACACGGTACCGGAGAAAGTTAGAAAGCGTACCGCAACGCGAGTTGAAAGAAGCGGGAGTCTGGCGTGTTGTTTTGAAAAAACTTTGGTCCAGTGATTTGTCCGGCATTAGAGTCAAGCGAGGTATCGGAAGGATTGCCAAGCGTGGGATGATTGAAGACGTTGAAGACATCAGCACGGAACTGAAGGTACTGTTCGCGAAAGGTCGTAAAGTTCTTGAACAGTGATGCATTGACGCTGTAGTAGCCGGGACCGTAGAGGACGTTCTGGCGACCGCCAAGGAAACGGATAGCCGTGGCTTCATCGGTGATAGGACCAGCGATCTGTCCTGCTGTTGGCGCGGTGCCAACAGGCGCGATCAGGTTGCCCGGTAACGGATTGCGAAATGAGCAAGGATTGTAATAGTGCAGGCGCGTCCTGGTCTGTGTTGGGCACTGATCAGGGGTAAGGCCCGAGGTCGGATCGGGAGTTCCGCCGGGAGCATATGGATCGCCAACGAGAATCGCTCGAGCACTACCGCCGGCCGCCGTATTGTTGTTATTGCCGACGGTAAACGGGCTTCCACTCTGTGCAACCCAGGTTGCACTTCCGGACCACCCACCTGCGATCTCATCGAGAACGCCGTGGTGCGTCAGATGAGCCCGACCGACTCCAAAGGGTAGCTCGTAGTTGCCGTTGAAGGTGAAGCGGTTGCGAACATCGTAGACGGAGTTGGTGTACTCATCGATGAATGGAATGATCGCCATGTTGCGGTCCCCGATTGCGGTAGATAGGCCGCCTGCCGAGCTTGTGTCATCCAGAGCGTGCGCCCAGGTGTAGGTCGACAAGAACGTAAGTCCGTGTGACGCACGCTTCTCCAGCTTGGCTTGCAGCGAGTTGTAGGTACTTACTCCGGCGAAGAGGATCGTACCAATTCCGCCCAGGTCGGGAAAGGGCTGAAAGGCTTGTGTCTGAGTTCCTGGAGCGTAAAGTCCGCGTACCGTGTTTGGATCGTAGTAGGTGGAGAGGTGGCGCGACACGTTGCCGACATAGCTGATCGTCGCCGCCATGCTGGGCGTGACCTGCCGTTGGAAGGAAAGGTTGTAGTTCATGGTGTAGGGCGTCTTCGGAGTACGCTCGACAGCGTGGAAGCCGGGGTTGGAAACAGCGTTCAGGAAGCCAGCGGCAAACTGTGCGCCCTCTCCACTTTCGAGGGTGATGCCATTTGAAGGGCAATTACCGAGGGAGCAACTAACTGGATTAACGTTGAGTTGTCCACGGAATGGGAAGTTATCTCCGAGATTCGTTCCGCCCTGGCTTTCGAGGCCTCCGTAGAAGATGCCGTATCCGGCGCGAACTGCTGTTTGCGGATCGAGTTGATAGGCGATTCCGATGCGTGGAGCGAAGTTGGTTAGCTGCGCGCTGACGAGGCGCTCGTTATCGATGTACGAGACGCCGATCCCATCCTTCGCGAGGATCGATGGCAGCCTGGTTCCGAGTGACACCGTGTTTTGAATCTGCTTCGGAAGAATGAGGGTTCCAGTTCCGGTACCGAAGCCTAGTGAGCCCGGGATGAAGTTCTCCTGCATGTGCGAATTTTCTTTGTAGGGTTCGTAGTAGTCGTAGCGAAGACCCAGGTTTACAGTCAGGTGCGAGGTGAGTTTCCAGTCATCCTGCACATAAGCGGCGTCGTACCAGAGGGCATTGTTGATGTTTGGCGCAGAGGATAACGCGGAGGTATTCATCTGGTCGGCCAGGAAGTCGGCTACACCCGATCCTGTCTTATTGGACAATGCAGGGTCGCTCGTATAAAGACCGGTGAAGTAGTAGTTGCCGAGGGAGGATGGAGCGTACCGATTGAAGAAACGAATGGACTGCATGGAGGCACCAACGCGCAAATTGTGTTTACCGATCGTCTTCGAAGCGTTGTCGAGAATCTGGTAAACATTTTGCGATTCGTTGGATGTCCCGACGGAACCCCACTGGCTGATACCGTAGACGATACCGAGCGGGAGACCGCCCTCATTGGGCGAGAACGGAACACCACCTAAGCCAAGGGTTGGAGAGAGATTGACATTTGCGTTTGGCTGTAGAAAGCTGAACTTCCCTGCGTTGAATCCGAAGCGAAATTCATTTGTAAATGATGGCGTAAAGAAATGAGTTTCGCTGAAGACAAAATCTTGTGCAAAGCTGAGATCGCGTTCTCCGCCATAGCCGGTGCCGTCCAGGATCGGTCCAAGCGGCAGGCCGTTCAACGTGACAACACGGCTATAGCTATACCGGGCATAGGCCTGGTCGCGGGCGGTGGCGTTCCAGTCGATGCGCTGATCCCACTGCACGGTATTGTTATGAGTCGGCGTGTTGACTACGTAGTTGTTCGTTGTCTTGCCTCCGTTTGCGTTCGGGAGCGGATAAAGGTTGAGGATGTTCTGGGCGACTGCGTTTATCTGATTGGCGCAATAGACATTGTTACGACCGTTGCACTGTAACGTGTTGCTCGCACCGCCGCCGGAGTTTGGTTGGTAGAGCTGGACTGACTGTCCGTTGAGCGTGGAGTTCAGCAGCTCTGTAAAATCTCCTTTGCGCATCAGCGCCGTTGGAACGCTGTAGGTTCCGGGATTGCTGCGAGCGATGCGGTTGGCTTCGATATCGCCGAAGTAGAAGAGCCTGTTCTTGAGGATCGGCAGGCCTAGAGTCGCTCCGAACTGATTCTCGTGGTACACCGGAATCGATTGCGCTTCCCAGTCCTTCGCGTCGAAGGCGGTGTTGCGCAGATACTCCCAGAGGCTTCCGTGGATCTGGTTAGTACCGCTCTTGATGCTCGCGTTGACGACAGCGCCGGCAGAGTGTCCGAACTCTGAACTGAAGCTACTTGTCTGGACCGCGAATTCCGCCAGTGCATCGGGCGGCGGTCTCACGACGTAGGTCTGGCCGTTGAGGAAATCGACCAGGTTAGTGTTGTTGTCGACTCCGTCGAGAATGAAGTTGTTTTGCGTGGCCCGCTGTCCATTGGCAACGAAGTCACCTGAACCAGCACCGCGGGTGTTGCCTCCTGGAGGGGCGATTCCAGCCGTCAGTTGTGCGATGTAGACGAAGTTTCGTCCATTCAACGGAGTGTTATCGATCGACTGCGCAGAGATCACCTGCTGCACGGAGCCATCCTGCGTCTGCAACAGAGGAGCCTGGGTGCCTACATCGATGGTCTGTGCAACGGAGCCTGGCTGCAGGGTGAGGTTCACGCCAAGCCTTGTTTGAATGTCGACCCGAAGACCGGTTTGGGTCAGGGGCGCGAAGTTCGGCGCTGTAGCCGTTACAGAGTAGTTTCCGATCTTGAGAGGTGCAAAGACGAAGACGCCGCTGGAATTACTCTTTACGTTGAGACTTAGCCCGGTGTCCGTGTTGACGACCGTGACATCTGCGTTCGGGATGACGGCTCCGGTTGGGTCCTTCACAAAGCCGGTGATCGCACCCTGGTCAGCTTGGGCTATCGCTTCGGCCGGGAAAAGGAGTGGCGCGATTATGGTCAGAGTCGCGCAAGTAAGCCCTAATTTCAGCACTGTCGTATGCAGTGTGCTTTTCATATAGCTACCTCTTTCATCGGTTCGTCGATCTGCCTGATCACTGCTTGCCATGCAATCATGAGGGAGAACGTTGGCGCTGCAAAATATTGTGTACGTTACCGGTGACAACCGTATAGAGCTTACGATAAGGATGTCAAGACCTTTTGTTTTCGACAGGATGTTCTCTGCAGTGGGAGTTTTGTTGCCAGAATTTCAGGTGTGAAGCTGGAGTAATGCTTTGTTCCTGAGAGTGTGTACCTTACCGATCTGAGAAGGAAGGTGAGGTCCCTGCACTCTCCACGATCCACTCCAAAATCATCTATAGGTGAGAGGTCGATTGATCCGTCGGACCGGAACCGAGCGCGAGCTGTATTGGCTTTTGGAAGGGTGCAACTGTGCAGAGTCTATTCGTACTGCGGAACACAGAGATTTCCGTCGATGTTATCCCCGTTGAAGGGGGGCGTATCGCTTCACTGCTAAGCATGAGATCCGATCAGGAGTTCTTCACGCAGCCACATCCTGAGCGCTTGGCATCGCAACCAGGCCGGCATATGCCCTTTGAAGCTGGGCCGTGTGCCGGCGCTGAAGAATGCTTGCCGAGCGTAGGCGCTTGCCAAACCTCTGATGGACGAACTGTTCCCGACCACGGTGATTTCTGGCGATTGCCATGGACGGTAGATGACTATGAGACAAGGTCAATACGAATGCATGCCCTTGGTTTCAGTCGGCCATTTCGTTTCGAACGGCACCTGACACTTGAAGGCAAAACTTTGACACTAAGGTATCGCATCACCAACTTCGGTGATCGGACGGAAACCTTTCTTTATGCCTGGCACCCTCTTTTTGCGTTTGATGAGGGAGATCGAATCGTGCTTTCGCCAGAGGTCGACGTGCTGCAACTCGATTACTCCCATAGTGAGCTACTCGGTAAAAGAGGCGATGTTATTGCCTGGCCTATTCACCAATCGAGACGAGGAGAATGTATAGATCTGAGTCTCTTACGATCCTCCACGGCAGGAACCGCAGACATGTTGTACACCAACCGTTTACGCAGAGGCGTGTGTGGTTTGTATAGGAGCTTGAGCCGCCAAGGATTGATCGTTCGCTTTAATGCTGATTGTCTTCCATATCTAGGATTGTGGATCTGTCACGGAGGCTGGCCGCCAAGTGGGCAGAATCTCCAGGTTGCAGTAGCACTTGAGCCAACGGTTGCTCCCTATAACACTCTCAAGGAGGCAGAAGACGTAGCGCGAGCACCTCAAATTTCGCCCGGCGAATCGTTCGATTGGACTATCAGCATCGAAGTGACTCATCCCGGCCTAAGTCTGGCTGAAGTCTCAGCTCAAATGCTAACTTAGCTAAGATTGGGTTTGGCAACTTGTCGCGACACCGCTCTGGGTGGCTCTTTGCAGGGATGGAAGCGGTTCTCTGGGGCACTTCATGCTTTGTGCTCTCCTCCGTCATTACGACGAAAAACGCTGGTAATGAGATGATCCGCCGCCTGATCTCCACATTGACGAGATGCATTCGGTCGGCGTTAGGCTTGGCAGGGCTACTTTTCACTCGCAGCCCTGAGTGCAGTCGGCAGGGACGTTCCATGAGACCAACAATTATGCTTCAACTGAGAGGTCACCGAGAGATTGCGTCGGGTTCCAGCACCGGTTCCTGAATGATCGATCTAGTGTGGCTTGTGGGCCATCCAGTCCATCGTCCAGCCTGCTTCCATTTTCGATCGAGACCGGATGGCGCGAGGTGCTCCGAGCGAAGCGCAGGTCCGCTGGACGGGGTCCTTGCCGCGTCAAGAGGGCCGTGTCAGGGCACCGGTGCAGAGAAACGGGTCCTCCCCCCTTATGGTGTAGCTTTCATCCGATTAGACCCAGCACAGCGATCCAGGCTGATTACTATGTTCCGAACGAAGTCTATAGATTTTGTCGATGCCACTCGAGCGAAATGCTCGCCGTAGCGGCGGCAAAGGTGAGCCCTGCCTCATGCTGTCCACTTAGAATCGCTTCAATATGTCGAGGTGAAAGTGCCACGAATCGGAATACATTCTGCGCATGGGACCTTTCGACGCCGTACTCTGTGGCTAATTGGTTGAGTCGAAAACTTCACCAGCCGCGATCCGGTCCGCCTACTCCCCTCGCCATCGCGACAGCGCGAATGAGCGATGATACGGGTTAAGCTTCAGCGTGACTTCCCTTAAGGACAAGCCGCACTTTACGTCCCCGCCGCCAAATCTCAAACGGACAGTCAAGGTGATCGGCTCCTCTGAAAGGTGCCCAGTCGGCGTATCCAAGAGTTCCTTCTCAAAGCTCGAGCGTTCGATTTCGATGCTCAACTTTCCGTTCTGGATCGTGATTCGGCGCAATAAGGAGCGGACCAACATGCGAGACGCCGATGTTGCGGCCTCTGTGAGCCGTAGTGCTTTGCCTTCGGCGGAGATGAGGAGACGCTGGGTGTTACGAATGTGGAACGCGCTGAAGTGCTCTGAGAGTTGGAGAGGGTTCATCAGAACGCCCGAACGGTCTCTGCAACCGCTTGCTCCAACCCAACCGCAGGAAGGCGCACCGATTTGGCGCTTGAAGCAATGTCCGCGGCCGAGAAATAGTAGGGGTAGCGCCGGGTTCCTTTTGTGGCATGCGTCGGGCTCAGCCGGCGACCATCGGGAAGAAACAGGAGTCCTCTCAGGGAGCGTTGAGAGTCTGAGCGCGGGTGTCCCTTCCGATTCGGCTCATGGCTTTTCATCATGGCTCTGGTCGCATCCCAGATTCCCTGATCAACGGTGGGACCGATCTCGCGACGACTTTCGATGGCGCCACACGCAACTCCGCCTACGTAAGCGAAGAGGCTTATGCCGATCCGCTCACGGAGGACATCTTCTTCGGCACCAGCGCAACCGGCAGCGTGTGGGGATCAGGTGGTGGGGACAGTGTCATCTTTACCAAGCCCATCTATCAGTTTCTCGTCAGCACTGGGAACAAGAGCTTTCGGACCGTCCCCGATGTAGCTCTGCACATGGGTGGCTGCCCGGTGGTTCGGTCTCGCCCTGCAATCCTGCAGACAGTTTCGACTATGAGGTCTACCAGAACCTCTACTACGGGGTGATCGGCACCAGCGCGTCCGCCCCAGACCCCGACCAACCCCTAGAACCGAGACAGACCACTACACACAAAAGGCAAGCAGAGTTTGCTGGCCTTTCGTGTGTGGTTCGCGGACCTGACAACGGTGTCCTGCTGGTCTTGGGGGCAGCTATTTGTCGGCCTTTTCGAGGGCCATGACGGCGTAACCGGTAGCGGCGTCGCTCATGAAGCGACCAACGTCAGTCGAGAGGTCGCGCTGCTTATTGACAGAGTAGGCAAGCCATTGACCGCTGGCGTGGTCCTGATTCTGCCTGAGCCAGGTGACGGCGCGCCGGACCTGAGGACGTTTATGAGCGAGGCCTGCCTGCTCGAGTGCGTAGATGACAAGGCCTGTAGCGTAGCCATCGCTGCTGGTCGCAAGCGGGGTACTGTCGCGGCGCTTCCACGGGGCGAGTGCGGTCAGACTCCAACCGCCGTCGGGTGCCTGGCAGGCAAAGATCTTTTCCGTGAGTTGCTCCCTTTGAAGCTTGTTAAGCAAGCCAGGGTAACGGGCGGAGGCCCAGAGGAGACCGATCTGGTTGATGAGCGGCTGCTTGTCGTAGTTTGCTGTGAGATAGGTTCGCAATAACATGAGATTTTTAGCGATGCTCGGATCGCTGCTGTACTGGTCGGGGGCGAGGCCCACGCCTACGGCGGCGAGGGTGGCACCCCAGTACTGTGACTCATTCGACTCCCAGGGACCGTTGTGGAAGTTGAGCCAGATCCATGCGCCCTTGCTCTCACCGGAGGTGAGTTGGAGTGCCCACGCATCGTTGAAGGCCTTCTTGGTCACGTCCTGCAACTTGCTTTGGCGGGCGTCATAGCTGGCGAGGATGACGGCATTGAGGACAGCCTCGGTCGCCCGTGACTCGGTAGACTTTGTCGGGCCGTTGGGATTGTCCTTGTAGAAGGGCTCGACCTCATCCCAGAGGTCCACACGCTTGGTGATGTAGCCAAGCATGGTGCGCTCGGTTTCGGTTGGTTGCGCCTCGCCCAAGGCGTGTCGCAGTGCAGGGCGTGAGAGTGCGTAGGGCACCGCGGTGTGGCAGGAGACGCAAGCTGTGCCGTGATCGCGCTGAGCTTTAGGCCAGGTCATCCACCAGCCCTGGCGGCCATCCATGTATTTTGCGGCTGCCTGCCTGTCCCAGTCGGCTGGCATAGAGGCGCTGGCCGTGATGAACGGATTGCCGAGTTGCGCGAGGACACTTGTGGTGCTGAGCAGGGCGAGGCAAAAGGTCAAACGCTTGATTATCATGAGTCCTCCATGACGCGCAGATTGTTGTGCGGAGGCCGGCAGAGAAAGCCGGTTAGTGCGACAGTACAGGATTTGCAGCCAGAGTCTACAGAAAACGTAGGAATCAAAGCATTTCCTCTTGCGTTGTGATGGAAGCGGAAGAGTCGATGTTCAGCATCCGCGAAATTTCCGATTGCAATCTGTCCTATGAAGTGATAACTACTAATCAACACAAGACAACAATTTGCTGCACGACTTTCTTTGGAGCAACTTCCACCCTCTTTTCTCTTGAGAGGCATGAATTTGTGCACTCTCTGCAAGACGCCTTTGTTTGACTTAGCTCGATCGTGTCGCCCCAATATGCAGTTTGTGGTTCTTACTACTCTCACTTCAAAGAATTACCGCACGTGCAGTGAGCAGTTAGTGCTGCATAGACGGAGCCTATCTCCTACACCTCCTCCGTTCTGTACGACGGGCGTCCTTACGCTGCTTCTCCTGAATTGAAAGGGCAGAGTTCATGTCTTGTTTTTCCTGTAGGCGATGCTGGATTGGGACGAAGTTTTTTACTCTGCTACTGGTTGGAGCCGGGCTAACTGCCGGCGCTATTGCGCAACGTGCGCGTGGAACGGCGATTACCGGCGGCAAGGAAGTACATGACGTTTTGATCCCGGTGACTGATCCCTTAGTGATGCAGAAGTGTGGCACCTGTCACTCTGCGGATGCGCTGGGAAACCTGACGCGGATCTCATCCGTGCGCACCACTCCCGAAGGTTGGGAGGAAGCGATTAAGCGTATGGTGCGGCTGAACGGGTTGCAGGTGACGCCCGAAGAGGCACGCAAGATCGTGCGATACCTCAGCGATTCCCATGGGCTGGCGCCGGAGGAAGCGGCGGCGGTTGAATATTTTCCGGAGCATAGGCTGGTCGATGAGAAGTTCCCGGACGACGATACGCAGCATGCCTGCGCCTCGTGCCATGCACTTGCGAAACCTCTGAGCTGGCGGCGAACCCCCGAGGACTGGGATCTGTTGAAGAACATGCACATGGCTTTCTTTCCATCCATCGAAGGATCGTTCCGGCGAGGTGGATTCGGGGCTCGTGCCGAGCCTGTTGCACCCGGAACCGAGGCACCCAAGCAACCGGTCGATATCGCGCTGGCGTACATCAAGAAGAGCACGCCGCTGACGACGCCGGAGTGGTCGAATTGGGTGGCGATGGAGGAGACGCCGAAGCTTGCAGGTGCGTGGTTGGTCTCCGGCAGTTTGCCGGGCAAGGGCAAGTTTTATGGCGAGATGAAGATCGAGGCCAAGTCGGATGATGGCGGCTATACAACGCACACCAAGGTGAACTTCACAAACGGTTCTACGTGGACAGGTGAGGGCAGTTCACTGGTGTACACGGGTTATGCGTGGCGCGGCCGTTCGAAGGGTGATGCAACCGTAGCAGGCATTGATGATCCGAACGGTGTACGTGAGGTGATGATGCTGTCGAAGGACCAGTCGGAGCTGACTGGCCGCTGGTTCTGGGGAACATACCAGGAGTTCGGGTTGGATGTGACGATGCGGCGCGAGACCGCGGCACCCACGGTGCTGGGCACGGATATCGGCGCGCTGAAGACGGGATCGACCGACAACACGGTACGAGTCTTCGGAACGCATCTGCCAGCGGGCTTGACCGCTGCGGATGTAACCCTGGGATCGGGCGTGACCGTGACGAAGGTAGTGAGCAGCACGCCCGAGATGGTGACGGTGCTGGCCAGTGTGGATGCGAAGGCAGTGCCTGGTAGGCGCGTCGTCTCAGTCGCAAACGACACACTCCCGAACGCCTATGCGGTGTACGACCACATGGACTTTTTGAAGGTAAGTCCAACGACCGGCATTGCGCACCTTGGCAGCGACCCGCACGCGAAGGGGTATATGCAGTTCGAGGCGACAGCCTTCAGCAATGGGCCGGACGGCAAGCCAAATACGCCAGACGATATTGACCTGGGCTTTGTTCCGGCCTCTTGGAAGATGGAGGAGTTTGTTGCTTCGTATGGCGACGACGACATTCAGTTTGTTGGAGCGCTGGATGCGAAGACGGGCTTCTTTACGCCGGCGAGCGATGGGCCAAACCCCAAGCGAAAATCCATGCGCAATAACTATGGCGACGTGTGGACTGTTGCAACGTTTATGCCACCGGGTGCGACCGTACCGCTGGTGGGCAGAAGCTACTTCATCATCGCTGTACCGCAGTACATGCAGTGGGATCAACCGGAGGTAGGCCAGTGACGTTATCACTATCAGAAGTACATACCTTCCGTGGAGTTGACTTTGATTTTGCGTACCTCGTGCCGAGCGGCGGCATCGTGGCGCTCGACGAGATTTCAATGGCTGTATTGAAACGGCTCGAACAGGTTTCCCTGACGCGAGAAGAGCTGATTGAGGAGCTTGTAGTGGGCGGGTACTCGGGTGTGCAGGCGTCAGAATGCATCGAAGAACTCCAGGCTGTGCGGGCGATCCAGAACGGCGCGGTGGTGTATGAGAAGTCGCAGGCTTTGCCAGAAGATTTTCCATTGCAGAGCATCGTCCTGAACGTGACCAATCAATGCAATCTCTCATGCTCCTACTGCTACGAGTTTGGGGAAGACAAGATTGCGACGCCTGATGGCAAGAAGAAGTTCATGGACATCGAGACGGCGCAAGCCTCAGTCGACTACCTCTTCGAGGAGTCCAAGGGGCGTGAGTCCGTTCATATCACCTTCTTCGGTGGTGAGACGCTGATGAACTTTCCTCTTATGAAGCAGGTGGTTGACTATGCGCGTCAACAGGCAGCTCTGCGCGGCAGTAAGGTCGAGTTCAGCCTGACAACCAACGCGACGCTGCTGTCGACCTCGATCATCGAGTTTCTTGCAGAGCACGGCGTCGGCGTTACCGTGAGCATGGACGGAACGAAGGAGATGCAGGATAAATTCCGCATCTTCTCAAACGGTAAGGGCAGTTACGACATCATCAAGCCAAAGGTGCAGGAGCTGATCGCGAAACACACCAGCCGGCCGGTAGGCGCACGGGTCACGATGACCTCGGGCGCGATGGACGTACGGAAGATCTATCAGCATTTGAAGCACGAGCTGGGATTTCACGAGGTAGCGTTTGCACCAGTGACCACTTCGCCTGATCGGTTGTACTCGATCGGCGAGGTCGGCATGGACACCGTGCTGGAACAATTCAGTGAGCTGGCGGATGAGTATCTGGAGCATGCGCTGCGGGGCGAACACCATGGCTTCTCGAACGTGAGCGACACGTTGGCGGAGTTGCATCAAGGTGTGAACAAGGCGCTGCCGTGCGGTGCAGGCCTGGGGATGGTTGGCGTTGGTCCTTCGGGCGATATTGCGCCATGCCATCGCTTTGTGGATTCGGATGAGCACACGCTGGGTCACATCTCGACCGGTATCGACAAAGAGAAGCGGGCGGACTTTCTTGGTCGCGGCAACATCGATACAAAGTACGACTGTCATAGCTGCTGGGCTCGTCCGCTTTGCGCGGGTGGGTGCCACCACGAGGCATTCGTGCGGTATGGAGATACTGGCCATGCGAATCTGCACTACTGCGACTGGATTCGGACATGGACGAACAAATGTCTTGAGATCTATGGCGCTATTGCTGAAAAGAATCCATCGTTTCTCCAACACTTCGCGGAAAGGAAGGCTGCATGAAGCATTTACGCGCCATCAACAAGAAAGCTATCCGGATCGAGACCAGCATGCTGGCGGAGACGGAAGATATCGTCGGGCTACAGGCTCCTCAGCCAAAACCCCATGTGCCGATGGGCTGTTCCATTATTTTCTCTCCGGGGTGGGAGGTTGATTCGGCCGGTGGTACGGCAGGTCTCTGCCAGCCGGTGGAGCGCGATATCTATGACTGCTATGTGACGTGCTTCTGGCCGGCGCAGGTGCCGGACCACATGAACAACTATCCGGACTGGACGAGCAAATGTGCGTTGGCGACGAAGGACTGGCGCAACGTCGATATCGTCTTCCCATAGCCTGAGCGGCCTTCCCAGTTTCGAGAGGAGCACCATGAAAGCGGTCGCAACATTGTTGTCGGTCTGTGCCCTTACTACGGCCGTCTTTGCCGCCGGCGCGAAGCCCGTCACGAAGCCAGTGGGTGAGCAATTGATGTATCTGGCGACTTGGCCACACACAATCAAGGTGATCGATGTGGGCAAAGATAAAGTGGTCGACAAGATCGAGTTGCCGTCCGACATCGCGCGCGTGCTCGTGATGTCTCCGGATAAAACGAAGATCTATGCGTCCACGCTGCGGGACAACTCGATCGTTACGGTTGATCTGAAGACTCGCAAGGTCGTTGATTCCTTCACGTTGAACACACCGTCTGAGGGCAATCGGTTGAGTGGCTTTGCGATTGATCCAACAGGCAAGTTTATCTACTCGATCATGACGACGGTTTCGAAGAAGATCGACCACTATGAGATCAGCGAACCCAAGTTCATCGCGATTGATATCGAGCAGAAGAAGATTGTACGGAGCGGCGACTTTCCCAAGGATGAGGTGCCGGGTGCGCGCTCGCTGCTGAGGGTATCGCCTGATGGCAAATCGCTGTATGTCTTCCGTCAGGAGATCCTTGTGATCAACACGGCGGACTTCAAACTCGAAAAGAAGATCGAACTATCGAACCCTGTGGCGCCGCCAGGAATGGATAGTCTTTCGCTCAACGTACTCGATGATCCGAACGAGCCTCCTGGCAAACTGATGAGCATCTTTAATGCCTCCGATCCGTATGTGCATCGCAAGATCTTCGGTATCGCCGAGATTGATCTTTCGAAGCAGACCTTCGAGTTGACGCCGATTGGTCCGGCAGCGACCAGCATACAACCGTTGATGCTGACGCCCGACCGCAAGCTTGGCTACACGGTTGCGGTGAATGGAGACCATGGAGACCGGGTAACAGAGTTCTGGGTCTTCGATATGGCGACCAAAAAACTGATCAACAAGAAGGAGTTTCTAGGGCGGACTCGGTTGAACTTCGGAATCACGGCGGACGGCAAAAAGCTGCTGATCTATAACGCCGGTTATGAGATCGAAGTGTATGACGCCAAGACACTGGCACTCGATAAGACGATCAATCTTGAAGGCGATACGACTTCGAATCTAATCGTGGCCCCGCTGAACTAGAAGACGCAGCACCCTGGGGCGCGCTGAGAGTTTGGCGCGTCCCGCAATCTCCATCCCGGAAGACGCATGAAGCAGGACAGAGCCCGCAGCCCAATACCGTTCCGTCAGTACCGCCGGGCATTTACGTTTGTAGCTCCGTACTGGCGGGGACTGCTGGCGGTGCTGACGCTGGGCCTTTTCTCGACGCTGGTCGGCCTGGCGCAGCCGTACATCTCACGACTGCTGATCGACGATGCGCTGGTGCGGCACAATCTGCATGAACTGTGGAAGATCGCGCTTGCGATGATCGTGATTACGATCGTCGGCCTGGGTGTGAATGCGTGCTCAACCTATTGCTACACGCGATTGTCTGCTGAGAGCCTGTTCCAGATGCGGCTGGCCGTCTTCCAGCACCTGCAGAAGCTATCACCGCGCTACTTCGCTCGCACCAAGCTGGGCGATATCGTCTCCAGGATCAACAACGATATCGGCGAGGTGCAGCGGGTGTGCTCCGACACGCTGCTTTCCATCTTCTCGAACGTACTTTTCCTGGTGGGCAGTGTCGCCATCATGATCTGGTTGAATCCGCGGCTCACGCTGGCGAGTATCATTCTGCTGCCGGTAAGCATCTTGACGCTACGCTACTATCAACGTCGATTGATGTTCCAGACCGCGGAGCTACGGCAGCGGAGCGCAAACTTAGGGAGCTTTCTGATTGAGAGCATTATGGGGCTCCGGCTGATTGTGACGTCGACAGCGGAGCAGAGGGAAACGGAGCGCTTCAGCTGGCACAATACGCAGTTCGTACGGTCGCTGATGTCGATGCAGATGACGTCGTTTCTGGCGAGTGCGCTACCGGGAACCGTGCTCACACTCTCGACAGCGACGGTGTTCCTCTATGGTGGGCGGCTGGTGATCGAAAATCGGCTTACGCTAGGAGCGTTCGTAGCCTTTATGGCCTACCACGTGAAGCTGCTTTCGCCGGTGCAGAACCTGTTGGGGATTTACACAAGCCTGCTGACCGGTGGAGTATCGCTGGCGCGGGTCTTCGAGGTGCTGGATGCGCCGGTGGAGGTGGCAGAACCGAAGGGTGCCGCGCCGCTTTCGCCGTTTGCCGATGAGATTCGGTTCGACCATGTCGCCTTCCAGTTCTCCCCCGATGTGCCGGTACTGCAGGACATCTCGCTGACGCTTCGCAAGGGAACGTTCTATGCGCTGGCAGGGCCGAGTGGTGCGGGCAAGTCGACGATTGGCGACCTGCTGGTGCGCTTTTTCGACGTGCAGCATGGAGCAATTACGATCGACGGGCGTGACATTCGTAGCGTGACATTGCACGACCTTCGATCGATGGTGGCGGTGGTGGAGCAGACCCCGTACCTGTTTCACGCGACGATTCGGGAGAACCTTGCCTATGGGCGGCCGGGTGCGACGCTTGACGAAATTGAGCAGGCCGCGATGCAGGCAGGCATCCACCGTTTTATATGCACCCTCCCGGAGCGGTATGAGACGTTGATCGGCGAGCGCGGGGCTACGCTATCGGTGGGCGAGCGGCAGAGGATGGCACTGGCGCGGGCGCTGCTGCGAGACCCGGCGGTGCTGGTCCTCGATGAGCCGACTTCGGCGCTCGACCCAGGGTCGGAGTCGATCGTGACGGATGAACTGGCGTCTAATCTGCGCGGGCGCACGACGCTGGTGATCACGCATCGCCTCTCGCTGATCGAGGCTGCGGACCACGTGTTTGTGTTGGAAGACGGACGTATTGTGGAAGAGGGACGGCCGGCTGATTTGATGGAGCGGCGTGGACACCTGGCGCAGCAGTTTCGAGCGAGTGGGGCAGAGCGAGCCGGGATGGCGGTGCGGTGACGAGGCCCGTCCGTGTGGCTATGCTCGACAGCGGCGTGTACGCAGCGAATCCGCATATTCAGCGTCCTGTTCAGGGTGGGGTTACGATCCTGCCGGAGGGCGAACAGGCTGGCTTTGAGGACAGGCTGGGACACGGGACTGCCGTGTGTGCGGTGCTCCAGGAGCTGGCGCCGGCAGCCGACCTGTTTGCGGTGAAGATCTTCGATGCGCGGCTGGCAACGAGTCTGCCGGTTGTGCTGCGCGCAATCGACTGGTGTGTCCATCACGAGATGGACATCATTAACCTGAGCCTGGGGACCACGAACGATGCGCATCGGGCTCTGTTCATGGCGGCGATCGAGCGGGTGTGTGCACGGGGTTCCGTGGTGGTGTCGGCTTTTTCGATGAACGGCGCACTGATGCTGCCGGGGTCGCTGCAGCGGGTGGTGGGCGTTGTGGAGGATGCCGCGTGTGCGCGGGATTCGTACAGCGTGGTGGCGGATGCTGAGGGGAGCGTTCACTTTGCTGCGTGTCCGTTCCCACTCGACATTGCCGGGGTGCCGCGCGAGCGGAACTTGCGAGGTGTCAGCTTTGCGGTGGCGCACGTGTCCGCGCAGATCGCGCGGATGTGGCCTGAGGTACAGTCGCCGGTGGACTGGGTGGATCAGCTTCGCGCTAGGCGGGAAGCGGGAGCAGGTCGCGATCCATCAGCCTGAAACGGGGTGGGGGCAGGCTGGCTAGTTCCGTCTGCAACTGCTGGATGCCCAGCTCGAGGAGACGTGTTTCGGAGTGCCAGAACTCGCCGGTGCCCCCGGTGGCGTAGAAGGGCAGGCAGGTCTGCAGGTGGCGAAGGAAGCCCTGTTTGAGACGGGTGGTGTAGTGCTCTGCGAGTTGATCGGGGTTGAAGCCCTGGTGGGCTGCGCGAATGCAGGCTGCGGCGAGGAAGGCCTCGCGTACGGCGTTGCCCGCGCCCTCGCCGCAGAGTGGATCGAAGCCCATCGCGGCGGTGCCGCAGGCGATGGTGCCGGGTGAGGCCAGGCTCCGGGCAAGACGTGGGGCAACGGGAATGGGCGGCGAGACCGAGAGGGCTCGGACGATCAGTGGAGCGATGAGGCGGCTGGTTCCGAGGAGCTGCTCGACGGTGTCGCCGACTGCGATGAGTGCGGCCCTGCCCTGACCGAGTGGCAGCAGGAAGAGCCAGCCGCCGTCGACGGACTCGACCCAGCAGGCCTCGGGGATGACGCTGCTGCTCAGCTCGACCTGGGCGATCCGGCCGATGCGAGTGCCGAAGCTCTGCTCGGGTAGTGGCGCCGACGAGGTGCGGGAGGAGCGAAGGTGCCAGTGAGAATGCGCGGTGCCAGCGGGTGATCGAGGGTCGGGGACACGGTTCCAGAGGCAGTCGAGCAGCTCTGCCTCGGGAGCTACGATGCCTTGATGGGGCAGGTCGATGGGAACGGCGGCGCTGCCCCAAAGGACGATTCGGCGGGTGATGCGGGGGAGGCCGTCGAAGAGGTTGGGGGCAGATGAGTCGAGCGGAGGGAACAGCTCCTGGAGGAGATGCCGGGTCTGCTGGCCGAGGAGAATGGCGGGGAGACGGGGGCCGGGGCGGGGTTGGCGAGTGAAGGGGACGCTGGCATCGCTGAGGAGCCGGGCGACGCAGGCTGAGGCGATCCCGTCGCCCTCGACGGTAACGCTGGGGTCCGGGATTTGAAGTGCTTTGCTAGCTTCCACGTGTCTGGTTGTGCCTTGTTGGTGGGCTCAGGTTGCCTGCTGGGCGGACTTGTCTTCCTCCAGACCTGGACTCAATTATTTTTTCCCAATAAGTCCAAAGTGTTCAAACGAAGGGACTTAGGTCCAAAGTAGTCCAAAAGTCGCTGAAAATGGTCTAACGCCTTCAAACTAAAGCGGTTATCCAGCCCTGTGCAGGGCGGCCAAAATGAGCCCTGTTGATTTTCCAGTTAACCTTTGTCGGTGAGTGTAGCAGGCACCATGCTGGGGCCGAAGTAATGCGGAGCGAGAGGTTCTCGCTCCGCATGGGTGAAGGTTGGGTTTGGGGTTAGAAGGAGACGCGGCCGGTGAGCAGGAGGGCTCGTGGACCGGCGTTTGCCTGCTGGCCGGCGGCCTGACCTTGGACGGTGGTGCTGATGCCGTAGCTGCTCGGCACGTTGATGTCGAGGGCGGTGGTCTCGTAGTTGTGATGGTTGAAGAGGTTCTGGACCTGGACACCCATATCGACCCGGATGCGCTCGGTGAAGGTGATGCCTTTGAGGAGTGAGGTGGAGAAGCTGTCGGTCCCAGGGCCGACGACGCTGCCGACGGCTGCATTACCCTGGCGACCGATGTTGTTGGCTGGGGAGGTGAAAGCGGCGGGGTTGAGGGTGTGACGTGCTCCGCCGCCGGAGAGGTAAGGCGAGACCCCAGCGACGACATCCGGCCGGGTGGCAGCAGCATAGCCGAGGGCTATGAGGCCGGTGCCGGTTGGATCGGAGCCGGAGTTGATGGGCGTCATGAACGGACCGGTCTGGTGGAGGTAGAAGCCGGAGAACTGCCAGTTGCCGATGACCTTATCGATGGCGGAGTTGAGGTTGCCGAGGTAGGCGCGGTTGTGGCCGAAGGGCAGGTCGTAGACGCCTGAGCCGAGGAAGCGCTGGCGGTGCGTGAACTCGACGTTGCCGTAGTCGACCAGCGGGTGGTAGTAGTCACTTGGCAGTGCACCGCTTTCGCCAACTTCTGCGGTGGGAGCCAGGCCGCCCTCGTCGGAGAGATTGCGGGCGAAGGTGTAGCTGCCCTGGAACTGGAGGCCGTGTGTCATACGGTGGGTGGCTTCGACGCTTAGGGCGTTGTAGTTGCTGACGGCGAGGTTCTCGTTGGCCTGAATCTCACCAAGGGCGGGGTAGGGAAAGGAGGATTGCGCGGGGGCGGTCTGGCCGGCGGGCAGAGTGCCGTAGGGGACCTGATTGATGTTGGCCTGCTCGACGAGGTCCTGACCGTGGCTGCCGGAGTAGCTGACGCGGAGGCCGGTCTGATAGCCGAGATCCTGCTCGACGGTCAGGTTCCATTGCTGGACGGTGGGGTCTTTGTAGTGGGGAGCGACGCCGTAGTCGAAGTCCAATGCGCCGGCTGCTCCAGGAGCAGTAGCAAAGGGCGTGGGGAACTTGAGTTGTGGTACACCGGCGGAGGCGTACGTGTTGCTATAGATATTTACAGTGGAGGCACTGACGGCCCAGCCACCGACGACGCTGCCGCCGAGGGCGGTGGCGATGAAGCGGCCAAGGCCGCCGCGGATGACGGTTTTGTCATTGCCGAGTGGCCGCCATGCGAAGCCGAAGCGGGGTGCGAAGTCATTCTTCGAGACGGAGACCAGGCCATCGCTGATACCAGCCTGGGCGGCGGTGAGGAGCGGCAGAGGAGCGATCTGCTTGATGAAGGCTGGAAGGACGTTGTTGGCGAGGGCGTAGGTTCCGGGAACAACGACAGCGCCGTGGACGGTGGTGCCGTTGATGTTGCTGTAGTAGTCCGGCAGGAAGTTGGCACTATTCTGGAACTTATCCGTGAGGACCGGATGGTACTCGTAGCGGAGGCCGAAGTTGAGGGTGAGATTGTTGGTGAGCTTCCAGTCGTCCTGCAGGTAGACAGCGTATGCGTTGCCGCGACCGTTGAGGTCGGGGGCGAGAACATCCGACAGGGTGGTGCTGTCGGGGATGCCTTGGAGGAAGCTGGCGAAGGGCTTGGCGATGACCTTGCCGGGAGCGCTGGAGCCGGTAAAGCTGTATTGGCCAAGCCGTGAACTGCCGAAGACGTTGCTGGCATGGGCGTAGAGACGGCGGAAGTCGCCACCGCCCTTGAGCGTGTGGCGGCCCCTGGTCCAAGTGAGGTTATCGATGAACTGATAGGTATTGCTGCTGCTGACGGCGGAGCTGCCGGTGACCGTCGTGAAGCCGGTGATGGCGATGCGTGGGAGGGCAGCGATGGAGGGATCGAGCAGGTCGGTAATGCCCTGAATACCTAGAGTGGAGATGACGGAGGAGTTGGAGTTGAAGCTGCTGGACTGGATGAACTTGCTGAGCCCGGCGCGGAACTCATTGAAGAGTGTGGGCGTGATGCCGTAGTTATAGGAGCCGGTGAGATTGATGTTCTTGGAGGGAATGCTCTGGATGCCGGTGAGCAGGCCAAGGGCCGTGGCGGTGGAGCGCTGCTTGAAGCCGTAGCGCACGAAGGCCGATTGCTTGGGGGTGAAGATGTGGTCGATGCGACCGTCGCCCTGGTCTGAGCCGATGGAGGTGTTGAAGTTCTGAATGTAGTTGTTGGTAATAGCTCCTGCCGCCCCAGCGTTGGGCAGCGGATAGTAGCGAGCGAGCATGGCAGCGGAGGTGGCGTTGATCTGGCCGGTTGGAATGATGTTGTTGGCGAATGCGACGCCGGCGGGGTTGAAGATCTTCGTGGGATAGACGGAGAGATCGCCGCCACGCATGGCCGCGGTGGGTACGCTGTTCGTAACGGTGGAGGTCTGTGGAAGGCGCAGGCCCTCGTAGCTGAGGAAGTAGAAGGTCTTATCGCGTCCGTTATAGAGGAAGGGCGCAATGACGGGTCCACTGTAGAACAGGCCGAAGTTATTGAGAACGAGGTTCGGCTTCTTGGCACCGAAGGGCAGGTTGGAGTTGAAGCCCTTGGTTGCGTAGTTATCGAAGAGGCCGCCGTGGCCGCGGTTGGTGCCGCCCTTGGAGACGGTGGTGATGTCGGCGATGCCGCCGAACTCGGCTGCGTTGGCGTTCTGGCTGACGCGAATCTCTTCGATGGTGTTGAAGGAGGGGAAGAGCTCTGAGTTGGCGCCGCTGGTGCGGACGTTCATGGTGCTGATGCCGTCGACGGTGATGGAGAGGAGGCTGGGCTTCTGACCGGCAACGGAGATCTGACCGCTCTCATCGGACTGGACGCCGGCCTGTGTCTGCAGGGTGGCGTAGGGGCTGGTGGAGCCGCTGGCGCGGGAGCTGATGGCGATGGGCAGGTTATTCAACTCGATGCCGGAGCGGGTCTCGGTAAGGTTGGATGTATCAGTGTTGATGACGGCTGCTGCGGTCTGGACCTCGATGGTCTGGTTCTCGGCACCGAGTGCCATGGTGGCATCGACGCGCTGGGTCTCTCGAGACTGGAGGACGAGGCCGGGAAACTGAGTCTGGCGGAAGCCCTTGAAGGTCACTTCGATGCGATAGGTTCCGGGGCCTACGTTCTGGAAGGTGTATTGGCCTTCGTTGTTGGAGACCTCTTCGTGGACGGTTGCGGTCTCCGTGTTGATGAGCTTGATGGTGGCGCCAATAATGATGGCTCCCTGCGGATCTTTAACGGTACCGACGAAGACGCCGTAGGTGGACTGGGCAAGCAGAGAGGACGTCAGCAGGAGTAGACAGAGGCACAGGGTGGAGGAGAGCAGCGTGCGAAGAGACTGGCGGAGGCGGGGTGATATCGAATCATGAAAACGTTGCGTCATCAAAACCTCTCTCGATCAATTGGTGCAATTGGATAGAAACGAAGCTGCCGATATCGAGTGCGCGTCTGCTGCGGAACGAAGTGCTGGATGAAGCAATACTGTTGGGAACAGTGGGGCCGTTGCAGCGCTGGGGCGTTGCATGAGCGCGCTGAAAAGTGCTGTTCAGAGCGACACGTCTGCTGCGAGGTTTCACTGAATGAGTGCGTTACTCAGTGGTCTCTGTGCTGTTAAATTTCGTGGTGATGGTGAAACAATAGCGCGGATGTTTCAGTGAGTCAAACGAAATACGCGATAGATGGATTTCATTTTGACTTCAACATCGTGGGTAGATGCGGGATGGCTGGGGTGCAATCGTGTGTTCGATGGCCGACGAGGACGAAGCGACGTTGCAGACCACGGACATCGGACAAGATCGTGCTAAGCGAGGGCCTACCTCTTGCCTCAGATCGTCAAGCACTACTCTCTATAGATGTCAGAACTCAGACCTCGAGTGAGCGGAGTAGGGCTGGACTTATGGACCCGTTGCGCTCACTACAATAAGCCGATCGACATCATTGCAATTAAGATGAAGTGTTGCTCTACCTACTACGCATGCAAGGACTGCCACGATGCGCTTGCTGATCATGCAATCGAGGTCTGGCCGCGTGACGAGTGGGGTTGTGCAGCGGTGCTTTGTGGAGCATGCGGGATTGAATTGACGGTCAGGCAGTACCTTGACTGCGGTAACCAGTGCCCGAGATGCGAAGCTCAGTTCAATCCTGGTTGCCGCAATCACCACAATTTCTACTTTGCGACGATCTGAAGGCCTATGGGCGTAGCGACCACACCACTTATAGTGGTTATCGTTCAGGCGAGCCTTAGGAACTTCATTGCGGCTGAGTTCATGCAGCAGCGAAGGCCGGATCTCGCCTGTCTGGATCTCAGCGATGCCGCCAATGAGGGTACGTTTCCGGATCCCCAGATCGGAGCCGTTTGCTGACAGTTGGAACTATCTCTACCATTTTGGCATCGAGATTGATACGGCTCTGCCGGCTCCGCGCTCCGCGATCCAGATTGTGTCGCCTGCAGGTTCAACTGCCGTCGGCGACTTGAGTCCTTCCTTGAGGACCATGACGCTGGCCTTGTCGCCCGTAATCGTGAGTGCGGTGACTCTGCCGCTGCCACCCTCTGCCATAATGATCTTGCCGTTTGCGGCTCGCATACCGTCTGGCGACTTTACGGGCTGGTCCATCCAGATGTCGACAGGCTGACCTGGTTTCCCCGCAGCATCTACGGGAATGCGGTAGAGCTTGTTGAAGACTACGTTGTTCACGTAGAGCACACCATCGAGGAACGTGATGCCGTCAATTCCATTCAGCACTCGATGCTCTATAAAAAGTTCCGCGTTGGAACCTCCGGCCGGTAGCCTGAAGATTTTGCCATTGGCAGTGTCTGTTATGTAAAGCGCCTTGTCCGGGCCGAGGGCGAAATCATTGCACGTACTATTTTCATCGGGCAGGTTCCAGCGAAGCTTCTGAACCCCTGTGGAGAGATCAAATCCGCGCAAGGCGGTATGACGCTTCACGGGTGTTGAGCCTGGTATTGGAGTCAGCTGACAAGCCCATAGCGTGTTGGTCGTCGCATCCGCAAGCATACCGAAAAAGAAGGTCCCGGCACCTTCAGCGCTTGCATCCACAAACTTGTCGGCAGTAGTCGCCCCCGCGGCTACTTTATAGATAAATGGCGTGCTGGCGCTTCCTACAATTAGGACGCCACCTGGTGCAATGGTCAGACTTTCCGGCTGCGATTTCGCATCGGCAATAAGAATATCCGAAGCGGAAGCGGCGGTTGCGAGACTCCCCAGCACTATGACGCAGGCGGCAAGCCGAAGTGCACTCAGGTTACACATCATTGAATCTCCTTGCGTTTAGTTTCCACCCATCATACTGAATAAAGTTCAGCTGAACCGATTGCTTTGAAGAAATCAATGAGCCGCTGACGACAGGGTTTTGGCCCGCCCGGCTGGTGCCGGAGGACTCTTGAGGAATGGTACGGAGTCGCCTGAAGAAACACATTTTGAGCAGCTATCCCACCATCTTTGTGGGCGGTATAACGCAGCTCGGCAGCTATGCCTCGACACTGTAGCTTTGACATCGAACAATGGTAGCTAGAGAACTCATCTGCTCATATTGATTTGCTTCGCCTGCTGCGTCGGCCTCGGTTTATCTCCTAAAATGTCCGAGTGAGTTTGGAGCTGTCTTGCAGAAGGCCGCTCACCAGCTTCCACGTTCGCCATGCATCTGGATCACCTTCGCCAGGCGTTCGGCACCGTTGACCCAGTTAGCGATCAACGCTTTTTCGGCGGCGTCAGCGTCAGCCTTGTGGATTGCAGTGATGATCGCTTCGTGCTCGCTTACGCTGACGTGCAACTCACTCAGTATGTTGCTTGCATAGAGTCGCCAGTAGCGTTCTGTTTGAGGCTTGATGCCGTTGTGCATGAGCATCAGTCTTGGCCCGGCGCTTGCTTCAACGATCGTTCGATGAAACTCCGTATCCAGATCGAAGATGTTCTTTCCGCCAAGATCTCTGGTCTTCGCGATCCGGTGCAACGTAGTGTTGATCGCGCGGATCTTCGCTACTACGGCCGCGCGCCTTTCTTTTGGGAGTGCGACTGTCTGCCGGCCCGCGAGACCTTCCAGATGGCCGACAATGGAATACAGTTCGGCCGAGTCCTCCTGGGTTAGAGGCGCCACGATCATGCGCGACTTTGAACGGCTTTTATGCTCGATGACATAGCCTTCACGTTGCAGCCACTGCAGAGCGCCCCGTACCGGCGTTCGACTCATCCCAAGTTTATCGGTCAGGTCCGCTTCTACGATCCATGCTCCCGGCGACAACCGGCCATGTACGATCAGGTCTCTCACCTGGGTGAAGGCGGAGCTTAGGGTGGTTCCGTGTTCCGTCGTCGCACGCTTCCGCCCATGAGGCTTTGCGACTTTTTTCGCAGATTTTTTGGTGGTCATCCTTATCGCCCGTATCTACTTCCAGAGCCTGCTGCGCGCAAGGCGACAGGATCTGAAGTATATTGCGCTATTGTATTCAATCTTGTAAACTTCACGTTCAACGACGACTCCAAGGAATCAGATGAATCTGAGCAGGGTACACGTAGTTGATTCGCATACGTGCGGAGAGCCGACGCGGGTAGTCACCTCTGGCGGCCCCGACCTGGGCAAGGGAACACTGGCAGAGCGGCTCGTACGCTTCAACCTCGAGCATGATTCTTTTCGCCATAGCATCATCAATGAGCCTCGAGGCTCGGATGTTCTTGTCGGCGCACTTCTTCTTGAGCCTTGCGATCCAATGTGCGTTACGGGCGTTATCTTTTTTAATAACGTCGGCAGCCTTAACATGTGCGGCCACGGCACCATCGGTGTCATCGCCACTCTTGCCTACCTCGGACGCATCTGTCCGGGACTCCATCGTGTTGAGACACCGGCGGGTATTGTGCAGGCGCACCTGCATGCCGACCATAGCGTAACTATCGACAACGTGCCAAGCTATCGCTATCAGGCGAACGTCACCGTTGATGTGCCTGGGCATGGCAGCATCACTGGAGACATTGCGTGGGGGGGCAACTGGTTCTTCCTTGTTGGGGACCATCCATTCAGTCTGCTCCCAGCGGAGATTCCTCAGCTCACCACATTTACCTCTGCGATCCGTGAGGCACTGACACTTGCAAGCCTCACCGGAGCGGACAGCGGCGAGATCGACCACATCGAACTCTTCACCGCTTCCGACAGGCCTGGCATCGACAGCCGCAACTTTGTTCTGTGTCCCGGGGGAGCCTATGATCGGTCGCCGTGCGGTACGGGCACCAGTGCGAAGCTTGCCTGCCTTTATGCTGATGGCAAGCTGCTTCCTGGCGAGGTCTGGCGTCAGGAGAGCATCATCGGCAGTGTCTTCGTAGGCAGCATCACTGTGCGCGAAGGGCTGATCATTCCGAGCATCACTGGACAGGCTTTCGTCAATGCCGAGGCTGATCTGATCTTCGATCCAGCGGATCCGTTCTGCTATGGGATTCCGGCTTTGTGAGAACTTCTTTCGATACCATCGTCGTCGGCAGTGGGATCGTCGGTGCGGCATGCGCTGCGGCTTTCGCGCGCGATGGTCTCTCGGTGGCGCTGGTCGATCGCGCTCCCAGTGGCCTTGGAGCTACCTCTGCTGGCATGGGCCACATTGTTCTAATGGATGACTCTACGCCGCAGTTTCTACTCACCCAACTCTCCCAAGCGCTCTGGCGGACTCTTGCATCTCGTTTGCCCTCGTCGGCCGAGTATCAGACCTCCGGAACTCTCTGGGTCGCGGCAGATGATGAGGAGATGCGTGAGGTGGTCCGCAAGCAGGCACTTTATCGAAGCTATGGTGTTTCGACAGACGTGCTCGATGCTTCGCAGCTTCGGACGCTCGAACCGCATCTTCGACCGGACCTAACCGGGGCGCTCCTCGTACCGTCCGATGCCGTTGTGTATGCTCCACTTGTCGCTCGCCTACTTGCTGAAGATGCCGTGGCGCATGGCGCCCTCGTCGTGTCGGGCGATGTTGTGCGGATTGGTGAGGGCTCGGTCGACCTGCGCGGTGGTCAGCGACTCCGCTCCACCCGGATTGTCAATGCAGCAGGCGAGCGTTCCGCGGAGCTTACACCTGGAATCCCGGTGCGGCGGCGCAAGGGCCATCTTGCCATCACCGATCGCTACCCCAACTTTGTCAGCCACCAGATCGTTGAGCTTGGCTACCTGAAGAGCGCGCATTCAATCGGGGAAGATTCGGTAGCCTTCAACGTTCAGCCGCGAATGACCGGGCAGGTCCTTATCGGTTCCTCTCGTCAGTACGACGCCACCAGCCCTGAGATTGAACACTCGATGCTGGCTCGCATGCTTACCCGCGCCGTTGCTTACATGCCAGATCTCGCAGATGTTTCGATACTCCGCACATGGACCGGCTTCCGTGCAGCTACCCCGGACAAGCTTCCGCTGATCGGCCCATGGCCTGAGGACGATACCGTCTTCCTTGCCACGGGGCACGAGGGCCTTGGCATCACCACATCGCTAGCTACTGCCTCTCTGCTCTCGGATTGCTTCGCAGGCAGGGCGACGGCTATTCCGCTGGAACCGTATCTGCCCGCACGGGTCCTCTCGGAGGTGTCCCATGCCTGAGACGATCAGACTCATCCTGAATCAACGGTATGTTCAGGTTCCCGAGGGAGCTACTGTTGCGGTTGCCATCCTGCTTGCGGGATCGACGTTCCGCCGATCGATCCATGGAGAGCCGCGCGGCGCTCTCTGTGGCATGGGAACATGCTTTGAGTGTCGTGCCATGGTGAATGGGCGCGCCCAGCAACGAACCTGCCAACTGCTCTGCCAACCTGGAATGATTGTGGCCACGGATGAGTAGTCTTCGGCAGATACGCTGCGACGTCCTCGTTATTGGCGCAGGTCCGGCTGGGATAGCCGCGGCGGTTCGGGCTGCTGAAGCGGGAGCGAACGTGCTGCTCGTCGATGACAATGCGCAACCCGGCGGGCAGATCTGGCGTGCGTCTTTGCAAGGACTTGTGTATCCGGGTGGATCTGATGCGGAGGCTGTTGGATGGCTTAGACGCCTCTCCGCTTGCGGAGCTACGCGCCTGCTTGCAACCCGCATCGTTGCGTGTCTCGCGCACGACGTTGTTCTCGCGGAAACGCTCAGCGATGCGGTTAGCATCACCTTCACAAGCGTGATTCTCGCTACCGGTGCACGCGAGCTTCTGCTGCCTTTTCCCGGCTGGACGCTGCCGAACGTCATGGCCGCCGGAGGCTTGCAGGCGCTCGTCAAATCCGGTCTGCCGGTCTGCGGAAAGCGTATTGTCGTCCTGGGAACCGGCCCTCTTCTGCTGGCCGTAGCGGCTTTCCTGCAGGCAAATGCCGCGGAGGTGGTCGGGGTCTTCGAGCAAAGCCCGTGGACTCGCATCCTCCGCTTTACAGCGTCGTTGTTCGCTCGTCCCGCCGTGCTCGCATCGGCTGCGGCTTATGCTTTTGCACTTGGTGGGCCACGTTATCACTGCGGCTGGTGGCCTGTTGGTGCGCAGGGCACGGAGCAACTCGAGTCCATCACAGTGACGAATGGGAAACGCACCCGCAACATCCCTTGCGATTTTGTTGCAGCGGGGTTTCACCTGGTCCCGAATACTGAGCTTGCCTCTTCCTTCAAGTGCCGTATTGAAAGTGGCCACGCGGTTGTCGACGAAGAACAACGGACCAGCATTGCTAACGTCTTCTCAGTCGGAGAATCGACCGGGATCGGCGGTCTCGACCTCGCCTTGATCGAAGGTCAAATCGCAGGGATCGCCTCTGTTGGGCGACCGAAAGAGCCCTCGCTTTCGAGCCGGAAGAGATCTCTTTCCATCACGGCAGACGCCATGAACGAGGCCTTCGCTCTTCGGCCCGAACTCAAGCACCTCGCCGCACCCGATACGATCATCTGCCGCTGCGAAGATGTTCCCTGGTCCGCTCTTGAGACACAGGCTTCGCTTCGTTCAGCTAAGCTCTACACACGTTGCGGCATGGGCCCATGCCAGGGGCGCGTGTGTGGACCGATCCTGACTTTTCTCCTTGGATGGACTGCAGAACCTTCGCGTCCGCCCATCTACCCTGTCCGGCTCGCGACTCTGATCGCCGAGCCCCAAGCCCAGTACAAGGAGAACTCATGATCTGGAAAGGCGTCATGCCGGCAATGACCACGGCATTCAACAGCGACCTGAGCCTCAACCACGAGGCGATCGCCAAGCGTGCCAATTGGATGATCGCATCTGGATGCTCCGGCCTCATTCTCCTGGGCTCGCTTGGGGAAGCAGCCTGCCTTACTCCTGAGGAAAAGCGCACGATCATCGAACTTGTCCGCGACGCTGTTGGACCCGATGTTCCTGTCGTGGGGGCTATCTCCGGCCTGTCTACTGCAGAGACGGTTAGCTTGGCCATGATGGCGGAAAAAGCGGGTTGTGACGGCCTGATGGTTCTCCCACCATATGTCTACCGGGGCGACTGGCGCGAGATGAAGGCGCACATGGCAGCCATCTTTAACGCAACTCCCCTTCCCTGCATGCTCTACAACAACCCGATCGCCTACGGCACCGACTTCACTCCCGAGCAGGTCGTTGAACTTGCCGCTGAACACCCCAACCTTATGGCTGTCAAAGAGTCCAGTACCGATATACGCCGCGTCACCTCAATCCGCGCGCTGCTCGGCGACCGCCTCGCTCTGTTCGTTGGTGTAGACGACGCCATCATCGAGGGCATCGCCGCTGGAGCTACTGGATGGGTCGCCGGACTTGTCAACGCGTTTCCGGAGGAGTCTGTACGTCTCTTCAATCTCGCTATGGATGGCAATTTCAACGAGGCGTTCGCGCTTTATCACTGGTTTCTCCCACTCCTTCGCCTCGATACCGTGCCGAAGTTCATTCAACTCATCAAGCTCACTGAGGAGCGTATCGGTGTGGGTACGGGCTATGTCCGCCCACCTCGTCTTGAGCTGACCGGCACTGAGCGCGCCGAGGTCCTCGCGCTGATCGATAAAGCCGTGGCCAATCGCCCCGTACCCGCCCTCACCTGACCAAGACGGGAGCGGCTATACGCCGCTCCCGCCACCGCGGCATTTTCGGTGCGACTTCTACTTAGCTGCTATCGCTCGTATGCCGCCTTCGGATCAGAAAGTACACGGGGGCTCCGGAGGCCACGATCGCCAAGCCAGGCCAGGTTGTGGCTGGACGGAAGACAAACAAGCAGACCAAGATCGCTGAGGCTCCAACTACGTAAATGATGGGAGTCACCGGATAGCCAAACGTCCGGTAGGGTCTCTCGGCTTCTGGCTTCTTCCATCGCAATACCACTACCGCCGCAATCGTGAGGATGTAGAAGATCAGTGCGGCTGAAATCACGTAGTCCAGCAGATCGCTATAAAGATTTCCGTATCCTGCTTTAGCCGAGTAGGTCGTCAACAACACCAGAAGCCCCGCCCAGACTGCTTGCATTCCCAACGAAGCTCCCGGAACATTGGCTCGATTCAACTTAGCTGCTGCGGGCAGAAACAAGCCATCGCGAGCCATCGCGTAGTAGGCTCGTGCGCCGGCGAGGATCAGGCTGTTGATGCATCCGAACGTCGAGATCATAATCGCCAGCGCCATCAGCCGCCCACCAACGGATGGGAAGATCTTTTCCAGCATCGCCGTCGCCACACGGTCGTGCGCTGCACCCTGTATCTCGGCGAAGGAGAGCGTCGAAAGGTAAGCTATGTTGGCTGCCAGATATAGCGCGATCACCAAGACACTTCCCAAGATCAAGGCTCTGGGTAAGACCTTTCGCGGATCCCTTACCTCCTCTGCTGCGAAGGTCACGTTGTGCCATGAGTCTGCCGAAAACAGGGATCCCGATTGTGCAACGCAGAGGGCCACGAGCAGTCCTATTGCGCCTGCCACCTCTGGCACATTGCTACCACTCCGATGCGCGAACAGGTGCGCGAAGTTCTGATGCACCGCCGCTGCGCTCCGTCCTATCGTGAACCCGGCTATGATCAAGGCGGCCAGGGCTGCGATCTTCGCAACGGTAAATAAGTTCTGCACCCACTTCCCGTACTTCAACCCAAGGGCATTGGTCCCGGTCAGCATCAAAATGACTCCTAATGCGACCATCTGTGCGGTTGAAAGAGAAATCGCATAATGTGCCGAAAGCCCGATCGGGTGAACGAGGTAGTGCGCCTCGGAGATCCACGGAAACAGCACACCTGAAAATCTTGCGAAGGCCACCGCTACCGCTGCAATGCTTCCTGTCTGGATGACGGTAAAGAACGTCCAGCCATATAAAAACCCCCAGAGCGGCGAGTACGCTTCGCTAAGGTAGAGATACATGCCACCGGCACCTGGCATCATTGAGGAAAGCTCGCCAAAGGAGATAGCCGCACTCACCGTCAGCACACCTGCGAAGACCCATGCTAGAAGCAGCCAGCCGGGGCTTCCCAACACCCGCGCCATGTTCGCCGGAACGATGAAGATTCCTGATCCGATCATCACCCCAACCACGATCATTGACGCATCGAAGAAGCCAAGCTGCCGCTTCAGGAGTCTTGGAGCTGCTGCAGGAACGATCGGTCGCGTCGTCATAGGTCCCTATCTTGTCAAGAATCTTCTGACAACAGCATGTCGCAATGAAGCCCTAATTGTATTTATGCCTGACCGTGCCTTCAGGTGCAGCTAGATCCATCCGCCGTCAATGACGTAGCTTTGATTCGTGATTGCGGAGCTATCGTCTGACGCGAGGAAGAGTATGAGCCGGGCGACCTCTTCGGGGAGCAGGAGACGCTTGAGAGCCTGACGGCCAAGCACCTCAGCCTTGTATGCGTCCGTCAGCCATAGCCTTCGTTGTCTGTCTGTCAGGATCGCTCCAGGCATGACGCTGTTGACGCGGATGTTGTCGGGTCCGAGTTCATGCGCAAGCGTCCGCGTCATGCCTACGATGGCTGCTTTGGAGGTCACGTAGACAGGGAGATGTGTCGACGGAATGACCCATCCGATGGAACTCATGTTGATGATTGAACCACGCCCTTGTGCGCGCATGGAGGGAATGACTCCCTGACACATGAAGAACTGATGTTTGAGGTTGACTGCGATGGACTGGTCCCACGATTCGGAGGTGACCTCTTCGATCGTGTGGCGGGTGTCGTTGCCTGCGTTGTTTACGAGAACATCGATACGGCCATGAGTCTGGAGGATGGTTGCGAGTGTGCTTTGCAAGGCGGCGATGTTCGTGAGATCGCACTGGTGGAAGGAGGGCTTTGGATAACCAGCTTCGACAATTTGCTCAGCCAGGGCGGTGCCGGCCTCTTCCTGAAGATCGAGGTAGACCACGCGAGCATGCTGCATGGCGAACGCTTGTACAAGAGATTCGCCGATGCCACTTGCACCACCGGTGATGACAACTACGCGCTCTTTTAAGCTGGGGTATGTCGCAAAAGCTGAAGCTTGATCCATGTTGCACCTCGACAACCTAGTGTTGGACATCGATCATAACTTGCCAATGCAGTGGGTGCCCTGTTCCCTACAGCAGCCTTGGTAGCTCCTGTGCTTCCATCCAGCCTCGGAGTATCACTACGGCCGCTACCTGATCGATGATCTGCTTACGATCTCGCTTGTCATGTCCAGCCTCGTCGAGGATTTCATGCGCCACGACTGAACTCAGGCGTTCGTCCCAGAGATGGACTGGAAGCTGGGAGCGTTCCCGTAGCTCCTCTGCAAATTGCTGTACCTTGTGTGCCCATGGGCTGAGGTCCCCGGACATATGCAGGGGGTTGCCGACGACAAGCTCGACGACTTCATGCTTGCGTATGAGGCGCATGATGCTTCGCAGATCCTCACCGCGGCTTTTGCGCCATAGGGTCAGCAGAGGTTGTGCGGTATAGCCGAGCGGGTCTGACAGCGCGATGCCCACGCGGACCTTGCCCACATCCAGTGCCATCACGCGGCCAGTTGCCATCTGCCTAGTCTACTAGCCGCTTATTGGAACTCCCTGACAAGGGAAGGACGATGACTGACCCGGCGACTTCGGAGAGCCAGGCTTGACCTTGCGCTACCCTTTCGTTGCTGAGACCGCGAACCCAATCCACATGCTTTGCGTTCTGTTCGCCAGCTTCTCTCTGGAGAGGGCAGGGGAGCGTGGCAGACTTGAATTCAAGCTGGGTCTCATCGAATGTGCTGAGAAGATCATTAAGGCGGGTCGTGCGTTCGCGGATGCACTCGTCGATAGTGACGATGGATTCCTGCAGGACAACGCGAGCCCCCGAGCTTTCTTCGTCGGCAGATGTTTGTGCGAGCCTTACATCCCGGTACCAGCTTCTGAGGGCAAAGAGTTCGCGAAGGTAATCGATGTTCTTTGCTACCTTTTCTGACGGAGCCGATCGACGATGGGGCGAGAAAGGCTTGTCCATCTCTACGCCAATCGAGCCGTAGAGGTGACCTGCCGGGACCGATTTGCGGACAACCTGACCGGCGATTGTGACTGATCCGAAACCAACTTTTTGCGGGCCTACAAGGCCGCTTAGACCGCCTAGAAAGATGCGATCTTCGCGGAGGAATGCGCCGTGGGTGACGTCTCCCATGAGCGAGGGCGTTGCCTTGTCTCCAGATTCACCAAAGGGGGTGAAGTTGAAGTGGATGAAGCCACTCCCGATCTCGGAATGATCTTTACGGGAACGGCCGCCGGACATGAGCGCGTCACAGAAGTTGACCAGGGAGCCGACGGTTACGAAGGCCATGAGGATCGTCTGCTTCAGGCCAACGGCGTGTGCTGTTGAGGCTTCTTCCTCGAGGAGCGTTCCGGCGCGTACGTGGGCGTTCGCACCAAGCTTTGCGCCTTCGAGGAGCACTGCATCCTTGATGTAGCCACTTGCGATCTCTGACCCATTCGCGAAGACGGCGTTATCGAGGGTCGCAGGTCCATCTGTGCCGATCTGTGCACCGCCTCCGACAAAGGTGCGCGGGCCGGAGAGACGAGTGCCCGGGTGCAGAACGGCACCTGGTGCGATTCGCTCCAGGAGGATGTCCGGCGCGACATAGACCTGCCGTGCATCCGGGAGCACGACTCCGCGTGACGCGAGTGCTGCTAAATTGTCCTGAAGGGTGCGATCCATGAATGTGCCTAGTTTCTCGTAATGCGGGCAACCGTGATTGCTGCTGCCTTAGGATAAGTCATGGCAGGAACGGATTGCCCGGCTCGAATTCTTTGTGTATTGTCAGACCAGTGCAGGAATGTGCCAGACACATCGAATGCCAAGGCGTCGCTAGGGATACGAGGCGCTGCTACTTGAATCTTGGAGAACACATGCACAAGCTTGTACCGGTGACCTTCCTGACGGCAGTTGTGGCCACCCTGATGACTGCCGCGCTTTGCACACCTTTGAAATCTCAGGCACAGCCTGCAGCGCCTGCTCCAACCGCTCATGCCGGTGAAGCGATATTTACGCAGCGGTGTTTCCAGTGCCACTCCGTTGTCGAGGATCAGGTTCGTTTTGGACCAAGCCTGTATCACGTGATGAAAGCTCCCCATCCGAGGAAGACGGCGGCAGAGATCCGCGTCATTCTAAAAGAGGGCAAAGGCAAGATGCCTTCGTTCAAGGACATCTTGACCCCCGAAGATACGGATAACATACTGGCCTACCTGCATAGCCTCTAGCTATGAGCTAGAGGTGCGGTGCCCAGCCCTTCTCATACTCGCGTCCCCACATCTCCATCGCCTTGGGATCGTTTTGGATCTTGCCGTCTTTCTGGTCGAGATGCAGTTCGCGGCTTACCTCCCAGGCGACGTTCGATAGCTGGAGCATGGTGACAGCGACATTCCCCACGGCGACTGGAGCATTCAATTTTTCACCCTTCTGGATGCCGGCGATGAAGTTTGTGAAATGCAGGTCGGTCATCGAGTCTCGTCCGGTCAGGTCGGCCGATGAGGTCGCTTTTCCTGTCTTGAACTCGCTCGTCTTGTTCCCCTTCAGGTCGTAGACTTCATAGCCATCGCGATCGATCAGAACTGAACCTGTCGTTCCCATGATGACGGAACCGCGGTCGCGACCGTAGTACTTCATTCCCTGGCAGCTCTTGCCCTCCCAAGTGATTACTTTGTCGCCGTAGTCGAAGCTGGTGACCAAGGTGTCGTAGAACTGCCAGTCGTCTTTGAACTGGTAGCGCCCGCCGGACGACGTGATCTTCTGGGGATAGTCGACACCGAGTGCCCAGCGGCAGACATCGACCTCGTGTGTACCGTTGTTCAGCGTTTCACCCGTGCCGTAGATGCGGAACCAGTGCCAGTTGTAGGGCTGCACGTTGTCCTTGTACGCTCTTCGCGGAGCAGGCCCTTGCCAGAGGTCCCAGTCGAGTTGTGGAGGCACTGGAGCCTCTTTGCCAACACCAATCGACTTTCTGACGTTGCTATACCAGGCTTTGGCGAAGTATGCGTTGCCGATGAGTCCGCCGTGAATCTTATCGACAATTTCGATAGAATGCGGCGACGAGCGTTGCTGCGTGCCCATCTGGACCAGCTTTCCATATTTCTTCTGAGCCTGGACCAACAAGGCACCTTCTGCCGGATTGTGGCTGCATGGCTTTTCGACGTAGACATGTTTTCCAGCCTGCAGACCGGCGATTGCCATAGGCGTATGCCAATGGTCGGGAGCGGCGATCGTGACAGCGTCCACATCTTTCAACTGAAGGATCTCGCGGAAGTCTTTGCCGGTTGCTGGCGCATAGCCCATCTCTCGTTGGGTGCTGTCTGCAAACTTTTTCAGGATGTTGCTGTCCACATCGCAGACATGGGCAATTCGCACCGTATCTTTGTTAGCTTTCAGCGATGACAAATGAGCGTAGGCGCGCCCATTCAGACCAATGACGGCGAAATTGAGGCGCCCATTCGATCCCATGATCTGTGCGTAGCTCTTGGCTGTGGATGCTACCGCTAGTCCGGCGGTGCCAACTGCGAGTGTATCGAGAAACCTGCGCCTGGTAATCATCCTGCTCCCCATCGAAACTGGTGTTCCGCGCAGCATGTGACACGCAGACAGCGCAATGGTACCCGATCGAGCGGACAACACGGAAGTCTGAGTCATCTGGCCAAAAAGATAAGGACCTCTGCACAGAGAGATCCTTATCTTTACTTGGATGAAAAAATCGGTCGCTACAGTGCGAAACGTTCGATAAACCTATCGAGTCTTGACGCGGAGAGGCTTCGGATCGTCGTCAGTTTCTTCATCTTCCTCGTCTTCGTCCTCGTCGTCGTCATCCAACTCGTCGTCATCGTCTTCGAGGTCGTCGTCATCCTCATCATCGTCGTCCTCATCGTCATCGTCTTCGAGGTCGTCGTCATCTGGATCAATAACCTTGTCAGCCTTGTCTTCGTCTTCGTCCTCGCTGTCCTCATCATCGTCGAGTGGCGTTTTGGCTGCAGAGAGAATGTCGTTGTTGTATGCAGTAAAAGCGAAGGTCGGATCGAAGGCAGCAGTCGGTGCCGCGCCCATGGTGACGATGTTCAAAGATTCCGTGTATGTTTCGGTCGTTGCCATGATTGTTCTCCTGGGTCGGTGTGCTTGCTGGCTTTTGGATGCACGTGTTTGGAAGAGGATAGCAAGATGTCGGTGGAAATCAATTAATCCTCGTTCACAAAGCCTCGTTTTCAGCGAATGGTTGCAACTGGGCCAGGGTCGGCTTTGGGGTGATTAAGCTTACGATCACCAGGCAGAGAAGCGATGCGAGCAGCGCCGGAAAGATGGCATCCCGTTCGGCCAGCACCGAGGGAAGATGATTGTGGATGAAGGCTGCATCCCAGAAGATGGTCACGACCGTGCCAGCCGCGATCGAGGCGACTGCCGCCTGGGCAGTCGCCCGCTTCCAGAAGAAGGCAGCGAGGATGACCGGTGTCAGCGCGGCCGCGTAGATGGTATACGCATAGAGCGATTTCTTCAGCACAGATTGAATGTGTTGCGATTGATAGAGCGCCCAGAGCCCCAGCAGAACCACCATAAGGCGGCTAACGATCAGAATCTTCTTGTTGGAGGCTTCGGGCACCATGTAGCGCAGATAAATGTCGTTTACCAGATTTGTCGCTGGAGAGAAGAGCCAGTTGTTTGCAGTGGAGATGATCTTCGCGAATATTGCTCCCATCAGGAGTGCTCCGAGCAACTGCAGGGGCAACGCGCCTGAGAAGCCATGCAGACCAAGATAGGCCAGGATTTCGCGAGGCCGCTCATGCACCTCGCCTGTCGGAAACAGGCTGGACCCAACGACCGCAAGAGCGACGATGACCGTTTCGAGGATGACTGTGCCAATGATCCACCAGAAGACGGCGCGCGTTGCATCTTTTTCGGATCGTGCCGAAAAGAACTTCTGATACATCGACTGATTGCCCAGCAGGAGCAGGCAGGTGGGAAGAAAAAGCTCAAAGCCCTGGATAAGAGAAAGATCCCCGAGAACTTGAAAGTGCGATGCCGGCAGGCTGGCATGGACGGCCGCCCATCCACCGGCACGATGGATCAGCACAGGCAGAGCGGCACATATGGTAAAGGTGGCAAGCAGCCCAATGGCCACGTCCATGTAGGCAACCGACGCCATGCCTGCAATCGCAGTGAAGACGATCACGAAGGCAGCAAGGATGAATTGACCAAGGACTGGAGTGATTACCGTCGGAAAGATGAGGTGCAGAATGTCTCCGCCGCCTACAAACTGATAGCTGGTCACTGCAGTGTAGGTAAAGAGGATGGCGATGACGCCGAGAACGCGCGCCGTCTGGTTATACCGCGCCTCGAGGAGGTCTGGAATCGTGAACTGGGCAAACTTCCGTGCTCGCGGAGCGATGAAATAGATCAGCAACAGCCCAGCCCAGCCTCCACCTCCCTGCCAGAGCGCGGCGAAACCGTGCCGATATGCATTCTCAGCGCCGCCCAGCAGCGATCCCGATCCAATCCAGCTTGAAAGCAGGGTAAAGACTAGAACGAACGCCGGCAGAGATCGCCCTGCGACGAGATAATCAGCCTTGGTCTTGACGCTCCTAAGGCGAGTCAGCGATACGGTCAAGAGGGTGACGACGATAGCGGCAAGTACGGCGGCGTAAAGGTTCATGTTGTGAGGGGATTGTAGAACAGCCGTCGCCCCGAACCTCAACACTGTCACATGATCTATAAACTGCCAGGAGAGGTTGGCGCGCTCACGCTGTACGCCGGTGTCACTCGTGCCATCTCTGTAGCCAGTCCTGCGACGAGTTGAGCAGGCGAGGTCGCCAGGTGTCGCTCTGCTGCATAAGCTTCTATTTCACTGTTCATTTCGGCTCCCAGAAGGAGCATGAGCCCGGTTATATAGAACCAGGTTAGAAGAATGATGACCGCACCAAGCGAGCCATAGGTAACGGAATAGTTGTTGAAGAAGTGCAGATAAACCCGCAGAGCGAAGGAGGAAAGCAGCCAGCAGATGATGCCGAAGAGGGCACCAGGGGTGAACCACCGCCACTGCTTGTTACGGACATCCGGACCCCAGTAGTAGATCACTGCGAACAGGAGTGCCAGCAGTATCGTAGCGATGGTCCAGCCGACGATGCGTGCAAAGATCACGATCGGCATGGCGAGCCGGGCTTGGACGATGTGATTATGAGCGAGCACCGCCAGGAAGTCGCCGCCCAGTAACGAGGCGAGGATGAGCGTCACAATGAACGAGAGCAGGATGGTGATGAGAATGGCTGAACCGCGCACCTTCCAGTAGGGTCGAGTCTCCTTGACCTTGTAGACGACGTTCAGAGAGTCCTGAATCGCGGTGAACCCTACGGAGGCAGCCCAGACAGCGGCTGCAAGTCCAAAGGTCAGCTTCCCGCTGGTGGAAGACGCTGTTGTCTGATTAAAGGTGTCCAACACGATGTTGTACGCCGACGGCGGGATGATGAGCGCGAAATAATGGAGAAGATGGACATAGATCGTCGTGGCAGACTTTGCGGCAAGTCCAAGAATGGAACTCGCACTTACCAGCGTGGGGAAAAGGGCGAAGAGGAAGTAATAGCCCAGTTCAGCGGCGCGCCCGAGCAGGTTGTCGTCCAAAAATGAGTTCATGGTTCGCTTCGCCAGGACGCTTAGCGGCATGCCCTTCAGATCCCATAGGGAGTAGAGCGGCTTGAGCGAGACGTAACCCCAAATCTTCTGCTGGCGGTGATGGGCGGCGTAGTCCAAATCATCGTTTGAGGTGCCCATAAGGAATTCCTTTGGGTAAATAGATGCGTTTCTCGTCAAATTTGGTGGCTGCACCTGGGTTGGTTTGAAGCGGAGTGATCCCGGCAGGCATCCAATCTTTTGGTGATATGAATGCGCAACGCAGCATCTGCAGCTTCGGCGGCTACACGACGCAGCCTCTGGAAGCACCGTCCCTTCGCCATGCGGAAGATCGAACAACTGGTAAAGCTGGTTCACGAGAGCCACGCGGTGCCGTTGTCTGGGGAGTCGCGACCAGTCGACCTGGTGCAGCCGGGCGAGCTGGGCGTAACCTTCATCGGGCACTCCTCTTTCCTTCTCCAAATCGGTGGCAGGAATGTGCTAATCGACCCAGTGTTTTCGACCCGACTGGTAGTGCTTCGACGCCAGCGGAGACCGGGCGTCCTGGTTGCAGCGCTCCCACCGATCGATCTGATTTTGCTAACCCACGCGCACATGGATCACCTTGATAAATCTTCGCTCCGAGCAGTGGTGCGGGCGACGCGCCGGCTTCGCGGGAACGGACAGGATAGTGCACCGGAGGTGATCGTTCCTCGTGGCGTAGAAGATCTGGTTGCGTCCCTCGGATTTTCGAAGGTTCAAGGCATGAGTTGGTGGGACCAGATCAGCGTGCAGGGAATCGAGGTTACGATGACTCCCTGCAAACACTGGGGAGCCCGGATGTTCCGCGACACGCACCGAGGTTACGGCGGCTATTATGTCGCTCGCGGTGGGCACAGTGTCTATCACTCGGGCGATACGGCATATTTCCCTGGGTTTGCAGAGGTCGGGAGCCGACTGAAGCCGGAGGTGGCGCTATTGCCTATCGGCGCTTACTTCCCGGACACGTATCGCTCCGTTCATACCAGTCCGGAGGAGGCGGTGCGTGGATTCGTCGAGTGTGGCGCTCAGACGATGGTCCCGATGCATTTTGGAACATTTCGCCTTGGACGTGAGCCGATGGAGGAACCCGTCCAGCGTCTGCTGGCTGAGGTCGACCGTTTGGGAATTCGCAGCAAACTCAAGGTGCTGGCTGAGGGCGAGACCCTTCGGCGCGCACGTCCAGCGGTTATTCAGCGCTAGCTGCAGCAATGCGACGTAAGCACATTGGTAAGCATCTACTCAATTATGGCTACTACGAACACAGCGACAACTAATGCGAAGGCAAGCGGGACATTCGCTCTCGGTGGAGATTTGCACGTTAACCGCCTCGGATATGGTGCAATGCGCATCACCGGCGAAGGCATCTGGGGTGAACCCAAGGATGCCAACAAGGCGAAGGAAGTTCTGAAGCGGGTTGTCGAGCTAGGTATCAATCTGATCGACACTTCGGATGCGTATGGCCCCGCGGTGAGCGAGCGCCTGATTGGTGAGGCCCTGTCGCCGTATGCAGATGGGGTGGTGATCGCGACGAAGGGTGGCCTGACGCGTCAGGGTCCGAACAAGTGGTTGCCGGTTGGCCGTCCAGAGTATCTTCGGCAGCAGGTGGAACTGAGCCTGCGATACCTGAAGCTTGAGCGGATCGACCTATGGCAGCTTCATCGGATTGATCCGAAGGTGCCGGTTGAGGAGTCGCTTGGCGAGATCGCGAAGCTGCAGCAGGAGGGCAAGATTCGTCACGTTGGTCTGTCCGAGGTAAAACCGCACGAGATCGATCAGGCTCGTAAGGTGGTCGAGATCGTCAGCGTGCAGAATAAGTACAACATCGGCGACCGTGACCATGACGACGTGGTTGATTACTGCACGAAGAACAACATCGGATTCATCCCCTGGTACCCGGTGGCTGCTGGTGAGCTGGCCAAGCCGGGCGGAAAGCTCGATGCCGCTGCAAAGAAGCATGGCGCAACCGTGAGCCAGCTATCCCTTGCGTGGTTGCTCAATCGTTCCCCGGTGATTCTGCCGATTCCCGGAACGACCTCGACGGCTCACCTTGAAGAGAACGTCGCTGCGGCAAGCGTCAAGCTGACTGACGCTGAATGGGCGGAGATCGAAGCTTCGGCTAAGTAATTCGTCTGTTGGACCAGAGGCCGCGCCATATGCGCGGCCTCTATTTGTCTGTCATCCAGTAATTGGAACGGGCCTGTACGATCAGGCCTGGCTGGTTCTTCACATCCACTCGGAGGGCGTGCAGACCGGGTCGGTCGCTGGTTGGGCGGAAGCTTAGGGTGTAGCGGTTCGTAACGTGATTTGTAAGCGTGCCTAGGCCTGCTTCGAAGCTCGCCTTGTCTCGAAATTCGAACGTCTCGCCACCAGACAGCGCGGCGACCTCCGTAGCTACGTTTCGCTGCAATGCATCGTAAGCCATGCTGAGCGGTGCGCCGAGATCGAAGTATGCCACGCAGCCTACACAAGCGCCGACGGTGATTGGTTTGTTTCCGGGCTTGTGCTCCTTCAGCAGAAACTCACGCTTCAGCCTTTGCTTCCCCGGTGAAAAGGTCAGGCTATAGATCGCCGTGTTCGTCTCGCCGATCTCGCGGATAAGGTCTTCCCGCTTCGTCTTGCTGCCGACGTCCTGAGGCTCGCTGATGAGCAGGATCACCCTTCGCATCGTTGGCGGTTGCCGCTTGAGAAGACTGAGCGCGTAAGCGACACCGTCGAAGATGGCTGCGCCGTCCGCTTCGGGATCGACCTGGGGATCGGTCAGCTCCGGCGGGAACGCGTCGAGATCTGCGGAGAACGGCGCAATCAGGTGCGGTTCGCTGTCGAAGTCCACTACGGCAATTCGAGCAGGATTGCTGTCAGCCAATGCTCGCAGCATGGTGTCGAGATGTCGATACGCTGCAAACTCTTCCCTGGCTAAACCGCCGGTCTGCATGAGCACTACCAGCGCCATCGGCTGAGCCTGGGTATCTTCCAGAGTGATTCGCTGAGGCACGCCATCATCCGTGACCGAAAATCGTCAGCAGTAAGTGAGTACGCGAGATCGCCACTTGCACCGTGAACGAGTGTCGGAACCAGAATAAGTGTGGAGTTCGACCGCAGCGTCGTAGTTGGGGTCTGCTGGCCGCACGCGACACTGGCAAACAGCAAGGACACCAGGCAGGTAGCCAATCGCACCATAGACCGAAACCTCCTGTGTCAAAGCCTATCGCTAGATTCGTCCGGCTGCTCGAAGTACAGCAATCTCGGTGTCCGTAAAGACTCGCGATCGGATCAAGAATCGCAGTCCGCGCGATCCTTCGACTGAAAACATGCCGCCACGTCCTGGCACCACATCAAGGGTTAACTGCGTGTGCTTCCAGTATTCGAACTGGCTTCGCGTCATGTAGAACGGCACGTCGGCAATCGTTCCAAGCAGCACGTCCACATCGCCGATCATCAGGTCGCCTGCCGGGTAGCACATGGGTGAACTGCCATCGCAGCATCCACCAGACTGGTGAAAGATCAATGGTCCATGTTCGCCTTTCAGGCTGGCAATCAACTCACGTGCGGAGTCGGTCACCAGCACCTGCTCGGGCGTCGTTTCGCTTACAGTCATCTAGAAGAATCCGAGAGCATCAGGGCTGTAGCTGACGAGTTGGTTCTTCGTCTGCTGGTAGTGGTCGAGCATCATCTTATGATTCTCGCGCCCGATCCCGGAAGCCTTGTAGCCGCCGAACGCGGCGCCCGCGGGGTAGAGGTGATAGCAGTTCGTCCAAACGCGGCCTGCCTGGATACCGCGACCGAACTTGTACGCCCGATGGATGTCACGCGTCCAGATGCCGGAGCCGAGCCCGTAGAGCGTGTCGTTCGCGATCTCCATCGCCTCGGCGTCGTCCTCAAAGGTCGTGACGGAGAGGACGGGTCCGAAGATCTCCTCCTGGAAGATGCGCATCTTGTTGTGGCCTTCAAAGACAGTTGGCTCAACATAGTAACCATCCGCGAGATCGCCTTCGTGCTTCGCGCGATGGCCGCCGGTCAGCAGCGTTGCGCCCTCTTGCTTGCCGATGTCGATATAAGAAAGAATCTTTTCCAACTGCTCACTCGATGCCTGCGCACCGATCATGGTCGTCGGATCAAGTGGGTTGCCGCGCTTGATCTTGTTGACCCGTGCGATCGCCCTGTCGAGGAACTGGTCGTAGATCGAGGCCTGAATCAGTGCTCGTGAGGGAGCCGTACAAACCTCGCCCTGGTTGAAAGCGAAGAGAGCAAAACCTTCCAAAGCCTTGTCGAAGAGGGCGTCGTCCGCGTTCATGATGTCGGCGAAGAAGATGTTTGGCGACTTGCCGCCAAGCTCGAGCGTGACTGGGATGATGTTCTGCGAAGCGTACTGCATGATCAGGCGACCGGTCGTCGTTTCACCGGTGAATGCGATCTTGTTGATCCGCGGATTGGACGCCAGCGGCTTGCCCGCTTCAAGGCCAAAGCCGTTGACGATGTTCAAGACACCCGGAGGCAGCAGGTCGCCGATCAATTCCATCAATACAAGGATCGAAACTGGCGTCTGCTCCGCAGGCTTCAGGACAACACAGTTGCCGGCGGCGAGTGCGGGAGCAAGCTTCCAGGCAGCCATCAGGATCGGAAAGTTCCAGGGAATGATCTGGCCGATGACGCCGAGCGGCTCGTGATAGTGGTACGCGACGGTGTCATTGTCTATCTGCGAGATGCTGCCTTCCTGTGCGCGAACGGCGGCGGCAAAGTAGCGGAAGTGGTCGGCAGCGAGCGGAATATCGGCGGCCATTGTCTCGCGGATCGGCTTGCCGTTATCCCAGGTTTCAACTGTCGCGAGGAGCTCAAGATTCTGCTCGATGCGCGTCGCGATCTGCTCCAGAATCTTGGCGCGCGCTGCAACCGACGTTTTGCCCCAGGCGGCTTTTGCAGCGTGGGCGGCGTCGAGGGCGCGCTCGATATCCGCAGAGGTCGAACGAGGAACTTCGCAGAAAGGCTTGCCGGTTACGGGCGAGATGTTCTCGAAGTAATTACCTGATTCGGGCTTCTCCCACTTGCCGTTGATGTAGTTGCCGTAGCGCGTCTTGAACTCGACCGGAAAGCCGTATTTGCCGGGATGGATCTGTGGAATCGTAGCCATGCGCGTTGCTCCTTACACAGAGATAGGACGGACCGAAAGGCAATCCGTCAGCGCTCGAAAGTGTAATCCTGCGCGACCAGCTTTGTCGCCTTTTCTGTCCGCACACCCTGGCATCGGAGACTGTTCTCCACTTTGTAACGAAGTAGCTCCACTGTGCACGATTCTTTAACAAGGCATCTCCAAATGCCTGTGATATGTTCCATTTCGACCGAAGCAGACCGGGCCAGAAGATCTGAATCTTCGGCAATCAGGAACGAATAAAAGGAGCAATTGAACATGGCAAATTTATCCGAGAACAAGGTTACTGGAGCGGGTATTACCGCACAGGAGCACGCACACGCACAGGCAGTCGAGGAGTATTGGACAGAGGAACGGCGCGCCAACGCAACGCCGGTTCCAATGCCGAAAGAACCCGGCTCCGCACACAAGGCTCACGAAGTCCCTCAGCATGGCGAAGCAGGCCATACCGAACCGGGACATCCTGACGGGGAGAAGCACGCGCACACCGCGCAACCGCACATCGTCCCTGGTGGAAACCCTGTCGTCAACCCGCTGCTCCATCCCTACCGGACGTGCGGCAAGGTCTTCTTCACGCAAGGCGGCAGCAACTTCGCTGGCTCTGCTGCGATGATCTCGCCAAACATCCTGCTGACGGCTGGTCATTGTGTCTACAACGGTGGCTGGTCCACCAACTTCATCTTCTATCCTTCGTACGGCAAACGGGCTGCTAACGATCCGGCTTACAAGTTCACCTACAACTATCTGGCGTCCTGGACGGCGTGGTCGCAGCATGGCAATCGCGCTTACGACTATGGAATGGTCTGGATGCCGAGCACGCCGGGCAACCTGATCAGCTGGCTTGGGCTTTACTGGAACGCCCCGACTGCGAACCGAACCTGGCGCGCCGTCGGTTATCCTGCGACTCCCAATCCGCCGTTCAATGGGAACACAATGGACGAGGCTGTCGGTCACTTTGCGTCTTCGGGCGTTGCTGGAACGCAGGGTCTGACGAACGACAACATGGAGCATGGTTCGAGCGGTGGTCCGTGGATTACGGACTTCAACGGTGCTGCGGTCTATGCAAACGGTCTCCAAAGCACGCATGTGCATGATGGAGACTTCACGGAGTACGGTCCGACGTTTACGGCAGAGACGAAGGGTCTCTTCGACTGGATTAACAATCCAGCTAACCGTAAGTAGCTTCAGCAGTTGATCGTAGGATCGAGCGCAGCCTCTACTTCGGCTGCGCTCTTTCCTGTGATCCGAAGCGACTTCGACCGGCTGGTGGCGCCGGTCAGGAGGGCGACGCGGGACCTGGGCAAGCCGAGCAGTTCGGCCACAAAAACGATGAGTGCGTCGTTGGCGCGGCCATCGACAGGCGGCGTGGTCAGGGCGATCTTCAGGGCTTCGTCGTGGATGCCGGTGACTGCGTTTCTGCGTGCTCCGGGATGTGCGCGGACGCTTAGGATGCAGCCGTCTGGTGTGTCGCGGACAAAGGCTGGAACGTCGCGGGCGAAGCTGCTCATTCTATGGGGCGCGGGCGCTTACCGAAGATGGCGGTGCCGACGCGGACGCAGGTGCTGCCCTCTTCGATGGCTACGGCGAAGTCGTTCGACATGCCCATGGAAAGCTGGGTGAGCGTCGGGCAGAGCTGCTGCTGTTCGTCGCGCAGCCGGCGAAGTTGCTGGAAATAGGGTCGTGCTGTTTCGGCCTCTTCCGACCACGGTGGAACGGTCATGAGGCCGCTTGGGATCAATGAATCGAGTGGCTGAAGGGCGGCGATCAGGGCGGTCAGATCATCAGGCGCTACGCCGTGCTTGGACTCTTCGTGGCTCAGCTTGACCTCGATGAGGATGGGCAGCTTCTTGTTCAGAGCCTGTGCGGCGGTGTTGAGGCGCTGGGCGATTTTGAGCGAGTCGACGGTGTCGACGGCGTAGAAGAGTTCGGCGGCGCGTGTGGTCTTGTTCGATTGCAACGGACCGATGAGGTGCATCTCAAAGTCGCTAAGAGTGCCGAGTGATGCGGCTTTCTCCTGAAACTCCTGGACTCGGTTTTCGCCGAAGAGGCGCTGACCGGCGGCGTAGGCTTCGAGCAGGGCTTCGACGGGATGCACTTTGCTGACGGCCATCAGGGCGACTTCCCTCTCAGGGCGATTGGCGTGGCGGCAGGCTTCGGCGATCTGTTCGCGAATCAGGGTAAGGTTTGCTTCGATAGACATCTAGTGGCATCTTATCGTTAGAAGGTATTCTGGAACCCTGATGCAAAGCCTGCGTTGTTGTCCGACCAAATCCGCACGATGTCGACGTTGAGCTGACCGGCCCAAGGCTTGCAGACGCTCCGGCGAACGAGAAGTCCAAACGCATGACCAACAAATTCTGACAAAAGGAACCGACAGCTATGTCTTTACAGATTGGCGATATCGCGCCTGACTTTACGGTGCAGACTACTGAAGGCGAGATTCACTTCTACGACTACATCGACGGCCACTGGGCTGTTCTTTTCTCGCACCCTAAGAACTTTACCCCGGTTTGCACGACGGAGCTTGGCTACACGGCGTTTCTGAAGCCGCAGTTTGATGCTCGTGGCGTGAAGGTGCTTGGCCTGAGCGTCGACAAGCTTGAGAGCCACGGCGACTGGGCAAAGGACATTGAGGAGACGCAGGGAACGGCGCTCAACTTCCCGCTGATCGCGGATACGGACCGCAAGATCGCGCTGCTCTACGACATGATCCATCCGAACGCCTCGGACTCGATGACGGTGCGAACGGTTTTTGTCATCGGACCAGATAAGAGGGTGAAGCTGTCGATGAACTATCCAGCGGCGACCGGGCGGAACTTCGACGAGGTGATCCGCGTGATCGACTCGTTGCAGCTTTCCGCCAAGCACCAAGTGGCGACTCCGGTGAACTGGAAGGTCGGCGAGGACGTGATCATCAGCGGCGCTGTTTCGGACGAGGCGGCCAAGGAGAAGTATCCTGCGGGCTTCAAGACGATCAAGCCTTATCTGCGGACCGTTGCTCAGCCTAAGTAAACCTTTTCGTTTGGCCTTGGACTTTAAGTGTCTTGTTTACAGCAGCTTAGGTCTCGGTGTACAGCTAAAGTATTCAAACGACTGAGCTTACGAGCAAAGTGCTCATTCTAAAGGACATTGCTACTGCAAGAAGAGAGCCCCGGCCGTGGCCGGGGCTCTCTTATCCCTCTTTCCAGTATACGAGATTGGGTGGAACTAACAGGCCAACTTTGTATGCTTATTTTTACCGGTTATGTTGCTGATAACAGTGGAGTTGTGGTTTCACGGTGCTAAGGTCGGATTGACAACACTTTTGGAAGAACGGATCTGCTGAAAGTGTGTGGCTCCCCCTTCGGGGAATGGAAAGAACAGCATGACAAAGGGACGGGGCCGCATAGATCGTCGAGGGTTGGCAAAGTAGTCGGCACGATAGAGTAGGTGCATGACGTTTGGTTCGCTTGCCCCTGCTCTTCTGTTCCTTGCCTTGACTGCTTCGGCCCAGGAACATCCTGCCCCGAAGCCTGATGCTGCTAAACCTGCAGCCGAGAAGGAAAAGCTGCCGCCGCTTCCTGCGGATGCGCATGTTGAACAGACCATGCAGATGAACGGCAAGACGCTTCGCTATATGGCGACGGTCGGGACGATTACGCTGCACGACGATCAGGGTAAGGCGACGGGTGATGTCGTTTATACGGCGTATACGGTTGAGCCGGAAAAAGGTGCTCCAGCGCGGCCGGTTACGTTTGCGTTCAATGGCGGGCCGGGCGCTTCGTCGGTGTATCTGAATCTTGGTGCGATTGGGCCGAAGCATATCCGGTTTGCGAATGAGGGTGATAGCCCTTCCGATCCGGCCGCCTTGACGGACAATCCGGGAACGTGGCTGGACTTTACGGACCTTGTGTTCATCGATCCGATCGGCACGGGCTTCAGCAGGACTCTGGTAGATGAGGCGGAGACAAAGAAGCTGTTCTATGCGCCGACGCCGGATATTCAGTACCTCTCGCTGGTGGTTTACGACTGGCTGATCAAGAATGATCGGCTGCTCTCGAAGAAGTATCTTGTGGGCGAGAGCTATGGCGGCTATCGCGGGCCGCGGATGACGCATTACCTGCAGTCCGAGCTTGGTGTGGCGATGAACGGCGTGGTGTTAGTGAGTCCGTATCTGAACCCGGGGCTGGATGATTATGGCGACTTATCGCCGATTCCGTGGATGGTGACGCTGCCGCCGATAGTGGCGTCGAACCTGGAGCGGCAGCATAAGCTGACGCCCGAGGCGATGGCGGACGTGATCGCTTATACACGCGGTGAGTATGCGACGACGCTGCTGAAAGGCCGGTCGGATCCGACGGCGACGGACCGGATGATTGCGCATGTCGCGGAGCTGACGGGGCTCGATCCGACGTATGTTCGCTATGCTGGCGGCCGTTTGGATGTGGGTTCTTATCTGCGTGAGGTGCATCGGCGGGAGGGCAAGATCGGCTCAGTGTACGACTCGAATGTGACCGGCTACGATCCGTTCCCATATGCTCCGGACCAGCAGACGAATGACCCGATTCTCGAGAGCATTATCGCTCCGACGACGACGGCGATGGTGGACTTTACGACGCGGGTGGTGGGCTGGAAGACGACGAACCGGTACTACGCGCTGAGCGGGACGGTGAACCAGATGTGGGATCGGCAGACGGATCTTCGCAAGGGTGCGGTGGCGGATCTTCGCGAGGCTGTGGCGGCTGATCCCAAGATGCAAGTGCTGATTGTGCATGGCTGGAACGATCTTTCGTGCCCGTTTATGGGTTCGATTCTGAGCGTGGACCAGATGCCGGTGATGGGCGACGCGGGGCGTGTTTCAGTGCATGAGTACAACGGCGGGCACATGTTCTATACGCGGCCGGACAGCCAGTCGCTGCTGCGTAAGGATGTGCAGGAGATGTACGCGAAGCACTAAGCGGGCGGATGCGAAATGAGTCTGCGGGCTGAAGGCCTCGGTGCCGAGAAGCTGACCTGCAGTCGTCCAAGGAACCACGCGACAAGCGATACCGTATAAGACTCGGTGCGCTGAAGCGATCCTGGAGGTTAGAAGGTGTGTCTATGAGCAGAGCTGTGAGCCGTCGTGACGTGACGCGGTGGATGCTTTCAGCATCGATTGGTGGCCTTGCGGCTGCGAAGCTGAGGGCCGATGTGACGGTTTTTCCTGGTGCGGCCAGCAAAGTAGATTTTGAGCCGGTACGTCGTCGCATTCTGCAGACGGTTGCGGGAGGCGACGCGACCGGAGTGGCTGTTGCAGTGGTGCAGGACGGGCGCATCGTTTGGGAGGAGGGTTTTGGCTGGGCCGATCAGAAGGCGGGCGTGAAGGCTACACAGCATACCCCGTTTACTCTGGCGTCCATCACAAAGCCGTTTACCGCGACCACGCTCATGACCCTGGTTGCTGAAGGTCGACTCTCTCTGGACGAGCCTGCCAATCGCTACCTTAGAGGATGCAAGCTCGTGGGCACCTCCCGTACTGAGCAAGCGGTGAAGGTCCGGCAACTGGGTGCACACGTCAGCGGTCTGCCGGGTATGTATGAATCCTACGAGGTGAATGAGGCGGGACTGGTTTTAAGCCCGGAGGCCCTTCTGCGAGCGTATGGAAGGCTGGCGTACCCTCCAGCGGCCGGCTATGAATACAGCAACATCGGGTTTGCTGCGCTGCATGCGGTCGCCTCAGGCCTCACAGAGACTGAGTTTGGGTTGCTGATGCATCGACGAGTGCTTGCGCCTCTTGGGCTGAACGATAGCTTTTTTGGCAGTGATACCGTTCGAGTGCAAAGTGGGGCAATGCGTTACGACTCGCATGGCCGCCTCATCCCGTACTACACCACCTCTACGCCTGCTTCAGGCGAACTGTACGCGAGCGCTCACGACCTTGCTCTTTTTGCGCTCCTCAACATGCACCGTGGAGCTAAGGGCCAGTCGGCAGTGCTTAGCGCGCAGAGTATTGAGGAGCTGCAAAAGCCTGTCTTTACTGGCCCTTCCGGGGTTGCGACTACCTTTGGATGGTTCAGGAGCGAGACCGCGTCCGGGGTTCCCTTCTTCTTCAAGACCGGTGGGGACCCGGGAGTGGCCAACAGAATGTGCTTTGTGCCATCGAAGGGCCTGGCCTGCGTCGTCGTCACCAATCGATCGAATACTGCGGAGCTGGCCTATAGCGTGTGCGATGAAGTGCTCGCGAAGTACCTGCCGGACTGGCGTCGTCCAGAGGAAGACTGCGGCTTGCCAGCCAAATCGTTCGTCGCGACCCCGGAGTGGAAAGGACGATGGCGGGGGCTGCTTGAGGGTGGCGGCGCGAAGATGCCGATTGAGCTCGACATCGAGTCCGATGACGCCGCGAGCCTGGCGATTGGGGGAGATCGAGCGGAAGCGATAACCAGGTTGCGGTCAGAGGGTGAGGCGTTTACAGGCCTTTCCACTGGGAAGATCGATGCACCTGATGCCGTAAGAACGGGGGCCAGGACGCTTCAGATCAAACTGGTTCTGCGCGAAGATCGGGTCGCCGGCAGAGTGCTTGCCGTCGCCGGTGACCCGAATGTGAAGAATGTGAGCCTGCCGTTTGTGATCACATTGTCGCGACGTTGAACTGAGTCTTGGCGTCATCTGCGTGTTTATTGGGCGGGTTTCTGCAGGGGCTCTCCTATGGGGACGGGTTTGCCGAATTGGGGGCGGCCCAGTTTGTTCCAGGTGAACTGCTGGATGCGAGGTGAGCGGAGGTTGCCGCAGCCTTCGCCGGCTTTGGGATTGGCGTGGTAGATGATCCAGTCCTGCTTGCCGTCGGGGGATTTGAAGAAGCCGTTGTGGCCGGGACCGAAGGCTCCGGCGGTGGGATCGGTGCTGAGGAAGGGATGGTCGATTTTGTTCCAGGTGCTCGCTTCGAGGGGGTTGGCGGAGGTGCTGGCTTCGAGGACGCCGAGGGTGTAGAAGTCGGTCCAGCAGCCGGAGGCGGAGAAGACGATGAACATCTTGTTGCCGTGGGCGAGGAACTCGGGGCCTTCGTTGACGTTGACGTGGCGGTTGGGGAGGTCGCCGTGCTGCTCCCAGGGGAAGGTGGGTTTGGAGATGAGGGTGCGGGGCGAGTCGATGGTCCAGGGATTGCTCATGTGGGCGATGTAGAGGTCCTGCTCGCCGTCGGTGGCACCCTTCCAGCCGGCCCAGACGAGATAGTGCTGGCCGTGGAGTTCGAAAGTGGTGGCGTCGATGGCCCAGTTATCACTGGGATCGCTGATTTTGCCTTTCATGATCCAGGTGCCCTCGATGGGATCGTCACTGTCATTTTCGACGACGTAGATGCGGTGGTCAGCGTTTTGGCCGGCATCGGCGGCGAAATAGATGTACCACTTGTTGTCCCAGCGATGGAGCTCGGGAGCCCAGAGGTCCTTGGACCAGGGATGGTTTGGCTCGGGGGTCCAGACGGCCTTCTTCTGGGCGTGGCGGAGGTCGGTGATGTCGGCTGTCTTGCGCAGGGTGAGATTGCTGCCGGTGGAGTTCAGGTAGTAGTAGAAGCCCTTCCACCCGACGACCCAGGGGTCAGGGCCATCGTCGAGCAGCGGGTCGGTGAAGGTGTTTGCCTGCGCAGGAGAGGCGGCTTGCGGGGGTGCTGCCTGGGCGAAGCTGGTTGGTATTGCGCACAGCAGCGCACCGAGTAGAAGGCCTGTCATCCGTTGCAGAATCATCGTGGGTCTCATCGGGCCATTCTAGGGAATTTGCGGCGCGCGTGTGAAATCGCTTACAAAACTTTTCGTCGCTTTCAACCGGTGGCAAGGGCGGTCTCCTGAAGCCGCAAAGGAATGACATGGCGATGACGGGGGCGTGACAACGCTCTCGGCGTTCCGGGGCAGGATCGAAGGCATGATGGATTTAGTGTTCCTGAGTGATTGCGGTAGTGTGCAGGTCGAACGAAGCGACACTGCATGAGCCCTGTCGCCACGCTTCGCAAGACGTTACGCCGTGTGCTGCTGGGTTCGGCTGGGCGGCCACAGATCCTTGACCTGCCGCTCCACTCGCCGCAAGCGCAGGTGGCGGTGTGGCTGCATGGGCTGGGCGAGCCGCTGGAGGTGACGGGCTGCCATGCGGTGGCATGCGTCGCGCCATTCCTGCTATGTATCGGGCTTGGCTCGGCTGGGCGGCGGGTGCCGGTTCGGAGCCAGCGGCTGCTGCTGCGGCTGAGTGAGCGGGCCGGGGATGAGCGGCTGCTGGGAGAGATTCGGCTGAGGTGGGTGCGGACGATTGCGACTTCGGGGGTTGAGTTGTGCCTGTTTCGGGCCGTGGCGTGTACCAACTTTCGGCTACCGATGCTGCGGCGTTGGACCCGCATGTTTTATTCGGCGCATGATCGGTGGAAAAGCCGTAAGACGGTGGCGGTGAAGGTTTCGTCGCTCGATGTGCGGTGTAATGAGGTGGTGTTTATCTGTCCTCGGCCGACGGCGCTGGTCAGTCTGGACCGTGAGGGGATCGGGAATCTCTTCCCAATGAACCTGATGGGGGATGTGGGCGAGGGCTACTTCGTGTTCGCGCTGAACGCTGCGCGGCAGGCGCCGATGGTCGCTGAGTTTGCGCAGGTGGCGATCGTGACGGTTCCGTTCGAGCGGGCGGAGGAGGTGCGGCAGTTAGGCAAGAATCATCACCGGGCGTCGATCGAGTGGGACGAGCTTCCGTTTGAGATGCGTCCTTCGCCGGTGCTGAAGGTGCCGATCCCGTGCTTTGCATTGATGGTTCGTGAACTTGCAGTTGAAGGCGTCCATACGCTGGGCAGCCATAGCTTCTTTGTGGGGCGGATTCTGCACGAGCAGGTGTATCGCGCCGGTCCCGAGTTCTACCGCGTGCATGGTGTGAATCTCAATTAGCTGCGGGTCGGGTCAGTGTCGATCCACTGGAAAAACTCTGGAAGACCAGGACGGAGATGCTGGGCGATGATGCCGTTCGTGTTGCTCCAGAGGCGGTAGTAGGGCCTTGCGTGGTCGAGGTGGGTGGGAGCGGCGACGGGCTCCTGTTGGGTGGCGAGGGTGATCTCGTCAGGGCTGAGTGGACGGACGCCCTGGGTGCCGATCGTCTGAGGGTTATCGCCGAGCCGTCGGAAGGTGAGGTAGTTGCCGACGAGGTTGAAGGTGGCCCATGGAGCGGTGATTCGCTCACCATCGATGAGAAGGGCCGGGTGTCGACCGGCGGCATAGGCGTAGTAGATCAGCGCGCCGTTGGGTGGCCACGCGGTGGGGAGACCTGGTGTGAGGCGCACGTCCCAGAAGACGTGATGGGTGACGTCGAGGGTCTCGGTGGAGGCGGAGAGGTGCTGCTTTGTGGCGGGCCACTCGGTGTCGAGGATGCGTTGGATGGCAGGGTTCATTGGCTTAGGTAGAGTAGCCCGTTACTCGGACGACCTTATACTTTTCGGTATGCCTAGCGATCTGTTGCAGCCGGTGACTTTGAAGGGGGAGTACGTGGAACTGGTGCCGCTTTCGATGGAGCATCGCGAAGGGTTGATGCGGGCGGTCGAGGATGGTGAGGTATGGCAGCTCTGGTATACGAGCGTTCCTTCGCCTGCGGGAATGGAGGCGGAGATCGAGCGGCGGCTGGGACTGTGGAGAGCGGGATCGATGCTGCCGTTTGCGGTGATCGAGCCGGGGACGGGCGACGTGGTGGGAATGACTACGTATATGAATGTCGATGTGGGGAATCGCCGGGTAGAGATCGGGTCGACGTGGTATGCGGCGCGGGTGCGGCGGACGGCATTGAATACGGAGGCGAAGCTGCTGCTGTTAGGGCATGCGTTCGACGGGTTGAGCTGCATTGCCGTGGAGTTTCGAACACACTTCATGAATTACGCCAGTCGGCGGGCAATTGAGCGGCTGGGGGCGAAGCTGGACGGGATCCTGCGTTCGCATGCGGTGATGGCGGATGGGACTTTGCGGGATACCTGCGTTTATAGCGTGATTGCGCCAGAGTGGCAGACGGTGCGGGCGCATCTGCGGTGGGAGCTTACGCGGGTGCGTGAGAGCTAGGGACGTCGGCCTATCTTATCGTTGCGTGCGGCTACGGTAAGCGGGGTAACTACGGGAACGGCGAGGCCGATGTAGCTCTGCGGAGTACCGTTGCGCCATCGCCGTAGCCGGTGGTCCCGGCCGCAAAGAGTTGGACGGTGGCTCCCGTGACAGGATGGCCTGCGCCCTGGAGTGCGATGGTGGTGGCGGCCAGCCCGCTGGTGGAAATTGTGGCTACGGCTAATGAGACCCAGACAGAGAGAAATACGGCAGAAAGTGTTCCGTGAAACATCCATTGGTGATTTCTGGGCGGACACGGATCATGAGATCGCTATGATCACATGCCCGCAAGAGTGTACGTCCGAGTTGTGGACTTGCACCAGAAAAATCACGCCACGGGTACGATTGTGGCGATCTGAAGAATGTGAGGGATGGGGACGTCGATGGTGAGCTCGGCTGGGGTGTCGCGGGACTTTTTATACGCGTAGTCGGCGACGGGGATGAAGGAGTCGCGGCCGCGCGGCCGTGGGTTATGGAGGAAGTCTCCAGAGCTGAGCTTGCAGAGGGTCGCGTGCGGGGCGTGCGAGGCAAGGAGGGCGGCGGTGTCGACCTCGAGGAGGACGCTCTTGTAGTCTGCGTAGCCCTCGGCGAGGCGAAGAGCCTTCTCCTGCGAGAGGAAGAAGAAGATTTTGGAGTTGAGGAGGGCGAGCCAGTCAGGGATGGTGATCCTGACGAGGCAGGACTTCATCCTGGCTTCGGGTGCGGTGTGCTGGTCGCGAAGGCTGAGGTTATGGAGGTCCTGAATGCAGCGGCGGCGGGTGGTGAGGGTGGCTTCGCGCTCCTCGGGGGTGAAGTCGTGGAGGTCGGCGAGTGCGGCTGGGCTCTGGAGGCCGTGACGCTCAATGCCGGGGATATTCTGGGCGAAGGTGAGGTGGTAGAGCGCGGGAAATTGCTGGGTGAAGGTTGCGACGTCCATTGTTTGATTATGAGTGGAGCGGGAAGCGATGCCGGCAGGATGTTGAAGGTGATCCCACCCTTCGCGATGGTGCTGCGAAGGATGGGGCACCTGAGCATTGTGTCTGGCTTAGCGGCCGTGCTCTTCGAGGTACTTTTCTACTTCGAGTGCGGCCATGCAGCCTGAGCCGGCGGCGGTGATGGCCTGGCGGTAGCGGCGGTCCTGGATGTCTCCGCAGGCGTAGACGCCCGGGATGATCTTGCCATCGAGGGTGCAGTGGACGTCCTGCTGGGTAAGGATGTAGCCGTCCTCGTCGAGATCGACCAGGCCCTTGAAGGCGTGGGCGTTGGGGATGTGGCCGATGCCAAGGAACATGAAGCTGACGGGGAGGACGTACTCTTCACCGGAGGCGCGGTTCTTGAGGCGGAGACCCTTGACGTCCTTCTCCTCGACGCCCAGGACTTCTTCAACGGTGGTGTTGGAGACGAACTTGATGTTGGGGTGGGCCATGGCTCGCTCGAGCATGATGGGCGAGGAGCGGAAGCGCTCGGTGCGATTGATGATGGTGACCTTGCTGGCGAAGCGGGTGAGGAAGAGTGCCTCTTCCATGGCGCTGTCGCCGCCTCCGATGACGGCGATTTCTTTGCCAGAGGCGAAGAAGCCGTCGCAGGTGGCGCAGGAGCTGACGCCGTAGCCGATGAGGGCCTGCTCCGAGGGGAGGTTGAGCCAGCGGGCACTCGCACCGCTTGCAATGATGAGGGTGCGGGTGTGGATGATCTCTTTGCCGGTGTTGAGCTCGAAGGGGTGCTTGGTGAGGTCGATCGAGGAGAGATGGGCCATGCGCAGCTCGGCGCCGAAACGAGTGGCCTGCTTCTTCATGTTCTCGATGAGTTCCGGGCCTTGAATGCCCTCGGGCCAACCTGGGAAATTTTCGACCAGGGTGGTGATGGAGAGCTGGCCACCGGGTTCATGGCCTTCGAGGACGAGAGGCTTGAGGTTCGAGCGTCCGGCGTAGATGGCAGCAGTGAGTCCGGAGCAGCCGGAGCCGAGGATAACGGTGTCGCGTGTTGTGATTTCGGGCATATAGGCTCCATTAGTGTAAATGCGCCGTGGAGGGAAAGGATTCATTCGGGTGGAGGCGGTCTGACTGGATGGAGTGGCTGGAGAAGAGGCAGACGCAGGTTCCCTTTGGGAATGACAGAAGTAAGGCAAGTGCAAAGACTCAGGTTTCGCGGGTTGAGCTTTGTACATTCCCACGTCCAAGAATCGGGACATGTGGCATCCGGACTCTTCAGGATTAGTGAAAGAATGATGGTTATGGCTGATTTGACTTTGGTTTATGGAATGCGACTTTTACCGGCGGATGAGATCACCGGTGTGGGCGAGGCTCCTGTGGCGCTGAAGAATGGCAATGAGGCGCATGTGACGATGCATGTGCTCGAGGGCTCGCGGGAGCAGATCGAGAAGCAGCTTCGGCTGAGCATTGACGCGTTCTTTGATTTCTACCCCGAGATATAGGCTGCTCTACCTTTGATCTGCTCTGCTTCAATGAGGGCTGTATTGAAATGAGACAGGTACGCCTGCGGCTGCTCTTTCCGACGAAAAGGAAGGAGTAGGCGGAGGTTTGTGCATGGCTTTGTTTCTGAAAAATCTCTTCCTTGGCGTGCTGTCGGTGGGGCTGGCGGCGTATGGCATGAGCGCAGGAGCGCAGGTGGAGCGGACGAACTTCCGTCTGCCCGTGGTGCCGGTGCAGATGGTTGCGGAGATCGGTCCGCAGGCGAGCATTGAGGACGAGCTGCATGTGATGTCGTCGCAGGCGGGCGTGATCTTCGCGGGGGAGGTACTGAAGATCACCGAGCACAGTCAACAGGGGTCAGTGGGCTCAGGTTGGGTGGATGTGGAGTTCCGGGTTGAGGAGGCGATCCGCGGGTGTGTAGGACAGAGAACGTATGAGCTCAGGGAGTGGGCTGGGCTTTGGGCAGGTGGAATCCAGCGATACAGGGTTGGTGAGCGGCTGCTGATGCTGCTTCATGTGCCGAGTGCTTCGGGGATGAGCTCGCCGGTGGGCGGGCAGGATGGGGCGATCCCGCTGGTTGGCAACGGAGTCGCGCCGACGGCGGAGGATTCATTTGCCGACGTTGGCGAACAGGCGGTGGACCTGCGTTGGATCCAGGCGCGGCTGCTGCGGACGGCCTCGCGGGTGGGTAATGGAGCGCATGGCCGGCCGGTGGTGCCGGTGGAACCGATCCTTGTGGGCAGGTCGCAGAACCAGTTTGTGACGCGGAAGGATACGGCTGCTGGAGGGCGGCGGCTGCAGCCGGGAATCCCGGGGAATGGCGGCTTTGTGCAGGCTCCGGTAACCTTTGCAGGCGTAGCAGGTGGAGAGGGTTCGCAGGGATCGACGTTGCGCGTGGTGATCGCGATGCTTGGTGCGTGGGAGACCGAGCAGGCGAATGCTGCGCGTTGAGGAATTGAGGAGCTTCCTGTTCGCGGCTGTCCTGAGTGTTTTGGCGGTAGGCTCTGCGGAGGGTGCGAATCCGCGATGGACGACAGGGCCGCCGTACTTCAACAATTCAGGACAGATTGTGATCTGGTATACGGATCAGCCGCTGTATTTCACTGATCCGGGAGACCTGAGCGCTTCGGTGAACCATGCGGCAGCAGATGCGATGGTAGCGGCGGCGGCTGGTGTGTGGAATGTGCCGAGCGCGCGGATCGTGCTGCAGCAGGGTGGGATCCTCGATGAACAGGTAAGTGGTTCGAACGTCTACATGGGGAGCAATGGGCTGGTGTTTCCGGCGGACGTTCAGAGCGCGAACTATGCTGCGAAACAGATTGCGGTGGTGTACGACCGGGATGGGTCGGTGACGGACCTGCTGCTGGGAAGTGGAGCGAGCGATCCGAGTGGATGCCGACAGAATGCGGTGACGGAAAGCGTGGACTCGATCGTTCCTGCGGGCTTTATCCAACACGCGGTGATTGTTCTGAATGGGCGATGCACCGGACCGGCTCCACAGCAGCAACTCCAGATGCAGTACCAGTTGGAGCGTGTGTTTGGGCGGGTGCTGGGGCTTGGGTGGTCGCAGTTGAACGACAACGTCTTTATGGGATCGCCGACGCCTACGGCGGCTCAGGCCTTGCATTGGCCGATCATGCATCCGATCGACATCATCTGCGGCCTGTACACGTACCAGTGCCTGCCACAGCCGTTTACACTGCGCGATGACGATGTGGCGTCAATCACGGAAGGGTATCCAGTGTTGAGCAATCCTGGACCGGGTAAGCAGCTGAGTTATTCCAATGCGAGCGCGCTGGTGGGAACGCTGCTGTTTCCCACGCAGGAGGGAATGGCCGGCGTGAACATGCTGATGACAAGGAATGCGATTCCGCAGCAGGTGATGGAGCCGTGGGACGATCTCTCGGCGGCGAGTGGCATCTTCCACCAGCAGCAGGGGGGAAATCCGACTACGACGAGTTCAACAGGGATTGCAGGAAGCCTTGGATCACTCAAGGACAACCTTGGCGCGGACATTGCGGGCTACTTCAGTTTCTCCTGGAGTCCGGTACCCGCTGGGGAGGAAGGGCAGGACCTGTATCTGCGTTCCGAGCCGATCAATCCTTTGTATACAGGGGCGTATGCGATCGCACCGTACACGGCGTCTACGGTGAATCCTTCCGGGGCCGTGGCGGGTTGGCATGTCAGTGACATTCCGGCAGGCTGGGGGGGCTACTTTGCAGTGCCGGTGCCCAATGCGGCGAGTACCTGTGGGGCGGGTGGTGATGGGACCGAGGACGCTCCGGTGGCCCCGGGCGCGGGCGGGTGGTGGACCGGGGTGCTTTGTGGACCGACTTCGAGTCCGTGGTCGTTTGCGCATACTGCCTGGGTCGGGCTTCCGGTGCTGGGCAGTCGGAGCCTTACGGTGGAGGTGACGGCGCTGGACGAGCAGGGGTTGTCGACTGCGAACAAGGCCCGGCCCGTGCTGGGTGCCTGGAGCGCGGGTGATGCCACGGGGACGCCGCCTACGCTGGCTGCGGCTGCGGTGGCCTTCAACAGTGTGGTGTCGGGGATGACACGAACGATTGTGCAGAGCTCAATCGCGCAGACGCTACGGATCGCGATTGCGGATGAACGGGGGGATGGACGGCCGGACTACAACTATCGCGCACGGGTGTTGTATGCAGACGCGATCGCTCCAGCTACAGGGAGTGGAAGCACGCAGGTGACGATTACGGGGATGGGGTTTCGGCCGGGTAATTCGGTTACGGTGAACGGCGTGGTGGCGACGGTGGCGAGTTGGACGGCAACGACGATTGTGGCGACAATTCCATATTTGAAGAGCGTGCTACCGGGTATGACGATGCAGGCAGATGTCGTGGTGACGGACCTGTCGACGAGTGGGACGACTGTGATGACGGGGGTGTTTACGTACGTCTATACGGCGCTGCCGTATACCCTGGCGTTGATCTCTGCGCCATCCGGGAACCTGCCGGTTGGCTTGACGGCTTCCCCTGCTTTTTCGGTGAAGGCTATTGATGTGGATGGGGTGACACCGATGCCGGGCGTGCTGGTGGTGTTTTCGGCGATGTCGGGTGCGGTGCAATGGGGAACGTGCGGGCTGGCAGCTTCTTGCACGGTGGTGACAGACGCGAATGGGCTTGCTTCGACGGTGGTGACGCCTGCGGCTCCAGGGGTGGTGACGTTGCAGGCGGCGGCGCTCGGATTGACGCAGACGATCTCGTTTACGGCATTGCCGCTGGTGCGGTCGGTGACGGTGGTGCCTGCGGCGATGTGGCTGGCGGCGGGGTCTACGGTCAATTGGACTGAGACTGCGACTTTGTCGCAGCAGGGGTCGGCGGCAACGCTGGTGCCGGTCACGTGGACGACCTCGGGTGCGGGGCTTAGCCTGTCGGGAACGCAGGGGGTGACGGACTCGGGCGGAATGGCTACATCAGCAGTGAAGGGTGGACCGCTGGCTGGCGGCGTGCAGGCGACGGGGTCGGTGTGTGCGTGGACCGGGGTGTGCGCCGGATTTGTTGTGCAGGGGGTAGACCCTTCGCAGTTTGTAGTCGTGGGACCGAGTGGAGCAGCGCAGTCGGTAGAGGCCGCGACGAGCCTGGTGCCTATGAGCTTTGAGGTGACGGATGCTGCGGGCGACCCAATCGCGGGTGCGGAGGTGGAGGTGCATCAGACGGTGGGCCAGTGGACCGTCGCGTGTCCGGTGCAGGGCCGATGCCCGGTGGCTCCGGTGTATAGCGCTTCGACCACCGCGTTGGTCTCGGATGGGAGCGGGATGGTGGTGGTGGTGCCGATGCAGATTGCGGGTGCAGAGGTGACGAATGTTGTTGTCACGTCAGGCACAGCGGGGTTCGTCTCCTTGACGTTGCAAAAACACCCGTAGTGTAGAAAAGCCGGGTGGAGTGGCTGGCGCATCAGATAATTGAAAGCATCAACGACAGCTTTCGGGAGACTGACTTTATGGCGGGTGCTGCGGCAGCTACGAATGGACGATTGCGGAAGCGTGTTGTGATTCTTGGCGGGGGATTTGGCGGGTTGAATGCTGCCCGTGGGCTGGCGCATCTACCAGTGGACGTTACCTTGGTCGATCGCAAGAACCACCATACGTTTCAGCCGCTGCTATACCAGGTGGCGCTGGCGGTGCTCTCGCCTGCGGACATTGCCCAGCCGATCCGATCGATTCTGAGTCGGCAGAAGAATACTGAAGTGCTGATGGATGAGGCTATCGGCTTCGATCTGGAACGCAAGCTGGTGCTGCTGAAGACCGGAGCCCGGCTTGAATATGACTATTTGATCCTGGCGACCGGCTCAACGCACTCCTACTTCGGCAAGGACGGTTGGTCGAAGCTTGCTCCCGGGCTGAAAACAGTTGAGGATGCGACGGAGATCCGGCGGCGGGTGTTGCTTGCTTTTGAGTTGGCGGAGCGGCAGATGCTTGAGACGGGGTCACATCCGGCGTTGAACTTCGTGATTATCGGCGGCGGACCGACCGGTGTGGAGCTGGCGGGAGCGATCAGTGATATCGCCAAGTTATACATGGCGCGGGACTTCCGGCATATCAATCCGGGTCAGGCGCAGGTGGTGATCCTTGAGGGGTCGCCGCATATTCTTGGGGCTTACCCCGACGATTTGCAGGTGAGCGCGCGGAAACAGCTTGAGGCCCTTGGCGTGCAGTTGCGGACAAATACGAAGGTGACGGATGTTCAACCAGGGTATGTGATGGTGGGTGATACCCGGATTGACGCCGTGGTGACGTTGTGGGCGGCGGGGGTGCAGGCTTCGCCCCTCGGTAAGCTGCTGGGCGTTGAGACGGACAAGAAGGGCTGTGTTGTGGTGGATCAATACCTGAATCCCCCGGGTCATCCTGAGATATTTGTGTGCGGCGACCTGGCGCAGGTGATGCAGGACGGGAAGCAGGTCCCGGGAGTAGCGCAGCCTGCCATGCAGATGGGAACGTATGCGGCTGAACGCATTGGGCGGCTTATCGGTGCGAGCCATGGCAGCGACGGAACTGGAAACAGTAAGGGCTTTCGCTACTTCGACAAAGGCGACATGGCGACGATTGGGCGAACTGCGGCTGTCGCGAATATTAAATGGCCGTTCAAGGCACATTGGAGCGGGTTTCCGGCGTGGCTCACGTGGCTCTTCGTGCACATCTTTTTCCTGGTCGGCTTCCAGAATCGTTTCTTTGTGTTCTGGTCGTGGGCATGGACGTATCTCGGTGAGAAAGACGGAGTTCGCCTGATTACAGGGTCACAGGAGTTGCCGGGCTGGGAGACGAGTGATGGAGCTTACGGTACGCTGACAACGAAACCACTTGAGGCGGAACTTCCGGCTGTTCGGTAGGAAGTAAAGACGTCAGTCGGCGGAGAGCTGATCCCTGGTGCGTTCAGAGCGGCTGCCGTTTTGGCGATCAGCAGACCGGTGTCCGCGATTCTTAAGCACAAAGGTGGCTTTGCAAAACCTGCACTGCCAAGGATAGAAGCCGAGTTTCTGCAGAATGACCTTTTGAAAGAATCCCTCCTGCTTCATGCGACGTGCCTGGAGCGCTTCACATTTCGGGCATTGTGTCTGCGACATAACAGGTAGCCTCTTTCGTTCTGAACTTACGTTACTGCTTAGATGGAGAACATTCAGCCCAGAGCAGTCTAGACCTGAGAACGCCAGATGGCTAATGAATTGGGTAACCTGATCATGGTACGCGAATTCAGTCGTACGACGCTTGAGCTGGCTGATGGCGTCATTTGCCTATATCGACGCTTTGAAGTTGAAGTTCAAGACGGCTGAGAAGTTAGGCGCGGTGGGAGTGTGCGATGTCTGCACCGTATCGTCAATCAATGCATTTATTTGCGTTATCGATTGCTACTTAGAGCTACTGGCATCCCTGAATGCGTGGCCCGCGTCGGAATACCTGAACGCAAAACAGGGGATACATGATGACAGCAAGAGTTGTGAACGGGCGGAAGGTGCGGTACGCCGTGGTTGGGGCTGGGTGGATCGCGCAGGCAGCATTTATGCCAGGCGTGGAGCACACCGGGAATAGCGAGATGGTTGCGCTCGTAACAGGGCACGAGGAAAAAGCAGCCAAATTGGGCGAGAAGTATGGAATCGCCAACACCTACAGCTATGACGAATTCGACGCCATGCTTGCGTCAGGCGACGTGGATGCGGTGTACCTCGCAACGCCGAACTTCGATCACGTCGGATATGCCGTGAAGACTCTGAATGCGGGCATCCACTTGCTGCTGGAGAAGCCGATGGCGGTGAGCGTCGAGGAATGTGAGGAGATGATTGCGGCTTCGCAGCGGTCCGGAGCGAAGCTGATGGTGGCGTACCGGTTGCATCATGAGCCGGGAACGCTGGCGGCGATCGAGAAGGTGCGGAGTGGTGATCTGGGGACGATCCGGTTCTTCAATTCAAGTTTTTCGCAGCAGGTAAAGGGGAGCAACCATCGCGCAAAGCATGGCTTCTGGGCTGGTCCTGTGCCGGATATGGGACCGTATCCATTGAACGAGGTGCGCAACCTGTTTGGCGCGGAGCCGATCGAGGTATTTGCGATGGGCGTGAACACGGACGAACGTTTCAACTTCGAAGACACGGTATCGGTGACCTTGAAGTTTGAGGGCGCACGCATTGCATCCTTCGTGCTGAGTTATAACGGCGGCGATGTAGATGACGTTCGCGTGGTGGGGAACAAGGGCGACCTGTTCTCGCAGCCTGCGTACCAGGTCGGCTCTGCCATGGAGCACCTGGTCACGATTGACAAGAAGAAGAGTTCGAAGTCTTTCGAGAAAACGGATCATTTTGGCGGGGAGCTGAAGTACTTCTCGGACTGCATCCTTGACGATCGTGAGCCTGAGGCGGATGGCGAAGAGGGGATGCTGGATGTGCGGGTTCTGGCGGCGATTGAGCGTTCGCTTGCGAGCGGACAGGTGCAGACGCTTGAGCCGGTGTATCGAAAGAAGCGGCCGGTAAGTTCGCAGCTTGAGACGTTAGGGGCAGTGAAGGAGCCGGAGTTGGTTGGAGCCAAGAAGCCTAGCGAGGGGTAGAGAAATGGGCTAGCGCAAAAACTGACCACAGATGCACCAAGGGGCAGCCTTGAAGGCTGCCCCTTGGCGTGTTGAGGATAAGGACTAAGCGCCTACAGCCTCGGCCACTTTTACTTTGACAGGGGTGAGCCAGTTGTAGCGATCGGCCTTGACACCGTCGACGAGGCTAAAGAATTCGTCGTGAAGAGCCTTGGTTACCGGTCCCATGGTGCCGTCGCCGACGAGGATGCGATCGACGGAGCGGAGATGGGTGACCTCTGCTGCTGTGCCGGTGAAGAAAGCTTCGTCGCAGATGTAGAGCATCTCGCGCGGCAGCGACTGCTCGACGACGGGAATGCCGAGGTGATGAGCCAGCGTGAGGATCGAGCTGCGTGTAATGCCATTGAGCACGGAGTTGGCGAGGGGCGTGGTGTAGAGGATGCCGCCGCGTACGAGGAAGAGATTCTCGCCTGAGCCTTCGGAGAGATAGCCGTTGACGTCGAGCGCGATGCCCTCGGAATAGCCGTTAATCTCGGCTTCCATGCGGATCAGTTGCGAGTTCATGTAATTCGCACCGGCCTTAGCGAGCGAAGGCATGGTGTTGGGCGCAAGGCGGCTCCAGCTGGAGACGCAAACGTCAGCGCCATCGTTGCCGGGAACGTACTTGCCCCAGGGGAAGTTCGCTACGTAGACCTCGACCGGCGACTTGAGGGGATTGACGCCGATCTCACCGTAGCCTCGGAAGGCGATAGGGCGGATGTAGCAGGGCGTGACTCCGTTGGCTTCGATGACATCGACGACGGCTGCGCAGAGCTGGTCGACGGTATAGGGAAGGGGCATGCGGTAGATCTTTGCCGAGTCCAGAAGGCGCTGCATGTGCTCGGGCAGGCGGAAGACACCGGCTCCATCAGGCTGCGAATAACAGCGGATGCCTTCAAATACTGAGGATCCGTAGTGGATTACGTGACTCATGACATGGATCTGGGCTTTCTCCCATGGGATGAGCTGGCCGTTGTGCCAGATGTGTTCGGTGGTCTGTAATGGCATGATCTCTCCTGACTTTGAGCATGATTATAGCCATCGCGTGAGAGACTGTAAGGATGATGTTTGATCCACACAGCGTTAGCCTGGCCGTAATCGAGCGATCGGCATACGTGCGGTTTTCGTTGTTGGCGCTGAGTTCGATCTTCTTTCTCGTCGATCCGTTTGCGGCATTGCCTACCTTCCTGGCGGTGACTGAGGGGTCCGATCCTGCTCGCAGGAGGCGGATGGCGTGGAAGGCTTCGCTGACGGCTTGCATCTTTCTGTCGGCGTTTGCGCTGGGCGGACAGTACATCTTCCGGATGTTCGGGATTACGCTGCCAGCGTTCGAGATTGCGGGCGGTGTGATCCTGCTGCTAATTGGGCTGGATATGCTCGAGGCAAAACGCTCGCCCACGCAGGAGTCAAGCGGCGACACCATGGCCGCTGCGAGCAAGGAAGACGCGGGTATTGTGCCGCTAGGTATTCCGATGCTGGCTGGTCCGGGATCCATTACGAGCGTGATGGTGCTGGTGGGACAGGCGCAGACGCGCTGGCAGATGGTGGCGATCCTAGGATCGATCTTCATCACAGCGGTGGTCTGCTACTTGGTGCTGGGGAACTCCGACAAGGTGGCGCGGGCGCTTGGAGATACGGGCATTCGCATCCTGGTGCGCATCATGGGACTGCTGCTGGTGGCATTGGCGGTGCAGTACTTCGTGAACGGCATGGTCGACCTGGGCGTGATTGCGAAGCCTTCTTAGGCTGCGAATTGCTTGAAGCGGCTAGTGGACGGTCAGGGCAGTGGCGGCGACGATAAGTCCAGCGACTCCAAGCGACAAGCCGAAGAAGAAGTAGGTTCGATTGCGCGTAAACAGCGTAACGGAGCAGAGGACCACTGCGATCTGAAGCAGGGCTTCGCCGAGATCATAGCGACCGGCCTGCCGTTCGGCGTGGGCCACCTCACCCTCAAACTCATGGGCTTTGTTCTGCTGTTCGACCAGATCCTCTTTCCATTTCGCGATATGCGCCTTGAACTCACCGATCTTCTGCTGGACTGCAGGAGTCGGCGTTCCATTCAGGCCTAGCGTGTCGACGACGACGGAGAGATTGTCCTGCCGGATCTTCTTTGCCTGGTACTCGTTCCATTGATCGGTGGCGCGGCCTTCCATAAGAACAGCCTCTGTGTGCGTGCGATGGCCTAGAACCGTCACCATGGCGACCAGGACGGCAAGGATCGAGATGGCGAGGGAAATGCTGGTGAGCGACTCTTCCTTCTTGCCTTCGCCTGCCTCTTTGAGCTGATTCGAGAATTCCTGAATTTCTGTGGGTTCCATGCGAGTGATTCTAGCGTGCAGCTGCATTGCTGTCTCTGGTGCCGAAAGGCCATTGTCCGAAGAACATGGGAGCCTGTAAGGCTGAATTCCCTGGGTTAATCATGGGGAATAAGCCGCAGTTGTAAAACATGATGAATTTCAAAGGGGCATAAACATTGGCTCGATCGAGTTTTCGACAGGTTTGCACTGTTATCAACAGGTGAAAAGGTTGCATGGATTCTAATCGACTGCTAATCTCAGGAAGTCGCAAAGAGGTAACGAGCTTGTAAGCGGGCAATGTGGAGCTTCCAAGTGAGAAACAAAAGGCTTGCAAAGCGGTAGAAAGCAAGATACTCTAAGCGAGTTGCAGAAATAAGAAACAAAGAAACAAGCTTCGCACCTCGACTCTGGTAACAAGTGAGTGAGTGGCAGTCGGAGCGCAGTCCAAGCGTTTGATCTAGGGTAGAGCCAATGGCCTACCGATCCAAACCCAAGCCACTGCAGTTGAAGTACCTAGGAGCTAAGTGCTCCGCGACAGCTATCTGTCGTTACGATGTTTTAGTTATTAGCGCTGAGCGCGAACGATGTTTCAAGTCTTCTTCGAGAAGATGGAAACGAAATAAGAAGTTGACAAGCCGAGAAAAGCTTGATACTCTTAGAAAGTTCGCGAAAGACGTTTACAAGTTGCTACGTTGCTCTGACCGGTTGAGGTTACGCCGAGTAGAGAAGAGTCAACAGGCACCAATCAAACGAAATACAGCGTTACACAAGTTCGAGGACACATCGTGGCTTTGCCCGATTGGTCCTTGATCCAAAACTGCCCGCTTAGGTGGATGCAGTCCGGATCTTTGACAACATAGTTGAACGTGCCAGTCGTGAGATGATACGAAATTGGTTTAGTCATTCTCACTAGTTACAAACCTCCGCTCTTTCGAGCAGCGGGGGCGCTTGATCCACACCGACCCCTGTCGTTGTGTGGCAAGCAAACCAAGATTAAACGAGAGTTTGATCCTGGCTCAGAATCAACGCTGGCGGCGTGCCTAACACATGCAAGTCGCACGAGAAAGGGGCTTCGGTCCTGAGTAAAGTGGCGCACGGGTGAGTAACACGTGAATCATCTACCTCCGAATGGGGAATAACTGAGAGAAATCTTAGCTAATACCGCATAATACCTACGGGTCAAAGCAGCAATGCGTTTGGAGAGGAGTTCGCGGTCGATTAGTTAGTTGGCGGGGTAATGGCCCACCAAGACGATGATCGATATCCGGCCTGAGAGGGCGCACGGACACACTGGAACTGAAACACGGTCCAGACTCCTACGGGAGGCAGCAGTGGGGAATTTTGCGCAATGGGGGAAACCCTGACGCAGCAACGCCGCGTGGAGGATGAAATATCTTGGTATGTAAACTCCTTTCGATGGGGAAGATAATGACGGTACCCATAGAAGAAGCCCCGGCTAACTTCGTGCCAGCAGCCGCGGTAATACGAGGGGGGCAAGCGTTGTTCGGAATTATTGGGCGTAAAGGGTGCGTAGGCGGTTTGACAAGTCATCTGTGAAATCTCTGGGCTCAACCCAGAGTCTGCAGGCGAAACTGTCGGGCTTGAGTATTGGAGAGGTGAGTGGAATTTCCGGTGTAGCGGTGAAATGCGTAGATATCGGAAGGAACACCTGTGGCGAAAGCGGCTCACTGGACAATAACTGACGCTGATGCACGAAAGCTAGGGGAGCAAACAGGATTAGATACCCTGGTAGTCCTAGCCCTAAACGATGATTGTTTGATGTGGCAGGTACCCAATCCTGCCGTGTCGAAGCTAACGCGATAAACAATCCGCCTGGGGAGTACGGTCGCAAGGCTGAAACTCAAAGGAATTGACGGGGGCCCGCACAAGCGGTGGAGCATGTGGTTTAATTCGACGCAACGCGAAGAACCTTACCTGGGCTCGAAATGTACATGAATCCGGCAGAAACGTCGGCGTCTCGCAAGAGACATGTATATAGGTGCTGCATGGCTGTCGTCAGCTCGTGTCGTGAGATGTTGGGTTAAGTCCCGCAACGAGCGCAACCCTTATCTTCAGTTGCTACCATTTAGTTGAGCACTCTGACGAAACCGCCTCGGATAACGGGGAGGAAGGTGGGGATGACGTCAAGTCCTCATGGCCTTTATGTCCAGGGCTACACACGTGCTACAATGGCCGGTACAAACCGCTGCAACCCCGCGAGGGTGAGCTAATCGGAAAAAGCCGGCCTCAGTTCGGATTGGAGTCTGCAACTCGACTCCATGAAGCTGGAATCGCTAGTAATCGTGGATCAGCATGCCACGGTGAATACGTTCCCGGGCCTTGTACACACCGCCCGTCACATCACGAAAGTGGGTTGCACTAGAAGTCGGTGCGCTAACTCGCAAGAGGAGCAGCCGCCCAAGGTGTAATTCATGATTGGGGTGAAGTCGTAACAAGGTAGCCGTAGGAGAACCTGCGGCTGGATCACCTCCTTTCTAAAGAGAACATCTCGGCATACTTCAACGCCCTGCGAATGCAGGCGGCTCTGGTCTCACGACCACCCGAGTTGATGTAGTGACCGAGTACCATCTGTATGAGCGCAAGCAAGTACAGATGAGCCTGAACTAGACCCTCTTTATTTCGCTTATCTGTCAACACCGATGGTCAATAGCGGCATAGCTGCTATGCACGTTCAACTGTGTCCTCGAAACCTTTCGAGAGAGCTCAATTCTCAGTCCTCACGGATTGAAAACAGAGCAGCCTGCGTATCGGTTCTCACCTGTAAATGGAGGGAACCGATGCTGTAGAGTCGGGCCTGTAGCTCAGTTGGTTAGAGCGCACCCCTGATAAGGGTGAGGTCGGTAGTTCGAATCTACCCAGGCCCACCATTCCTTATCAACATTTGCTATAGTAGATAGCGATGGGGCTGTAGCTCAGTTGGGAGAGCGCCTGCTTTGCAAGCAGGATGTCATCGGTTCGATCCCGGTCAGCTCCACCATCCACTCTCGATATGGTTAATTCAACAAGTGATGTCTGCTTGAGGTTGAGTCTCTGCTTGGCAGAGATTGAACCTTGAGCAGGAATGCTCAAGCCGCCTTAGGGTGCGATAGCGACACGCAGTAATGCGAACCGCTCAACGATTTTTGACAACTGAATAGATTGGGTAAATATAACTACAAGGCTGAGCAGCTTATGCTTCCAGGTTGTTTCTGGTAGCTAAACTGTCAATCAGTATTGAGTGTCTTTAGAATAATTTTCGTGTTACCGGCAAGGAGGAAGTGCTTCAGTAATGAAGTGTTTACTCTAAGCTGTACGACACAGGCGTGGACTATTATCAAACGTAGATTGCTCTACGAGTAGAGGTTGTTGCTCTGCTGCGTGCGAGTAAATTCTATGGTCAAGCTACTAAGGGCGCACGGTGGATGCCTTGGCAGAAACAGGCGATGAAGGACGCGGCAAGCTGCGATAAGCTTCGGGGAGCGGCACACACGCGTTGATCCGGAGATTTCCGAATGGGGAAACCCACCCAGGTAAAACCTGGGTATGTCCTACTGAATTCATAGGTAGGAACAAGCGAACGGAGGGAAGTGAACCATCTCAGTACCTCCAGGAGGAGAAAGAAACCTCGATTCCGGTAGTAGTGGCGAGCGAAACCGGAACAGCCCAAACCCGTGACATTTCGGTGTCTCGGGGGTTGTAGGGCCTGCAAAAGTAGAGTTACCAATCTGGTTGTTAGCTGAATCCTCTGGAAAGAGGATCCAAAGAGGGTGACAGACCCGTAGGCGAAAACGATCCAGACTCGAAGCAGGTACCTGAGTAAGGCGGGGCACGAGAAACCCTGCTTGAATCCACGGGGACCATCCCGTAAGGCTAAATACTCGTTTCTGACCGATAGTGAACCAGTACCGTGAGGGAAAGGCGAAAAGCACCCCATTGAGGGGAGTGAAAAGTACCTGAAACCGTGTGCCTACAAGCAGTGGGAGGACTATGCCCGTAAGGGAATGTCTGACCGCGTGCCTATTGCATAATGAGCCGGCTAGTTATTCTTGTCAGCAAGGTTAAGCGTGAGCGAGCCGCAGCGAAAGCGAGTCTGAATAGGGCGATAAGTTGGCAGGAATAGACGCGAAGCGGGATGATCTACCCTTGGCCAGGTTGAAGATAGGGTAATACCTATTGGAGGACCGAACCGGTGTTTGTTGAAAAAAGCTCGGATGAGCTGAGGGTAGGGGTGAAAGGCTAATCAAATTCCGTGATAGCTCGTTCTCTCCGAAATAGCTTTAGGGCTAGCGTCGTATGATTTGGATCGGTGGTAGAGACATGGATGGACTAGGGGGCTTTCCGGCTTACTGAATCCAACCAAACTTCGAATGCCGATCACAACCAGTACGGCAGTCAGACTGTGGGGGCTAAGCTTCACAGTCAAAAGGAAAACAGTCCAGACCGCCAGCTAAGGTCCCAAAATTACAGTTAAGTGGGAAAGGAAGTCGGAACTCTCAGACAGCCAGGAGGTTGGCTTAGAAGCAGCCATCCTTTAAAGAAAGCGTAATAGCTCACTGGTCAAGAGGTCCGGTGCCGACAATACAACGGGGCTAAAACTGTATACCGAAGCTGCGGATGTACCTCTTTTAGAGGTACGTGGTAGGAGAGCATTCTCTCGTGGATGAAGCGTAACTGGGAAGATACGTGGACATTAGAGAAGAGACCCTGCCGGCATAAGTAGCGATAATGAAGGTGAGAACCCTTCACGCCGAAAGTCTAAGGTTTCCTGAGGAAGGTTAATCCGCTCAGGGTTAGGCGGTCCCTAAGCTGAGGCCGAAAGGCGTAAGCGATGGAAATCCGGTTAATATTCCGGACCTCCCAATATCTCGTTATTACGATGGGGTGACGCAGAAGGATAAGCAGGACCTCCTATGGCTATGGGGTTCGATACGCGTAAGCTGGATTCTCTAGGCAAATCCGGAGAGTCTTAACAGTGAGGCGTAAAGCAGTAAGCCGTATGGCTGAAAGCTGCTGATTTCATGCTGCCAAGAAAAACCTCTAAGGAGAGGAATTGGGAACCGTACCACAAACCGACACAGGTAGACGAGGAGAATATCCAAAGGCGCTCGAGTGAAAGCTTGTTAAGGAACTCGGCAAATTAGACCCGTAACTTCGGGAGAAGGGTCGCCACTAGGGTGCAAGCCCAAAGTGGCCGCAGTGAAACGCGAACGGCGACTGTTTAACAAAAACACAGGTCTCTGCAAAGTCAAAAACGACGTATAGGGGCTGACTCCTGCCCGGTGCCGGAAGGTTAAAAGGAGAGGTTAGCCGCAAGGCGAAGCTTTGAATTGAAGCCCCGGTGAACGGCGGCCGTAACTATAACGGTCCTAAGGTAGCGAAATTCCTTGTCGGGTAAGTTCCGACCTGCACGAATGGAGTAACGATCGTTCGACTGTCTTAACGAGTTGCTCGGCGAACTTGTAGTACCGGTGAAGATGCCGGTTACCCGCAGCTAGACGAAAAGACCCCGTGCACCTTTACTATACTTTTACTATGAGTTACGGCCATTGCTGCGCAGGATAGGTGGGAGGCTTTGATACCAGACTTTTGGGTTTGGTGGAGCCAACGGTGAGATACCACCCTGCGATTGTTGTGATTCTAACCTGCTCCCGTGATCCGGGAGAGGGACATAGTAAGACGGGTAGTTTGACTGGGGCGGTCGCCTCCTAAATTGTAACGGAGGCGCGCGAAGCTACACTCAGGTCGTTTGGAAATCGACCGTCGAGTGCAAAGGCATAAGTGTGGTTAACTGCGAGACCTACAAGTCGAGCAGATGCGAAAGCAGGCCTTAGTGATCCGGTGGTTCTGTATGGAAGGGCCATCGCTCAACGGATAAAAGGTACGCCGGGGATAACAGGCTGATCGAAGCCAAGAGTTCATATCGACGCTTCGGTTTGGCACCTCGATGTCGGCTCATCACATCCTGGAGCTGTAGAAGGTTCCAAGGGTTAGGCTGTTCGCCTATTAAAGTGGTACGTGAGCTGGGTTCAGAACGTCGCGAGACAGTTCGGTCTCTATCTGCTGTGGGCGTAGGAGATTTGAAGAGGGCTGTCCTTAGTACGAGAGGACCGGGATGGACGAACCTCTTGTGTTCCAGTTGTCCTGCCAAGGGCACGGCTGGGTAGCGAAGTTCGGTTGTGATAACCGCTGAATGCATATAAGCGGGAAGCACGCTCTAAGATGAGATCTCCCAACCCAAAAGGGAAATGAAGGGCCCAGGAAGACCACCTGGTTGATAGGCTGGAGGTTGAAGTGCAGTAATGCATGTAGCTTACCAGTACTAATCGCCCGTTCGGCTTGTCCATAGAATTTACTCTGCGCAGTGAGAAAGTCCACTGTTCTAGAGTCATTCAATACAAGCTTTGTAGTTATACTTTTGGGCAATACGCAACATGTAATAGACGTCTAAACCCAATCTATTCAGTTGTGGAAGATCGCGTGAGCGATATTTCTAAAGTTTGCCGGTGAGTTTACCGCGAGGGTCACACCCGTTCCCATCCCGAACACGGAAGTTAAGCCTCGTTGGGCCGATGGTACTGCACGCGTAAGTGTGTGGGAGATTAGGTGATCGCCGGCATAATACAGAAGCCCCATCCTTCACAGGATGGGGCTTTTTACTGTTTAGCAGGTTGTTTGTCTGAAGTCTGCCCGGCTTATCGGATCTGGGCGTACATCTCGTCGTAATGAGGAGATGTAGCCTACGGTGCAGTTTTGGCTATGTAGTAGCGGCGGTAGGTCAATCTCGATTTCTGCTCATCTCCAAATGTTGGGAGACTTCGCATCAACTTGAGAAAATATCTGTCCGTCTCGATGAATCTTCGCAAAGGTCGTGACTGGTGGTGAGCCTTGCAAATGATGCCACTTTCTAGCGGTCCGGGTGCCTCTTGCTCGTGAAATGACGAGCTTGATTTGGGGACACTGCTTTATGTGATGAGGTGGGTACATTCAGCAACTGAACTCGATTGATAGCTGCTCAATGCATCTGGCCTGCGAGACTGCTTGTTCTCTAATATGGCCCTATCCCTAATAAGATCGCCGCGCAGAACGCCTTTAGAGTTGGGGTCCTAATAAGCCAGCGCTCGTAATTACTGACTGCTGATTTGCTGAGCTGTGGGCTCGACGCTTCTCCTCAGGTTTGGCTCATTCGGTGTACGACCAGAAAGCCTTAAGTAGTCGAGTACTCAAGGCATACCGACGAAGCAAGCGGTGCCTGGTTGAGCTGCGAATTCGAGAACTAACCGCTGTAGTACCGCTTTGTCTGTGTAGGTAGGTTCAGCTAAGAGGCTATGTCGACTATGTAGTCTCGCCGGCTTATCGTCCAGCCGCTGAGGGTTGCAAGCCTTCCAGAACTCCTACTCAGATATCATTCCGAGCGCTGGGAGGCTAGCGTCAGCTAAATGACTATGGCATCACTGCAGTCCAGAATAATCTTCCCTGGAGGATCGCCCCTCACTCTTTGCACTGACGTCTAAAACGTTCGACGGAGTCACTCTGCACGTTGCAGAAGCTAGAAGAGGTACGGACATCGTCCGGACCTCTTCTGGGCTACCGCAAATCTTCGTTTCCTTAGTGTCGGCTCGATCTACGTTCATCGTCGCGCTCTTGTTCTGTCCTGCGAACATCGTCTTGGACGCGTCTCAGCCTGTCACGAACTTCGCTGTCGCTAAGTTCAACTCCACCGGACGATTTGGCGATCTGACTGCCGCTTGCGCTGATAGTAATTCGGGTTCCGTCGCTTCCCTTGTAGACCTTGCCGCCGTCGGCGCTTTCGGTGTAGTGAGTGCCGTCGCGGCCTTTGTAGATCTTGCTTCCGTCAGCACCTTCGGTTAGTTGCGTTCCGTCTTTGCTCTTATAAGAGCTGCTACCGTCGGCGTTAGCGGTGATCCTGAGTCCTTCTTTCCCGACAACTACACTGCTTCCGTCGGCACCAGACGTGATCCTCACACCGTCTTTACCGACGTAAACGCTGCTACCGTCCTCGTCCTTGATGTTGATCTGCGGTGCTGCGGGCGCCACTGGAGGGCGCGGCGGGGCGATCGGAAGCGGCGCAATTGAGGCTTTTTTCAGGGATACGTCTCCTTGGCTGGTGTTGATGCGAATCAGCGAGCCGCCTTTCCCGATAGTGCCGTTGAGAATTTTGCGGCTTTCATTCTCCTGGGACGGGAGCGAGAAGTCGTTCTCCACATCGCCATCGCTTGTTTCGGCATTTACGACGAAGTTGGCGTGGTCAGGAAGGGTCAGGCTTACGGAACCGTTGCGGTTCTGCACCGTTACATTGCCGATTGGAGGTGCACTGGTCAGATCGACCGAGCCGTTCCTGTTGGTGACGGAGAGGTCGCCGGAGATCCGTTCCAGGGTTATGTTGCGATTACGCGTCGTCAGAACAACGGGTCCGACAGCCTGGTCTGCCGAGAGGTCGGCGTCTGGACTGATCTCCATTGTGCCGTCGAGACGACCAAGTTGGAAGTCGGTGCGGCTCGTGTGGAATCTGACCGCACTTGTAATGTGTTCAAGGTGCGTCGTGCCATAAAAGTCACCGGAAAGAGTAACCGGGCCGGCGATATCGGAGACCGTAAGATCCTGGCCGTGCCCTTCGAGCGACACTGCGCCGGTAACACCGTGCGCCGAGAAAGAAGATCCACCATTGTTGATATGGGCAGTGATCGGCCCGGCAATGGCTGAAAGTGAGACATCGCCGTGGTTCGCAGTAACGGTAAGCGGCGACTTGAGTGAGTCAACGTGAATGTCACCGTGATTTGCGGTCAGGGTGACGTTTGAAGCTGGTGGGACGGTCAAGTTGAGGTCTACTACTGAGCCTGCGACCGTAGGAACTTTGATAGAGGTTTGATTGTTTCTGCTCTCTATTTCGGGTGATAGATCGCGCGCCTTCTTCTCGGCATCTGCATCGGAGCGTGAGTAGACCTGTTTGTGAACTGAGAGATGAATAAGGCCATCTGTGCTGGTACCGCTTACGGTGATTTCCCCCCGAGGATTATCGATTGTGAGCGCTCCGCCGGCCGGGAAAGCATCCGTTAGAATCTCATCGCTCTCGTGCTTGTCACCAAGGAACTCCTGAATGTTGTCGGAGTTGAAGTTAATTCCGTGGCCAAAGTAGTCACGTCCACCATGTCCACCGGTGAAGAAAAGTCCTACAAGACCGAGGATGATAATGAGGAAGATCACGCCGCCGCCAACGCTCCGGCGTACATAGGGTCGTTGGGGGTCCGGTGTGCGGAACTGGTCGACACCCCATTCGGCGACTAGAACCAAGCCGATAACGACTAACAGAAGCGGCCACCAGTGCCCGTAAAGCTCCCAGACGCGATCACTATGCAGGTGCCCTGTCTGGGTGAGCAGGAAGATGACACCTACCAAGATCACTATGACCGGCCCAAGAATAGACCGCCGGCGTAAGCCCCTCATCTGCTGGCGGTAGAGATCTTTCTGCGCGCGTGCCTGGTCGCGCATGATGCGGCGTTGATACTTCCAGTCCTGGCCGTTCGGCGGACCATAAGGTGGTGGGGTAGGAGGGTACGGTGGAGGATAGCCAGCCATGATTATCTCTCCTCTTCGTCGTGCGTTGTTACGGGTGCAACCGATGTGCTGGTCGGGGGAGTTGGATTTGTGCCGGCTGCCTGCGGATAGGCGGGATAGCTATAGGGTAGGGGTGCCGCGGCGCTGTAGGTTGACCGCTCGAAGAACGTCATGAGACCGGCGACGATGATGAAAAGGGGCCAGCTATGCGACCACGAGAGGATGTCGAACGTGTCCAGAAGAAAGAGAACGCCGACCAGGACGACCCAGATCGACCCCCGTAAGGCACGGAAAAGGCGCAGACGATAGCCGGGTGTACCGTCATCAGAGATGCCAACGCCGGTGTTTGTCATCTTGCGGACGAAGATCCAAACACCTGTCGCGATCAGGATAAATGGAATAACACGCTCGACAGGGAAGTTGTGGAACCAACCGGTGCTTCCGAAGAAGAACAGGACCCCGAAGGCGATGAGCAGGATGGCGCCTACAGGAAAGCGATTTCTTTGGGAAACAAGATCGGGGTCGTTGTACGGCGAGGTTGGGACATATGGGGGCACGGACGGCCCGTAGCCAGCATTGGGTGGTCCGAAGGGCACGTTGCTGTAGGTCCCGGCTCCGCCATAGGTCTGACCTGCTCCTCCCCCCTGCTTGAAGTGACTTCCATCATTGCCAACGAAGCTCTGCGATCCATCAGGAGATTGCGTGAAGCGAGTCCCGTCATTGGCAACGAAGCCCTGTGTTCCTTGTGGGTTTGGCGTGAATGGCTGCTCGGATACGGTCTGGGCTGACCCAGTCGGTCCACCTGGAGGAGGTGGGGCAGTAGCGGTCCAGGATTTGTTGAAGCCAAGCTTCTCGCCGATGTCATTGAGCCCAAAGGGGTTCGGGAGCGGCGTGCCATCGCGGCGGGCGCGGGCTGTGTGGTATGCCTCAAAGACCTGATAGAACACCCAGCCAGCGACAAAGAGTCCGAAAAGACCATTGTTGTTCGACAGGCTCACGAGAACCGCAAAGATCACGAGGTGGACAACGCCCTTCGCGTACTGCCCGTTGTACATCGCGCCGACCCCGGGGATCAGGCCCAGCAGACCCGCGAGTGCAGGGTTGGGAGCGCCTGGAATTAGAGGCACTGCTGATGCGCCGTACGGGACATTGACATTTCCGTAGGGTGTACCCGAGGCAGAGGTGGCAGTATCTGCAGCGGCGAGACGTGCTGCCAAGCAGGGTTCACAGAAGACGGCAGTCCCGACGGTCCGGGTGCATTCACTGCAAAGCGGCTTGCCGCAATTCTGACAAAAAGCTACACGTTCACGATCTGGGTGATTGGCGCAGTTCATACGAATTCCCCTTCCTGCAGGGTGCTGCTGGTGGTGGCAGAGACGCGTACAAGGCTCAACGATGGGGAAGTCGTGAAGTCTGCAAAATACAGCGAAGCGAGGGACATGGGATCGGCGGGTACCTGCCTACGGCTGGTACCGGAGCCGGTGCGCGGCCGATTTTGTTTTTGATCGGGCTGCCCGTTTTTAGTTCCAGGTGCTGAGTCGTCCTTCTTATCGGTGGACTGTGGCGAGGCTGGAATGTCGTTGTCGGTGGATCGCTGAAGGTCGCGGACGCGGGATTCGAGCTCGTATACCGCCCGAAGGTTGTCAACGTAGCGAACGACGTGTGCATTCGCCTGGTAAAAGCTGCGTTTGACGCTCGATGGCTTGAGGTCGCTTGCGCGCAATTCGTTGAGACGCACCCCCGTGAGATTCAGGGTCAGACCGATTGAGAAGAACGCCATCGCTGCCGTCATCGCAAGTCTGGGCTGGAGCAGGCTCTGGCCAATGGACTTCACATGGAAGGCGGCGGCGACCCGGCTGCGGAAGGGAAGTACGGCTGCCGTCCGGACGGGTAAGGCGCTTCCTGCTCCCGCGAGGCTTGCAGTGGGTGCGATCAAAGTGTTCGGGGTAGGCAGGATAGAGAGATTTCGCAGCTGTGCCGACGGAGCAATACCGCTGGTGCGGGCGAGGATGAGTTCGAGGAGAGCGTCCGGGGGCTCGGGCTGCGGCGTCCGCAACATCTCCAGCCAGGCAGCCCCACGCTCTGCCTCAGCGAGCATCTGACTGCAACTGACGCAACCGGCCAGATGCTGATCGAACCGTGTCTGATCCTCTGCCGAGAGGGTGCCGTCCATAACGTCGGCCAGCATCGCTTCGCATTGTGCGCAATGCTGCGAACCGCCCGTGTTTGCGGGCTTGGCGCTACCGAATTGAGGAAGGTCTTGATTGAACTTGGCCACTTACATCACCTGCCCTTCTATACGTTGTAAAAGCTTTGCCAGTTCCCCGCGGCCGCGGCTTATACGGCTTTTTACAGTACCTTCGGGTATCCGAAGGACCTGGGCGATCTCTTTGTAGTCCATGTCTTCGAGGTCGCGGAGGATGACAGCCTCGCGGAGCTCGGGCGAGAGTTGCGCGAGGGCTTCCTGGATCCGGACCTTCAGCTCCAGCCCGGCGACATGATGCTCCTGCGAGGGCCGCGGATCGGTAAGGCGCTCAGCCATCGTTGGACCGTCGTCTTCACCGTTGAAGGTGGCGTCCAAAGAATCGGATGCTCGGTCCAGCCGGGTACGCCGGAAGTGATCGACGAGCAGATTGCGCGTCAGCGTGGTGATCCAGGTAGAAAAGCTCCCTTTTGAGGTATCGAAGCTCTCGAGATTCTTGTAAACCTTGAGAAATACGTCCTGCGTAAGGTCTTCGGCATCGGTCCCGCTGCCAGTGAAGCGGTAGCAGATGGCGTAGATGCGACGATGCTGCGCAACCACGAGCTGCTGCCACGCGTGCTGTTCGCCCGCAAGACACTGCCGGACCAGCTTCTGCGTGGCTAGCTGCGTGGCTTCGTATGCAGCCTCTTCTTCAGGAGTTCGTGCCAACTTCGCCTCATGCGCCCTTGCAGCCGGGGATTGCTGAAGTGTATCGCGCTGCGGGGCGGATGGGCGGTCAGGTTCGCGAGGAGGAACCACGGGGGCAACGCGCGGAGGAAGGCTTCGCGGGAGGGGAACGTGTCCCATGCCCGGCGGAAAGGAAGGTATCGCCATGTGCAGAACGCCCATGCGTATTGATACGCAGGGGCGTTCGCGATGGTTCAATGCAGCTTGCGACTAGGGTGTCGGGGCGGTAATAACGCCGCAGGCGATCCGATTGCCAGCGTTGCCAGTAGGGTCGGTCTTCATGTCGTCAGCCTTCTCATGAACCATGATGGAATGGCCGAAGACGGAGTTGGGGGAGGTTGGATCGAGCGACAGATAGTTCACCTTTACGGTGAGTTCTGCGGTGTGCTGCTCCCCGATGGTGATGTTCTCGGGTAGATCACCGGCGTGATGGCCCATCGGATTCAAAGAGCCATGCTGCTTGCTTTCGGGATTGAAGTGGCCGCCGGCAGTCTTGAAGTCCGGAGCGTCGCAGACGGGGTTCTGGTGGATATGGACGGCATGATCGCCGATGGGGAGGTTCTTGAGGCTCAACTTGATGGAAAGCTGACCCTTCTTGCCTTCGCGGAAGCTGGCGGTTCCGGCATCTTCGCCGGTTGCGGTCTTGAGGGGAACGACAACGGCGTCCTTAGCCTTGGTAAAAGACGGAAAGGCAAATGCAGGGGCCGCGATCAGACAAAGGCTAAGTGCAACGAGCGATGTGCGCATGAAATCTCCTCGATCAGGTGCATTGACAGGATAACGCAACGAGCTTGCGCAGATGTTTCGCAAGACTGCAATGTGATGAATTTACAAGGTTTGAGAGTTGGTTGGCCCGGAGATGACAACCTCCCTAGAGGATCCGGGAAGCCTCAGGGAACTCTAGCTGCTCGGACGAGTTTTCATCCAGCCAAGGATGAAAATGGGCACGGCAGCGTGCTTCGTAGAGTCCGGCTGCACCGACGACGACGAGCTCCTGGCTGGCACCGAGCCGCTGGGTATGGATGGCTGGAGCACCGCAGGTCATGCAGACGGCGGAGAGCTTCGTGACCTCATCCGCAATCGCCATCAACGCTGGGACGGGACCGAAGGGTTCCGCAGTGAAGGTGGTGTCGAGGCCGGCGATGATGATGCGTTTGCCAAGGTGGACGAGTTCCACGGCGAGCGCGATGATCGCTTCGTCAAAAAATTGGACCTCGTCGATGCCAACAACCTCGACCTCGTCGAGCTGCGGGAAGAGGGATGACTTCAGGTGTTCGGTGGTGCTGACGGTCTCAGCCTCGTGGGTTTGCGAGCTGTGCGAGGCAATGGCGGTGCGGTGATAGCGGAGGTCAATGTCCGGCTTGAAGCAGGCGACACGTTGCCGTGCGATGCGGGCACGCTTGAGGCGGCGGATCAACTCTTCACTCTTGCCCGAGAACATCGGACCTGTAATCACTTCAATGCGGCCAGGGAGGGGTTTCGTCATGGGTAATGCGGGCCTTTACGAATGGTTTCATCTCTATCTTAGCGGCGCACGACGCGGCAGTCGGTGGATATCCGGAGACGATAGGGCATTGGGTGCATTGCTATTGAGGAGGGCTGTATCGGGTCTCTTCCGGCTCGTCTGTCGGGCTCTCAAAGTCAAGCTTGTAGCCGTCAGGGTCGGTGAGGATGGTGACCCACATGCCGTTGCCCACGAAGGGACGTTGGGGTTCGAGACCGTGAGCGATTGCCTGGTGGTAGATCGCGAGCGCATCGCTGCACTGGAAGCAGATAGAGACACCTTCGCCGCGCTTGTTGGAAGGGACATTGTTGGGGCCGTACTCCTGGAGCATGTGAGCCGCGCCTCCAAGTTCAAGCCAGCACCAGCGGAGTTTACCTTCAACAATCCATTCCTTTGTCTTTCGAAAGCCGAGCCCGTCGACGTAAAACGGGAGGGAAGCTTCGAGGTTCAAAACCCAGAAGAAGGGAACCGCCTGCTGGACATTGGGTACAGTTATCCCGGCGTTCGCTTCAGGGCTCATGTTGAACCTCCCCCTCTGTCAAAGCGAGTCTACTGAGTATCGGCGAGCGGTTGCCACAGTTCCAGGCGATTTCCTTCGGGATCGGTGATCCATGCGAAGCGGCCGTAACTAGCGTCTTCACGCTTCGGATCAATCTCGACGCCTGCCGTAGTGAGTTGGGCCAATAAGGCGTCGAGGTCATCGACACGGTAGTTAACCATAGCCCGCTGGGATAATGGTCCGAAGTAGAGGCTGTCTTCGGGAAAGAGGGACCAGCTCGTCATGCCGGTCGTCTTCGGAACTTCATCGCTCCAAAGAAAGGTGACTCCGCCGTAATCGCTGAGTTCAAGCCCGAGATGCTGTGCGTACCAGGCTGCAAGTGCCTTGGGATCACGCGAGCGAAGAAAGATGCCGCCAATACCAGTTACGCGGGCCATAAGACCTCCTGCTGGATTTGCTGACAGTCTACTCGATCTTTGTAACGAAGACAGCAGTGCCGTAGGCGAGAACTTCGCTGACGCCCGTCATGATCTCAGTCGTGTCGTACCGAACGGCGATGACCGCGTTTGCACCAAGCTGCGAGGCGTGCAGCAGCATCATGGCAAGCGAGTCCTGGCGTGTCTTCTCGCAAAGCTGCGTGTAAAGGGTGATGTCGCCGCCGATCAAAGTCTGCAAGCCAGCGCCGATCGAGGCGAAGATGTTGCGAGAGCGGACGACAATGCCACGAACCAGGCCGTGGCTGCTGACGATGCGATAACCGGGCAGTTCGAGCGCTGTTGTAGCGAAGGATGGATCGAGCGCAAGGGGTGCAGGCGGAAAGGTCTCATTCGACATGGCGACTCCAATGGTGCTGCTAAGGGATACGGCCGAGATTGGCTACGAGTTCCGTAACTCTGCCGCTGTCGATAGCCTCGACGGCTAGACTTAGTCCAGCCGGGAGGTCGTGGGCGCAGTCTGCTGCGACGAGGACCGCTGCAGCATTGAGCAGGACGATATCGCGTCGAGGGCCGATCTCTCCCGTGAAGATGGAGCGGAGTATGGCGGCGTTATTATGGCCGTTCGAGCCGGCGATGGTCGTCATGGAAGCGCGCTGGACTCCGAAGTCTTCGGGAACGAGGGTTCTGAGGACGATCGCTCCATCGCGTACCTCTGCCACCTGACTCGGGCCGCTGATGGAGAGTTCGTCCATACCGCCGACCGGGCTTCCCGTATCACCGTGAACGACGAAGGCGTGACGCGTCCCGAGCAGAACCATGGTCTCAGCAACGATCGGCACGAGGTGCGCGCTGTAGACCCCCATGACCTGGGCCTGTGCACCTGCCGGATTTGAAAGCGGGCCGAGGATGTTGAAGATGGTCCGAATTCCCAATGCGCGCCGGACGGGCAGGGCTACCTTTGCCGCAGGATGGTGGCTGGGGGCATGGAGATAGGCGAAGCGATGGCGTCGGAGCGCGTCCGCCGCTGCAACCGGGTCTAGATCGACTGGGATGCCGAGCGCTTCGAGGACGTCAGCCGAGCCCGAGCGTGAGGTGACTGCACGGTTTCCGTGCTTGGCGACCGTCGCTCCTGCGGCTGCGGCCACGAGGGCTGCAGCGGTAGAAATGTTGAAGGTATTGGAGTGGTCGCCGCCGGTGCCGCATGAGTCGACAAGTACGCTGCGCTCTTCTGCCGTAAGTGGGATCGGTGTCGCTGCGGCTCGCATGGCGTCGACGAAGCCTGCTATCTCGGTCGGGGTTTCACCACGGATTGCGAGAGCCGCAAGAAGTGCGGCAAGCTCCAGTTCGGTCGCTTCACCCTGCAGAATGCTGCCAAGGAGGTCGGCGGCTTCTGTTCGGGTCAGGATTTCGTGCTGCTCAACAATGCGTTTGAGCTGGGTCAGGAGCGACATAGGGATAGCGTAGCAGGCAGAGAGTTCCCGTTAGAGGAGTCGTTCAATGCGCAGGAATCATGAACGTTTGATGGAGTCGCATCGATAACCGCCCGGATGTGCGAATTCGGCGTTGCGAGTGCTTCTTCCAGTCTTCTACTATTACCGTGCTGATGGAGTGCGAGACGACCTATGAAAATTCACGAGTACCAGGCAAAAGAGATTCTCCGCAAGTATGGCGTTCCTGTGCCGAACGGCGAGATGGCGACCACGCTGGAGCAGGCGGACACGGCGGCTAAGACGTTGTTCTCTGCCGGGAACAAGGCCGTAGTCATTAAGGCGCAGATCCACGCGGGTGGACGCGGCAAGGGTGGCGGCGTCAAGGTGGTGAAGACACTTGAGGATGCTGCTGCCGCGTCGAAGGCCATTCTCGGCATGCAACTCATCACGCATCAGACCGGTCCTGCGGGGCAGAAGGTGCAGCGGTTGCTGATTGAAGAGGGCTCGGCAATTGAGCGCGAACTGTACCTCGGCTTGGTGCTTGATCGTGCTTCCGCGAAGGTCGTCTTCATGGCTTCGCAGTCGGGCGGCATGGAGATCGAGGAGGTTGCTCATGCGACTCCCGACCTGATCTATAAGGAGTACGTCGAACCGGCGGTCGGCTTCCAGCCATACCAGGCCCGCAAGCTGGCGTTCAAGCTTGGGCTGAAGCCAACGCAGATCAACGATGCCGTGAAGTTCATGACCGGCCTCTACAAGGCGTTTGTCGAGACAGATTCGACGCTGATGGAGATCAATCCCTTCATCACAACCAAAGACGACAAGCTGATGGCGCTCGACTGCAAGATCAACTTCGATGACAACGCCATGTTCCGCCACAAGGACCTCAAAGAACTACGCGACCTCGCCGAAGAAGATCCGCTTGAAGTAGAGGCGTCCAAGTATGCCCTTAACTACATCAAGCTCGACGGCTCGATCGCCTGCATGGTGAACGGTGCAGGTCTCGCGATGGCGACGATGGATATCATCGAGTACGCAGGCGGCGCAGCGGCAAACTTCCTCGACGTAGGCGGCGGTGCCAACCAGGAACAGATCGAAAACGCCTTCGGCATCCTGCTCTCCGATCCCAACGTCAAAGCCATCTTCATCAATATCTTCGGCGGCATCCTGCGCGTCGATGTACTCGCCCAGGGCGTGGTCAACGCAGCGAAGAAGCTTAACGTCCAGATCCCCATCATCCTGCGCCTCGAAGGCACGAACGTCGAAGAAGGCCGCAAAATCCTTGCGGATTCCGGCCTGAACTTCCAGGTGGGCACAACCATGAAGGATGCCGCGGACCTTGCTGTGGCTGCTGCGAAAGGTGGCAAATAATGGCAGTTTTGGTAGACAAGAACACGCGGCTCATCGTGCAGGGAATTACCGGTCGTGAAGGTCTCTTCCACGCGCAGGGTTGCCGAGACTACGGTACCAACGTAGTAGGTGGTGTGACGCCCGGCAAGGGCGGCACGACAGTCGACGGCTTCCCGGTCTTCAACACCGTTGAAGAAGCCGTGAAGGAGACGGGTGCAAACGTCTCAGTCATCTTCGTCCCGCCGCCGTTTGCTGCGGATGGCATCCTCGAGGCTGCGGCTTCGGCGCTTCCGCTGGTGATCTGCATCACCGAAGGCATTCCAACGCTCGACATGGTGAAGGTCTGGGAGATCGTCCGGCAATCGAAGACGCGTCTGATCGGACCGAACTGCCCGGGCGTGATCTCGCCGGGTAAGGCGAAGGTCGGCATCATGCCGGGACGCATCCATAAGGAAGGCTCAGTCGGCATTGTTTCGAAGTCAGGCACGCTGACCTACGAGGCTGTCTACCAACTGACGACGCGCGGCATCGGGCAATCGACGGCAATCGGCATCGGCGGCGATCCCATCATCGGCACAACGCACATCGACGCGTTGAAGCTGTTGCAGGAAGATCCCGAGACCGAGGCGATCATCATGATCGGCGAGATCGGCGGCTCGGCGGAAGAGGCTGCTGCGAAGTACATCAAGGAGCATGTGACGAAGCCGGTTGTCGGCTTTATCGCCGGCCAAACGGCTCCTCCAGGACGTCGCATGGGCCACGCTGGCGCGATCATCTCGGGTGGCGAGGGAACGGCTGCCGAGAAGATGAAGGCGATGACGGAGGCTGGAATCACCGTGGTCAAGTCGCCGGCTGAGCTTGGCGAAGCGATGGCGCGGGTGCTCGGCAAGGCCTGATTGAGGAACCAAGAAAATCGTGGCGCATGAGGGGAGGATCGCTATACTCCCCTCATGCGCCACTTCCTGTTTGCACCTGCTGTCGCTATCGGCCTTGCCGTTCTGTCTCTCCGCGCTTCAGCGCAGAACGATCTACAGAAGATTTCGGTCAGCTTTCCCGCCGCACAATCCGCGAAGCCGCTCGACGGCCGTGTGCTGCTGCTGCTCTCGAATGACTCAAAGGTCGAACCGCGGATGGAGATCAACGACACGCCGCGCTCCCAGATGGTCTTCGGCGTGACGGTCGATGGCTTAAAGCCGGGCCAGCCGGTCATCGTCGGCGAATCGGCAGCAGGGTATCCGTATCGCAGCTTGAAGGATGTGCCGCCGGGCGACTACACGGTGCAGGCTGTACTGAATGTCTACGAGACCTTCCATCGGGCGGATGGCAAGACGATCAAGCTGGCTCCGGATCGCGGCGAGGGGCAGCACTGGAATCTTGCTCCCGGCAACCTGTACAGCAAGCCGCGCACGGTGCACATCGGCCCAGGCGGCGCAGCGATTACGGTTTCACTCGATCAGATCATTCCGCCGATCGCGCCTGAACCGGATACGAAGTATGTGCGACACCTGAAGATTCAGAGCGCGCTGCTGACGAAGTTCTGGGGTCGACCGATGTTCCTGAGCGCCATTGTGCTGGTGCCTGAAGGGTTCGACACGCATCCGAATGCGCGGTATCCGCTTGCGATCTTTCACGATCATTTCGTAACCGGCTTCGACGATTTTCGAACGACTCCGCCCGACGCGAATCTTAAGCCGAACTACTCTGATCGCTTTCATCTGGCCGGATACAACCGCATTCAGCAGGAAGAGGGTTACAAGGAGTATCAGCAGTGGATCAGCCCGGGATTTCCGCGGCTGCTGATCGTCAAGATTCAGCACGCCAATCCGTACTACGACGACTCGTATGCTGTGAACTCGGCAAATCTTGGACCTTACGGCGACGCAATCGAGACGGAGTTGTTGCCTGCGGTCGAGAAGCAGTTTCGCGGGATAGGGCAGGGCTGGGCGCGTTTTCTCTATGGCGGATCGACGGGCGGTTGGGAGTCGCTGGCGGTCCAGATCTTCTATCCGGATCACTACAACGGAGCATTCGTGGCGTGCCCTGATCCAATCGACTTCCATGCCTACACGACAGTCGATCTCTACAAGGAAAGGAACATGTTCTACCTGCAGGGAGCCAACAAACGGGTCGAGCAGCCGGCGATGCGGGACTATATGGGGCACACGCTGATTTCGGTGCGCGACAACGTCGCCTATGAGGCCGCCCTTGGGGATCACGGTCGATCCGGCGACCAGTTCGATATCTGGCAGGCGGTGTATTCGCCTGTTGGCAAAGACGGTTATCCGCAGCCAATCTTCAACAAGGAGACCGGCGAGATTGACCACACGACAGCCGAATACTGGAAGGAACACTATGATCTCGACGCGAAGCTGCAGCGGGACTGGGCGACCCTCGGGCCCAAGCTTCAGGGCAAGATACACCTCTTCGTGGGGAGCGAGGACACCTACTTCCTGAACGATGCAGTCTACCTGATGGAGGACTTTCTGAAGACCACGGGAACGCCCGGCCATGGCGTTCCCTACGAAGGTGAGGTGCAGTACGGGCCGCGTGCAGAGCATTGCTGGAATGGCGATCCGACGCTGCCGAACGCGTATTCGCGGCTGCACTACAACACGATGTACCTGCCAAAGATCATGGACCGTATCGCGAAGACGGCTCCGGCAGGCGCCGATGTGACGAGCTGGCGCTACTAGCGGCTCTGGCTGCGATAGTAAAGTGCGGCGGCTAGAAAGAGGAGCGCGATGGTGAAGGCGATGCGCGCGTGCAGCCAGGATTGATAGTGCACGTTGACTGCTCCGTCGAAGAGCCAGGCCGCGCAGCCCAGGAACCAGATCCATGCCGTTGAGCGCATCACGTCCCTTTGGACGCCGCGAGGAGCCCTCGGGATAGCCTTAAATCAGGCTTGCTTTACACTTGAAGGTGCAGGCAAAGACTAAGGAGAACTACGTTGTCACAGCGCACATTCAGCATCATCAAGCCGGACGCCGTTCGCAAGGGCGATACCGCCGCCATTCTCGCCACGATTGAGAAGGCAGGCTTCAAGATTGTTTCGATCAAGCGGCTCTCGATCTCGAAGGCACAGGCCGAGGGCTTCTACCATGTTCACGCGGCGCGTCCTTTCTTCGGCGAACTGACGGAGTTCATGTCAAGCGGACCGATCTTCCCCATGATTCTTGAGAAGGACAACGCGATTGCTGACTTCCGCAAGCTGATGGGCGCGACGAATCCGGCGCAGGCGGAAGAGGGAACGATCCGCAAGCAGTTTGCAGCGTCGATCGGCGAGAATGCGATCCACGGCTCCGATGCCGAGGATACGGCTGCATTTGAGATTGGCTACTTCTTCGCTGGCATCGAGCTGAACTAGCTGAAGGCTGAGCACGCAGCAATGGCAGGGGCGACGCTCCTGCCATTGCTGCGTCTGGGCTACTTCTTGTCGGTGAAGAGGCCCAGGTCGATGGAATCGCCCATGATCTTGTAACCTCCGTCTGCGGGGTGGAGATGGTCGCCGGAGTCGCATGACGGCAGGAACACGCCGGGATTTGCCGGATCGCGGGTGGCTTTGTCGAAGTCGATGACGCCATCGAGGTCCTTGGAGGTGCGGATCCAGTCATTGACGGCCTGGCGGATGGTTTCGCCTGCCGGGGATTGATAGCCTGCTCCAACGTACGGGGTGAGGGTTGCGCCTATGACCTTGATGCCGCGTGTGTGGGCGCTAGCGGCAAGCTGGCCGAGCCCGAGGATGAGCTCCTGGGCGGTGACGGGATCGTGTGGGTTTGTGGGCGAGGTGGCGTTGCCGATGTCGTTGATGCCCTCCATGAGGACGACGTATTTGACTCCGGCTTGTGAGAGGACATCGCGGTCGAAGCGGGCGAGGGCGTTGGGGCCGGTGCCGTCATGCAGGACGCGGTTTCCGCCGATGCCTTCGTTCAAGACGCCGAGCGAGGCGGTCTTCTTGTTGTCATGCAACCGATGGGCGAGGATGTCGGGCCAGCGTGTGTTGGCGTCGCGGGTGCTTTTGGCTCCGTCGGTAATGCTGTCGCCGAAGGTCACGATTGAGGCTGTGTTGGGACTGACGAGGACGTCAATGCCTTTGAGAAAGGGCCACGAGTAGATCGGCGTGGGTTGGGTGAGGGACTTGGAGCTGACGACATTTCCGGGAGCGGTGTAACTGGTCTGGTCGGCGTAGCCGTGAACGCTGATCTGGCTGATGGTTTGCGCGGGGACGAAGATGCTGACGGCCACGTTGTCGAATGGCTTGAGGGTGAGCGCAGCCGGATCGCTGACGACCATTCCGCCGGCCGGGATGGTAATGGTGGGGCTTCCTCCGAAGGTGAGAGCGTTGGCGCTGGTGAGGGAGATATCGCCATTTCCGACGCTCAGGGCGGCGTGAACGGCACCGATGATGAGTGGTTCGGTGCCGAACTCGTTCGTGAGGACGATGCGGGCGAGCGGACCGCCGATCGAGACATGGACGATTTCGCGGTAGGTCGTGTCGGTCGCGCCTACGGTCATGTCCTTGTTTGGGCTCGCGATGGGAGCAGTCGCCCAGGTGCCGACCCAGTGGTCTGGCTTGGTCTTGGCGGCGAAGAGGGTGGACGGAGCAAGTGAGCCGAGAGCGAGCAGGGCGACTGAAAGGAGGATGCTGGAGCGGCGAGACGTTCGGGGCATTGCGGTCCTTGGGATCGAGGGTGTGAGCGTGCTCCTGCGACGCAATCATCTTATCTCTGATTGCAGAGGGCAGCCGCTGATTCGCAGAGGGTAACGCCAATCACGTATAGTGGCGATGTTCGCGACGGGTTGATTACAGGCTCGTTGCAGGTTCGACAACTGTTTCTAAGGGGATCTACTGACGATGAAACTTGCACAGGTTATTCTGGCTGTCATGACTACCGCACTCACTGCACAAGGCGCTGTAACGAAGGAGCCGTTCGGGACCACACCGGGCGGCGCGGCTGTCGAGATCTACACGTTGAAGAGCGATGCTGTTGAGGCGCGCATCATGACCTATGGCGCGCGGATCGTCTCGATCAAGACGGCAGACAAGACTGGCAAGGTTGCGGATGTTGTTCTGGGCTACAAGGACTTTGCCGGCTACACGGGCGACAAGAATACCTACTTCGGCTCAATCGTCGGTCGGTATGGCAATCGCATCGCGCATGGCAAGTTCTCGCTCGACGGCAAGGAGTACACGCTGCCACTGAACGATCATGGGATCAATACGCTGCATGGCGGAACGGTCGGTTTCGACTCCCTGATCTGGACAGGCAAGGAGATTCCGGGTGGTGTTGAGATGACGCTGGTGAGCAAGGACGGCGACCAGGGCTTTCCGGGGACGCTGACGGCGCATGTGAAATATACGCTGCAAGGTGGTGCGCTGAAGATCGACTACACCGCGACGACGGACAAGGATACGGTTCTGAATCTGACGAACCACTCGTACTTCAACCTGGCGGGCGAAGGGACGGGAACGATTCTGAACCAGGAGATCGAGATCCACGCGGACAAGTTCACGCCGACCGATGCCGGGCTGATCCCGACGGGCGTTCTGGCTCCAGTTGCGGGGACGCCGTTCGACTTCACGAAGCCGATGGTGATCGGCGCGCGGATTGGCGATGCTAACGACCAGTTGAAGATGGCTGGAGGGTATGACCACAACTGGGTTTTGCGTGGGCAGAACGGCGTCGAGAAGGTTGCGGCGAAGGTTCACGATCCGGTAAGTGGACGCGTGTTGACGGTGACGACGACGCAGCCGGGCGTTCAGTTCTATACGGGAAACTTCCTGGATGGATCGAAGACCGGCCCAAGCGGCAAGGCGTATGCGAAGAACTTCGGGCTCTGCCTCGAGACGCAGCACTTCCCGGATTCGCCGAATCATCCTGATTTCCCGACGACGGAGTTGAAGCCTGGTCAGACGATGCATAGCGTGACGACGTTTACCTTTTCCGTACAGAAGTAAGATTTGGTTTTGCTGTACCAGAGAGCCTCCTGAAGGATCTTCAGGAGGCTTTTTCATGGCTTGAGGTTTGAGTACCCCCCTCCCCTACCTAAGTACGAAAGTCTTCAAAACAGGTGAGTTAGGTGGGTACTTCGATCCGCCTAGGTATGGAGTGGTTAGTAGCGTCGTGGTAACAGTTTTGCGGGCCTGATCGCAGCCAGCTGATAGACATCGAAGATTGTCAGGAGAGCCATTTGAGGGCGCGGATGATGCCCATGGAGGCGGGTTTGGAGTGGGCGGAGACGTCGGTGCGGGCGTGGATGGCCTGGCGATTGTCGGCGTAGTAGCGGTAGGCGCGGACCATCATCTCTTCGTTAGTGAGGGTGGGGGTCCAGCCTAGCTCGGCGCGGATGCGGGTGGTCGAGAAGACAAAGCTCTCGGCGATCATCTGGTAGTGGTAGGGACCGAGGGGGGAGAGCTTGAGCCGGTGGGCGAGCTGCATCGCGGCGATGGTGGGGGCTTTCGGGAGGTGGGCTACGCGGGAGCGGCTACCGGCTTCTCGGATGATGGCTTCGTAGACCTTCTTGAGGGAGACGACGTGGTCGGAGCCGATGTGGAAGAGGTTTGAGCCTTCGTAAGCGAGGGACTGGATGCAGGCGGTGGCGAGGTCCTGGGCGTAGATGAACTGGTAGCGATTGTCGCCGTCGCCGACGACCCAGACCTTCTTGCCGTCATCGATGAACTCGAAGAGGATGGCGAGGAGACCGAGTCGGCCGCTGTCGATGATGGTGGGGCAGCGAATGGTGATGACATCGAGGTCGGGGTAGTCGGCGAGGACCTGCTCGCCGGCTAGTTTGGATTTGCCGTATAGCTCGATGGGGTTGGGGGGCTCGTCCTCGGTGACGTCGTGGCCGAGATTGCTGGCCCATAGGCAGTTCGAGGAGATGAAGATGAACTTCTTGACGCTGTGCTGGCGGGCGGCTTCGGCCAGGTTGCGGGTGCCGTCGACGTTCGAGGTCCAGAGGAGGTTGTCATCGATGGCATCGTGGGCGAGTTGGGCGGCGCAATGGAAGACGGCTTCGAAGTGGTGCTCGGCGAAGAGCTTGTCCAGGAGGGCCGGGTCGCGGATGTCGCCTTGCACGCTGATGAGGTTCGGATTGGAGTCGGGGTCGGCTACGAGATCGATGTTGGTGCAGCGGTAGTTCTCGTCGAGGAGGCGGCGCTTGAGGAGACCGCCGAAGAAGCCGGAGCCGCCGGTGATGAGGACGCTTTTCATGTTGGATTAAGGGTACAGGGTTTGGGGTTTGTGGCGCGAGGGTAAAGGCTTAACACCGATCCGTGCGGATGACACCGATTTGGGAGGTTAGAGGCTATCGCGGATTGTCGCGAATGAGCACGGATTTACGGACAGACATGGGTTCCCTTTGGATGTGACAACAAGAAGGCAAAGGGCAACGACAGGGTTCGCGTTTGATTGGCTTTTTACATTCTTACGTCCCGGCATAGGGACATCGGGCACCCGATCGTTTGCGGTTATGGGAGCGCCTAGGGACGTGGCTGCCAGGAGAAGGCGCGGGTGCGGTCGGCGGAGCGGAAGAGGTAGACGGTGAAGATGGTGATGAGGGGTTCGAGGGGGTGGCGGAAGCGGGCCTGGACGGTGATGAAGTAGTAGGCGAAGGGCATGAGGAGAAAGGCCCAGAGGAAGAGGGTCGCTCCGGAGATGCGGTTGCGGAGGGAGAGGGCGAGGCCGAGGATGCCGGTGATCGAGAGGAAGCAGAAGTTGATCTCGCGGGTGATCTCGACGAAGTAGCCCTTGGCGCCGTGCTCGATGGGGTGGGGGACGCTGACCCAGTAGAAGTAGAAGCGCTTCAGGGCTAGTTCGAGGAAGCGCGTTTTGTGGAGGGCTATGTACTGTTTGGCGAGGGCGTCCTGCTGCTTGACGTAGGCTACTTCGCCCATGGATTTGTATTTGAGGTAGATGGGGTCATGGTCGGCTACGGGGACGGTGGCTCCCCACGGAAAGCCTTCATGCTCTTCGAGGACGGACTCGTGGAGTTCGGCGCCGAGGTTGCCGCGCATCGGGATGAGGGCGTGGAAGACGGTGTAGTTGCGGATCATCCAGGGGGCGAGGCAGGCGCAGAAGATGAGGCCCGAGAGGATGGCTTTGCCGATGCTCGGGAGGAAGGCTGGGGTGCGCCAGGTTCCGGCGATGATCCAGAGACCGCAGGCGGGAAGGAAGACGAGGGGGGTGGAGTTGGTGAGGGCAATGAGTCCCCAGAGGAGGCCGAAGAGGAGCCAGCGGCGGGTGGTTTGGAGTTTTGCTTCCTCGGAGCCTGTGCCGCGAAGGCGGAGGGCGAGGACGAGAGCCCAGGCGAAGAAGAAGGCGGTGGGGGCCATGTCCCATACCCAGTGGACGGCGTATTGCATGGCTGCGGGATAGAGGGCCCAGAGCCAGGCAGACCAGAGGGCCAGCTTTTCATCCTTGTAGCAGCGTTTGGCGATCTCGTAGATGGCGGGCGCGGTGGCGGCGGAGACGATGCTGTTGAGGGTAAGGATGACCCAGGCGGCGAGGGGGGTGTAGACGCCAAAGAGCTTAAAAACTCCGGCGAGGACGACGGGGTAGAGCGGCGGGAGCCAGGCGGTGGGGCCGGAGTGGCCGGTGAAGGGGTCGGCGTAGCCAAAGCCTGTGGCGAGCGCGCGGGCGATGCGCCCCATCTCCCAGCCGAACTGCATGTGGTCTTCGAAGAGGCGGATGCGGTAGGTGTGGGCGAGGGTGATGTAGATGACGCGCAGGAGGAGGCCGGTCCAGAAGATGGCGATGGGGGCGCGGTAGGGATTGGCGGGCTGGGTAGTTTGACGGGGCATCGGCTGTGGGTTCAGAGTATCGCGGTGAAAGGACAGACGCAGGTTCCCTACTGGAATGACAACTCAAGAAGCATAGGCAAGCGCAGCGGCAGGATCAGGCGCGGCCTTCGCGTTTTTGAGCTACTACGAGGCCGCGGGGGGTGGGGAGGAAGATGCAGGAGAGGAGGCCTTCGGACTCCATCTTGTGGGCGGCGTCGCGGACTACTTTGAGGTGGGAGCTGGCGTCGTGCATGAGGATGAGGCCGTAGGGGGAGATCTGGGGGAGGAAGCGCTTGACCTCGGCCTCGCGGATGGGCATGTCGGAGTCGGAGAAGAAGAGGCCTATCGTGCCATCGATCTTCATTTCCAAGGACGACTCGTTGCGGAGTTCGATCCAGTCGGCCAGGCCGGAGGCGGCGATCTTTTCTTTTGCGGAGGCGAAGACGATGGGGTCGAACTCGCAGCTGATGATCTTGCCGAAGCCGTTGGCTTTGAGGCCCTCGGCGATCCAGAGGGTGCTGACGCCGAGGAAGGAGCCGGTTTCGACGACCAGCTCGGGCTTGATGGTGGTGACGAGGGTGCGGAGGAACTCGAGGACCTCGGCTTCGGCAGTCATGGAGTCGTACATGTGCCAGCGCTTGGGGTTGGGGCACTCGGGGGTGGGGCGGTGGTACTCGGGCTGGAGCTGGCCGGCGGCTCGCTCGGCCTGGAGCATGACCTTGTGTTCCTGCTTGAGTTTTTTGCTGAAGAGACCCATTGCGTTGATTCTAAGCGATGGCCGCCCTAGCGCTGGAAGAGACGGCGTCCCGAGACGAGGTCGTAGAGGCCGACGAGGAGCATGAGGGCTGCGATGCGGAGGTCGAAGGAGGTCGGCTTCTGGGCGGCTACTGCGGATGTGGAAGAAAGGATGTTGGACGGCATTGGCTCTCCGAGGCTCGTTGGCGGTATCGCGGAATGGTCGCTGTGGTTCAGCGGGGGAGAGCCGGTGCTGCTGGCTGCTCAGGCGATTAGCGTTGAGGGGATGCCGGACAGCGGGTTCCTGGGCTCACCAGAGGGGTGGTCTGGGAGCAACAACAGGCGTCGTGGAGCAGGATCCGCATGGTGAAACTTTATTGGAGGTGCAGGGGTGCGTCAAGTCGAGCTGGTGCTCCGGGGCTAAAGCCCTGCGCTCCCACCGTTAGCGGGAGTAGCTGGGTTTGGAGCCGAAGAGGGCATAGAGGACGACGGCGATGTAGCTGATGAGGGGGATGATGTAGGCGTCGGCGATGCTGCCGGTGTGCTCGGCGATGAGGCCCATGATGGGGGTGAGGATGGCTCCGCCGACGATGGACATGACGAGGAGGGAGCCGGCGATCTTGGTGTTGGCCCCGAGATCCTTGATGCCGAGGGCGAAGAGGGTGGGGAACATGACGGACATGCAGAGGCTGGTTCCGAAGACGCACCAGAGGCCGACCCAGCCGGGATGGACGATGGCGATGGTGAGGAGAACGATGTTCGCGATGGCGTAACCGGCCATCAGTCTGGATGCGGGTACGAACTGCATGAGCCATGCTGAGCCGAAGCGTCCGACACCGAAGGCGGCGAGGGTGCCGATGAGGAAGTAGCCGGCGACCTTTTCTGGCTGGTGGGTGTAGTCCTGCACGTACTGGATGAAGTAGCTCCAGGTGCCGACCTGTGCACCGATGTAGAGGAACTGCGTGATGACGGCGAGGACGAAGTGGCGCTGGTGGAGGAGGTCGGTGACGTGGGCGTGGTCGTCGACGTCGCCTTCGTGCTCGCTCTGGATGACGGGGAACTTCGTGCGCGCGATGACACCGGCGAGGATGAGGGCGATGAGGCCGAGAAGGGCGTAGGGTGCGACGACGCGGAGGGTTTCGGTGCGGAGATAGGCGGCGTAGGTGCCTGAGGCGATGCGGGCGGCTACTTCGGATTTTGTGAGCTCGACGCCAGAGAGGATGAAGACGGTGCCTACGCCTGCTCCGGCGATGGCCCCGATGGGGTTGAAGGCCTGCGAGAAGTTGAGGCGGCGCTCGGAGCTTTCAGGTGCGCCGATCTGGGCGATGAAGGGGTTCGCGGCGGTTTCGAGGAAGGCGAGGCCGCTGGCCATGACGAAGAGGGCGAAAAGGAAGAACCAGTACTGGCCGACGAGAGCAGCGGGATAGAAGAGGAAGGTTCCGGTGGCAAAGAGGAGGAGGCCGGTGAGGATTCCAGCTTTGTAGCCTGCGCGGCGCATGAGCAGGGCGGCAGGGATGGCGAGGAGGAAGTAGCCCATGTAAAAGGCGGACTGGACGAGCCCTCCTTCGAAGCGGGTGAGCGCGAAGGACTTCATGAACTGGCGGATAAGGATGTCGTTGAGGTTGTTCGGGATGGCCCAGAGAAAGAAGAGGGAGGTGACCAGGAAGAATGGCCCGAGATTGCCGATCGGGAGCAGCGGTTGTTTGGTGGCCGATGCTTTGTCTGCGGCAGTTGTGCTTCCTGGTGCGATGAACATGGTCAGACTCCTGGTGCTTCAATTTACCTTACGGTGGGTGCCAGGTGCTTGCGCGAGGGCGGATGGTGCTGACAATCCCATGATCGAGTGATGACAGGGCACTGACAACAATGGGTGGCGATCTCTCTACTCTTCAACTTGACCGGGAAGGATTGCTGTTGCCCGGCAGGAACACTGCACTGAATGCAGGAGAAAAGAGACACCATGCAGAACCTGGCTACTTCAAACGATCACTCCACGACGACGCGGATCTCATCGCGCCTCAAGAAAATCTTCGCGCTTGTTGCAGGCGCTGCTGCCCTCGGAGGCTTTGCGTCAGCGCAGACGCCCGGGACCTTTCAGGTGACCAACCTTTTGTCGGACGGATCGGTTCCGGCGCTGACGACTGATCCGAACTTCCTGAATCCGTGGGGCGTGTCGATCGGCAAAGACTTCTGGATCAATACACAGGCGACGGGGCTGGACTACGTCGCGCTGATCCCGGGGGCGACATCGACGATCACGGCTCCGCAGATTCCATTTACGGTGGGAATTCCTGCTGCGGGTGGCGTGAAGACGACGACGGGTACGCCGACCGGTACGGTCTTCTACGCAGGGAAGAGCTTCCTGCTGCCGAATGGAGCACCACCATCGTTCCTTTTCTCGACGCTTGATGGGACGGTGTCGGGTTGGAACATCGGACTGGGGACCAAGGGCAGCGTGGCGCAGGTGGCGATCGATAACAGCGCGGCCAATGCGGTGTACACGGATATGGCTTTGCTGACCAATGCGACGGGTACGTTCCTGCTGACGGCGAACTTTGGCCAGGGCGCGGATGTTGAGGTGTATGACAGCAGCTACAAGGCGGCGAAGCTCGCTGGCAGCTTTACCGATCCGAATGTGCCTGCGGGCTATGCTCCCTACTCGGTGCACAGCATTGGGTCGCAGGTGTTTGTGACCTACATGCTGCGCACTGCCGTCTCGACGACGACTCCAGTGACCGGCGGACCAGCACCGTACCTTGTTTCGCCCAAAGCCAGCAACGGCGTTGCGTATCAGCAGACGCTTGGGGCAGGTAATGGATTTCTCGATGTGTTCGACAACAACGGCAACTTTGTAGCGCGCGCTGTCGATACGGGCGGCAACCTGAACTCACCGTGGGGCGTGGCGATTGCTCCAGCAACGTTTGGCGTGTTTGGCGGCGATCTGCTGGTGGGTAATTTTGGCGATGGTCACATCAATGTCTATGATCCGAAGACCTTCGCGTTCCTTGGGCAGATGACGGATGGAACGGGCAAATCGATCTCCTACCCTGGTATGTGGGAGCTCGTGTTTGGTACGGGCACGGCGGGCTATGGCGATGTGAATACACTGTTCTTCAGCGCCGGGCTCAACAATGAGAAGGACGGTCTGTTCGCTTCGATCACCAACAACGCTACTTCTACAGCACCGGCTACGTTCGGCGTGAGCGCTTCGACGACTGCCTCGTCGGTGAAGGCTGGTGCAGCGGCGAAGATCGTGGTGGCGGTGGCTCCGACGAACAGCTTCAGCGGTAATGTGACGCTGAGCTGCAGTGGCCTGCCAACGGGCGCGACGTGTACGTTCTCCCCGGCACAGTTGTCGGTCTCTTCGACGCAAAGTGCTACCAGCACGGTAACAATTCAGACGGCTGCTGCAACCGCGTCCGTATCTAAGCCTGAAGGATTCACGGCGACTCGTGCGGCAGAGATCGCTGCTGCGATGCTGCTTCCGTTCGGCTCGCTGCTGGCGTTCGTTCGCAGGCGTCCTGTTGGCAAATCGTCGATGGTACGGCTGCTTGGACTTGTGGCGATCATGCTGGTGGCTTCCGGGATGATTGCGGGTTGCTCCAGCGGAATGACCGCTGCTGCCACGCCACCGCCCGTTACACCGACAGCGCCCGTCGCCGCTACCTCGCAGGTGACGATTACGGCTACTGCCGGATCTACGGTGCAGTCGACGACGGTTGCGCTTACGGTTCAGTAAACCGAACCGACCTTCCACCGGCCGCCCTGAAGTCTTGGGGCGGCCGCTTTTTTGTTTAGGGGAAAGCTAGTAGGGATCTTTGGTGGGCTGTTGGTAGGGCTCGCCGAACTTGTTGGTGTGCTGGGCCATCATGTCGCCGCTACCCTGGAGAACGATGGTAGCGAGCTGCTCATGGCCTGGCTTGATCTCGACGACGCGGGCGGCGGCGGCGAGGCGCTCGCGGGTGACATCTTCTGCCCACAGGGTGAGCTGGTAGCTGCCGGGCGGTACGTCGTGGATGAGGATCGATCCGTCGGCCAGGGAGGTGCCGTAGTAGGGTGTGCTGAGCGAGAGAATGACGGCTCCCATCTGCGGGTGAATGTTGCAGAAGATGTAGGAGATGCCCTCGCGATCAAAGTGGACGGTGTGGTGCGTATGGGCTTCGTAGAGACCGAGGTCGAAGCGCTTGCCGTTGAAGAGCGAGAAGACGTTATGGAAGAACGGGTCCATGTTTGGGAAGTCGACGCTGCTGCCGGTCGGGACGACAAGGACGTGCGGGGTAAACTGCTTGTCTTTCTGTACGAGGGTGTACTGCTGGGCGGGCCTCGGCTCAAGGGGCTGGGGTTGAGGCTGCACGGGATTGAGCCAGACTACGATGTTGCGGGAGGTGGAAGGCTGGTGGCGCGTGCGGTCGTGATCATGTGCGATGGTGACGTGCAAAGAGACATCTTCGTCCTGAGACCATAGAGGCGAAGAAGTTGCCAGGGCGCAGAGGAGTGCGGCGCAGATGCGACTTGGGCTCATAGCTGGCTTTCTCCTTTCGCGTTTCTAATGACGCGGTGTGTTGCAGCGGCCGGACAGGCTAGAACTGATAGCCGGCGCTGATGGTGAAGATGTTGGCGATGTTTCCGGTCCCGGCTCCCGGCCAGGTGGTGATGCGACGGTACTCGGGAGAGAGGATGAGATAGGTCCTGGGGCGATAGATCACGTTGCCAACCACCATACTATTGCGAGCGTACAGGGAGTAAGGGCTGGTGGAGCTGGGCAGGATAATCCTGCGGAAGTTGCTGGCGAGGGCGTCGTCGAGGCCGAAGACGGCATTCGCTTCGAGGGTGGAGCTGAAGCGGGTCTTCCACTGGGCCCAGCCGCCGACGGCATCGACACCTGTGGTGAGGGGCAGGCCGGTGGTATGCGAGGTGCCGGTGAGGATGTCCTTGTAGACGCCACCGCCGAGGCCACCGAGGGCGCGGCCGCGATAGGCTTCGCCGCTCAGCGTGAACCAGCGATAGACGGGTAGCTGCCAGTCGGCGGTTGCGGCCCAGGAGTGGACGTGGGTGGTGCCGTAAAGCTGGTCCCCCGTGTAGGCGGCCAGTCCGAACACGAGGTGGTGTGAGGCGTCGCTCCCGCCGGCCGATTCGCCATAGTTTGTGGATCCGCCGTAGGAGATGCGGCCTTCCACGCTGGGGTGCCGGGATGCTTCGGTTGGGCTTGAACCCTGAACGGTGCTGCCGACGGCGGGGGGCGATGCGGGGTCCAGCAGGGCTGCTTCCAGGTGGAGGGTACGTTGGCCGGAGAGCGGGACGCGCTGCTCGATGCGGATCTGCGGGGACCAGGTCCAGAGATTGCCCGCGGAGGAGAGTGCGGGCTCAGCGACGGTCGCAAAGGAGGTCGGGGAGAGCGGCGAGATGATGGGATTGACGACACCGGCGTCGATGGTGGTCTTGTCCCAATCGAGGCTGATCTTGCCCTGTCGGAGACGAATGATGTTGCCGACCGAGGTGCTATAGCCGTATTCGTTGTAGGTGAGGCCACCGAAGAGGTCGGCGCTGACTTCAGCGGAGCTGCGCGCGCCGAGGATGCGCGGGCCGGTTCCTTCGACGCCGAGGATGGTCTGGCGAAGGCTTCCGCCTGTGCTCCCGTGAGGACCGTCGGCGGGTCGAGAGAGTGCGACGCCGGGCAGGTCGACGTTGTTGACGACGCCAGCGTTCGAGAAGGCGTTGAAGAGGATGAGGCCGGTGACGCGCAGGGGATACTTCGAGGCGGACTCGATCTTTGTCTGCTCGTGAAGCTTGATCTCGGACTGGGTGGCGTCCTGCTCTTCGCGGATGCGCTCGATGGTGTCGGCGGTGGGTTGCGGGGCAGTGCTGGCGGCTAGTGGAGGTGCGATCACCGGGGCGGCTGCTGCGGTGGGGAGCTGGGCGCGAAGGGCTTCGAGTTGAGCGCGGAGGGCCTGGATCTCCTGCATGGAGCGCTCAAGCGTCTGCTGGGTCTGATTGAGCGCGGCGGTGACGTCGTTGAGGCGCTGTTCGACCGATGCAGGTGGCTGGGCTGATGGGGTTTGGGAGGTTGCGCTGGAGAATGGAACGAAGACAAAGGCGAGAAGCGCGAGCCTGTGCATGTTTGCTTGAACCGATACTCTTCGCGCAAATCGAATCATGCGTGTTATCTCCTCTGTCTCCGAAGCCACCGCGAGGGCTAGTGCGTCTGCGGTTTGAGTTCCTGGCTCTTGTGCTCGAATGCTTTGAGCTTGGCCTTCTCGAGATGAACTGTAAAGGTGGTTGTTCCTGCGATGGAGGCGTCGAGCTGGACCTCACCGCCGTGCTCCTGGCTGATGTGCTGCGCCAGGGTGAGCCCGAGGCCTGAGCCGTTGGCCTTGCCAGCGCTTACGAAGGGCTGAAAGAGGGTCTGGCGGATGTCGATGGGGATGCCGGGGCCATTGTCAGCGATGCTGATCCTGATGCTGCGGTCGTCCTCGGAGAGAGTGAGTTGGACGGCCGGGCTGCCGGTGCCGTGCTTTGCTGCCTGGCAGGCGTTGAGCAGGAGGTTGTAGATAGCGCGGCCAAGTTTGCGGGCGTCTATCCAGGCGTCCACGGGCTGCAGGTCGACGGTGATGGTGACGCCGCGTGCCTCGGGATGCTGTCGGACGTTGTGCACGGTCCGCTCGATGAGGGGGGCAAGCGATTCATAGCTCGGATAGAGGATCTGGCCGGTCTGGCTGAAGAGGAGGAGCGATTCGATGAGATCGGTCATGCCCTGCACGGCTTCCTTGACCTCGAGGAGAAGCTCGGCGCGTTCGGTGGGGGCGGTGTTGGTGAGGCTCATGAACTCGGCGTTGGCGTAGATAGCGGAGAGATAGTGGCGGAGGTCGTGGGAGACGGAGCTTGCCATGCGGCCGATGGTGGCGAGGCGGTCGGCCTCGATGAGCTCGGCCTGGGTGCGCTTGATCTCGCCGCGCATGCGCTCGAAGGCCTGATTGAGCTCCTGTACCTCCATGGCTCCTTCCACGCTCAGTCGGTAGTGGAAGTTACCCTTGCCGAGGGCGCGGGTGCCGGCGACGAGAGCCTCAAGAGGACGAGTGACGGTGCGGGAGATATAGGCGGCGAGGATGGCGGCGAGCAGAAGTGCGGAGAGGCCGAGGATGGCGATCCAACGATTGACGCGACGGAGATAGTCGCTGGCGCGGTCGTAGGATTTCAGGACGACAAGCTCGACCTTGCTGCGGCCTATGGTGGCGAGCGGGGTCGAGACGGCCATGTAGAGTTCGCGGTCGAGCTTGAAGGAGCGATGCAGGCTTTGGGTTGCGGAGAGCTCACTGTTGTGGGCGCTGAGGTCGGGGAGTTTGGCGGGGGGTAGCGTGGTGGCTGCAGGTACGCCGTCGATAAGGAAGACTACGTCTGCGGCGGCTCCCTCGCTTACCTCGGTAGCGACCTGATGGTCGATGGCGTAGCCGATGACGACGTAGCCCAGCTCGGACTGATTTGCAGTGGGGCCGAAGTAGAGTGGCTGCATGGCCAATTCGTAGAGGTGCGGACCGGCGGCGATCATGCAGGGTTCGTCGGGTCCGGCCAGACAGGCCTGAATCTCCTGTTTGACGGTCTCGGCGTCGAGGACATCGCCTTTGTTGGAGTAGGTGAAGACCTTGCCGGTCTGGCTGGCGAGGGCGAAGAAGTCGCTGCCGCTGACCTTCCAGAACTCCTCGCTGGCGTCTTGAATAGTGGTGGTGTCCTGCGTCGCCATGAGGGACTTGAGGCTGGGGAGATCGGCGAGTAGAGCGGCTTCGCGGGCGAGCATCTGGTTACGCTGGCGGGCGATGTTGCGGAAGGTGCTGAGGGAGTGGTCGAGGTCAGAGTTGAGACCTTTGCGAATCTCCTGCTGGACGCTGACGCGGATGATGAGCAGGCACGTTGCGGTAAGCCCCAGCGAGACCGCCAGAAGCGAGACCATCAGCGTCGTTCTCATCCGCCATTGCTTCATGGGTGGTGTGGCTGGTGCTCCGGGAGCAACAACGCTTTAGACTCCAGGCACAAATTTGTAACCGACGCCGTGCACGGTGCGGAAGAAGACGGGATTGGCGGGGTCTGGTTCTAGTTTCTGACGTAGCTTGAGGATCTGATTATCGACGGTGCGCGTGGTGAGGTGGAAGCTGAGGCCCCAGACATCGTTGAGCAACTCATCGCGAGCGACGACGCGGCCAGGGTTGTCGAGGAAGTAGCGGAGCAGCTTGAACTCGTGGGCGGTGAGGGCTACGGGCGCGCCGGATTTGTGGATCTCCATGCGGGTGAGATCGATGGAGACGTCGCCAAAGCCCTGGAGGATTGCTTCCACTTTACGATGGGTGCGGCGGATGGCAGCCTGTACGCGGGCGAGGAGTTCGCGGGGGCTGAAGGGCTTGGTCATGTAGTCGTCTGCGCCCGTCTCGAGGAGGAGCACCTTGTCGGCTACTTCGGTGACGGCGCTGAGGACGATGACGGGGGTGTCGGGCGACCAGGCTTTGATCTCCTTGCAGACGCTGCGGCCGGAGAGGCCGGGAAGCATGAGGTCGAGGACGACGGCGGCGGGTCGCATGCTCTTGCAGGCGGCGAGGCCGGAAGGACCTTCTCCCTCGACGTGGACTTCGTAACCTTCGGCGGCGAACTGGCGCTGGAGGGCGCGTTGGATGCGTGGATCGTCCTCGATGACAAGGATCAGGTTCATAGGTTTCTCCGCGGTCCGAGCGGTTCTGGGGAGGAGACTGCTGCCGGACCGCGTCTTTAGTGTCGCTCACACGAGGTAAGTATGGACCAAACGAGCGGTGCGAATGACAAAGAAGTGACATTTCCTGAAAAGAGCCCGTGAACCGGTAGAACTGTTTTGGGAATACACTCTCATCGACGGAGATCGGGTGCGATGAACAAGGTGTTTGGGGATCCGGCAAGTGCGCTGGCAGGCATCGTCGACGACGGCATGCTGCTGGCGGTTGGAGGTTTTGGGCTGTGCGGGATTCCTGAGAATCTGATCCTGGCTCTGCGGGCTTCGGGGAAGCGGGGGTTGGTGGTGGCGAGTAACAACGCAGGCGTGGATGACTGGGGTTTGGGTTTGCTGCTGCATGCGGGGCAGATCCGGAAGATGATTTCGAGCTACGTTGGGGAGAATGCGGAGTTTGAGCGGCAGTATCTGGCGGGAACGCTGGAGGTGGAGTTCTGCCCGCAGGGAACGCTGGCGGAGCGGATGCGGGCGGGCGGTGCGGGGATTCCGGGGTTCTATACGAAGACGGGTGTGGGGACGCTGATCGCGGAGGGTAAGGAGACGCGGGAGTTCGACGGGGAGACGTACCTGTTGGAGCGTGGGATTCGGGCGGATGTGGCGCTGGTGAAGGCTTGGAAGGGTGATCCGCATGGGAATCTCGTCTATCGGAAGACGGCACGGAACTTCAACCCGAACGCGGCAACGTGCGGGCGGGTGACGGTGGCAGAGGTCGAGGTGCTGGTGGGAGTGGGTGAGATCGATCCGGACGAGGTGCATACGCCGGGAATTTATGTGGATCGAGTCGTGCATGTGCCTGGGGATTCGAGCGCAAAGCGGATTGAGCAGCGCACGACGAGGAAGGTCTAATGGCGTGGACTCGGTTGGAGATGGCCAGGCGTGCGGCGCAGGAGTTGCAGGATGGGTTCTATGTGAACCTGGGGATCGGGATTCCTACGCTGGTGGCGACGTGTATTCCGGCAGGGATGGATATAACGCTGCAATCGGAGAATGGGCTGCTGGGGCTGGGCGACTATCCGCTGGAGAGCGAGGTGGATGCGGACCTGATCAATGCGGGGAAGCAAACGGTAACGGCTGCTCCGGGGGCTAGTTTCTTTTCGAGTGCGGACTCGTTTGCGATGATTCGTGGCGGGCATATCCAGTTGGCGATTCTCGGAGCGATGCAGGTTTCGGAGCGCGGCGATCTAGCGAACTGGATGATTCCTGGGCAGATTGTGAAGGGGATGGGCGGGGCGATGGACCTGGTGAGCGGGGTGCAGCGGGTCGTCGTGCTGATGGAGCACTGTACGAAGGCGGGTGGGCCGAAGATTCTGCGGGAGTGTGGCCTGCCGCTGACCGGGAGCCGGGTGGTTCACCGGATCATTACGGATTTGTGCGTGTTAGATGTGACCGGTGAAGGGCTGCGGCTGGTGGAGTTGGCTCCTGAGGTTTTGGTGGGGGAGGTGCTTGCGAAGACCAGCGCGCCGATCGCCGTTTAGTGGCGAGTGACGGACCAGGAGCTTATATAAATCTAAAGTCCAGGAAATTACCTTCGCGCTTATAAATCGAGTCCTGCCGCAGGCCTCAGAAACAAACCTGAGATACTTGACAAAACTCAACTCAAAAGCGCCCCCTCAACAGCATCATCGGCCCGCGAAAGTCCGACCAGCCACAGTTGAAGTCCAGACTTAAGTCCAACGTTTTGAAGACTTTGGACCTAAGGTGAAAAAAGTTAGAACCGCTTCCGCTGCGCGCTACCACTCTTTGGCGGCTGAATCGGCCGTGAGGGGGGTGGGGGCTGGTGGGGCTTTCCAGCGGAGGACAGGTTTGCGGGCGGCTGCGGTCTCGTCGAGGCGCTGGATGCGCGTGGTGTGCGGGGCGGTCTGGACGAGGGTTGGGTTTTCGGCGGCCTCTTGTGCGATCTGTTTGAGGGCGTCGATGAGGAGGTCGAGTTCTTCGCGGCTCTCGCTCTCGGTCGGTTCGATCATCATGGCGCCGGCAACGATCATCGGGAAGCTGACGGTGTATGCGTGGAAGCCGTAGTCGATGAGGCGCTTGCCCATGTCGCCTGTCTTGACGCCGTTCTTTGCCTGCAGGCGGTCGGAGAAGACGACCTCGTGCAGGGTGGGGGTCTTGAAGGGAAGTTCGAAGGTGCCTTCGAGTTTGGCGCGGATGTAGTTGGCGTTGAGGACGGCGTCTTCGGTGGTCTGGCGGAGGCCGTCGGGGCCGTTCGCGAGGATGTAGGCGAGGGCGCGGACGAACATGCCGAAGTTGCCGTAGAACATGCGGACGCGGCCTACTGTCTGGGGGCGGTTGTACTCGAGGCCGAGGAGGCCGTTGTCGCGCTTGACGACGACAGGGGTGGGCAGGAAGGGCTCGAGGATCTTCTTGCAGGCTACCGGGCCGGAGCCTGGGCCACCACCGCCGTGCGGAGTGGAGAAGGTCTTATGGAGATTGAGGTGCATGACGTCTACGCCGAAGTCGCCGGGGCGGGTCTTGCCGACGAGGGCGTTCATGTTCGCTCCATCCATATAGAGGAGAGCGCCTTTGGCGTGGAGGATGTCGGCGATCTTGTGGATGTCGGACTCGAAGACGCCGATGGTGGAGGGGTTAGTGAGCATCAGCGCGGCGGTGTCTTCGTCGACCATGCGCTCGAGTTCGGCGAGGTCGACCATGCCCTGCGCGTTTGATTTGAGATTGGCTACTTCGTAGCCGCAGACTGCAGCGGTGGCGGGATTTGTACCGTGGGCGGAGTCGGGGATGAGGATCTTCTTGCGGGCGTTGCCCTTGCTCTCATGGTAGGCACGGACGAGGAGGATGCCGGTGAACTCACCGTGGGCTCCGGCGGCGGGCTGAAGCGTGATCGCGTCCATGCCGGTGATCTCGATGAGGGCTTCGGAGAGGGTCTGCATGATCTGCAGACAGCCCTGCGAGACCGATTCTGGCTGGTAGGGATGGGCTTCGGAGAGGCCTTCGTAGCGCATCACGGCCTCGTTGACGCGGCCGTTGTACTTCATGGTGCAGGAGCCGAGCGGATACATGCCGAGGTCGATGGCGTAGTTCCAGGTTGAGAGGCGCGTGAAGTGGCGGATGATCTCGATCTCGGAGAGTTCGGGCATGACGCCGAGGTCCTTGCGGACAGCGTCTCCGAGGAGGGCGGCGGCGTCGATCGCGGGAACGTCAAGTTCTGCGAGCCGGTAGGCTTTCTTGCCGGGTGAGGATTTCTCGAAGATCAGGCCTTCATTCTGGCTGACGTGCGTGGTGGCCTTCTTCGGGGTGCCTGCGAACTTCGGGGTTGCGGCCTGGATTGCTTCTGGGACGGTCAATGTCGTTGCCATGGGCTACCTCGCACTACTGGCTGTGCTGCTAAAACTCAAATGTTGGATCGCTGCCGAATTCAGAGAAGTGGCCGGCCTGCGGGACGTCGAGATCTTCTTCGCGGAGTGAAGCGCGGAGAATGACGCCATTTTCAAATTCGACCTCGATGGCTTCGTTCTCTTCGATGGTGGCGGCGCTGACGCTGCCCGCGATCAAGTCGCAGAGAAAGTTGCGGAATTCAGGCTCACCGTAGGCGTACGAACCTTCCTCGCGGAAGATGTCGGGCCAGATGAAGAGGGTGAGGCAGGGGCCGTCGAAGCGGAGTTGCAGATGATCCTGCACGAACTCGACTGCGGTCAGCTCCTGGCCGATGAGGGAGGAGAGATCCACTAGCGTGCTTCCTTGAGACCGTTGGCAGCCTGGTCGATCTGGACCTTGGTGGTTTGCTCGGTGGCGCACCAGAGACTGGCGTTCGGACCGAGCTCGGGGTACCACTTTGCGAGGGGCAGCCCGCCGATGACCTTGTGGCCGAGAAGGACGGTGTTGGTCTCTTCGGCGCTCTGCGGCAGGTCGAGGACGAACTCGTGGAAGCGGGGTGCGCCTTCGAAGAGGAGCTTTGCGCCTGCGCCGAGGGTAGTCATGGCGTAGTGGGCCTTGGCGAGGTTATGCTCGGCGAGTTCCTTCATGCCCTGTTTGCCGTAGACGGTGAGGAAGATGGTGGTCATGAGGGCGACGAGGGCCTGGTTGGTGCAGATGTTGGAGGTCGCCTTCTCGCGGCGGATGTGCTGCTCGCGGGTGGAGAGGGTGAGGACGTAGCCGCGCTTACCGTTGACGTCCTTGGCCTCGCCGATGAGGCGGCCAGGCATCTGGCGGAGGAACTTTTCCTTGCAGGCGATGACGCCGCAGTACGGTCCGCCAAAGCCTACCGCGACACCGTAGGACTGGGCTTCGAGTGAGACGATGTCGGCTTCGACGGGCGGCTTGACGATGCCGAGGGAGACGGCTTCGGCAATTGAGACGATGAGAAGTGCGCCCTTCGCGTGGGCGATTTCGGCGATGGCGGCTACGTCTTCGATGGTGCCGAAGAAGTTGGGAGACTGGATGAGAACGCAGGCGGTGTCGCTGGTGATGGCGGCGTCGAGGGCGGCCAGGTCGACGCGACCGTTGGCGGCGTAGCTGATCTCGGTGACGGGGATCTGCTGATGCTGGGCGTAGGTGGCGAGGACCTCGCGGTACTCCGGATGGACGGTACGGGCGACCACGGCGGCGTTGCGGCCGGTGACGCGGACGGCCATCATCACGGCTTCTGCAGCGCCGGTCGAGCCGTCGTACATCGAGGCGTTGGCGATCTCCATGCCGGTGAGCTCGCAGATCATGGTCTGGAACTCGAACATGGCCTGGAGGGTGCCCTGCGAGATCTCGGGCTGGTACGGGGTGTAGCTGGTGAGGAATTCGCCGCGCTGGACGAGGGAGTCGATGATGACCGGCCGGTAGTGGCGATAGACGCCTGCGCCGAGGAAGCTTGCGTAGCCGGTCGCGTTGTTCTCGGAGTAGGCACGGAAGCGGTCCATGATCTCGGACTCCCCGTGCTGGTGGGGGATGTCGAGGTCGCGCTTGAGCTGGTACTCCGCCGGGATGGTGGCGAAGAGGTCGTCGATGGTGGCTACGCCGATGTCCGCGAGCATCTCCTCGCGGTCGGCAGGGGACTTGGGCAGGTAGCGCATTCTTTAGTGTCCGGTCTCTTCGCTGATGAAGGTTTCGTAGGCCTCGGCTGTGAGCAGGGCGTCTGCCTGGGTGGCGTCGGGAATATCGAGCTTCATGATCCAAGTGGTATTGGCGTCGGTATTCAGCTTCTCGGGCTGCGTGGAGAGATCGTTATTGATCTCGGTCACAGTGCCGGTGAGCGGGGAGTAGAGGTCGGATACGGCCTTGACGGATTCGACTGAGCCGAAGATCTTGCCGGCTTCGACCTTATCGCCGACCTTGGGTAGTTCGACGAAGACGATGTCGCCGAGTGAGTTCTGGGCGTAGTCCGTGATGCCGACGGTTCCGGCTGTGCCGATCACTTCGATCCACTCGTGTTCCTTGGTGTAGCGATACCCTGTGGGGTAGGACATGTGCTCAGTTCTCCAGTAATTAGATTGTAGTGGGTGCGGCGGGTGCGGATTTCTTCGCACGTTTGTAGAACGGTAAAGCGACTACCTTTGCCTTGACGAACTGACCGCGAATCTCGACGGCGAGCTCTTCGTCGATGCCGGCGTACTGTACGGGGACGTAGGCCATGGCGATGTTCTTCTTGAGGAAGGGGGCGGGGGAGCCGCTGGTGACCTCGCCGATCTTTGTGCCGTCGATGGTGGTGACCGGGTAGCCGTCGCGGGCGATGCCGCGATCGACCATCTCGAGGCCGACGAGCTTACGCTTTTGACCGCCATCGGCCTGGATCGCGATGAGGGCTTCGCGACCCATGAAGGAGGGCTTCTCGAGCTTGGCGTAGCGGCCGAGACCGGCTTCGAGGACGTTGATGGTGTCGGAGATCTCGTGGCCATAGAGGGCCATGGCGGATTCGAGCCGGAGGGTGTTGCGGGCGCCGAGGCCGCAGGGGACGATGCCGAACTCGTCGCCAGCAGCGAGGACTTCGTTCCAGACCTTGGCGCTGGTGGGTTCGTCTGAGGGGATGTAGATCTCGAAGCCATCTTCGCCGGTGTAGCCGGTGCGGGCGATCATGACGTTGTAGAGGCTGGTGCCGTCGCGGAGGGTTAGCTTGCCCCAGGTGAACCAGTAGTTCTTGATGGTGCTGAGGTCGACGGGGGTGAGCTTCTGGAGCGTCTCGGCGGCGCGGGGACCCTGGATGGCGAGTTGGGTGTAGTGGTCGCTGAAGTCGTTGACGTGGACGCCGGGCATCGCACCGATGACGCTACGGACCCACTGGATATCTTTTTCGCGGGTACCGGCGTTGATGACGATGAGGTAGTCATTGTCGGAGAGCTTGTGGACGACGACATCGTCGACGAAGGTGCCGTTGGGGTGGAGCATCGCGGAGTAATGAGCCTGGCCGATGGCAAGCTTTGAGGCGTCATTCATGCAGAGTTGGTTGACGGCGTCGAGCGAGCCGGGTCCGCGGAGCTGGATGTCGCCCATGTGCGAGACGTCGAAGAGTCCAACGGCGGTGCGGACGGCCATGTGCTCGGCGATCAGGCCGGAGTATTCGACGGGCATGTCCCAGCCGCCGAAGTCGACCATCTTGGCGCGGTGCTTGCGGTGAGTGGCGTTCAGGGACGTCTTGCGGAGCGATGAGGGTGCTGCGATCTCAGCCATGAGGCACTTGTCCTTCGGGCGCAGAGGCGGCGCCGATGTCTTCCTTTCTATTTTGACAGGAAACGCAGCCGGGCACCTACCGGGTCGACGTCGCGCCTTGATGGGCCTGGAGCTGGTCGACCTGCTGCTTCATGGCAGCATAGGTGACGTCCGATGCCTGGCCCTGTGTCTGCCAGCGGACGGTTCCCTGGGCGTCGACGAGCAGGAGGTAGGGGTCGTCCGGTGCCTTGTAGTGAACCAGAGAGCGCCATACGGGCTCATCTTCGGTGAGCGGGATGAAGTGTGACTTACCTCGGTCGGAGACGGCTGCTTTGATCCGGCTGGTGACAAAGCCGCGCATGAGCCGGGGGACGGAGGCGAGGACGGGCATCTCGTAGTAGAGGACTCTTGGGGAATCGTAGTAGTCGGCGGCGAGCTTTTTGCCCCAGACGGTGACGGCGTCGCGCGAGCCCTGGCTGAATCCGATGACGAGTATGCCCACTTTGCCTTTCAACGCTGCCGGCAGGTCGACAGGCGTTCCGGAGAGGGTGGTGCCGTGGACCTCGGGGATGATCTGGGAGGTTGCGGGTGAGTGTGACAATCCCGCCAGCAGGAGGAGGAGGACTAGCAGGCGGGGGTGACCGTTTTGTTTCATGCTGAAGTGAGACGCGAGGTTTGCGGGATCAGTCTCGTCGAGTCGGCGAATCCGTTTTCAGGGTTTCGCTGCAGCCAGTCGCTTTACATCTTCGGCAATCGTGGTGATGGCGTCGTCGAAGTTGCGATCGTGGGTCTTCTGCAGGTTGGCGGGCAGGATCGACTCGGTGAGCGCCCAAAGGATGTAATGACTGCGGCGATCGAGAATGACGAGGCGGAACATCGGCAGCGGGTCAGAGGCTCCCTTGGTCTTGTCGGCGTTCGCCGGTCCGTTGGGTGCACTGAGTTGTAGTTCGAAGACGATGTCAGCCTGGGACGGGTCGCTCACAATTGCGTATCGACCCCAGGCTCGAATGGCGGCGTAGAACTCGTTGTAGGGCCGGTCGGGATCGCCGTTGAAAGGATGCGGGAAGAGGCCGCTGTCCGCTCCTGCGTTGGAGATGAAGACTGTCTTCGCAGCTTGAAAGGCCTGCGGGATCGGGGCGACCGGTGGGGAGGAGGCATCCTGAGCGCGGATCTTTCCGGCTGAGGTGACAGCAAATCCTACGAGAAGGAGGTGCAGAGTTTGCCGCATGGTCATGGCGTTGCCTCGGTAAGCTCACTGGACGGTGAGACGTGACGCGAGTGGCAAATGTTTCGTTGCGGTTAGATCGTCACTGATTCGCGGTATTCTCCGAAGACTTTGCGCAGCGCGTCTGCGATCTCGCCGACGGTAGCTTCGCTTTCTACAGCGTGGAGGATAGGAGGCATGAGGTTGGAGGCGTTGCGTGCAGCGTCCTCGACGTGGTGCAGGGCGGCTGCGTGCAGCGTCGTGTTTCGGCGAAGGCGCAGTGCGCGGACGCGCTCGACCTGCCGGGCCTCGAGGGTGGGGTCAGTGCTCTGAAGGGGCACGCTGGCCTCGTCTTCCGAGGTGAACGCGTTGACACCGACTACAACGGCCTCGCCTGTATCGACGGCACGCTGGTAGGTGTAGGCAGCGTTCTGGATTTCGCGCTGGATGTAGCCCTGCTCGATTGCGCGAAGCATGCCGTAAGGGCCGGTGAGATCGAAGTCGGCGATGGTGGCGAGATAGGCGTTTGCGCGGCGTTCTATTTCGTCCGTGAGGGACTCGATATAGTAGCTGCCGCCCAGTGGGTCGGCGGTTTGGGCTACGCCGCTCTCATGGGCGAGGATCTGCTGGCTGCGAATGGCGATGCGGGCGGCCTGTTCGGTGGGAAGGGCGAGGGCCTCGTCAAAGCCATTGGTGTGGAGGGATTGGGTGCCGCCAAGGACTGCGGCAAGTGCCTGTAGGGTGGTGCGGACGATATTGTTTTCGGGCTGCTGGGCGGTGAGGGTCGAGCCAGCGGTCTGGGTGTGAAAGCGCAGCATCCAGCTCTTCGGATTCTTTGCGTGGAAGTGCTCGCGCATGATGCGAGCCCACATCCGGCGGGCGGCGCGGAACTTGGCTACTTCTTCGAGCAGATTGTTGTGAGCGTTGAAGAAGAAGCTGAGGCGAGGGGCAAACGTGTCGACGTCTAGCCCAGCATCGATGGCCGCCTGGACGTAGGTCATGCCGTCGGCGAGGGTGAAGGCGACCTCCTGAACGGCGGTACAACCTGCCTCGCGCATGTGGTAGCCGGAGATGGAGATGGTGTTCCATTCCGGGATCTCTTTGGCGGACCAGGCGAAGATGTCAGTGATGAGGCGCATGGCGTGCGGAATTGGGTAGATGTAGGTGCCGCGCGCGATGTACTCCTTGAGGATGTCGTTCTGGATGGTGCCGCCGAGCTTCCTGATGTCTGTGCGGGTACGTTTTGCGACGGCTACGTAAAGCGCGAGGAGGATCGGCGCGGTAGCGTTGATGGTCATCGAGGTCGTGATGGTGTCGAGGGCGATGCCGTCGAAGAGGCGCTGCATGTCGTCGATCGAGTCGATGGCGACGCCAACCCTGCCGACTTCGCCGAGGGCCAAGGGCGAGTCGGAGTCGTAGCCGATCTGTGTGGGTAGATCGAAGGCTACGGAGAGTCCCCGGGTGCCATGAGCGAGGAGGAATTTGTAGCGGCGATTCGATTCTTCGGCGTCGCCCATCCCTGCGTACTGGCGCATGGTCCAGAGTCGGCCCCGGTACATGGTGGGCTGAATGCCGCGAGTGAAGGGATATTCGCCGGGGCTGGGAGAGCCGTACGTGAGGTCGACTGGGATGCCGGAACTGGTGGTAGCGGGTTTCGGCGTTTCGGCCATGACGGTACTGTACGCCGAGAAGAGCGTTAGCTGCGGTGCTGCTTGTGGCTGGCGCGGACGAAGCTGCTAATGCAGAAGTATCCGAAGACGAGGGCCATGGCGATCGAGAAGAGCAGGTGCTGATGCTGCTCGTGATTGCTGCCGATATCGTGCAGGTTGAAACGGAGTTTCCAGGCGTTGATGAGGGCAGTGAGCAGGAACAGACCGAAGAAGACGCCGGTCAGCTCGAGCCAGAGAACGCCGGATACTTTGACGAATGGGCCCCAGACCGCCTCGCCGAAGCGCTTGCTGCCTCGGGCGAAGCCTTCCTTCGTCTGGCGAGCTTTCGCGGTGGTTCGGGCGGCTCGCTGACCAAGAACCTCACCGGAGCGGGCGGCTTGGGTCGACTGTGCGTTCTGGCTGGTACGGACTGGCGCAGGAGGGGAAGCGGACGCAGCCTCAGCGGCGTCGATCAGCGCTTTCGCTGCGTGACGAGCGCCGATCCCGAGTGCTTTGCCGAATCGAACCGAGTCCATATAGAAAGTGTAGCCGGTAGCTTCTGCGCTGCCAAAGGGTGAGCGGCTAGAGAACTCGTTTCGAGCTTGGTGCATCCAACTCGGAGTTGAGGCGTTTCCATCTCGGAGAGTGTTATGAAGAAGGCATTATTTCTCGTGGGCGGGTTCTGTGCGGCAGCGGTAGGTTTTCTGGTGTTTGGCGCGAAGCGCGTTCAGCCGGTTGAAGATATGGCGCATCGCCTGGAGACGGCCTGGTCGGACCACCATACGGTCGTATAGCTTACGAAACCTCGAACCGATACAGCGTGATTGAAGAGAAGGGCGCGGACGCGTATTCTAGGTCGAACAGGTTGCGTTCGCGGCCCCGCAATGCCGTTCCCACCGAGTGTGCAGGGCTGGGAATACCCGATGCGCGGTTCATACTTGCACTTAGGGCAGCCCGGAGGTGGCATTGAATCAAAACGTGAAAAATCTAATCCAGAAGCTTGGCGAAGCGATCCACGAGTCGGTTTCCGAGTCGGAGCATATCGCTGGCGTGGTGAAGAACATTCGGGAACAAGGGTTTGATGTGCTGCTCATGCTGGAGGCTACGATCGGTTTGAATGAACTTGATGCGGAAGAAGCTGACGGTTCCGAGATCGACGGAGAGACGCTGGACGGGCCATTTACTTCGACCGACCTGAACTTCCTGAAATCGCTTCGCATCAGCCTCTCGGAAGACAGCGAAGAAAATGGAAGACGGCTAGGGTCCGGGACTCCCGATGAATAGCCTTCTGTTCTGCTGGTTTCCGGCGCGGCGTACGTAGCACCGATCGTGAACATCAAAGACCCGGATTGCATGGTAGACTCGCGTTCTCAAACGCGGGTGTAGATTCTTGCATCCCAAACACTGGATAGACTGTTCATCCGTTCGAGGTAGCCGGAACATGAGAGATACGCTAGGCGTCCTGCTTGCCGGTGGTGCCGGTGAGCGACTTTTTCCACTTACAAGGGATCGCGCGAAGCCCGCTGTACCGTTTGCCGGCCAATACCGAATCATCGACATTACCTTGTCGAATTGCATTAACTCGGATCTGCGCCATGTCTATATTTTGACGCAGTACAAGGCTCTCTCGCTCAACCGTCATATCCGCGAGGGCTGGGGACCAGTTGTTGCTAACGAACTCGGCGAGTTTATTGAGATTCTGCCGCCGATGCAGCGGGTGAGCAAAAACTGGTACACCGGGACGGCGGATGCCGTTTACCAGAATATCTACTCCATTGGAGCTGAAGAGCCGAAGTACGTCATCATCCTCTCGGGTGATCACATCTACAAGATGAACTACGGCTTGATGATCCAACAGCATCGGGAGACTGGCGCCGATGTGACCATCGCGACGCTGCCGATTCCGCCAGAGGAAGTGTCCTCGTTCGGGGTGGTGGAGGTCGCACGTAATGGTGAAGTTACCGGCTTCGAGGAAAAGCCCAAAGAGACGAAGATGCGCTCGCCGTTTATGCCGGATATGGTGGACGCGTCCATGGGTATCTACATCTTCAACACGGATGTGCTGTTGCCCGAGTTGATCAAGGATGCTGAGGACCCAAACTCCAAGCATGATTTTGGGCACAATATTCTGCCAAATATCCTTGGGCGCTTCAAGATGATGGCGTACAACTTCGTGGACGAGAATAAGCAGAAGGCCCTATATTGGCGCGATGTTGGTACGCTCGAGGCCTATTACGAGGCGAATATGGATGTTGCAGGCGTGACGCCAACCTTCAACCTCTATGACAAAGCCTGGCCGATGCGGACGCGAGCCTATCAGTACCCGCCGGCGAAGTTTGTGTTCGGTGAGCCAGGTCGTACCGGCATGGCGATCAATTCGATCATTGCCTCAGGATCGATCGTCTCGGGTGCCGTGGTGAGGAACAGTGTCCTGTCGCAGGACGTTCGTGTGAACTCGTATGCCGATGTGGACTCGAGCGTAATCTTCTCGCATGTCAATATCGGCAGGCACTGCCGGATTCGCCATGCGATTATCGATCGGGACGTTCATATTCCTGACGGAACGGTAATCGGCTACGACCCGAATGAGGATAAGAAGAACTACTTCGTGTCGGCATCGGGGCTAACCGTTGTGACGCGCGATTACTCTGTGTATGAGAATCCTGTGTCGCCGGAGTTCATGCAACAGGGCAATACCTGGTAGCTCTTCATAGAAAGACAAAGGGCTGAGAGTTCGACTCTCAGCCCTTTGTTCTGCCTATGAAGATTTGTTTAGCGCTTGCCGAAACGATAGATGAGGCCGCCCGAGATTGCGAAAAACTCACGCGTCTCGGTGCCGAAGTGTTCGAAGATAAGGTCCGGTGAGATTCGAACAGCAATTGCCTTGGATCGGTTGAAGTCGACGCTTGCGCCTACAGCGCCGATCGGCTTGGTGCGGTTGGTGTACAGTCCGGTCGTTGCGACACTGCCGGCAGGAACGCTCATTGTGCTGTAGTTGAAGACGCCGTGCGATGCACCGAAGTAGCCGTGGTAGTCAATCGCTGCGTAGTGGTTTTTAGGTCCACGGTACTGGACGCCGCCCATGAGCATGTTCATGTAAACAAGGGGACGATTGTTTACAAATGGATTCGGGAGAACCGGGGTTGTTCCTGCCTCGCCGCGATAGTCAACGGCTACGCCGAGCCTTCTAGTCAGCCAATATGTCCCAAGGGCCTCACCGCCGGCGAAGTTCATTCGCTTGGGAAGGTTCTGGCCGGCCTGAAAGTTCATGAAGTTGATGCCGCCGTAGACTTCGTAGCGGTTGTCATAGGAGACGGGAGCCGCGGGTCCAAGCTTTGTCTGCGCTATTGCCGTGCCTGCCAGAAGGGAACCAGCAAGTACTATTCCACTCAGCGCATGGATCGCCATCCGCTGTATTCCAAGGTTCGTTCCAGCCATCTTCAATCTCAACATCGTTCTCCAAATCCTGACTACTCGGGATTCCGCTCTGCGCTTCCGTCTTCTATCAGGATATATCGTTGGAGGACACGTCTGCTTCTTCGTCTGCATCGTACTTGCTACGGTCGGCATTGTGCGACAATGAAGCGTGCCGCTCGGCGCCACAGTCGCGCTCAAGCTGCAAGGAGAATCCTATGGGCGAACTATTTACACCGACACATCTTATCGTTATTGCAGTTGTCGTTCTCGTCCTCTTCGGAGGCAAGAAGCTTCCTGAGCTTGGTAAAGGGCTTGGCGAGGGTCTTCGTGGCTTCAAAGATGGGATGAAGGGCGTTACTGAAGAGGTTAATAAGCCTGGCGACACCGCTCACACGGTTACGCCTAAGCCGGAAGAGTCAGTCAAGTAGCTGGATTGACCGCTCTGCGCTGATCGTTGTTTCTGCTGTATTGAGTCCCCTGAATGAAGCTGAAGTCTCCCTATCTCGTAAAGCCCCATGTGCGGGTGCGCCTTTCGCGCCTCGCAACGGATGACGACGGTGGGTATAAGACGAAAGAATCTGCTGCGCTTGTGCTGGTCAAACACCGTGACCGGCTCGATGCGTTGCAGAACATCTTCTACGCGAGCCAGCAGCGCGCATTGTTGATTGTTCTGCAGGGAATGGATACGGCGGGCAAAGACGGCACCATTCGTCATATCTTTTCCGGCGTAAATCCACAAGGATGTGATGTCAGCTCTTTCAAAGTGCCTACGGCACTTGAGGAGCGGCACGACTTTCTATGGCGGGCTCATAACGCCATTCCGCCGCGTGGCATGATCGGCATCTTTAACCGATCTCACTATGAAGACGTCCTGTCACCTCGTGTTCATAAGGTCATCTCGGCCAAAACGGCGGAGCAGCGATTCGCAGAGATTAATGATTTCGAGGCGGCGCTTGCCGCAAACGGAGTAGTGATCCTCAAGTTCTTTCTGCATATTTCGCAAGAAGAGCAAACGGCTCGTCTTCAGGCTCGCCTGGACAACCCAGATAAACACTGGAAATTGTCGGCTGCTGACTTTAAGGAGCGGCAGTACTGGCATGAGTATCAACATGCGTACAACGATGTGATCTCGGCCACGAGCCATCGCCATGCACCGTGGTTCGTCATTCCAGCCGACCACAAATGGTACCGCGATGTGGCGATCTCGAAGATTCTGGCGGATACGCTGGATCGACTCAAACTCGAATATCCTGCGCCTACCATGAATCCCAAAACCGTCAAGCTCTAAAGCGTGATCATCACGACGGCGGCTACGGCAACAAGCATGCCTATGCCTTGCCTGCGGGTTGGACGTTCCTTCAATGTCCAAGCGGCCAGGAGAATGGTTGTTGCGGGGTAGAGCGAGGCGAGGACTGCTGCGACATCCAGTCTTCCGGCCCGAGTCGCGGCGACGAAGAGCAGGTTGCCCGAGGTATCCATCATTGCGGTCAGGAATACCCAGCGCATAGCTGTCCAGGTGATACGTACCTTCGGCTCGCCGCCCTTGATTGAGAGGCCAATGAGGAGGAGGGAGCAAACGCTGAGACTACCCATCCGAGCCGTTGCCATCGCCCATAACGGACCCGCAGGACCGGCCATTTTGAGCGCCACGAAATAAAGGCCGAAGCCGGCACCGGCGGCGATGGCCAAACCCATGGTGCCTTTACTGAACGAGTCCGATATGGAAGGACCTGCGGCGATCAGCCAGATCGCAATGCCGGCTATGATGAAGCCACTCAGTCGCAACAATCCTGGTGAGCCATCTTCAGCTATTGAGACTGCTGCTGGGATGGCGGCGGCCAGAAGACCGCTGATTGCGGCTGAAGCACCCATGGCTCCACGGGAGAGCGCGATATAGAAGGCGGTGAGTGACAGGCCGCCTGCTACTCCGGCGGCGATGCCCCATGCGAGAACGGCACCATGCGGGAAGGGCACACCGCGCATTGATCCGACAGCCATGAGGACCGTGAAGCTGGTGAGGTGGCTGAGTAGAACGATGCGCAGCGCGCCGCCGACACTTCCGCCTACAGTCTTTACGCCCATGCCTCCGCTAAAGTCGCCGCCGCCCCAGGTAAAGGCGGCGGCGAGGGCTAGCAGGACGTTTCCCTGCAACAGGTGGTTCATTGGGCGTAGAGCACTGGGCGCGAGACTACTGGGCCTGGATGGTACGGGGCCGTGCATCGCCAGCGGTCGGATAGTAGCCATCCTTGGAGATGACGGTCAGATTTGGCCGCAACACCTTGACCTCCAGCTTGCGATATTTTCCGTCGATGAACGGCTCACGCGTGTAGTAGCCGATGGTGTACTGGGTCCGAACTTCTTCGGCAATCTTTGCGAAGCTGCGAGCGATGCCGGGGGTTCGAGCTTCGGGATCGATCTGGCCGCCGGTCGCACCGGCGTAGAGTGGCAGGATATTGTCACGCATCTGGAACGGAAGATGGATGCGATCGATGAAGCCAGTGCCAGGGATTTTGAAATCGTCGACGAGCGTTGCGTAGACGGCGACCTTGTTGGCCTGGAGGTAGTGCACTACGTCCTTATACTTCGCGGTGCTGCCGTACTCTTTGCCGTCGCCGATGACATAGACGATGCGGCGGCGGCCCGGACCAGCCTTGGTGGTCGCTTGCGCGGCTGCGAAGATAGCGTCGTTCAGCGTATGGACTTCGCGAGGAGCGTTAAGCTCGATACCCTGATGATTGCGTACTGGAGCAGTGTTCGGATCAAAGTTCTGATTGTTGATGTTCGTGGTTTGCGACATCGGGCCGCCAAGTGGCATCAGGGGCTCGCGTCCTACGGACTTCGATCGGTCCAGAACGGCGTTCAATCGGGCGCTCTGACCGCCGGTGAAGTCGGTCTGCTGCTGGGGGCCGTTGTTATAGGTGAATACGGCCACCTCGTCATAGGCGCTAAATGCACCCTGAAGGGCGCCAAGGGCGTTGTTGACCTTGGTCATCTCGTCAAAGGGCATACTCTGGTCAATAACCAGCGCGACCGAAAGTGGGAAGGGGTCGGTGGTGAAGAGTTCCATCTTCTGACGGAGCCCATTCTCAAAGACGCGGACATCGCGCCAGGTGAGGCCGGGGACCAGCACCCCTTTTTTATCCTTGACGGTGAACGGCACTTCGACGAAATTCACACCGACCACCAGCGTAAAGGCCTTGACACCTTCGCCTGCTGCGGGAAGATCAGGAGCTGCGCCATCATCCTCGTGCACAGCCTCAGTGGGAGCCACTGCTGAGGGGAGGGTGCTTCCGGGGGCAGACTGATCCGACCGCGGCGCTGTCTCTCCGTTCGATTCCAGCGTCGTGCCTTTGCCGGGAGCGATGGGTCCGATGGGCAATGCCTGCGGCCTTGGGGCATCCGGAATCGCCTCTGGTGCGCTACTTTGCGGCGAAACTGTCTGTGGTGCCTGCTGGCCCAGCATCATGCATGCCAGTACCCCTGCCATTACGCTCTGATTCACTCGGTAATTCTCCCGTACTAGTCCAACTAACAGAGTATCAGCGCAAGCTCTGCACCGTCATCAGAAGTTTGACGTACCTCATTGGACGCATTGAGTTTGTCGTACGTTGTGCTCTTCGTTCCGTGAGGCCCCTGGCAGCGGGCGCCTTTGAAATTTCGCTGACGCATTCGACTGCTTCGTCGTCTAATACGGTATGCGCCTTGAAGCCCTTGCCGCCATCCTTCTCAGTTTCACGCTGTCGCCTGCGGTCTTTGCCCAGGAAGCGCCGTCCCCCGGTGGTCCCCCACCTGCCAGCGACGCTGCAGCGCAGCCCCAGCAGGGAGAGGATGTCCAAACGCTTAAAGTCAACGTCAACCTGGTGAACGTGTATTTCTCCGTTCGCGACAAAAGCGGCTACATCACCAATCTCCACAAGAACGACTGCAGCATCGACGAAGACAAGGCCACGCAGACGATCAAGAACTTTACGCAGGAGAAGAATCTTCCGTTGACGATCGGGATTTTGCTCGACACCAGTGGCAGTCAGCAGAACGTTTTGCCGCTGGAGCAGGATGCGGGAGCGCGCTTTCTGAAGGAGGTGCTGACGCCGAAGGATGAGGCGTTCCTCATCTCGTTTGATATCAACGTAGATCTGCTGGCCGACTACACCAATAACGCCGGTGAGATCCGGCGGGCGATCAACAAGGCCTCGATCAATACAGGCGCGGGTACGGGTTCGGTAACGGGTCATGGCTCGGCACGTGGGACGCTGCTCTACGATGCGGTCTATCTTGCGGCGCATGACAAGCTGCGGCAGGAGGCTGGACGGAAGATCCTCGTGATGCTGACCGATGGTGGTGACCAGGGTAGCCAGGAGACGATCAAGACGGCGACCGAGGCTGCGCAGAAGGCGAACGCTATCGTCTATGTCATCCTGATCGCGGATCGAGGGTTCTACGGTGGCTTCCAAATGGGTTACAGCGGCGACCGCGACATGGAGAAGCTGGCCACCGACACGGGGGGCCGCGTGATCAACGTAGGGAACAACGGCAAAAAGCTTGAAGAGGCGTTCGACCAGATTCAGGACGAGTTGCGGACACAGTATCTTGCCAGCTACACGCCGACCAACCTGAAGGCGGATGGGACCTTCAGAAATCTAAAGATTGCCTGTGGAAAGGACCAGAAGGTCCAGGCCCGCAAGGGCTACTACGCGCTTGCGGGCGGCGGCAACGATAAAGACGATTAGGCTTCCATGACTCCGGAGTAAACGGCCATTCCGGCTACAGCATCGACGCCCATAGCGTCCAGAGCGTCGACCTCGGCTTGTTCCTTGATACCCCCGGCGACGATTAATTGGCGCGCGGTGGTTGCGCGAAGTATGGCGGCCATGTCGATCGGGAAGCCGGACATGGTGCCCTCGGTGTCGACGTGGGTGTAGAGGAAGGCGGCGCAATAGTCTTCGAGCCAGGTGATTGCCTCTTCAGGGGTAAGGTCGACGGAGTCCTTCCATCCTTTGACAGCGACACGACCGCCCTTCGTGTCGACGCTGAAGACCAGGGCATCTTCGCCCAGAGCTTTTTTCAGACCGGCAGCGAACTCCTTGTTGACTCCAGCGGCACCGAAGAGCGAGGAGCCGTAGATTACCCGCTTCGCTCCTGCATCGAGGAGAGCTAGCCCGTCCTCGGCAGTCTTGAGCCCACCGCCCACCTGGCAGGGGAGTCGCTTGCAGATCATCTCAATCAAGGCTCGGTTGTTGCCCTGGCGCATGGCGGCATCGAGGTCGATAAGCTGAACGGTCGGATACTTTTCGAAACGCCCGATCCAGTATTCGAAGTCGTCGAAGGCTAACTTCAGCTTTTCGCCCTGTACGAGTTGCACAATGCGTCCGTCCATCAGGTCAATCGAAGGTATCAGCATATGTATCCTGTTCTATTTGTTGAAAGGGTTAGCAGGGCAGGCGGACGGAGACGCCGTTCTGTTGCAGCTCTGCTTTGAGGGCTCGGGAATCCGTGATTCCGAAGTGAAAGATACTTGCCGCGAGCGCCGCATCCGCTTTGCCACGAGCAAAGACCTCCGCAAAGTGGGCCGCCGAACCTGCGCCACCACTGGCGATCACGGGAATGTTGACCGCTTCGCTGACGCAGGCGGTGAGTTCGCAATCGAAGCCATTGCGCATGCCATCGGTGTCCATCGAGGTGAGCAGGATCTCGCCGGCTCCCCGCGACTCTGCTTCGCGAGCCCAGTCAACTAGTCGCAGACCGGTAGGCGTGCGTCCACCGCTCACGTAGACCTCTGCATCGTCGACGCCTTTGCCTCGTCGCGCGTCGATGGCCACGATGACGGCCTGTGCCCCAAAGCTTGAGCCAATTTCACTAATTAATTCGGGCCGAGCGATTGCGGCTGAGTTGATGCTGACCTTATCGGCACCCGCGTCGAAGACAGCTGCAGCATCATCTGCTGACCGCACTCCCCCGCCAACGGTGAAGGGAATAAAGAGTGCGGCGGCGGTTCGCTTGACGGTGTTGAGCAATGTTCCGCGGCCTTCGTGCGTGGCGGTGATGTCGAGCAGAACGATCTCGTCTGCACCGGCAGCGGCATGGCGATGGGCAAGTTCTGCTGGATCGCCTGCGTCGATGATGTCGACGAACTGAACGCCTTTGACGACGCGACCGCCCCGGACATCCAGACAGGCGATGATTCGTTTGGTCAGCATATCGTTACCCCAGCCGAGAGGGCACGGCGCCGGGAACAGGCGTTTCGACACCCTCACAGACGATGCGGGCGATTGGATTTGCGGGGCTCAGGACGTCGCCACTCCCAGCATGCCATTGAACCAATAGTCCCTGCCTCGGAGCGGGCAAATGGTACTCCATCGACCCCACCGTACCATCCGTCAGGATAGCGACTGCCTGACCGGTGCCGACCAGTGTTCCTGCTGGGACAAGCTGTTGGAGGAGCGTGTACGCGGGCTCGCCTTCGTCTAGCTTCAACTCATACAAATAAGGCATTTATAACTCCACGAAGTTCTTCAAGACCTGTAATCCGACGGCGCTGGACTTCTCCGGATGAAACTGCACACCCATCACATTCTCGTGTTCGACTGCGGCGGTAAAGGGTCCGCCGTAATTTGTTACAGCGGCGGTACTGGAAACGAGCGGCGCTCGCCATGAATGGGTGTAGTAAACGAAGCTGCTGGTGTCGATGTTGCGTAAGAGCCGGGATTTGTTTTTGACCTCTTCAAGAGAGTTCCAGCCAACGTGAGGTGACTTTAGCTCGGCATCTTCAAAGCGCACCGGAAAGCGTTCGCATGCGCCGGCGAAATGACCAAGTCCGGGCGTTCCGTCAGATTCTGTCGAGCCTTCGAAGAGCCATTGAAGACCAACGCAGATGCCCAAAAAGTAAGAACCCTTCTTGATCGCCTGCCGTGTGGCTTCTGTCAGGCCCAGGTCCGTCAGCAACTGTGTCGAGCGGAAGTGACCGACCCCGGGAAGCACGATCCTGGACGCTTGCAGGACGACCTCGGGGTCCTGCGTCACCGTGATCTCACCCGCGTCAAGATAAGTGAGAGCCTTGACGACACTGGTGAGATTTCCGGCTTTGTAGTCGATGACTGCAATCACAGGAGGCCCTTGGTCGATGGAAGCATCTCTTGCATCCGTTCGTCACGGGAACATGCACCGCGGAGGGCGCGTGCAAACGCCTTGAAGATCGCCTCGATCTTGTGATGATTCGATCGGCCATACATTGTCTTTACGTGGACGTTTGCCTTGGCTCCCCGTGCAAAACCGTCGAAGAAATCGGCTAGCAACTCGCTCTGGAAGTCACCCACCAGGCGAACCTTTACCTTGTCGTCCACCACGTAGGAGACACGGCCGCTGAGGTCGACTGCGGCTACTGCCAGCGTTTCATCCATCGCCATAACAAAGTAGCCGGCGCGCATGATCCCTTTCTTGTCGCCGAGCGCTTTGCCGAAGGCTTCTCCGAGGGCGATGCCTACGTCTTCGACCGTGTGATGCTGGTCTACATCGAGGTCGCCGGTGCAGGTCAGGGTGAGATCGAAGCCGCCGTGCCGCGTGAAGAGCTCGAGCATGTGGTCGAAGAAGCGTATGCCAGTCGAAACCTTGTAGACACCCTGTCCATCGACTACCAGCTTCAGGGCAATCTGCGTCTCGGTGGTGTTTCGCTTGATCGTTCCAGTTCTTACTTTGAGTGCCTTTTCAATCATCGTGCAGTCCATCCAATCTCTTGCAGAGAAGCTTTGAGTGCGGCGAGGCCCAGGGTTACATGGTCTGCGATCCCGATCGTGATTCGTACGAAGCCTTCGCAGCCCGGATCGGCCGATCGATCGCGGAGTAACACGCCATGTTTACGCATGTTCGCGACGAGTTCCTTGTGCCTGGGGCCGATGTTCATGAGAACGAAGTTTGCGTGGCTGGGAAAGAAGGGGACGCCGAGAGCGCGCAGTTCGTCCATGACTCGCTCGCGCCCGATGCGAACCTGCTCTGCATACCATGCGACGTAGGCCTCATCGGCTAGTGCGACGGGCAGGCAGTCCAAGGCCACACCATTTACGTTGTAGGGCGAACTGACCTTCCGTACGTGATTGATGACTTCGGCGTTGCCCGCAAGCATGCCAATACGTAGATTTGCCAGTCCGTAGGCCTTCGAAAAGGTGCGGGCGACGACTAGATTGGGTGTGGTGGCGATGTCCTGCATCGTCGACTCCCCATGGAAGTGGTAGTAGGCTTCGTCCACCATCACGACTGCGTGCGGCGCTGCTGCGGCAATGGCTAGAAGATGCTGCCGACTTACGATTGATCCTGTCGGGTTGTTCGGCGAAGCTACGATGATCAGCTTGGTTCTATCCGTGATGGCGTCGAGAAATCGCTGGTAGGGAAACTCGAGAGAAGCGTCAGACTGAACTCTGCGCAGCCCCGAGGTCATCATCGAGATGCTCACGTCATACATGAAGAACGTGGGTGTGGCGATCAGAGCTTCGTCATCGGGTTCGAGGAAGGCTGCGCAGAGAAGGTGGATCGCTTCGTCGACACCGTTTGTTAGAAGCACCTGGCTGGGTTCGAGATCGAAGTGGTCTGCCACGATCCGCTCGACTGGTTCACGCTCCGGGTACTTCGTTAGGCCTTCAGAGGTGATCTCTCTAAGCCGCTCGATGACGCGGGGAGATGGAGCGAAAGTATTCTCATTAAAGTCGAGCCGCAGCATCTCGCGCGCAGCGAGCGGTGGATGGTACTCCGGCATGTCCAGTACAGCCTGACGCGGTTTCACGGTACTGCTTGCAATTGCCATACTCATTGCATCCTCACTCGTACGCTTTCCGCATGTCCTACTAATCCTTCTGCCTCGGCTAAGGCGATCGCATGTGGGCCCATAGCGCCTAGACCTTTCCGTGTGTACTCCTGCACGGTAATGATCTTGACGAAGTCCATCACGCTCAGTCCTCCACGTATACGACCAACCCGGCCAGTAGGGAGAACGTGGTTTGGGCCAGAGATGTAATCTCCCATGGACTGTGGAGCATAGGCACCGACAAAGACCGAACCAGCATTCTGAACCCATTTGAGATCGGCCTGCGAATCCACTGTCAGATGCTCCGGAGCCAGCCGATTGGTCAGTTCACGAGCTTCTGCTACCGTTTCGGTTACAAAAATGCAACCTTGCGCGGCCAGCGATTGTTTCGCAATAACGTTGCGTTTTGCCTGCATCTTTACTTCCGCTGCTACGGCGGTGGCAAGCTCCGGATTACTCGTGATGAGGATAGCCAGTGCTTCGGGATCATGCTCGGCCTGCGCAACGAGGTCCGCGGCGATGCCGGCAGGGTCTCCTGTCTCGCTGGTCACCGTAATCTCAGTTGGGCCTGCAGGCATATCGATGCCGCATTCAGCGGAGACTATCGTTTTGGCAGCAGTTACATAGAGATTGCCCGGTCCGACGATCTTATCGACTCGCTCGATGCTGCTCGTTCCGTAGGCCATCGCGGCAATCGCCTGGGCGCCCCCTACGCGATAGAACTCTGTGATGCCTGCGAGCCACGCTGCAGCCATCGTTTCGCGAGCAGGTTTGGGAGAGCAGACCACGATCCGCGCAACGCCAGCGACCTGCGCGGGGGTTGCGGTCATCAGCAATGTTGAGGGTAAGGGATAGCGGCCACCAGGAACATAGCAGCCCACATTGGTAAGCGGCCTTACAATCTGCCCAGTCTTCACGCCGGGCGCTGGAGTGGTCGTCCATTCACGGGGCATCTGTGCTTCAGCGAAGGTGCGGATATTCTGTTGTGCTGTCTGCATCGCCTTCTGTAAGGCCGGTGCAGTCGCCACCCATGCAGCTTTCATCTCTTCGCGAGAGACTTGAAGATCCTGATCTTTCGACAAGCCGTCGAACTTGACTGCATATTGCTTCAGCGCGACGTCGCCTTGCCTGCGTACGGCAGACAGGATCTTTGCGACCGACGGTTCTACGCGGGCAGTGCTTACGGCTCCACGCTGCTCCAGCGTTTCGACTAACGCCTGCGCTGCGGCCCTACTTCGTCCAAAGGTACGAATCAGCTTCATGATGCCCTCTGCTTACAGCACAACCTTGCTTAATGGATATTCGACAATGCCGGTGGCGCCGACAGCCTTCAACTTGGGAATGACGTCGCGCACCAGCGCTTCGTCGAGGATTGTATTCAGAGCGACCCACTCCGGATCGCTCAGCTGCGATACGGTTGGAGAGTTCAATGCTGGCAGCACGCCAAGCACCGCAGGTAAGTTTTGTTTCTGCGTGTTGAGCATCAAGCCAACGCGGCCCTGGGCAGCAATCGCGGCGTTGAGCATGAGCGAGAGGTTATCGATCTTCTCCCGCTTCCACGCATCCTTGTAGGAACTCTTGTTGGCGATGAGCTGGGTTTCGCTCTCCATCAACGTTTCAATGATGCGAAGACGGTTTGCCTTCAGGCTCGAACCCGTTTCGGTTACTTCGACGATGGCGTCGGCCAGTGTCGGCGGCTTTACTTCAGTGGCGCCCCAGCTGAACTCCACAGTTACCGGGATGTTCTTGCTCGCGAAGTAGCGCTTCGTGAACTCGACTAGTTCGGTGGCGATGATCTTGCCGGCGAGGTCTTCGGGCTTCTGGAAGGGCGAATCCTCGGGGACGGCAAGCACCCACTTTACTTTTTGGCGGCTCTGCTTGGAGTAGGTGAGGCTGGTGACGTATTCAACGTCCGTCTGGTTCTCAAGAACCCAGTCGTTCCCGGTGAGTCCGGCGTCGAGCGCGCCGTGCTCGACATACCGTGCCATCTCCTGCGCACGGACAAGCATGCACTCGATTTCGACATCGTCGATACTGGGGAAGTAGCTGCGGCCATTTGCCAGGATGCGCCAGCCGGCGCGTTCGAAGAGGGCAATCGTCGCATCCTGCAAGCTGCCTTTTGGAATCCCGAGCTTAAGCTTGTTTATTGTTGCCGCCATTACTTCGTCTCCATCGCGATCGGTTTGGTGAAGCAGCTGATTGTTCCCTCGTGGCAGACCAGACCATCGCCTTCGACTTCAACTTTGAAAAGGAGTGCGTCGTTGTCGCAATCGGTCGCAGCTTCGACGACACGCAGGCGATTGCCACTTGTTTCACCCTTCATCCAGAGCTTTTGCCGCGACCTGCTCCAGAAGGTGACGTAGCCACTTTCGAGGGTCTTGGCATAACTGATTTCGTTGAGAAAACCGAGCATGAGGAGCTCGCCGGTCTTGGCATCCTGGACCATTCCCGGAACCAGACCGTCCATTTTGTTGAAGTCAATCGTCATCGCCGTCATTCCTTCTGAAGTGGTTCAACCTGTGGGTTCGGATGTTGTGGAGTACACAAAGGAAAGCCCGCTCGCGGTATTCGCGTCAGCGGGCTTTGTGAATCCTGTCGTGCGCTCGGTTTAGATCGTCGCACCGGACACTGCCGCCAACACGCTGTTCGCATGATGATGATGGTGTCCGTGATGAAGCAAGCGCAAACTCATAACTCAAAACTAACGTTGACGGCTTTGAATGTCAATGTAGCCGCGGGCTGACGCACGTAAATTCATTTACTTCCGCTTCTGTCTGCTCTAGTCTTCTTAGGTCCGGTCAGGAGCCTCGTCATGAATAGATTCAGCCGCTTTTTTCTCGCCTTCGTTCTCTTTGCTGCCGCAACAGCCGGCTCTTTCCATGCCCAACCGGCGTTTGCGTCATCCGTCGGGTCCATCCAGGCGTCCACGACTGCCGACGCGGACAAGCTTGATATCAATACAGCGACGGCCGACCAGTTGAAGGCCCTTAAGGGAATTGGCGATGCCTATAGCAAGCGCATCATTGCTGGCCGTCCCTACACTGCAAAGAACCAGCTTACGAGCCGGGGTATCCTGCCGGTCGCTACCTACAATGCGGTTAAGGATCAGATTATCGCCAAGCAGCCAAAGAAATAGATGCCAGGTCGACGAGGTATGGGGGCGCCGCTGTTTGCCGGGAGCGCCATAGCCTGTACGGCGAATTACATGAATGTAATAGTCTGAAATCTACAGCCCATGCCCTTGTTTACCACCCATCCCGGCCAAGGTATCCGCTATGCCGGGCTGCTCGGCCTGTGTCTGGTCGCGCTGACGGGCTGCCAGAGTTTCAGTAGCGCTGGTTCATCGGCGAGAGTCCGGGTGGTCGATGTGTCGCCAGATGCACCCGCCGTAGACATCTACCAAGGCAACACTGGTGTAGCGTACAACCTGGGTTTTGGAACGACAACCTCTTATCTTTCGCTCGCTCCGGGACCGTCAACGCTGACGGTCGACGTGGCTGGCTCGCGTCAGGTTTTGTCGACGATCGAAGGGTCGTTCAGTCCGGAGGCTCACTACACGGTATTGGTGAGCAATTCCGTTGCAAATCTCCAGCAGGTGATTCTCACAGATCGTGGTCAGCCAACCGCTGCGAAGGCCTCGCCAAGCCCTTCTCTACGCTTCATTCATCAAGCTGGAAGGTCCGGGCCTGTAGACGTCTACCTTGTTCCCGCGGGACATCGCCTGTCGTCTGTTACCCCGGTAGTGACAAATCTTGCTACGGGTAGCTATACAGGCTACCTCAACATTCCTGCCTGTACTTGTACGGTGGTCATGCTTCCTGCAGGAAGCACGCCTTCGACCGTGGCGATGGCAGTTCATAGCGGGGCTCAGACAAAGTATGTCGGCGGCTCCGCGCGAACGTTGATTCTTCTTGACGCCCAGCCGTCCGCTTCGTCCAGTGTCCAGGTGATTACAACGATTGATGCTGAGCCGCTTACCTAGATTGAGCGTTAACGAACGATGGCCGCCCGAACATCCGGGCGGCCATCGTTCGTAAGGATCTAGTAGCGGTAGTGATCAGCCTTGTAGGGGCCTTCAACAGGAACGCTGAGGTACGCTGCCTGCTTCGTCGAGAGCGTCGTCAGCTTCACGCCAATCTTCTCGAGGTGCAGTCGTGCAACTTCCTCATCAAGCTTCTTCGGCAGGATGTAGATCCCTACCTTGTAGGTATCCTTGTTGGCCCATAGGTCAAGCTGTGCAAGCGTCTGGTTTGCGAAGCTTGCCGACATGACGAAGCTTGGGTGTCCAGTAGCGCAACCCAGATTCACCAAACGTCCTTCGGCCAGGATGAAGATGCTGTTCCCCGTCTCGAAGGTGTACTTATCAACCTGAGGCTTGATGTTCAGCTTGGTCACGCCCTTGAGCGCGTTCAGTGGCTCCATCTGGATCTCATTGTCGAAGTGACCAATGTTGCAGACGATCGCCTGATCCTTCATCAGTTTCATGTGCTCGACGGTGATGATGTCGACATTGCCGGTGCATGTGACATAGATATCGCCACGTCCAAGCGTCTCCTCAAGAGTGGTGACTTCATAGCCTTCGATCGCAGCCTGCAAAGCGTTAATTGGATCGATTTCTGTGATTACAACACGAGCACCGAGGCCGCGGAGGGAGGCCGCCGAACCCTTGCCAACGTCGCCAAATCCGCAGACTACGGCAACCTTGCCGGCGATCATCACATCAGTGGCGCGCTTGATGCCATCGACCAGCGATTCACGGCAGCCGTAGAGGTTGTCGAACTTCGACTTGGTGACGGAGTCGTTGACGTTGATCGCAGGAACGAGCAGCGTACCCTTCTCGAACATCTTGTAAAGTCGGTGAACGCCTGTTGTGGTCTCTTCGCTGACGCCGCGCCATTCCTTCGCTACATCCTGCCAGCGTGTCGGGTGCTCTGCATGGACCTTCTTGAGCAGGGACTTGATGACGTCCTCTTCGGTGGAGCCGGAGGGTGAATCAATCCATTTGTCGCCTTTCTCCATCTCGACGCCCTTATGAATCAGGAGAGTCACGTCGCCGCCGTCGTCGATCACGAGCTGCGGTCCGAGCAGGCCACCCTTACCGTCGGGAAAGTTCAACGACTGGTTCGTGCACCACCAGAACTCCTCAAGGGACTCGCCCTTCCAGGCAAAAACCGGCACGCCGGCGGCAGCGATCGCCGCTGCAGCATGGTCCTGCGTGGAGAAGATGTTGCAGCTTGCCCAGCGAACGTTGGCACCAAGCGCGACCATGGTCTCGATCAGCACGGCCGTTTGAATCGTCATGTGCAGCGAACCTGTCACGCGTACATTGGCCAGCGGCTTGCCTGCGGCGTATTTGTTGCGGATGGACATCAGTCCCGGCATCTCCTGTTCAGCGATGTCGATCTCACGCCGACCAAACTCCGCTAGGCTGATGTCAGCAACCTTGTACTCCGCTGCTACTGCTTGAACTGCCGCTGTATCGATCGTTGCTGTTGCCATCTTCACTGCACCTCGTACGTCTTTTTTAGCGTTCCACAGTCACTTGAGGATATCATTTCAAGCATTTTACGGATCATTTTCTCGATCACGAAGAGCTTACGGAACAGAATCCAGAGCCTTGATGTTGCCGTCACGAAACTGAAGCCAGATAGTGTCAGCAGGCTTGGCTATCTTTGTCGCTTCTTGCGTGCTCAGCGGGTTCGTCCAGTTGTAGGCGAGGGGATCGCCGAGAGCTGACAGTTCATTTACTGGTCTTCGACCTTCACGATCGTTAGCAAAGAAAGCTTTCTTATCACTGTCATATACAAGAATTCGTTGGATCTGCGGGGCTGAGATCAGGCTCATGGAGGTGTAGTAGCTTGGATAGCCAGGGAAATCCTGAAGCACCACGACGCTTTTCTGGGGCGATGCGAGGAGCAGTCTTTGCAGTTCGGCATACTGCATTCGTTCGCGGTCCATTCCATACGTTCCCCAGGTGTAACCACCTGCGGGAATCAGTGCTGTCTGACGAAGTCGGACATCCAGGAATCCGCTGACGACCAGTACGCAAAAGGCGAAGCAGGCGATTCTGGCCCGCCGATCACTCGGAACAGGCGCTCCGAAGCGGGCCAGGGCGATACCGAGCGCTATGCTCATCCAAAAGGCAGCCATGGTGCTGTAGTACGGCGCAATCCGCGTGCCGAGTACAACGAAAAGCGAAATTGAGGCTATGGATGCAAGCACCGCGAAGAGAACGTCTTTCGGTCGATCTCCACGCAGCTTCGGGACCCTCCAGATCACCACCACTAAGATCAAGACGACAATCATGCCCAGATACTCGGGAACCGTCAACACAGCCGGCGAGTTGCCTGGGAGGTCAAAGAAGGTGAAGTACCAAAGCGCGTAGGAGAATGGGCGGAGTGCTGCCTCCATCGAAAAGGCGATGGGGTAGGGAGTCGCCTGCATTAGTGTTTTTGCATGAAAGAAGGGCACCGCTGCTGTGCCCGCGTAGATGCCGAGCCCTGCGACGGCCGCCAAAATCCTTCGGGCCATCGGGGGAACGCGACCTTCGCCAGGTCTAAAGAAGAGCAGTAGAGCCACGATGAGCGGAGCCGCGAAGGAACTCTGCTTGCCGAGCGTTGCAACGCAGAAGCAGATCCAGGCAAGCAGGTGGTAAGCGACGGCCGGAAGACCTCGACGCCGGTTTGCCTTCAGGATTGCGAGCGCCATAAGTCCGCAAAACAGGATGGCGATGTCGTCGCTGAGGGCCGAGGCCCAGGAAACAATCGTATAAAGTACGCCACGTGACATATACAGAGCGCTGCTGGCTGCCGCAGCAAACTTGGAGTAACCCATCGTCCGAACGATAAAGAACGCAACGATGCTGCCTAGAAATGAAGCAATGAAGTTTCCCACAAGAAAAGCGCGGGCCGACAGGCCGAAGAACTTCAGCATGTAGCCGAAGTACAGCACAGTCCCCAGCGGCCGGAAGTTGCCGTCTACCGAGTCCAGCGCATACCAGCTATAAGCGGGATGGAGGTAGATGATCTTCCGGATTGACGCGGCGGCGAGCAGCAACCAGTCATCCTGGACGAAGCCTCCGGCCAGCAGAACGGGCAACCAGAAGAGGCAGAAGGTAACAGTAAGAGCACCTAAAAAGTAAGAGGTCGGCAGGTCTCCAGTGTTGGATCTTCTAAGAAGGAAGGCCCGCAGACCGCCAACAAGCAGAGTGAAAAGACATGCGGCAAGGAGGGCGAAGGGAAGATGCTGGGTCGCGTACTGAACGCGATCCGTGTGAAGATGAAGGCGCGACCGAAGAAGGAAGGTAGCGGCTGCTGCGGTGACCAAGACGAGCGAAAGGCCGAGAAAGAAGATGTTTTCGAAGCCGCTGGTGACCTTCCGCATTGCCCACCTTACAGGCGAAGTATCCCTTGGCCCTTGATTTTCAATCATAGCGGAGTGGATATTCGGATGTGCTCAGGCGCTGAAGCCCTCTGCTGCGAGCAGCTTCTTCTTTCGCTCCATGCCCCAGCGATATCCCGTGAGTGCACCATCTTTGCCGACAACGCGGTGGCAGGGTACAGCCACAGCGATAGGGTTTGCTCCGCATGCCCCGGCTACAGCGCGTACGGCCGAGGGTTTCCCGAGGGCCGCTGCGAGATCGGAGTAGCTTCGGGTTTCACCTCTCGGAATCTCCTGTAATGCTCGCCAGACGCGTTGCTGGAAGGCTGTCGCTCGTACATCCATGGGGAAGGTGGCTGCCGCCGGATGTTCAGTCATCTGGCTCAACACAAAGCCAACGCCATCCGCCAGCCAGCCGGTATTTCCGCGGGCGGCAACCAATTGAGCCTTATTGAAGTTCTCTCGAAGATCCTGGACCAGGGCAGCGTCGTCTCTGCCGAACGCAATGCTGCAGATGCCGACGTCGGTTGTGGCCACGAGCATTCTGCCTAGCGGACTGGCGGCGGTCGTGTACCGAATCACCAGTCCGGCCCCACCCTCACGCATGACGCGGGGCTTCATACCGAGTGCAGCGTTGCTCTTCTCGTAGAGCCTGCTTGATGAGCCATAGCCTGCTTCGTAGATGGCATCTGTAACCCGTTTTTTCGGTTCGCCCGGCGCCCTCTTCTCGCCAAGGCCTCGTTTGAAACTGTCGATCCGTTGCGCCTTGGCGTACTGACCCGGACTCACGCCAAGGACACGTTTGAATCCGCGCAGGATCGTCAATCGTCCGACTCCTGTGGCTTTCGCAACCTCAGCCAGCTTTGTCCGCTCCGTCGCATGGACCTTCAGATATTCCGTCACGGCAGCGATCGCGCCGGCCTGCGGATCGGGCTTGGCGGTCGTCGCATCGGGATCACACCGCAAGCAGGCACGATACCCGGCCTCTTGTGCGGCGGCTGTGGTTGGGAAGAACGTGACGTTCTTGCGCGTGGGCCGGCGGCTCGGACAGCTTGGCTTGCAATAGACCTTCGTCGACTTGACGGCATAAAAGAACTGGCCGTCGGCTGCGGTGTCGCGTTCAAGCACCTGCTGCCACTGCTTGCCTGGGAAGAGACTCGGCACGGCTGCGGTGGGCCTCGGGTTCGTTGGTGGGCGGTTCATTATCGTCATCGTCGTCATACCAGTATCGTTCACCGAACCCCGTCATCGCCACACTCCGCTTTGTGACGGAGAAGTCGTCCTGTATTCTTCACTTCATCGATCCAGTCCAGCCAGGAGAACTACGATGCGCCTCCGTCTCCCTTCTCTTGCCGTTCTTGCAACGTTCCTCGCTGTTCCTGTACTCTCCGCAGCCGCGCCCAAAGCTCTCGACGGAGCGTACAGCTTTAAGAAGAACGGCTGGACCTACGTTCATCTGCAAGGTTCGCCAAGCGACATCGGTTTTCAGCATGGATATCTGCTTTCCGCCGAAATTGAGGACAATTATCACGTCTACCGGCTGGAGCAAGAGCATAATTCCGGGCGCGATTGGTCGTTCTTTCGCGCTGCATCCAAGACTGTACTCTGGCCGAACATCGAGCCTGAGTATCGCGCCGAACTCGAGGGTATCGCGGCTGGTCTGAAGGCTAAAGGCTCGTCGCTCGATCTTTGGGATGTTGTCGCAATCAACGGCAACCTCGAGCTTGGCGATTACTATCTGCCTTGGCTCAACAAAAAAGAAGGCAAGCCAAATCCGCCGAAAGACGTGGCTCCAGGTAAGTGCAGCGCCTTCATCGCCGCGGGATCGGCTACCAGGGACGGCAAAATCGTCGTAGCTCATAGCAACTGGTCACCCTACGCCGAGGGGGAGCGCTGGACTATCGTCTTTGATATCGCGCCAGCCAAAGGCCTTCGCTTCCTCATGGACGGTGCTCCCGGAATCATCACCAGCCAGGACGATTTCGGCGTCAACGCCGCAGGTTTGATGATCACCGAGACGACGCTGCCAATGGCAGCCGGGTGGGACCTCAAGGGTGCTCCCGAGTTCGTCCGCTCTCGCAAGGCGATGCAGTATGCACACTCCATCGACGAATATGCAGCCATTATGCGCGACCGCAATAATGGTGGCTACGCGAACTCCTGGCTCGTCGGCGACCGGAAGACTGGCGAGATCGCCTACCTGGAGTTAGGACTCAAGCACACGCCACTGACGCGAAAGAAGGACGGCTATTTCGTCAGCTCAAACTTTGCCGCCAATCCTGATCTCATCCGCGACGACACACCGGGCTTCGATACGACAAACAAGTCCAGCAGCATGAATGCTCGTCATCTTCGGGCGGACGCTTTTATGCAGCAGCACAAAGGGCAGATGGATACAGAACTTGCCGAGGCATTCCTATCGGATCACATCGACACCTTCGTAGGCGGTGAAAAGGCGGACCAGCGTAGCCTTTGCGGTCACGTTGACAAGGCGAAAGAAGGCGAGCCAGTCTGGGGCGAAAAGCCGTATGAGCCGATGGGCGCTGTAACCGGTAAGGTCATGGACTCGGACCTGGCAGGGAAGATGAGTTTCATCGCTCGCGCCGGTCACCCCTGCGGCGATGACTTCCTCGTTGCACCCTTCCTCGCCGCGCATCCTGAGTTCCAGTGGGAGAAGCCGATCCTGAATGACATGAAGGCGGGTCCGTGGACGACCTTTACAACTGCTGAGGCTGTGACGCGCTAGACCGGCAGCTCAGGCTAAACTCGAAACATGCGAAGTTTTCTTCTTCTCCTTGCGGCCATTTGGGCGCTACCGATTGCTGCCAGCGCCCAGGCATCCGACGCCACGCTGCCCCAGGCAAACCAGCAAGCCGTGTTGACGGTGCAGGGAAGAGGCGCACAGATCTACGGCTGCCAACCGATCGGAGCCACCTTCCAGTGGGTCTTTCAGGCTCCTGTGGCTCGCCTGTTCGATGATAAAAACGTTGAGGTTGGCACCCATGCAGATGGCCCGACGTGGACCCTTCAGGATGGCAGTTCCGTGCAGGGCATTCTCGTGACCAAGCAGCCTTCGCCTGATGCCGCAAACATTCCATGGCTGCTTCTAAAAGCAACGAAACCGCAGCGGGCAGGACTCCTGACCAGCGTAGAAATGATCCGCAGGTCGGACACCAAGGGCGGTATCGCACCAACTACTGGTTGCGACGCCACCCACAAAGGGGATCTTGTCAGGGTTCCTTACTCTGCAACTTATACGTTCTACAGCTCTAAAGCCGCCACCAAGTAGCAGACGTGCTGCCTCTGTCGCAGAGAGCGGACGCTACACATCACGGCTTTAGGCGCAACGAGCATAAAAAGGGGAGACCGATTGGTCTCCCCTTTCTTACGCAACGCAGCTATTTGGCTGCAAGTTCCTTGACGCCAGCCTGCTCCTTGAGGAGTGCGGCCTTATCCGTGTTCTCCCACGTGAAACCCTCACCTTTACGACCAAAGTGGCCGTATGCGGCGGTCGCCTTGAAGATCGGCTTACGCAGATCGAGACTCTCGATAATGCCTTTCGGAGTCAGGGAGAAGTTCTTCCGTACTAGCTCCTCGAGCTTGGCCTCGTCTACCTTGCCGGTACCAAAGGTCTCAACCAGGACGCTTACCGGCTCTGCAACGCCGATTGCATAGGCAAGCTGGACTTCGCATCGATCCGCGAGCTCCGCGGCGACGATGTTCTTTGCAACGTAGCGCGCCATATAAGCCGCAGAACGATCGACCTTGGTCGCGTCCTTGCCGCTGAAGGCTCCGCCGCCATGCCGCCCCATGCCGCCGTAGGTGTCGACAATGATCTTGCGCCCGGTCAAGCCGGTGTCCCCCATCGGGCCGCCAACGACGAAGCGGCCAGTCGGATTGATGTGGTATTTCGTATCTGCGTCGAGCAGCTTCGCCGGAATAACGGCCTGGATGACGTTCTTGAGGATGTCCGCACGTAGCTCGTCATTGCCAACGTTCTCAGCGTGCTGCGTCGAAATAACGACAGCATCCACGCGAACCGGCTGGTTGTTGGAGTCGTATTCCACCGTCACCTGGCTCTTGCCATCCGGCCGCAAATACGCCATCAAGCCGGATTTGCGGACTTCGCTGAGGCGCTCGGCCAGCTTGTGCGCCAGCGAGATCGGCGTAGGCATCAACTCTGGGGTCTCGTTCGTGGCATAACCGAACATCATGCCCTGATCGCCGGCGCCGCCAGTATCTACGCCCATTGCGATATCGCCGGACTGCTTGTTGATCGTCGAAATGACAGCGCAGGTATTCGAGTCAAAGCCGTATAGCGCATTGTCGTATCCGATTGCGGCAACTGTTCCACGGACGAGGCTCTGGAAGTCCACATATGCCTTCGTGGTGATCTCACCGGCAATGACGACGAGGCCCGTGCAGGTGAGCGTCTCGCACGCTACCCGGCTGTAAGGATCCTGCGCCAGGCAGGCGTCCAGAATTGCATCGGAGATCTGGTCGGCAATCTTGTCGGGATGCCCTTCGGTTACAGACTCACTCGTGAACAGAAATTTATCGCGCTTCGCCAAAACTACTCCTTAGAAGTACCTGCGCGGGACACTTAGCCCCGGACAGAAATCAATCTGTCTATTTTACCTGCCGTTCTCACCCCCGGCAAAGATCATAGCGAGTCGCGCCAATTGAGGGTCAAACGGCTCTATTGAGCATTAAGTGGTTTACTCACAACGCCAGGCGTCTGCCACTAGAGCCTAAAGTGGCAATTTGCTATGAAGCACCAGCTTCCATGTCAGGAAGACGCAGATAACCAATGCCAGCAGCATCAGAGCTACTCCGAACCAACGCATTCCGGTGGCAGATCCACCACCTCCACGGTTTTTCTTTACGTTTTCGGCGAATTCGACCCAATCCTGCTCTCTGGGACCCTCGCCCTGCTCTCGGAGGCTTGCTTCAAACCGGTCAACCCAGATCGCTTCCTCCAAACCCACGGCAGCTATATAACTGCGAACAATGCCCTTGCGGAAGACACCCCCGGGGAGATCGCTGAATCTCCCATCTTCCAGAGCCTCAACATGGCGCAGGGAGACCTTTGTGACCGCACAGACCGTGTCGACAGAAACTCCGCGTCTTTCGCGTTCGTGTCGCAATTCCTGCCCGAATTGGATCATTCCCTCGCCATCTGCGTTCGCGGCTCCCTCGCCACAACGCTTTCGTCAAGCTGAAGACCATTTAGACCATCTTTTACAGAAAGATAGCCGGGCTTGTCCTTAGAGTCAAAGGCTCCCGCAGCTTGTGTGCCTTTCCCGCCACGAGGAGTGACGAACCGACACCTTCTCAAAAGCTGGTACCGCGGTCTGCCATACACTTAGATTGAGATGAATAAACTTGTTGTTGGAAACCTGGTCCATCGTCCGTTGCGCTCAGTTATCAGCGCCTTTGCAGTCGCTATCGAAGTCGTCATGATCCTGTCAATCGCTGCCATTATGCTCGGCATGCTGAATGGCACCGCAAAAAATCAATCAGGTATTGGCGCGGACATGATCACGCATCCCGGCGCTGCTTCCAACCTCATCGGCATGTCCGGTGCATCGGCATCCATCAAGGTCGCTGGCATCCTGGCCGCGCTCCCGCATGTGACTGTAGCTGCTCCCGTGTACATCAAGCTCACCGCCAGCAGTTCGGTCGAAAACATCTATGGCATAGATTTTCCAACATTTGACGCTCTAAAGCCATTCGTCTTCGTGGCAGGCGGACCGTTCACCGGCTCGAACGACATCATCATTGATGATATTCAGGCCGCGAAGGGCCTCAAGGTGGGTGACACCATTCAGGTACTTGGTCAGCCCTTCCGAATCTGTGGCGTTGTCGAACACGGTAAAGGGGGACGCAAGTTCATTCCCATCACCACGATGGGAATCATTGATGGAAACGAAGGTAAGGCAAGCGCATTTTATCTGCTTACCGACAACTCCCCTCAATTCCAGAAAGTGGTTCGTGATGAAATTCACGCTACCCCCGGAATGCAGCAATACGATGTTCAGACGATGGAAGAACTGCTAAGCCTGCTTACTCCGGAAAAGATGCCAGGCTTCAATATCGGTCTTCGCACCGTCATCGGGATTGCGGTCATTATTGGCTTTCTAGTCATCTTCCAGTCCATGTATACGGCGGTGATCGAGCGCACCCGCGAGATTGGCATCCTGAAATCTATGGGGGCTTCGCGTCTCTATATCGTGGGGATTGTACTAAGCGAGACGGGCCTTTTAACGCTTGTTGGCATCGCAATTGGCATCATCGCTACCTTTGCCCTTCGTGCTGCCCTGCACGCCAAGTTTCCCACGCAGGCGTTCACTATTACGCCAGGTTGGGTGGCCTCCGGATCACTGATTGCGTTCTTTGGAGCTCTGCTGGGGGCGTTTTATCCAGCACTCAAGGCAGCCCGCAAAGATCCTATAGACGCTCTCTCTTACGAGTAGAGCTGTCACAGCAACGAAGTGTTACGTACTAGGCACCTGCTTCGACCTGGCAAGGCTGCGGCGCTGGGTGTAGAGGTGAAACGAGCGGATCACTTTGCTGCGGAGTTTGAGTGATGGCTGCTCGATCACACTGTAGGAGAAGTTCGCCATAAGGAAGAAACCGAGCCAACTTACAGGGAAGACCTCGAACCAGGTAAAACGACCGAAAACTGTTGCGTTCTTGTGGTGAAGAAAGATCGTCTGCCAGATGTAGACGCTGTATGAAAGCACTCCTATCCGCACAATTGGCTTCCAATTCAGAATGCGGCCCACCGACGATTCCGGATTACGTGTACACCATAGAAGAAACATGGCGATGGCCGCGCCATTGACGGTGTATCCAATCGGAAGGTTGAAGTAGTTTTCATACCGTGCTGCGAGAATGCTGCAGATAACCATCACCGTGGGTGGCAGCCACCAGATACGAGTTGCGAAGCGATAGATTGTCTCGAATCGTGGTGTGTGCTGGAGCAACGCAGTCAGGCAGCCGAACATCAGGAAGTCGAAATTCAGGTACTTTGTACTAATCGCATGTAAAACCGGATGAGCGTGAGTGGCCCCAAGCAGGACTCGCGCAACTGGAGAGATGATAAGAATTACGATCGGTACTCGCGCGGCGGCAAATCTTCCCGCAAGACCCGGACGACGCAGGCAGAAGATCAACAGCAACGGCCACCAGAGATAGAACTGTTCTTCCACGCTGATCGACCAGAGGTGCTCCATGGACCACATCGACAGATGCGATGCAAAATTGTGAAAGAAAAATATCCCGCTGATGATGTCAGCCCGGTTAAGAGTGAGGCGGCCAAAGATGCCGAGAAGGATCACAACGCCCATATAGAAGTACAGCGGCGGCAGGATTCGGAAGACTCGTCGTAAATAGAATCCGCGCAGGCTGACCGTGCCGCGTTTCTCATGCTCCTGTAAAAGCAGACTCGTGATGAGAAATCCGCTGATCTCAAAGAAGATGAAGACGCCACTCGCACCGTTGAACACCGCATACCAGCCGAGCCAGACATGATGGTCGATGTTGTAGCGCTGCAAGGTATGGAGCGCAACGACCAGGAAAATCGAGAGCGCTCGCAAGCCGTCGAGGCTTGGAATACGGGAGAGCACTGTGGAACGCGGCAGGGTTGGTGAAGACATTGGATTCCCGTTGATCTTCTTACTATAGACGAACCGCTTTACCGCCCTTGGTAGGCGGACGCCACAAATGGCGGGATGTCTCGATGAAAGTACCTGTAATAAGCTGGATTCATTATCGAGGCATTGCTTTCTTCCGTTGACAGAGTCCATCCCCATACCGTCGAGTCCTCGCACGATCTCCAAAGCCATCAATGCGCTCCTCCTGCTGTGTGCGGGGATCTTCTTCGCTCTCCATGCTGTACATCTCACCGCTGATTTCCCCAATCACTCGCCTTGGATGGATTGGGCGAAGTACACCGATGAGGGCTGGTACGGAGATGCTGCCATTCGCCACTACCAGCGCGGCTCCTGGTACGTCGCGGGTGACTTCAATCCAGCAGCAGCGCTGCCCGTATGGCCGGTACTCGAACTTCTTGTCTTCCGCTTCACCGGGGTCAGCCTCTCTGCTGCCCGGGGGCTGACGGTTGGTATCTTTGGTCTAATCCTGTTGACATCCTATTTTCTGGTCCGGCGCTGGCAAGGAGTGTCCGGGTCGTATGCGCCAGCGATTGCGGTGCTTCTTCTCGCCGTCAGTCCTTTCTGCTATGTCTTTACGCGCATGGCGATCCTTGAGCCGTTGCTGATCCTTTTCATGTTGCTCACGCTTCTGGCAATATCAGGTTTGGCGCAACCGCGAATCGGCTTAAGGCGCTATCTGCTCGTTGTTGCTATAGGCATTCTCCTGCCGCTGATGATTCTCACCAAGACGACCGCAGTCTTCCTCTTTCCAGCCATTGCGTGGCTCCTATGGGTATCGTTGGACTGTCAATGGCACCGTTTTCTTCGGTTTGCGATACCTGCTTTGGCCATTGCAGGTGGCCTCTGGCTCAGCTATTTTGCTTTGTTCGTTCGCCCTCATTTCCTTGAGGACTATCGTTACCTGTTCAGCGCCAATGCGTACACGGGCATCACGGTCGCCACCTTCTGGAGCGTACTCAGCGACACGATCAGAGACGGTCGCTGGATGGGCAATGTCCTCTATCCCGCCGGGCTCGCGATAATACTTATCGGGATAGTCCGGCTACGGCGACGAATCTCTCCATTAGCGGTTTCGCTGCTGCTCTGGGCCGCTGGCTACACGAGTTTTCTGGCGTATCACAATAACCTGCAGCCTCGGTACTACCTCGTTCTTGCGATCCCGTTGACGTTATTAGTGACGATTCTCTTGAACGATGTCGTACATAGTTTCCGTCACAGCTCGGTCTCTCTGAGAACGATCGTTAGAACTGCGGCTGTTGTAGCGCTCATCGCCATCGCCCTCCCGGATGCACTCCAGACGCTTCAATACGTTCGCAAACCGGAGTACACCTTCAGGCAGGCCGCTGAAAAAGTCCGCCAGGTGATAGCGTCGACACCGTCCCAAAGTCCTCTGATGCTCTCTATCAGCGGCTCAGATCTGTCATTGATGACTGGGCTCCCCTCAATCTGCGACGATTTTGGCACCATGGAACTCGCGCAACGCGTCGCTACCTACCGGCCAGGATGGTATGTTGCTTGGAATCAGGTAGATGACGACAAGATGGATGCCCTGACGCCCCTTTTCCATCTCCAGCGGGTTGCTGCTTTCCCAGCAATGGATGATCCGGAGCGCAATTTGCTGATCGTCTATCGCCTCGATCCGCCCGTTCCTACCCCGGAGCCTCAACGTAAGCGGAAGCCGGTCCCGCGTCTGCTGCGAACGAAGATGGGCCAGCAGCCCAGTGTGATACAGCTTGAGCATTGATCTGTGCTACTTCTTGGTTGACTCTCGATAGGTCATCGTCTACTGTTAAGGCTCGCGCAGTCCCACGTCTGCACGTCTGTGTTGCTCCATGTCACAGAAAGTGCGATGAGCGGGACAACCGTGGTGGATCCACTGGGAGTGACTTGCACCACAGTCGCCCCTGAAGCACCCATCTCATAGGCTTTGTGCGTAATTCCGGCAGCCCGGCTTCGTTATGCCGGTTTGGCAATCAAGTTTCTACAGCAGCAAAGTGTTGCACTTACCAGCATGTAGTACACATTCGTACGACTTTCTTCATGCACCACGCCGAATACTGAAGACGGCAGAATCAGGGAGTATCTCAAGATGTCGACAACCATTCCGAGCGGAAAAGACATTAAGCGCAAGTGGTACGTAATTGACGCAGCCGGTAAGACTCTCGGCCGTCTCGCCACGCGTTCCGCCAGCATTCTAGCCGGTAAAGATAACGTGCTTTACACCCCATACATTGATATGGGCGATCACGTCATCATCATCAACGCCGAGAAGATTGTCCTCACGGGCCTCAAGTCCAGCCAAAAGCTCTATCGCCGCTACACGGGTTTCCCCGGTGGTCTGCGTGAAGAGTCCTTCATCAAGCTGCTTGCCCGTCGCCCCGAGGCGATCGTCGAGCAGGCCGTCAAGGGCATGTTGCCCAAGTCCAAGATGGGTCGCCAGATGGCTACCAAGCTCAAGGTGTACAAGGGCGGACAGCATCCTCATCAGGCGCAGCAGCCTGAACCGTTCGAATTCCACGCGTCCAACGCTCCCAAGGCGTAAGCGTTCAGCTTCTCGACTCAAGCAGTGGGCTTTAGCCCGATGTTCTAAGGAGCACCATGGCAGATTTGATCCAATTCTACGGAACCGGCCGTCGCAAGTCCTCGATCGCACGTGTTTTCCTGCGTCCAGGCAGCGGCAACTTTGTCGTCAACAAGAAGGATGTTGATGTGTACTTCGTCACCGCTCAGCAGCGCGCCGCTGCAAAGCGTTCGCTTGGTATCGCTGACATTGGCGAAACCTTCGACGTCTTCACCACCGTAAAGGGTGGCGGCGTGATGGGCCAGGCCGATGCTGTGAAGCTCGGTATCGCCCGTGCACTGATGATCTTCAATCCCGAGCTTCGCAAGGCGCTCAAGGCTGAAGGCCTCGTTACCCGCGACTCGCGTGGTAAAGAGCGCAAAAAGTACGGACAGAAGGGCGCTCGCGCACGCTTCCAGTTCTCGAAGCGATAGAAACAGCCTTTCAGCGAAGTCAGTTGTCTTTGCTTGTTCTTGCTATATGCATTATCCGGAGGAGGTCTGGGGCTCTCGCCGAGCCTCCTCCGTTCGCATCACCCTTATGCTGCACGTGCGCATAAGGTCAGGGGTCAAATCTCCCGTACGCGGGATCAATCCAGGCACCGGTGCTAACACCCGGCCGCCTTCACCAAGGAGCTCACTTTGGCAAATATCACCATGAAAGAACTGCTCGAAGCAGGCGTTCACTTCGGGCACCAGACCAAGCGCTGGAACCCCAAGATGAAGGAATATATCTTTGGCGAGCGCAACGGCATTTACATCATCGATCTCCAGAAGACCCTCAAGATGTTCAAAGAGGCTTCGAAGTTCGTTACTGATCTGACCTCCACGGGCAAGCTCATCCTGTTCGTCGGCACCAAGCGCCAGGCACAGGATGCCATCGCCGAAGAGGCAACACGCGCCGGCATGCCCTACATTAACAGCCGCTGGCTCGGTGGTCTTCTCACCAACTGGGTTACCGTGCAGAAGTCGGTCAAGCGCCTCACCGAGCTCGACGATATGTCGACCGATGGCCGCTACGAGCTTCTCACCAAGAAGGAAGTCATCAAGCTTGAGCGCGAGCGTAAGCACCTGACGACGAACCTTGCCGGTATCAAGACCATGAAGCGTCTTCCCGATGCTCTCTTCATCGTTGACTCCAACAATGAAGCGATTGCCGTCGCCGAAGCCCGCAAGCTTGGCATCCCGGTTGTCGCCGTCGTCGATACCAATTGCGATCCGACTGTCGTTGACTACGTCATCCCCGGCAACGACGATGCTCTTCGCGCCATCCGCCTCTTCACCACGAAGATCGCTGATTCGGCTGCGGAAGGCGTTCAGATGGTCTCGGAGCGTGCCTTTGCGACAGAAGCTGCCGACGTTCAGCAGCTCGAAGTCTCCCCGGAGCACGTCGGCGAAGAGGGTGATCTCAACCTTGACGCTGCCACTGCGGAAGTTCATGAGTCAGCCGGCATCGCCGAGGCATCCGTTGAAGATGACGAGAATGTCGATCTCGACGCCGTTCTTGGCGGCGGTATCAAGAAGGCACCAGCAGCAGCGACCGAGCCCGAAGCTGAGCCCGAAGCCGTTCACGCTGAGACCGTCGCGTAACAGTTCACGAGTACTCTCCATAAGGAGCGTGGCTGCCCGCGAAAGCGAAATGGCACCACGCTCTTTCTGCGTAAGCCGCATCAACCGCACCTACAAGGATGAATTATGACTACCGCTACTGAAACAACGAAGATCGACGCCAAGCTCGTCAAGGAACTCCGCGAAAAGTCCGGCGCCCCCATGGGCGACTGTCTCAAGGCTCTGCAGGAGGCAAAGGGCAACATGGAAGACGCTTTTGTTGTCCTCCGCAAGCGCGGCATGGCTTCGGCCGCTAAGAAGGCATCGCGCACAACGAACGAGGGAGCAGTCGGCACCTACATTCATGCTGGTGGCAAGATCGGCGTCCTCGTCGAGCTCAACTGCGAGTCGGACTTTGTTGCTCGCACGGAAGACTTCCAGGAGCTGCTCCGCGACATCGCCATGCATATCGCTGCGACTGATCCTCGCTTCGTCGGTCGCGACGAGGTCACGGAAGCCGACCTCGAGCGTGAGAAGGATGTCTATCGCTCACAGGCTGCAGCAACCGGTAAGCCGCCTGCGGTCATCGAGAAGATCCTCGAGGGCAAGCTCGCGAAGTTCTACGAGGAGTTCTGCCTGCTCGATCAGCCCTTCATCAAGGAGCAGACTCAGACGATCTCGCAGTTGATTGCTGCTAAGGTAGCAAAGCTTGGTGAGAACATCTCTGTCCGCCGCTTCGCCCGCTTCAAGGTAGGAGCCTCCGATTGGACGGTCGCGACCACCAAGGCCCCCACGGAAGAAGCATCAGCGTAAACATTTTTGCAAACTTATACGAGAAGGCCCGGGTACCATTCCCGGGCCTTCTCGTTTTGGTGGCAATGTAGACGATCGACTCAGTTCGGCTGTGATCTCGGCATGGCATAGCCGCCCTCGCGGCGTTCCGGGTCGAAATAGAACGTGACATCATCCGGCAATGTTGGTTCGAAACGCGCAAGATCCGCACGGATCCTTGCCGTTGCTGCAGGATCGGTGCTGTAGAAGACCATGCACGGTTCATTGATGTTGATCGGAGTACTCGGTACACACATCTTTGCGACGGGAGTCCAGGATTCAGGTATTTGAAACCACTCCGGATAGAGCATCGCGAGGCTGATCGCATGGCGTTTCGTAATGCCGCTGAGCCACTCTTGCGTCTTTGGGTTTTGACGAGAGGCTTCAACCGACGCGAGCCCGAAGACATCCAGCACATATGTTCCCGGCGTGCGTTGATAGCTCACCAGCCCGAGATCATTCACCGCATAATCACCATGGTAGAACTCGGTGACGAAGCGATGCATTTGGAATTGCTGCCGGTAGATCTCTTCCGAAGCGGATACGGTCAACTCCGTCGCTCGGATGAATGGCGAAGCGCAAAATACCAGCCCAAGCGCGAAGTAGCCAAACATGAACTTCGGTCGATCCGAAAGAACGCGGACACAGATCAGCAGTAAAAAGATCAGCGCATACACCTCATAGCGAAAGAACCACTGGAAACGGCCGATCGCTAGTTGCAGTGCGCCTAACACGGCGACGCCCGCGTAGGTAAAACGGCGTGCTCTCGTTGTCGCAGTCCACGTCAACCCGACGAAGATCAGAAACAGAATCGAAATTGTGAAGCGTTCTGGATCGACCAGGCACTGGAAGATATCCGAACGGACTTGTTTGAAGACCTTGTAGAGCGGTCCTCCGCTGATATACACATTGCCCTTCACCAAAACCGACATAGGCAGAACAGGGAGACCTCGCGAGACAAGGTATCCGGAGAAGGCGATCAATGGAGCGACAGCCAGTCCCAGTACCGTCCACGCCTTCTTCCATTGTCTCGTTCCCGCCAGGGCAAAGCAGATCGCGACGGTGATCGCAAGATTCTCATACCGCACCATCGGAGCAATGATGGTCGCTGCCAGACACCATGTTGGGATCTCTCTGTCTGACAATGCTTCCATGATGCCGATGGCGCAGCAGATCGAGAGCAGGATCTGCAAGACGTGTTCCATGCCCACGAAGGTCAAGCTGGCGATATTTGCGGACAGCATCAGCAGCAGGGCCGTGATCATCTGCTGCCAGAAGGGCATCCGTCCCTGCTCATCGCGTTGAGGAGGCCACCTGGCCACCGCCCACCCAATCAGGCATGCCGATAAAAGTCCGAACAGGAGATTCCAAAACAGAGGCACATAAGAATGCATCGCTGTTCCCGCTAGAGGAATCAGCAAAAAAGGCCACAGCACGCTCGAGGAGGGGGAGGAAAACTCGGTCGGATTGATTCCGTAATGACCATGGGCAAGATTCTCGGCCAGTGCAAGGTGAATGTAGGGATCATCGAGCGCATAGATGAAGTGTCCGTCGTTGTGTTTGCGAATCGTAACGAAGAGAATCGCTGCGACGAAGAGGTAGCTCAACGCGCAAAACAGGATTAAATTGCGTGAAGATGGTCGCATTGAGTGGTAGGGGTTCCTCCTCTCTATCCTATAACTGGAGCCTCGCGACCTGTGTAGCTTGGGTCGAGAATCCCGGAGAGGTATCCTTGCGGAAGCATTTCTGAGTGGAAAGCCCGACGCGCCCAACGCAGGGTTTGGCTCACACCCGCTCCCGCATGCGATACTTGATATGTATGTACAAACGAGTTCTGCTTAAGCTCTCGGGAGAAGCCCTGGCCGCCGGTAAGGGCTTTGGCATCGACGCCGTCTTCATCCACAATGTAGCTGCGGAGATTGCTGCGGTTCACGCCGCGGGTTGCGAGATCGCCATCGTAGTCGGCGGCGGCAATTTCTTTCGCGGAGTGGCTCAGCAGGCCATCGACATGGATCGTGTCGCTGCAGACCACATGGGAATGCTTTCGACCGTTATCAACTCGATTGCTCTTCAGGACGCCATCGAAAAACTGGGCTTGTTCTGCCGGGTCATGTCCGCCATCGAGATGCACCAGGTCGCGGAGCCCTATATACGCCGCCGCGCTATGCGACACCTCGAAAAAGGTCGCATCGTGATCTTCGCCGCAGGTACCGGCAACCCCTACTTCTCCACCGACACCGCTGCCAGTCTGCGCGCCATGGAGATCAAGGCGGACGTTCTGCTCAAGGCCACGTCAGTAGACGGCATCTATACGGCCGATCCAAAGCTTGATCCAACCGCGACCAAGTATGAGGAGATCACCTACATGGAGATCCTCAGGCAGAACCTTCGCGTCATGGACCAGACTGCTGTCTCTCTATGCAAAGATAACAATCTGCAAACTATCGTCTTCAGCATGAAGGTCCCGGGAAACATCGTCCGCGTCGTCAACGGGGAGAAACTCGGTTCGCTCATCACGTCCTGATGTGGCCGAAGTGAATTGATTTAGGAATAAACAACGACATCCAGGCGAGTAGTGGGTCCATACCCGTGTTGGTGTAAGTTAAACCAGCCCGATCTGAGGTCGAACCATTCAGACGTACGTCCGTAAGCCGCCATTGCCAGCCCTGACCGGTATCAGGACAATTCTTGCGATCAACATCCTTTTTTTCCATTTCACCCCGCCACATATGCGATGGATCTCGCCGTTTACCGACAACGGTTTCGTGTTCGTCGGCTTCTTTTTTTTGCTCTCGGGTTTTGTCCTCGCCTATAACTACGCCGACCGCGCTCTTACGCTGAACCCGCGACAGTTCTGGCTCGCCCGCTTCGCGCGGCTCTACCCAATCTATCTCCTTGGGCTCGCGATCTCCTTCCAGATGCTTCAGGCAGAGTGGCAGGTCCGCAGTCATACCCAGTTCTGGGAAGGATTGTTGCTGACGCCACTCCTGCTCCAAGGGTGGAATCCGCTCCTTGCAACCTATTGGAATACCGTCGGCTGGACCCTCTCCTGCGAGCTCCTCCTCTACGGCGCGTTTCCGTGGGTCATCCGAGCCTGGGCTGTGCGGCTACCCTCGCTGAACTCGGTTCGTACCTTGATTGCACTCTTCCTCGCTCTCTGGATCGTCGGCATGCTGCCGCATATGCTCTACATGCTGCTCAACCCAGACCACCTTACGGAGCCCATCACAAGGTATAGCTACGGCTTCTGGCTGCGTTCCCTCAAATACACCCCACCGTCGTATGTCTGCATGTTTCTCGCCGGAATCACGCTCGGCAAGCTCCAGCTGCAATTGGAGATCAATGACCGTCAACGACTCGGAATTGCCGCCGTTGGACTTGTCACAATAGCAGTCTTCTTCTACACCGCTGTCCCGCACATGCCATACATCCTGATGCATGGCGGATTGCTGCTCCCGCTCTTTGCAACCCTGACAATTGGTCTAAGTGGGGCAAACCCCATCGCTTCGGTCTTCGCATGGAGGCCACTGCTTGCGATCGGCGAGACAACTTTCTGTCTCTACATTCTGCATTTCAATTCGATTAACCTGCTGCGGAACTACCACGTATGGGATCGGCTGCACCTGGCCATACTCGATCCCTGGATAACCTACGCGACCGCTCTGCTCATCGCTGCTCTGGCGCATCATCTGGTCGAAGCACCCGCTCGCCGATACATCCTGCAGCGCTTCGCTACAAAACCCAGCCCGGCGCCTCTCGCTACAACATAGAGCCTTCCCCAGACCCACTATGCTGTTCATCGCAACAAGCTATACCTTAGAGCGAGTGCGGCAACTCAGCGTTAACGGCTAGGAGCGAGTCGCGCAAGGCCGTTTTGTACAACTAGCCATACGCAGAAACGCCCCGCAATCGCGGGGCGTTTCTGTGGTGCTGATACTACTTACTGCGTTGGAGTTGTTACCGACAGCGAAGTGGAATGCAAACCATTCGGAATCGCGATGATGGATGTAGGCAGACCAGACGCTGGGAAAGGCGAGTGCTGAATCTGGGTTAGACCGCCATTGTTCGGGCTGAGCTGTTCGCCCGATACCGTTCCGTCAGAGTTGTTGGCCGTGTAGAGGTAAATACCCAGCGCAGGCTCGATCGCGATAGCTACCGGATTGGTCAAAACGGTAGTGCTTCCACCAACAGAATTTGTCGGAGTGCCATTCGCCGCGTTGATTGCATAAGCGCTAACCGTGCTCGCGTTGAAGTTGACGACGTACAGGAACGAGCCACGAGGATCGATCGTAAGCGCGACAGGGAACTGACCCGTCACGAACGGCCCATTGACCATCGGCGAGAGGGATCCATCGGAAAGGACTAGGTAGCCGATAAGCTGGTTCGATGTCTTGTCCGTCACGTAGACGAAGCTGGACAGAGGATTCTCCACGATAGCGCTTGGCGAAACACCAGCCTGATATTGGCTCAAGCCAGTACCAAGAGCTTTGACGCCCGGAAGCGGGGTAAGCGCACCGGTGGTTGCATTCTCGGAGTAACCAAGGACCTCGCCGATTGGCGCAGAACCCGCAGGCGTTTCAGCATCCACTACATAAACAAAGTTGTGAAATTTGCTGGCCGTAATGCCGACCGGATTGTTGCCGATGTTTACGTTCGTTGGTGCTCCCAACGCCACTGTCTCTGAAGCGCCAGACCCGCTGTAGGTAATCGGAAATACCGAGATGCCGCCGGGCCCAGGCGAAGCCGTTGTGAAACCTGTCTCAAACGTATAAGCGACGTAGAGAAATTTGCCGGCCGCGTCCACCGCAGCAGCCACTGGGAAGCTTCCCGTTGTGTTGTAGTTCTGCTCGGCATACAGCTTGCCATCAGTTCCTACTGCGTAGGTTCCTACAGTCGAATCATCATGGTTTACCACGAAGACGAACTGGTTGCCTGTAGCTGTAGACGTGGTAGAGATGAGCGCGACCGGGTTGCGTCCTGCCGGAATCGGGGAGTCTGCTAGTTGCAGCAGAGCACCCGACTGGTAGTCGACCGAGTAGGCATTGATGAGACCGGGGTTGGTCTTCGCTGACGTCACATACACGTACGCCACCGTATAGTCGCGGCTGCATGCCGTGAGACCGAGTCCGAGAGCGAGTGAAACGGTGAAGGCCTTTGTAATGCGGCCCATATTTTTCAACTTCATGCGCTTTCTTAACTCCGGGGCAATCGTTTCCGCCCGCTGCTGCTGCCCTGATTTCAGGGTCTAGTGCTATCTGCTGATCGAATCCAGCTACCGACTTCGGTAGCTAGTTGACGTTTCCACTGATTGCCAGGCAGGTCGCATGCCCCGTCGCCGGGAAAGTCGCCCCACGCGCCAGGTCAGAGAGCTGGCCTGTTCTCGTATTGATCTGTTTACCCGTTACGGTACCTGCAACGTTGTTCGAAACGTAAACATACTGGTTCGACGGATCTTCTCCCATGCAGACCGGACCGGAGCCCACGGCATAAGGATTGTTCGTATCTCCGACGACCGGCTGCAGCTTGTTCGTTGCGCCAACGTCGATTTTGAAGGCCGATATGGTGCTATTCGCAACATTCGAGTTCGTTCCCGATTGGTTCAAAACATAGAGATAATTGCCAGTTGTGTCCGTCAGCGAATAGACAGGATTTGCTGTCAGGGCAAGATTTGGCGTCGAGCCGCCCGTAAGGGTGTTCAGTGCACAACTTGTTCCAACCGTGTACGGCAGGATCAGGTTGTTTGCGGAGTCCGTCAAGTAGACGTTGGTTCCGCTCGTGCTGATTGAGGTCAATTGAGCAGGCAAAGTTCCACCGGTGACCTGAACAGTCGAATTGGTCGTGAGCGTAAGCTGGCCTCCCGTGCCGACCGTATAGGGGAATACCGTGTGATCGCCTTGGTCGACGGTGTACAGGCAGCCGCCGCTTGCGACGCGCATCATGATCGGCGTCGGTCCAACTTCGAAGTAGGTAAGCTGGGTGCCTTGCGCGTTCTTTACCTGTGCGTTAGTAATCAGGCTCAACCGGCCAGTATCACTCGCAAGGGCAAAAACTGTGATGTCGCCATTGAAGTTGGTCACCCCATCGTAGTCGGGCGCGCGCTGATCAAGCACATACAGAAAGTTACCTGTGCTATCGACCGCAGCCCAGACTGGTGTATGGCCCTGACTGACTGAGCTGTTCTGGAATGTCAACGTACCATCGCCGCCGACTGAGAATACAGAGATGTTGCCTTCGACCGAGGCTGAGGTCGTCGCTGAAGTAGCCGGAACACCTTCGTTCACGACATAAACATAGCGGCCGCCTGGCTTAACCACAATCGACACAGGATTCGTACCGCCCGAGGAAAATGGCGAATGAACTGCCGACGTGAGGTTTCCCGTAAAGTCGTCGATCTTGAATCCGGCGATTTGACCGGTTTGCTGTCCTGCCGCCGCATTTGCCTGCGTACCAAGGACCCACATGTAACCAATCGTGCCGCCACCACACGCCGTCATGCCCAGTCCCATTGCTACAGATGCTACGAAGGCCATTCCGAACCGGCCAATCCTGCTCAACGTCATGCGTTTCCTTAATCCTCGCCAGCGATCGTTCAACCGCCTTGTACTGCGAGCAACTCTATTGGGGATACAAATTCTCCCCTGATTGTAGAAGCGTTCGCGAGTTTACGCCAATCTGCGCATCCCTTTCCTCGAGTCCATAGCTGCCCCGCGTGGTGTTTGGGCATCGAAAGGCGGTCAATACAACAACTCCCGTAGCACGAAAAAGCCCGGACCAAAGTCCGGGCTTTCGTGACTTCTTTGAACTACCAGACACGGCAACTGCTCGTCGGCATCATCGGTTGGCCTACCTTACAGCCAAACGCCTTTCCGAACTCCTCAAAGTTCTGCACCGTTCCCTTGGTCCGCCATTCGCCGGAGCTGTGAGGATCGGTTTTGGCCGACACCCTTGCGCTCTGCTCCGTCTTGTTCTCGCACCACACCTGGCCGAAGCCGATGAAGAAGCGCTGCTCCGCGGTATACCCATCCCTCTTTCCATCGGCGTAACCGGGCTCAGCGGCAGTCTTATCCTTTGCAATCGTCTCCTGCAAAGCCTGGAAAGCAATGCGTATTCCGCCGTTATCAGCAGTATTCTCACCGAGTGTTAGATGTCCATTCAACTTCTGCCCGGGAGCGACTTCAAATCCGTCGTACTCCTTAGCCTCGCATTCGGTCCGCTCGTTGAACTTCGCCAGATCCTCCGGGGTCCACCAAACCCGCACATTGCCGTGCAGGTCGTACTTGGAACCTTGATCGTCGAAGCCATGCGTCATCTCGTGTCCGATCACCACGCCGATGCCGCCGAAGTTCACCGCGGGGTCGATATTGTTGTCATAGAACGGAGGCTGCAAAATGCCCGCAGGGAAGTTGATGTCGTTCTGCGGCGGGTTGTAGTACGCGTTCACCGTAGGCGGCGTCATGCCCCACTCCGTCTCATCGACGGGTTTACCAAGCTTGCCGAGATTGTGTAGATCCTCAAACTTGCTGGAGTTCTCCACGTTGCCGACCAGGTCATCCCGCTTAACCGTCAGAGTGGCATAGTCGCGCCATTTCTCTGGATAGCCGATCTTCTGTCGAATCGTATCCAGCTTCTTCTTCGCCTCAACCTTGGTCGTGTCGCTCATCCACGGCAGGCTCTTGATGTCTTCGCCCAGAGCTCGTTCGAGCGCGGCGACCAACTTCTCCATGTTCTCCTTGGCCTCAGGAGGAAAGTTCTGTTTGACCCAATCCTGTCCGACCGCCTCGCCGAGGGCGCGATCCGTCATGCGCGTGCACTGCTTCCAGCGTGGCGTCTGCTCTTTTTGCCCTTGCAGCGTTGCCGAAAAGAAGCCGAAGTTCTCATCGACGATTGGCTTCGAAAGCAGTGGAGCAGCGCCATGGAGCGTATGCCACCTCAGGTAGCTCTTGAACGCAGACAGGCTCTCCGTCTCAATCATCGCGTTTGCCGCCTGCACAAAACCCGGCGACGATACGTTGATCGTCTTGGCTGCCTGCAGTCCCAATCCATCCACATATTGCTGCCAGTTGTAGTTCGGCGAAAGAGCATCGACCTGGGCGATCGTCATGATGTGGTAACGCTTGGCAGGGTCACGCATCTCGACGCGCGCCATCGATCCCTTGGCCAGCGCAGTCTCGATCCGCATCACATCCGTTGCTTCCTGTGCGGCCTTCACGGGAGTATCCCCGAGCAGGACAAACATAGCTGTTACGTGCGCGACATATTGATCGCGGAGCTTCTTGCTGCGATCGTCCTGGGTCAGGTAGTAGTCGCGGTCGGGAAGTGAGAGCCCGCCCTGTCCGGTGCCGAGGATCTGCTGCGCTGAATCCTTCTGGTCCTGCTGGACGCCCAGCCCAAAGAGCAGATCGCCATCGTACTTCTTCCATAGCTCAACGTTGAGCGCAGCAAATTGCTTCTTGTCGGTCAAGCCATCAATCAGCGCCAACTGCGGCATGATCGGCTTGGCTCCCAGCTTGTCCGCCTCATCAACGTTCATGCAAGCGGCGAAGTAGTCGCCATACTTGGTCTGCAGCGGCGTCTTCGGAGCGTCTGAGGCTGTCTTCAGCTCCTGATAGAGCAAGTAGTTATTGCGTTCCGCCAACTCATTAAAGCGTCCCCACCTCACCTGATCTGCAGGAATAGGATTGTTCTTCTTCCAGTTGCCGCACGCATATTGATAAAAGTCGGTGCACGGGTCGGCGGTCTTATCGATCGCGGAAAGATCGAAGCTGATCGGCTTCGCCGGCTCCTTCGTTGGCGCAGACGGAGCATCTGCCGAGGTAAACACCGGCGCAAAACCTTGCCCAAAACACAGGCTGGTCGAAAGTACGAGAACTGAAACGAGGGGCGTGACGCGCATGGTGCTCCTGGAGGCTGGAAATTGCTGCTGTGTGGTGACAGCAGAATAAACCCTCCTTTGACAGATCGTCACGAAAAGCTCTGTCTGCAATAGAAAACGACCCGCACAGTGGCAGTTCGTTTTCTATTACAGTGGCGAGACCTAGAAGATCTTCAGGTGAATCGTGAGATATTTCTTCGGATCTTGTCGGATGGTCGTCACAAGTACGGTGCTCTCGGTAAGCAGCTTATTCAAGTTGGTATACGCCATATCATCCGTGGCCAGCTTGCCCAGTGTGCCCTTGCCTTGGCTTACTCCTGCCACCAGCGAGTTCACATCCGTCAGCGTATCGCTCAATTGCTGCCGGAACTTCGGATCCTTCAGCATCAATCCCAGCCCACCCTTGCCTGCATTCGCGTCGTTCAGGATCTGATTCGCATTCGCGAGGGTAGCGTTCAGGTTGTTGTAGAGGGTCTCATCCTTCAACAGCTTGCCAGCCGTACCCTTCCCCGAGTCAAGCCCAGCCGTAATGCTGTCCAGCCGGCCCATCGCCGTATTCAGGCGGTTGTACATGGTGTCGTCAGTCATAAGTTTGCCGATGGAACCTCGCCCATTGTTCAGGTTCTTCTCAAGCGTCAGCAGTTCGTCGACCGTCGCGTTCGCCTTGTTGTAAAGGTCTGGATTGTTGATCAACTGACCGATCGATCCTTTGCCATTCTGCAAATTGTCGACAATCGAGTTCATCTTTGCCAGGATCACATTCAGTTGCTCGATCGTTCCCTGGCTGGCCTTTACTACGTCCGAGATTGTTGGCGTCTCAAGCGTGTGCAACTCGTCGCCATCCTGGAGCGGTGGCCCAGTTGCCACCTGGCTGTTGATGTCGACCACCGTATCGCCCAGCACGCCTACGGTCGTCAATGCCGCTTTCGAATCGCGCTTCAGGTCCGCAGAAAACTTCTTATCGAGCTTCATCACGACGCGCACAGGCGTCAGCTTGCGATCAGGGTTCGAAACTACCTGCACACTCTTCACCGTACCGATAGTGACACCCTGCAGATTGACAGCCGCACCCTCTTTGATGCCAGCAGCATTTTCAAAGTAGGTGAACACTGTCAACTTCTTCGAGAAGATCCCAAGGCCGGATGAACTTGTCATGAGGAACAGAAGAGTCACGAGAACGACCGCCGCGACCATCACGATCACGCCCACCTTCAACTGCGACCATCGAACTTCCTGCTGGCTGGGCATCGGCTCTCCCTATTCACTCTCTTCGCGCCTTGCGAGGCGCGGAATACAACCGGAGCTTCTGCCGTCTCAAACCAACGGGGCCTGTGCAGACAGAGGCGATACCACAGAGGATACCGTACCCTCTATTCGCTTCATGCAGCGGGTGTTTTGTTGTATGGATGCCAAAAGTGTACTCAGGGTTTCAAAAACACCGCTATCCCGATTTGAATCAACACCTCAACTCTACTCAATCTTCAACGATCACCACTGCCATCGCTACATCCCGGCTATGGGTAAGGCTCAATGAAATGGTGCGTATCCCCATTTTTTTTGCCCGCTCAGCAGCCCTTCCGCTAAGTTCCAGTTCGGGACGTTGACCCTGCTTCCGCCGCACCTCGATCTCCCGCCAACTCACCCCCTGGCTTATTCCCGTTCCAAGCGCCTTTGCGCCGGCTTCCTTCGCCGCAAACCGTGCCGCAAAGCTCTCCGCCGCGTTGCGCTTCTTGCGTAGGCAGTACGCTATTTCGCCTTCCGTGAAGATGCGGCGCAGAAACTGCTCCCCATATCGATTCATGCTCGCCTGTACCCGCGCAATCTCGATCATGTCCGTCCCCAAGCCAAGCACCATCGCCTTTACCTCTCCCCTATCATTCCACGGATGTTAGCTGTCACGTGACTACCGTTCTCGCAGTCCATCATGCCTTCAGGTCACGGTCCGATGAAGGCTCTATCGGCAGCTTCAACCGCGCCTCGGGGGCCAACACCTTTCATGCAATCGCTCGATATCCACGGCTTCAGCTATAGCGACCGCTTCCAGATCATGCTCTCGCTCACCGAGTCCCTCACCGACTCCGGCGCCTGGATCACCGACCGCAACACCGTCTCTGCTTCCACGACCGAGCTTCGCTTCGAAATCCAGCTGCACTGCGTCCTCGACCTGTATACAGCTCTCATCCTCACGGGCCTTGAACTCACCCGCACCGCCCACCACACCATGACGGATCTCTGGACCTGCTACAACAACCTCGAGCGCCGCTGCAGCGACGTTGTCGCCATTCGCCTCGAAATCAACTTCTTGGAAGACGTCACCCTCCACTCGCTTCTCGTTACGGGCGTCGGCCTCGCCTGATGTGCCATCCTTCGCTACACTGCTGGCATGATCATCCACGCCTTTCTCTTTCGTTGGAAGCCTGAAGTGACCGCTGACCAGAAGGCCCGCGTCCTCGCAGAAATCCTCGCGCTCAAGGACCACATTCCCGGCATCCTTGAGGCGCACGCAGGTACCAACTTCTCGCCCCGCTCCGAGGGCTACGAATTCGGCGGCGTCATGAAGTTCGCCGATCAGGCAGCACTTCACGCCTACGTCCATCACCCGGTCCACCAGAAGCTCATTAGCTGGCTGATGCCCCTCATCACGCCCATCGAGCTTGATTTCGAAGCTTGATCGTCGACCGGACGCTATCGATCCAGCACCATCACCCGAGGCCGGTGTCCCAGGCTCTCCGGGTCCCCGATCACGAGCGCATGCCGCAGCCAGCGCGTCCAGCGCTCGTGCCGCAGTATCAGTTCCAGACCCGTAGCATCAGGAGCCAGCCGGAACACCGGCACACTCACCGTCGTCATCCCTGCCAGCACCCGCCCACTCAGCGGATTGCCGGAGACCGCATCCGACAGCGCCCATATCCTGCTCTGCGCATCCAGCAGATAGCCCCGAAGATTCTCCTGCGCCTCGCTCTTGCCCCGGTTCGTCACAGGAACCGTAAGTCGCAACAGCCGTTCGTGATTTCGCGCAGGAAAGCCCGGGACCTCCTCGACGCGCTCCACCGTAAAACACAGCGTGTGGATGCACGCAGGCTGCCCCATCGCGATTCGTTGCTCCGGCTGTCGATGCGACACAACCGCTAGAACGGACAGGTAAACCACCCACACGCCCACCAGCGACCCCACTCCCTGCCAGATCTTCTGATGCTCCCGCCGCACCAGCGAAACCGTCAGCCCGAGCAGCCCAACAACCGTCCATAACTCCAGCGCAAGCGCCAGGTATTCAAAGCCGTTCATACCATTCCCCGCGATCAGCTAAACTTGAAGTTAATAATGTCTTCTACATCATCTCCGCAGCCACAAGCTTCCGACTCGAGCTCAGTCACAATGTCTTCTATCATCGTCGCCCAGAATCTCGGCAAGACCTATCGCTCCGGCAAGCTTGATGTGACCGCACTCCACGACACAAACTTCTCGGTCGAACCCGGCGAATTTGTCGCCATTGTCGGTCCCTCCGGCTCTGGCAAGTCGACGCTCTTCTATCTGCTCGGTGGTCTCACCTCGGCCACAACGGGCTCCGTCACCATCGATGGTACAGACTTCTCAAAGCTCTCCGACCCGGAGCGCACCAGAATGCGGCGCTCCCGCATCGGGTTCATCTTTCAACGCTTCAACCTGCTCCCAACGCTCTCAGCGATGGGAAACATCGAGATCGCGCACGACATAGCCAACCTCGGTGCTTCTAACAAGAAGCCACTCGACCACGCTCTTCTCGACCACCTCTCCGATCTACTCGGGATCCGCGGCCGTCTCGACCATCGGCCCAACGAACTCTCCGGCGGCGAGCAGCAGCGCGTTGCCATCGCTCGTGCTCTCATCAATCGTCCAGCCATCGTCCTCGCTGATGAGCCCACCGGCAATCTCGACACCAAGAACTCCGATGCCGTCCTTGAAATGCTCCGCACCTCCTCCCGCGAGCTCAATCAGACCGTCCTCATGATCACCCACAACCCCGAGGCCGCCCAGATCGCCGACCGTATTCTCCACATGCGCGATGGCACGGTCGTCCGCATCGAGAAGGGCGCAGGTCGCTCTGCCGTAACAGCCTCCGCCTAAGCCGCTGTACTCTCACCATAGGCATCCACAGATATGGCCCGAGTCCGAAGTCCCGAAAAACGTACCGCTATTCTCCGCGCAGCGATCGATGAGATCGCCGCCGTTGGCCTCAGCGCCCCTACGGCGAAGATCGCCGAACGAGCCGGTATCGCAGCGGGCACGCTCTTCACCTATTTCCCCACTAAAGATGATCTCTTCAACGAGCTCTACCTCGAACTCAAGTCCGAGGCTTACGTAAAGGTCAACACCGGCTTTCCGCACAAGGGAAGCCTTGAGAGCCGGACAAGGCACATCTGGCTCAGCTATCTGGACTGGTCAATCGCATCTCCTGAGAAACGAAAAGCTTCCATGCAACTGCATCTCTCCGATCTCATCACTCCTGAAACTCGCGAACGAGCAGGCAGCGAACGTGGTGCAGTCGAAGCAACTCTACGGGAACTGGGAGCTCGGTCCAGCCTGCGCAACATGCCGGCAGGGTTCGCAGCAGCCACGATGTCGGCCATGCAGGAGGCGACCATGGAGTTCGCCGCAAAAGATCTCCAGCATCGCGACCGGTTGCTCGAAGAAGGATTCCGAATCTACTGGCGCGCCGTCCGTTAGCTCCTCTCAAAAATAAATGAGCAACCACTCAGTCATTTTATAATCCTATGTGCAGGAGGATCTTGCCATGGCAAAGGTCTGGTTGATTACAGGAAGTGGAAACGGATTGGGGCGGGATATCGCCGAAGCAGCGCTCGCGTCAGGCGACGACGTTGTAGCCGGAGCTCGCCGTATTGAGGAACTCGAACCGCTGGTCGCCCAGTACGGCGACCGCATCAAACCAGTCACCTTGGATGTGCGCGACGAAAAGGCCGCACAGGCAGCCGTGCAACTCGCAGTAGATACCTACGGGCGTCTTGACGTGCTTGTCAATAACGCCGGATACGGCCAGTTCTCCCCATTCGAGCAGATGAGCGCCGACGACTTCAAGGCCATCGTCGACACCTGCCTCTATGGCGTCATCTACACTACGCGCGCGGCAATCCCCGTGATGCGCAAACAGAAGAGCGGCTACATCTTCCAGGTCTCGTCCATCGGCGGTCGCATGGCATTCCCCGGCAATACGCCGTACCATGCAGCGAAATGGGCGGTAGGCGGCTTCAGTGACGCCCTCGCCATGGAAGTTGCTCCATTCGGAGTCAAGGTCTGCACCCTTGAACCAGGTGGCATCCGTACCAACTTTGCGCACCGCGCCAGCCAGAATATACCGAAGCTTCTGCCCGAGTACGAGGCTTCAGTCGGCGCAGTTATGAAGCTCCTTGAGTTCGCGCGAGTCCACGCCGAAGGGAATCCTCGCAAGATCGCGGACGTCATCGTGACACTTGCAAACAGCAACGACGTCCCAGTTCGTCTCATCCTCGGCGCTGATGCAGAGAACCGCGTCCGTGCCGTCGAGGAGGGCCGCGCCATGGAAGCAGCGAAGTGGCATGACACCACAATCTCAACGGTCTTTGAAAACGCTCAGGCGATGCCCGAACTGCTGGTCGCCAAATAGCTGTAAAGGGAATCGCCAGGTTGGAGGGTTCATTGCGATGCCGCAAATCATCTTCGGCATCGCGATGAACCGCCCTACTAGCTAGGCGGCAGGAATTCCACCCGCACAAAGGTATCCACAGCAGTCGGTCGTCCATTCAGCACATACGGTCGATACTGCCAGCTCTGCACATTGGCCGTCGCCATCCGCACGAAGAGAGGGCTGGTCGTCTCAACGAGCGTCAGTCCCTGAATATGTCCATCGACCCCGACAATCGCCCTGAAGAGAACGTGGCCCCTCAGTCGCTGCTGACGCGCCTCCGCGGGGTAGCCCACCGACACCGGACGGCGCTCAATCATTGACGCCTCAACATCCGCGGCGACCCGAACGGTTCGCTGCGTCGCCGCCATCGTCTCTGCGGATGGCAATTCCTGCACATCGAGTCCCGGCCTCGTCGTGTCGATTGGGATCGGCGGCAGCCCGATCACGGGAGACACCGAGGTCAATGGACCCTGCGACTGTTTATTCGCGCACCCTGAGCACACACCCAGAAGCACGATCGCTGCAAACTTACCCATAGCCGAATCCTACCGTACCCTTTCAGATGCAAAGGATCGTGATCTTCGCTCAATGGTCCTTGTTCGACAACAGCCGCCGGTCACTTCCTTGGCCGGCGGCTGCTAGCAGCTACGGTAAAACCTTCTCGTTGTTGCTCCGATCGTCATCCGGCAGCATATGATCGGGATCGACCACCACCTTTGCCACCGCAGCCTTGTTCTCAAGCGTCCACGCGTAGACACCCTTCGAAAGCCAGGTCTCGACCGGCAACTTCACCCGCGTCTTCGAACCATCCTTGAACGTCACCTCAACTGTGGTCGGCAGAACAAGTTGACCGCGATTGCTGATCGTCACTACGGACCCCTCGACCTTATCCACAGCCACGTCATACTTCCAGTTATTCAGGTACCAGCCCTTCCAGAACCAGCCAAGGTCCTCGCCGCCCTCGCTCTCCATGGCCCGAAAGAAGTCCGATGGCGAAGGATGCCGATAGGCCCAGTCCTTGATGTACTTGCGGAACGCCCAGTCGAACCGCTCCGGCCCAAGGATCTGCTCGCGCAGCAGCACCATCCCATACGCACCCTTGAAGTAACTGATTGGATGACCAAGCTGCCCCGGATACCCGTCCGCCCGCATCATCACCGTCGGAGCCTCTGGATTGTCCAGCGTCTTCAGGATCGTATCCGGCGGCTCCCCACCAGCCGAGTACTCTGAATCCCGCTTCGGCCCATACTTCCCGCCCGCATACGTAGCCGATTCATCAATGTCGATGAAGGTATTGAAGCCCTCATCCATAAACGCATGCCGCCGCTCGTTCGACCCGACAATCATCGGAAACCAGTCATGCCCGATCTCATGCGCCGTCACCCAGAAGAGGAACGGTCCCTTGTCCTGGATGCCGTCGAAGACGATTCCCGGATACTCCATACCCGTCGAGAATCCAGCAACACTGATTGCCGTGGGCCACTGATACGGGAACCACTGCTTTGAAAAGTGTTCGACCGTATCCTTTACGTACTCGGTCGATTTGTCCCACGCATCCGGCCCAACACTCTCCGGCGGATAGACGCTCATCGCCAGCCCAGTCTTGCCATCCGGCAGATTCATCCGCGCCGCATCCCACACAAATACCGGCGACGCGCTCCACGAGACATCCCGCGTGTGGTCCATGTGGAAGTGCCACGTCAGCACACCATCCTGCTTTGGTCGACTCGCCGGGTCGCTTACCTCGGCAGGCGTGCGGATGTACACCGTCTTGTCGCTACCTCGAGCCTGATCCAACCGCGCAATCTCGGTCTTAGTCAGTACGTCCTTGGGGTTCACCAACTCTCCCGAGCCCGCCACGATCATGTTCGAAGGCACGGTCAGGAAATAGTCGAAGTGCCCATACTCCAGGTAAAACTCACTTCCGACATACGGCAGCGTGTCCCAGCCATGTAGGTCGTCGTACACGGCCATGCGCGGATACCATTGCGCCATGTCGTAGATCTCACCCTTCTCAGACATTCCCCACGACGTACGCCCACCCCATACCCCAGGTATCTGGTAGTGGTAGTGGATGTGAATCTTCACCTGGCCGCCATGCCCCTTCAACGGCTCTGCCAGCCGAATCTGCATCCGCGTGTCGTTCACGATGTATTCAGCCTTGGTCGTCTGCTTGCCCGCCTCGATCTCGACTGAATCAAACACGAATCCATCCGTCGTCGTCACCACAGGCACAGTCGATGCAGTGTCTGCTCCCCGTCGTCCCCGACGCCCACCGCCGCTCATAATGCGAGCCCGCGAGTCCTTCTTATACGTATTCTGCTCTAACTGTATCCACAAGCTCGGCAGCGTATCCGGGCTGTTGTTGATGTAAGTAATCGTCTCGTTGTTCTTCAGCACCTTGGCAGCCGTATCGAGATCGGCATGCATCTCGTAGCTGGCTTCGTTCTGCCAATAGCTCGGCCCCGGCGCTCCATTGCTTGACCGGTATACATTCACCGGATCGTCAAAGGTCAACGGCGAAAACGTAAGCCGGGGGTCGTAGGTTGACGGAGCGCTCACGCTTTGCGCAACCATTCCAGGCATAACTGAAACGCATACCGCCGACAGAAGCAGGCCAGCACGAAGACAAAAAGGCGAAACGCGAAACGCAGCCAAGGTGTTCTCTTTCAAATCAAATTTACGGAGTCTCTTCACCATACGTTCGTCGCAAACAAAAAGACGCGTAACATTGGCAGGATAAAAAGCGCCTAAATCTTCATTTGGCCTACCTCCACCCCATCTACTTTCCGCATCCCTCTGTATACAGCGGCAGAGCCCGCACAAGGAGATTGAGAACATGACCGACTACCGCGTAGCGCCAGGTGAAGCACAGGAAGACCAAGTCACCGCATCCATCGAGAAGTTCACCTCACAGATCCCTTCCAGCGTCTACCTTGCGGCGGCGCTTGGCTCTATGGCCGTTTCGGTCGGCTTTCAAGTGGCCAAGAAGCAGCACATGTCGCTCTTTATCGGCCAGTGGGCAGCCCCGTTCCTCATCCTCGGTCTTTACAACAAGATGGTGAAGCAGCACGGCTCCGACGCAACCAGTGGCCACAACGAGTAGTCGCAACAGTACAGCTTTGAAAGCCCCGGCCACCCGGGGCTTTCTTGTTGCCATTTACCAGAGCACGCCCATGATGGGCTTTTCAGCGTCAGGAATCACAGTCTCACCCAGCATCTGCCGCAGGTTCGTCTCGATGGTCGTCGTAATCGCAGTCAGCGGCACATCGAAGACCGTGTTGTCGAACGGATCTTCCAAATCCCGTCCGATCTTGTCCAGCGCCAAGAAGATAAATGCCACCAGCGTCGAGCCGAGCGGCGTAAACCATCCCAGGTTCGTCACCATGGCCAGCGGCAGCAGCGCGCAGTAGATCTGCACAAACAATTGCGGATAGTAGTCATACTGCTTCGGCATGGGCGTGTTCTTGATCCGCTCCGCCCCACCCTGCGCATCACCGAGGTCATTCAAGCTGTGATCCAGCGCCTGCCACTGCAGGGGGTTGATCCAACCCCGCGCTTCGCTCTGCTGGATTAAAGTACCAATCTGCCCCTGGATCGCCATCGGCACGTTCTTCTGCCCTCGCAACGCCAGAAGATCCTCTTCGCCCAGCAGGGAAGTCACCGCTCCAAGCACATCCAGCCCGCGTAGATGCTGACGCAGCGCCTGCACAAACGCAATCTGCAGGTACACGATTCGCCGCTGCGTCTGCGCCAGTTCTGCTTGATCTTCGTCCTTCGCCCGCATCCCTGTGAGCACCTGCCGCGCAAGGCTGCGGGAGTTGTTCACAATCGCCCCCCACAGCGTTCGTGCCTCCCACCACCGGCCATACGCAGAGTTGTTTCTGAAGCTCAGGATGACGCCGATAGCCGACCCATACAGCGCCAGGGGTACATGCGGGAACGCCACCCACTCCCAGTGCATCCCCTTATAGGCCACTACGATCACGAAGTCATACAGCGCCATGAGTAGCAGTGGCTTGCCGATGTACTGCACCATCCGCCGGATCTGGGGCGACTTGGGAACAATCATCGTTTGGTCATCTCCGACCCAACTGCATGGAAGTCTCGGTCACCATCCTCCGAGATCCGTATGTCTCCCGTACCGATGTCATACACCCAGCCAGAGATAGTCAACTCATTTCGCGCCATCGCTCCTGCAACCGAAGGATGGGTCCGCAGGTGCTGAAGCTGGAGCTGTACATTCTGCTCGGTCAACCGATGCATGAACTCAGTCGGCCGCTCATCTTTTTCGATCAGAGAACTCGTTACACTTAGCGCCGCCGCAGCGTTCTTCAGCCACGAACCAACCGTCGGCATCGTCACCGCCGCCTCAGGATGCATCAAGGCCTTCATCGCGCCGCAGTCCGTATGGCCGCACACCACCACATGCTGCACCTTCAGCGCGCTCACCGCATACTCGATCACCGCACTCACACCACCCAGCATCTCGCCGTAGGCCGGAACCATATTGCCGATGTTGCGCGTGATAAACAGCTCGCCCGGCCCGCTGTTCGTAATGGTCTCTGCATCAATGCGCGAATCCGCACACGTAATAAACAGAGTATGCGGCTTCTGCGGTGCCAGCACTGCCTGCTGATACTTCTCCTTCATAGCCGGGTAGACGTTCGTTTGAAACTCCAAAACGCCTACCTTCAAGTCGTTCAGTACTTTGTCCGTCGCCATCGTCTTACGTCCTCGATTCGTCTGGTGTTCCGGTTTAGACTCCAGGGTTGCAAAAGGATACCTATTCGCGCCATTTGATATTGCAGCCAATGCTGAACCGCTGCCCGTTCGGTTCAGGCCGCACACCTCGAACCACCGCGTCCATCGCTGTCCGCAGATCCTTGCCATCCACAGGAAGATCGTTCCCTGCATCGCCGCGCCGCGGCCGACTCTCATCGAGCTGACCACGATAAACCAGCTTCAAATCCTTATCAAACAGAAAGAAGTCAGGCGTACACGCCGCCCCATACTCCCGCGCCACCTCCTGCGTATCGTCAAGCAGGTACGGGAAGCTAAATCCAAGCCGCTCCGCCTGCATCTTCATCTCCTCAGGCCCGTCCTGCGGATAGGCCTCAAGGTCGTTCGAGGAGATTGCCACGATCCCAACCTTGCCCGCATAGCTCTTGCCAATGCGCGCCAACTCTTCTTCCGCATGCTTTACATACGGGCAATGCACACAGATAAACATCACCAGCAGACCGCGCCGGCCATCACCATCTGCACTTAGCCCTTCGCGAATGGCGCCATCGGACGCATCATCGCCCCACGCCATTGCGACTACATCGTCCCGCCCCACTGCACGTCCGCTCACCACATCCAGCAACTCGAACGGTGGCGCTATAGTTCCCAGCTCCACCATCACCGACTGTGTCTTCGACATCCCACCCTCCGCGCTGCCCTAATCATAACTTCCGGGACATGGTGTTCATCGTCATGTAAGAATCCGCACCCGGGTAAAGGCCTGCAATCCCCGTCGCTGAACCCGTCCGGTATAACCTTGAACTCATGCAGATCGACCTTGAGTCTGTTCCTCCCGGCCAGGCCGCTCCGTACCGCACCCAGATCTGCATCGTCGGCGGAGGCATCGCCGGACTCGTCCTCGCCACTACCCTCGCCAGATCCGGCATCGAGGTCCACCTCCTTGAAGCAGGCGGCCAAAGCGCCGAGCCCGAAGCCCGCAGCCAGGAGATCTACACTGCCGCCATGGCCGCAAGCCATCACAGTGGCACCACGGAAGGCCGATTCCGCACCTTTGGCGGCTCCTCCACACGTTGGGGCGGACAACTCCTGCCCTACACCGCAGACATCTTTGTCCCACCCGTAGAAACTCCATCTCACGCGTGGCCCTTCGGCCCGGAAGCCATTAGCCGCTTCTACCCACAAGTAGAAGATCTCCTCGGCGTGGACCACCTGCCCTACACCGCCGATATCTTCGAAGCCTTCGATCGCAACATCCCGACAAAGATGTCCAGCAGCAGCGACATCACACTCCGCGCCTCCAAGTGGGCACCCTTCGCTCGACGCAATCTCGCTCCAACCCTCGGCGAGCAAGCCATATCCTCACCGAAAGCCACCGTCTTCTTCCACGCCAACGTGACTGAGCTTCTAATCTCCTCGGATGGCACCCGCCTCGAAGCTGTCCTCGTCCGCAACTACCAGGGCACGACCTTCCGCTTCGAAGCTCAACACTACGTCCTAGCCGCAGGAACCATCGAAACCTCCCGCCTGCTCCTCGCATCGCGCAGCGTAGCGCCAACCGGTGTTGGCAACGATCGCGACCTCGTAGGCCGGGGCTTTCACGACCACATCAGTTATCCCGCCGCAGAGCTCACCGGCTTAGCCCGCACGACCATGCTGCAGTGGTTCGCCCCCATCCTCGAGCAGGGAACCACGCACACCGCCAAACTAGAGGCCAGCCCACCCCTCCGCGAACGCCTTAACATCCTCGCCACGATGGCTCACATCACCATCAACGAGCCAGAGAACTCCGGTGCCGCCGTCGTCCGCAGTCTTCTGCGGTCCATGCAGCGCGGCGACCTCCGCGGTGCACTGATCGACAGCCTCCCACGCCTTCCGGGAGCCTCCATCGAAATCGCCCGCCTTGCCTATAACGCCAAAGTCCGCAAGCGCCGCGCCGTCTCCCGCGCCGCCACCGTCACCCTCCGCATCGACACCGAACAGCGCGCACGCTCCGAAAATCGCATCCGCCTCGACTCCGTCAATCAAGATGCCTTGGGCCTCCCGAAAACTATCGTTGACTGGCGCATCTCCGACGACGAAACAGACTCCATTCGCACCTACGCCGCCTACCTGCGCGAGCAGCTTCCCCATCTCGGCACTGGCCCAATCACCTGGCAGCCCGAGCTCTCACTCCCCGATGCGCCCCTGTCCAACATCACGGACACCTATCACCCCATGGGCGGCACCCTGATGGGCACCGATCCCACCACAAGCGTGGTCAACCCCGATCTGCGTCTCCACGACGTCGCTAACCTGTCGGTTGCAAGCTGCGCCACCTACCCTGCAGGCGGCAGCTCCAATCCCACCTTCACCCTTATGGCTCTCACGTTGCGCCTTGCCGAACACCTGCAACTTATAATTAAGTCAGAATGACTCCTTCGATCTTCAGGGCATCGCTCGCGTGGTTTGCGCATCTCTCCCTGAGACGAATCATCACCAGCAATCGCTTCATCCCGGAAGTCGACGGCTTCCGCTTTCTGGCCATCATCATCGTCATCATCTCGCACATCTTTGTTCAATGTGTCTCGCTGGTGCCGACAGGCTTCTTCTCGGGGCTCTTCGTGGGTGCCTTCCTGGACGGCAGACACGGCGTCTACCTCTTCTTTACGATCAGCGGCTTTATCCTGGCACTTCCCTTTGCCCGGCATCATCTGGAGGGTTCGAAGCCCATCGCCCTTGGCAGCTACTTCAAGCGACGCATTACGCGCCTTGAGCCACCCTATGTACTCGCCATGCTCCTGCGTGCTCCCGCCCTCCTCTTCCTCAAGAAGGCAGCTGTAGTGTCTGTCGGCATTCACCTGCTCGCCTCGCTCTTCTATGTCCACAACGCCATTTTTGCGGAATATTCCACCATCAATCCGCCCGCCTGGTCGCTTGAAGTCGAGATTCAGTTCTACCTCCTTACCCCACTTCTTACCTCGATCTTTCGTATCCGGTCCCCTGCACTCCGGCGCAGCGTCATCGTCATCGTGATGATTGTCTCAGCCGTCTGTTCCATGGCCTTCATCGGTAGAACTGGCCGCATGTCGCTCACCCTGCTGAACTACTTCCAATATTTCGCCGCTGGCTTCCTGCTCTGTGATCTTTATCTAAGCAAGGTTCATCTTTCGCTGCCACCTCTCATCTGGGACGCAATCGGCCTTCTCGCCTTGGGCTGGATACTCGTCAGCAGCAATCCCCTCTACCCCATCCTCTTGCCGTTCGCTACGATCTGTCTCTACATGGCGGGCTTCTTCGGAAGATTTGTCCGTGGCTTCTTCTCGGTCCCCGCCGTAAGCATCATCGGTGGCATGTGCTACAGCATCTATCTCACGCACACAGCTGTACTTTCCGTCATAACTCTGCTGCTCGATCACATCCCAATGGCATCATGGCCGCAGGCCGTCCAGATGACCTTCATCTTCACCCTCTGCTTCTCTACCATCCTGGCGATTGGCACGCTCTTCTTTGTGCTGATCGAACGTCCCTGCATGAATCCCGCATGGCCGCAGCAACTCTCCGCATGGCTCTTCCGCCGCTCCCACAAGACGCCCGCGACCAGCTAGACGCCAGGTGCCGCCAGAAAGCTCTTCCGCAACACCATCACCTCAACATCGGTGAAGCGGCTCTCCGAAATTGCCTTCACGTTGGTCAGCAGGTTCTCCACCTTCATCATCGCCGGCACCACTGCATCAATCCCCGTGCCCCGAAGAATCACGCTGAACACCACATCAGCCAGCAGCAGACTGCTGCCACCCTCCAGCTTCTCCCGCAATTCCTGTGAGATCTCAGCTGATCCCGCAAGCTCTGCAATCAAGCGCTTACTCTCAGCCACCCGCATCACGCCACCAAAGGGATGATTTGCCACAAAGAACGGCCCTGCCGTACTCCGCCCTGTGTGCTCCGTCACCGCAAGGTCGAAGACATTCGCCGGAAATTGCATCGCCCGCAATACTGGCATAGCCAGGTCGATCGCCACCCCGATCACCTCTGGCTCAGCCGAGATCCCCGCGAATCGCACCTTGCCCTCGGCAACCACTCGCTCCAACTCCGCCATCAAATCCGCCTGCTCCATCACACTCGCCGGCGCGGAATGCAGAAACAACACATCGACATACTCTGTCCGCAGCTTTCGCAGACTCTCCTCAAGACTCTTCCGCAGCACCGGCACTGTAAACTGGTTCGCCGTCATCTGTCCCGCCGCCCCGCGACGCACCAGAGCCCGTGCTCCCGGCGCAAGCTTCAGCAGGCCACGCACCATCGGCTTGACCATCTGCTTCCAGCCCTGCTGCTGCTCCGGCCAGATGCCGAACTTGGTTAGGATCACCGCCCGCTCGCGCTTACCCGCAAGAAACTCCCCCAGCAGCCCCTCAGCCTCGCCATACCCATACGATCGCGCCGTATCGAACAGGTTGATCCCTGCATCCCACGCCGCACCCATAGCCCGCAGCGAGTCATTCCGTCCCACCCGGCCAAGCACTGGCCCACATCCAAATCCAAGAAGAGAAGCAGGCAGGTCATCGCGGTCGAGGTAGCGCATCCCTTTACTCTACCGAACGTCAGCAGCGAGTTCCTGCCAGCCCTTGCAGCCGTCGAAAAGCCTCTCCGGCGATCCTCACCCGTACAATAAAACAGTCCCACCCGTCAGAAATTGCCCAGGAGTTCTATGTCTCAGCTCGTTCGGCGCCTGCTCTCCGCCCTCATCCTCCTCGGCGTAGTGTCCTCAACTGCGGCTTACGCACAAAGCGCAGTGCAAGCCGACCGTATCGCTGCCCATCCCAACCTCCGTGCCACCACGCGTATCGCCGGACACGTCCCGTCGTGGGCCATCCAGGCTAACGACGCCGGACCCGTCTCCCCCGACACCAGCCTCCGGCTCACCTTCGTCCTCTCCCGCTCCCCCGAGCGTCAGGCCGCCTTCACCCAGCTTCTCGCGGACCTCCAGAACCCCGCCTCCCCCAGCTATCATCACTGGCTCACGCCCCAGCAGATCGGCACACGGTTCGGTCCCACCCAGCATGATCTGGACACCCTCACCGCCTGGCTCTCCTCGCAGGGTCTGCCCGTCAAAGAGATCGCCCCCAGCCGCATCTTCGTCACCACCGAAGCCCCCGTCTCCGCCGTAGCCAACGCACTGGGAACGAGCTTCCGCTACTTCAACGTAGCCGCCCCCGCAGGCCAGATCGCCAAAGCTCGCCTCGCCGCGACCACCGCGCCAGCCATTCCCACCGCGCTCGCCGCCATCGTCACCGCCATCGACGGACTTGCCGACATCCCGGTCTACCCGATGCACCACTCTAGCGCCACACCCGTCCCGCTCGGCACTTCCGCCAGCACCGGCACCCACTACATCACGCCTGCAGACTTCGCCGTCCTCTACGACCTCAATCCCGTCTACCAGTCCGGCATCAATGGGGCCAACCAAAAAATCGCCATCATGGGCCGTTCCCGCGTCGACTCTGGCGACATCTCGATCTTCGAGAAGGTCACCAATCTGGCGACGAAGCAGCCAAACATCATCGTTGCGCCTGCGGGCGTCGACCCTGGCACCACCAACACCATCGATCAGGATGAAGCAACCTTCGACGTTGACCGAGTCCTCGGGACCGCCCCCGGAGCACAGGCCGATCTGGTCATCGCCAACGCTGCTTCAGGCGGCATTCAGACCGCCGCCCAGTATGAGGTCCAGACCCTCCTCGATCCCATCATGAGCATCAGCTTCGGCTCCTGCGAGACCAACGCCGGCCAGTCCGGCATAACCTTCTGGGACACCCTGTTCTCGCAAGCCGCCGCCGAAGGCATCTCCGTCTTCGTTTCCTCGGGTGATGCCGGTGCCGCCGCTTGCCAGTCCGGCAACGCGCCGCCCTCTGGCACGCAGGCCCGCAGCATCAACGTCATCTGCGCCAGCAGCTTTGCCACCTGCGTCGGCGGCACCCAGTTCGCCGACATCGCTTCACCCGCCACCTACTGGAAGCCCACCAATGGCACCGGCCTCGAAACCGCCATCTCCTACATTCCTGAAGGAGCATGGAACGAGCCGACCGCCATCAGCGGCAGCATCACGACCTTTGTCGATAGCGCCACCGGCGGCGGTGCCAGCGCCTTCATCACCAAGCCCGTCTGGCAGATCGGCACCGGCGTCCCAGCTGATGGCTTCCGCGATGTTCCTGACGTCAGCTTCTCCACCTCCATCCACAACGGCTATCTCATCTGCGAGGGCTATAAAGGTCAGGACTGCGTTAACGTCATCGGCCTCATCAGCGGAACGTCAGGCTCCGCTCCCGCTATGGCCGGGATCGCCGCCATTCTCAATCAGAAGACCGGAGGCGCGCAGGGAAACCTCAATCCCTTCCTCTACCGCCTCGCTGCCAGCACCCCCGCCGCCTTCCATGACGCCACTCCGGCTACCAGTGGCTCATCCTGCGACATCAACACACCGAGCGTCTGCAACAACAGCACGCCCAGCCCCACCGGCCTCACCGGCGGTCTCGCAGGCTTTGCCCTCACCACCGGCTACGATCAGGCCACCGGCCTCGGCTCACTCGACGTAAGCAACATCGTCTCCGCCTTCACAGGTGCAGAAACCATCAGCGTCAGCCCCGCCAGCAGCAGCCTCACCCTGGCCGCAGGCGCTATCGCCGGCAACACCGACCTCCTCACCATCAACTCCACGGTCTTCGCTGGCAGCCTCTCCCTTGGCTGTACCGTCACCTACAACGGCACCGGCACCCCGGCATCAAGCCCCATCTGCAGCATCAGCCCAGGCACTGTCACGATCCCCGCAAACGGCTCCGTGACCAGCACCCTTACCCTCGCCACCTCGGCTCGCTCCACCGCGGCGCTCGCGCCAAAGCCTTCGCCGCGGAGTACCGCAACCTTCGCTCGCTTCACCCTCGCCTCCCTCTTTCTCCTGCCGCTCCTCGCAACCAAACGCGTGCGCCGTTCCCTGCGTACCTGGAGTGCGCTCTCGACAGGCATCCTTCTACTCGCCGCACTAGGCACACTCTCAGCCTGCAGCGGCTCCAGCACGCCGATCAGCCCCAACCCTCTACTGATCAGCAGCACCAACACCGCCATCGCCGTCTCCACGCCAACCATCTTTGCCGGCGCGTCCGACACTTTTTCGGCCACCGTCGTCAACGCCGGCTTCAACACCGCCGTGGCTCCCACCGGTAGCGTAAGGTTCTTCGTCAACGGAGGATCCACTCCCGCTGCCACCGCCGCCCTCTCCGGCACAACCGCCACAGCATCAATCCCGTTCCCCACAACCGGCACCTATAACGTGGTCGCCGTCTACTCAGGAGACAACAACTTCACCGCCTCCACCTCCGCAGCCGGCAGCGTAGCCGTCATCCCCACAGGAACGACCGCCGGTTCCTACACGGTAACCATCACCGCCGCCGCTGCGAACGGCCCGACAGCCACCAGCACCGTAGCTCTCACCATCCAGTAGCGATCGCAAACGCTCAGGTGCCCCATCCTTCGTAGCTCTACCGCGAAGGGTGGGATTGTTCGAAGGCATCCACCTCACCATCCTCACGCACCATTCCCACCGTTATTCTCAAACAAGCATGCTTCCCACCCGCACCCTGCCCGGCGGCCGCATCCAGCGCGCGACCCTCCCCACTGGCCCGAACGGCCTGCCGCTCTGCCGCTGGTGCGAACTCGAGATCCTCGCCAAACGCCGCCGCACCTTCTGCTCCGACTACTGCGTCCACCAGCATCGCCTTCGCACCAATCCCGGCTACCTCCGGGATCAGGTCTTCGCCCGCGACCGCGGCATCTGCGTCCTCTGCGAAGCCGACACCATCGCCATCTACAACGCCCTCAAGCGGAGCCGTGGAGCCGCCCGCATCGCTGGCCTCTCCCTCTACGGCATGAAGACGATCACCAGCCGCCGCTCCCTCTGGGACGCCGACCACATTCTTCCCGTAGCTGAAGGAGGCGGTCAGTGCGACCTCGACAACCTCCGCACCCTCTGCCTCCCCTGTCACCGCGAACTTACCGCCCAACTCCACCTCCGTCTTCGCACCAGCCGTACACTACGATAGAAATCGCCAGCACCGGAGAGCTCTCGCCATGGAACCAACCTTCAGCCACACCGCCTGGGACGCAATCCCTGTCGAAGCCATGAGTTCCCACATTGGCCGGCAGTTCATCACCGGTCAGAACGTCATGATCGCCCGCGTCCTCCTCGCGAAAGACGCTCACGTCCCAATGCATTCGCACCTCAACGAGCAGGTCGCCTACATCCTCTCGGGAGCCCTCAAGTTCATCATCGACGGTCAAGAAATGATCGTTCGCGCCGGCGAAGTCCTCTGCATTCCACCGCATCTCCCACACGAAGCCTTCGCCCTCGAAGATACCGTCGATCTCGACATCTTCAACCCACCTCGTCAGGACTGGATCGATCGCGACGACAGCTATCTCCGCGCCGCCCCTGTAGCCGCGAAGGAGGGGAACTGATGGACCTCGGCCTCAAAGATCGCAACGTCATCGTCGCCGCCGCCAGCGAAGGCATCGCTCGTTCTGCCGCCGAAAAGTTCGCCGCCGAAGGGGCCCGCGTTGCCCTCTGTTCTCGCGACCTCGCCAAGCTCCGCCCCACCGCCGAAGCCATCGCCGACACCGGCGCAACCGTCCTCTTCGAAGCCCTCGACGTCACAGACGAAGCCGCCGTCCAGCAGTTCGTAGCCCAGGTTGCTGCGAAGTTCGGCAGCGTGGACGTCTGCATCACCAACGCCGGCGGACCACCTGCCCGCATGTTCCTCGAAACCACCACGGCCGAGTGGAAGAGCGCCGTCGACCTCAACCTTATGAGCACCATTCACTTCGCCCGCGCCGTCATCCCGCACATGCAGCGCAATCGTTGGGGCCGCATCGTCACCATCACCTCGGTCTCCGTCCGCCAGCCCGTCTCGGACCTCATCTACTCGAACACCGTCCGCGCCGGAGCCCTCGGTTTATTGAAATCCCTGTCAAACGAGTTCGGCAAAGATGGAATCACTGTCAACAACGTAGCGCCCGGCTACGCAGCCACCGCCCGCCTCCGCTCTATCATTAACCGTCGGGCAGCCAAGCAGGGCATCTCCGAAGAAGCCTTCACCACCCGCCTCATCGCCGATGCCGCCCTTAAGCGTGTAGGCGAAGCCGCCGAGATCGCCGACGCTATTCTGTTCCTCGCCTCCGACCGGGCCTCCTACATCACCGGCCAGACCCTCCTCGTGGACGGTGGTCTCTACAAAGGTCTGTAGCCTTTGGTCAAGCTGAATGTGCAGCCATGCATTCTGCGCATGGCTGCAAGAACGTAGTTCGTTTCCGCCAAAATCCTGATTATTCTATAATTCACAAAGTTTACGAAAAATGAGTAATCGCTCGTTTCGAACGACAACGGGGACCCTATGTCCCGCGCTCACGACCGTATTTCACCAGCAACTATCCCGAACGATCTGGGGAGAAACTATCCCTTGGAAAAAGACGTTTCGCGATAGCGGCCCACTTGTCCTTCTGCCACTACTTCTTGGAGGTTTCAGTACCATGCGCATCCATTCGTTCGCTTCTGTAGCAAGCGCAATCATCCTCTCCTGTGGCCTGGCCCACGCGCAGACCATCACCGGCTCAGTCACCGGCGTCGTCACCGATCCTACCGGCGCCATCATCCCCGGCGCCAAAGTTACTGCCACCAACACCGGCACCAACGTCACCAACATCGCCACCACCAACTCGGCCGGCGTCTACGACATTCGCTTCCTCCAGATCGGCCAGTACAAGATCACGATCGAGAGCCCCGGCTTCAAGGGCCTCTCCACCCAGCCCTTCACCCTCGAGGTCAACCAGGTCGCCAAGATCGACGGCTCGCTCACCACCGGCGAAGCGTCTGAGACGGTCACCGTCAAGGATGAGCTTCAGCCCCTCCTCGACACCGACAACTCCACCATCTCGACCACCTTCACTGCCAACACCCTCTCGAACCTGCCCCTGAACGGACGCAACTTCTCCTCCGTCACTATGTTCCTCCCCGGCGCCGTCTCGACAGAGCCCACCAGCATGTCGAACACCAACGCCATCGAGCGCGACACCAACCAGGGCGGTCAGGTCTCCATCAACGGAAACCGCAACCAGACCAACAACTACCTCCTCGACGGTATCGAGATCAACGAGACCATCAACAACGTCATCGGCTACAACCCCAGCCCCGACGCCATCGGCAATCTCACCGTCATCACCTCGAACGCCGGTGCCGAGTACGGCAACGTTAACGGCGGCGATGTCATTGCGGTGCTCAAGAGCGGCACCAACCAGTTCCATGGTTCGGCGTTTGCCTTCCTCGAGAACTACAACCTCGACGCCAATACCTGGGCTAACAAATTCGCCGGCAATGCTCGCCAGCCCTTTACCCAGAGCATCTTCGGTGGCACGATCGGTGGTCCCGTACTGAAAAACAAGCTGTTCTTCTTCGCTGACTATCAGGGCACCCGCTACCACAAGGGTGGAACCCAGGCGGCGTCTGTAATCCCAACAGCTTTCCGTCAAGGCAACTTCTCCGCCATCCCCGTCCAGCTCACTCACTTTGTCCAGGGCCAAGGTCAGGTCAAGTATGTCAACAACCAGGTGCCCATTACCAACCCGGTTGCGACCTACCTCTTCGCTCATCCTGAGCTCTACCCCCTCCCCAACAAGGTGGCCACCGACGGCATCGCGCAGAACAACTATCTCGGCACCTATCGCAACATCGTGCGCAACGATCAGGGCGACATCAAGGTCGACTACACCCTCAGCCCGCACGACACCGTCATGGCTCGCTACTCGCAGGGCGAAGCATCCGACTCAACCCCGCAGACGCCTATCGCCATTACCTTCCCGGCAACAAGCAGCTATCCCTTCAAGGGCATCGCGCTCAACTACATCCACACCTTCTCGCCCCGCATCGTCAACGAAGCTCGTGGCGGCTGGTCGCGTGTTCGATGGATTCAGGGTATCCCTCAGGACACCACCGGCGTCTTCGGTCTTTCGGGTAACTCCAAGGTTGGCATCAACGCTGCTCAGCCCTATCCCGGCTTCGCTCTGCAGGACTTCGGCAGCAGCCAGTCGATCTCTGGTCAATCTTCCGCCAACCAGACCTATCTCACGGACATCGGCACCTTCGGCGGCGGCAGCAGCCTCATCGACAACATCTTCAACTACGCCGACAATCTCTCCCTCCAACTCAACAAGCACACCGTCAAGGTTGGCGTTGAGGTTCTCCGCTATCAGCAGAACAACTTCTACCCCGGTAACGACGGTGTCATGGGTCGTCTCCAGTACGCTGGCGGCTTCACCGGCTCCACCATTTCTGACTTCGTTACCAACAACGTCTACTACGCCGGAATCGCTGGCAACGTAGGCCGCTCAGGTCAGCGCCAGTACCGCGACGCTGCCTTCGTTCAGGATGACTGGAAGGCCACCCCAACCCTCACCGTCAACATCGGCCTCCGCTACGAGTACGACCAGCCCATCTACGAGGTCAATAACAAGCAGGCCAACGTCGACCTGGTCACTGGCACCTATTCGCTCGCAGGAACTGCTGCCGCAGAGGCTTCCTTCGGTGACGCCCGCGCCCTCTACCACCCCACCTACACCAACTTCATGCCCCGCATCGGTTTCTCCTATCAGCCGAAGCAGCGCCTCGTCGTTCGTGGCGGCTATGGCATCACCAACTATCTCGAAGGCTCCGGCGCGAACCTCCGCCTGAACTTCAACCCGCCCTTCCAGCCCGCCTACGCCTTCCAGGCCGTCAACGCCTCGCAGACCAGTGGTGGTACCCCGCTCACCGTTCAGAATGCAATCCCCACCAACGTCTCCGGTTCGCTCGCCAGCAACTTCCTCCGTGCATGGGATAAGAAGCTCAAGCCGGCCTTCATCCAGGAGTACACCCTCTCGACCGAATACCAGGTGGACAACAAGACCACCGTTGTCATCGGCTACGTGGGTCAGACTGGACAGCACCTCATCGATGCGCGCGCTGGCAATCAGCTCACCGCACCCGGTGCCGTCGCTCCCTACTTCAACCTCGTCGGCCAGAACGGCAACATCGTCGTGACAGAAACCGAAGCGATGATGAACTACAACGCCGCTCAACTGCAGCTCCGTCACCGCCTCTCTGAAGGCCTCGAGTTCTCGGTCAACTACACCTTCTCGAAGGCAATGACCAACAACCCCGGCTTCTTCGGAACGGCCAGTGTCAACGGCGCCAGCGCCTACTGGCAGAATGGCTACAACGGTCATGCTGACTATGGCCCAAGCGGCTTTGACACGCGCCACAACATGTCTGCCCTTGCTGTCTACGAGCTTCCCTTCGGTCGTGGCAAGCAATTCGGCTCCAACATCAACCACCTTGTCGACGAGGCCATCGGCGGCTGGAAGATTACCGGAACGGCCATCGCTTACTCCGGCCTTCCCGTCACAATCTCCGGCCCAGACACCACGACCGTCAACAACAAGACTGCCCGTGCCAATCACAATGGTCATCTGAAGATCGTTAACCGTACTCTCGGCAATTGGTTCGGCACAGACCCGAGCGTTGCCACCGCCTACACCCCAACCGTTGGCGAAGAGTTCGGCAATGCAGCCGTCGGCACAGAACGCGCCCCCGGCTTCGAGCAGATCGACATGACCGCCGGCAAGGCCTTCACCATCTACCACGAGAACAAGCTTGAGTTCCGTGCCGATGCCTTCAACGTCTTCAACATTGCCAGCTACAAGAACCAGGACAGCAACATCGCCGATAGCAACTTCGGTCAGATCAGCGATGTCCGTTCGATCCAGCGGCAGATCCAGTTCTCCCTCCACTACGCCTTCTAACCCGCACCAGCGCAGCACAAACAAAGCGGCTCTCCTCTCAGAGGAGAGCCGCTTTGCTTGCACCCCGCCGCTTACCGCTGCGTCGACAGGAAGCCTAGTCCGAACGGCACCTTGATCGTCACCGTCTCGTCATGGCTCGGCAGGATCCCATCGCTCACCATCAGCGTCAGGCTGTACGAGTCCACAAACGGCTTCAGCTTCCCTCGATCAGGAATCGTAATCGCGCCCGTCTGCCGGTCGACCGTGAAGAAGGTCGCTCCACTCCCGCCCTTGATCTGCCAGTCGCGCAACCCACCTCCGCCGCCTGCCGTCCCCCGCACCGTGCCGACATGGTCCTCCCAGAAAAGCGGCAGAATAAACTTCTGCCCCGGTGTGATCACCGGCCGCACATCGTTCAGGTATTTCGAAGCAAACGTCACAAACACCGGCCAGTCCGGCTGATCCGTATGCCCCTGCACATGACGCCGGTAGCCCACCGTTCCGTCGATAAATGCCGTATCGAACGGAGGTGTTCCCCCAATCGACTCACCCGATCCATACGGCGTCGGATTGCTCGTGAACACCGTCCCCTTCGGGATCACCTGTCCCTTCCATCCCAGCAACTCCCACACCGGACTTGCCAGCTTACCCGACAGGTACATTCCCCGCGGATCCTGCCACGCATCCCCATAGCCTGGGTACGGCGTATCCGTCCCGCCGTTAGTCATCACCGCCCGGGGAGCGATCAGCGCCATCACCGCATGCGCGTCCACATCCAGGTCCTCCACCTTGCGCGGGAAGAACGCCGGCGTACATCCAGCAGGCCCGACATCAGGGTTCTTCTGGCACTTCGGCCCGGCATAGTTCATCAGGTTGCCGGCCATCCAGTAGTACTCGCCGCTGCCAGCGATCGACTCAACGCTCTCGCCGAACGCCCGCCGCATAAACGAAGTGCCACCCTCTCCACCACAACTAGGCAGCGAGGCCACGACGCGGTCGTCATACGCCGCCGTCACCAGCGTCGCCTTCCCATCGCGCGAGTGTCCTTCGACCGCTACCTTGTCCGGGTCAGGTCCCATCGGGTCCGTGTCCTGGGTAAACTCGTCGATCATCCGGCTGATGCCCCAGGCCCACGCCACCAGCGCACCCGGATCAGTCGGCTTCCGCCAGTTGCCTTTGTTGATCAGCCCAATCAGGTAGCTCGACGTCACCCCGCCGCCGCCATCCGGCTGCAGCATCGTCTGCGGATAGCCGCAAGCGCCAAAGCCCAGCGGAGCCGTGTATTGGAAGTTGGTATCCGTCTCGCCGATGCTGATGAACACAGGCACCTTGCCCGGCGTATTCGCAGGCAGGCGGCAGGTGATCGTAATCAAGGGTGCATTGCGTACCGCAGGATAGCTCGCCGTCGAGATCGTCCCCGTGTAGATCTTCTCCCGGTACGTGTACGTCACACCGTTGCTCATCGTCCCATTCGGACAGGTAGAACTCGTCTGGCAGCTCACGACACCCATCTCCGTGCCCGTAGTCGCACCGCTGATCGACCACGTAATCGCCGGCCACTCCGCCGCCGGCCACGTATACCCGTACACCTCCTTCTGTACCAGGTCGAAGATCTCCGGACGGCGTTTTAGCCACCAGTCCTCCGGCGTCTTCACTTTCTCCCCTGTGGCCTTCACCGTAAACAGATCATTCGGCGCATACCCCATAGCCGTTCCGTTAGCTCTCGCTGCCTCGGGCGTCATCTCCAGCAGGTTGATGCGCGTGTAATGGCCTGCCGCAAGGCATCCCGGAGAGGTGCAGGGAACCGTGCCGCCAATGCCGAGTGGCGCATCGCCAGCCGGGTACGGTCGAGGTCCCACCGGTCCATAGTCGCCAAAACCACTCATCGATCCGCCCGTCGAGCTACCCTTCTCGTTGGCCACCACGCATGGAGTCGCCCCGTTGCACAGCACGTTCGCTACACCCCCGCTCTGCGAGTCGTCATAGGTCGTCCACGCGCCCCATCCCCACCGGACGATCGTGTGGCCCAGCGCATCCGTCCAGTTCGCCGTCTCCGGAGAAGCCGGTGTTCCCGGCCACGCATTCACAGGCTTGTTCGGATCGGTCTCCCGTAGTGCGGTCAGCGGCGGATTCGAAGCCGCAGTAGGAAACTGCAGATGTTGCTGACACATCATCTGCGCCTGGTCCTGGGCTGCCGTGATTGCAGCAGTCGGCAATCCCGCCGGTACGTTGTAGGGGGGCGCCGTACAGTCAGGCGTCGTCTGAGCCCGCAATGCCGATGCTGCACACACCAGCAGCATAGCGAGCAAGAGATACGGTTGGCTTACCTTGAGACTCATGTTTCTCATCGGGCATGTCCTCGTGGGTTCGTATAGATCGTTGGCGACTCTGGCCACGCGAATGCCGCAGACGTTCACAGCTCATTTCGAATAGCCAATTTAGCCTCGACAGTTCGAGGCTGATTCTTTTGTGTCGCGAACTATAGGTAGACCTAAAAAGGAAAGTCAAGAAGAGAATGAATTATTTTCAATAAAAATCGATAAAGCAGCCGCAAGTCGCCCGGCTGTGATTAGGCCGACACGCCAACAAACTGTTCATAACAGCCAAGAACACCCTCAGCTCCACATACCCTGCGTCAACAAGATCGACATCTTCAGTAATGCCATCCTGTTTCCCACTTTTCCACCTCATTCCACCCTTGCTCCACGACCCCCAAAAGCCTACCCTCAATCCAGCGCTAAACAACACCCGAAATCCCGCTTCCTACCTGCTCATTCAAGATTCCACAGGCAAGATTTCAAAGATTTTCCCGTTTCGGTCTGTGAACCCCCTGTAAACAGGGTTATCTCCCATACCAACACTAGGGGTTGTGCTTTACACTTGACACACCCCATAGGGGGCGGTAGTTTCACGATTGCGAGGCCCGAAAGTAGAGGCCGACATTCTGTTTCGTTGCTTCAACTTTCTCCTGTGGTCATGCCACCGAATTGCATATTCGGTCTGCCGCCTGCATTAGCGCCGTACCCGGACATACCCGGTAAATACCCCCTCCCACAGCCTCACCGCTGGGGATCGAAGCTTAGTTTTTCTCATCAAATATGAAGGAGTACCACCGAATGGCCCCGATCGATAACGCTACCCTCCCCCAGGCAGCCACACAGTCCGCATCCACCCAGAAGCCCACCGCCAAAAAGTCCGCCAAGGCCCCAGGTCTCGCCTTTACGCGCCACTTCTCGAAGCTCGGTGTCTCCCCCTACGACGAGATCGTCTGGGAGAAGCGGGATGCGGTCATTCAGGACTGGAAGGGTAACCTTATCTTTGAGCAGAAGGCCGTAGAAGTTCCAGCCGACTGGTCCATGACCGCGACCAACATCGTCGCCTCCAAGTACCTCCACGGCCTCAACGGCACCGCAGAGCGTGAGTCAGGCGTCCGTGCCCTCATCACCCGCGTCGCCGAGTCCATCCGCGACTGGGGCATCCGCGACGGCTACTTCGCCTCCACTGGCGATGCAGAGATCTTCTACGCCGAGCTCTGCCACCTTCTTCTCAACCAGAAGGTCGCCTTCAACTCGCCCGTCTGGTTCAACGTCGGCTGCGATCGCCTCGAGCCCAACTCCGATGCCCAGAACTGGCACTGGAACCCCCACACCTGCGCCATCGAGTTCTCCGTCACCGGCTACTCCAAGCCCCAGTGCTCCGCCTGCTTCATCAACTCCGTGCAGGATTCGCTCGATTCCATCCTCACCCTCGCCAAGACCGAGGGCATGCTCTTCAAGTGGGGCTCAGGCGCAGGTTCGAACCTCTCCAGCATTCGCGGGAGCATGGAAACCCTCAGTGGCGGCGGCACCGCCTCCGGCCCCCTCAGCTTCATGCGCGGCTTTGATGCCTTCGCCGGTGTCATCAAGTCCGGCGGCAAGACCCGGCGCGCCGCCAAGATGGTCGTCCTCAACATCGAGCACCCTGACATTGAAGACTTCATCGAGTGCAAGGTGAAGGAAGAGAAGAAGGCCTGGCACCTCACCCAGGCTGGCTACGACGGCTCAGGCCCCGACAGCGAAGCCTACAGCAGCATCTTCTTCCAGAACGCCAACAACTCCGTCCGCGTCACCGACGAGTTCATGCAGGCAGTCGAGTCCGACGGCGACTTCACCACCCTCACCGTCAAGGGCAAGCACCCCGTCAAGACCTTCAAGGCTCGCGACCTCATGCACACCCTCGCCGAGGCCACCTGGCAGTGCGGCGACCCCGGCATGCAGTACGACACCACCATCAACAAGTGGCACACCTCCAAGAACACCGCCCGCATCAACGCCAGCAACCCCTGCAGCGAGTACATGTTCCTCGACGACTCCGCCTGCAACCTCGCGTCCTTCAATCTGCTGAAGTTCCTCACCCCCGGTGGCCAGTTCGACATCCCCGCCTACCGCCACGCCATCGGCATCGTCACCACCGCGATGGAGATCATCGTGGACTCGGCCGGCTACCCCACCGAGATGATCGCCAAGAACTCGCACGACTACCGCCCCCTAGGCCTCGGTTATGCGAACCTCGGCGCGCTGCTCATGGCCTTCGGTCTCCCCTACGACTCCGACGCTGGCCGCGACTTCGCCGGCACCCTCACCGCCATCCTCTGCGGCGACGCCTACTGGCAGTCCGCCCGCATCGCCGAGACCTGCGCCCCCCTCGGTGCCGCCACGCCCCTCACCCAGCGTGCCGACATCACCGGCGGAGCCTGCCCCGGCTTCTACGTTAACCGCGAGCCCTTCCTCGACGTCATCCGCATGCACCGCGCCGAGGTCAACCACATCGGCAAGTCGAAGACCTCAACCGAGCCCTTCGCCGTTCAAAATTTAGACGGCCTCATCGCCGCCAGCAAGCACGCCTGGGATGGCGCCCTCGCCCACGGTGAGAAGCACGGCTACCGCAACTCGCAGGTCACCGTCCTCGCCCCCACCGGCACCATCGGCTTCATGATGGATTGCGACACCACCGGCGTCGAGCCCGATCTCGCCCTCGTCAAGTACAAGAAGCTCGTCGGCGGCGGCATGATCAAGATCGTCAACAACACCGTACCCTCCGCGCTCATCAAGCTCGGCTACACCGAGGCAGAGGTCAACGCCATCGTCAGCTACATCGACGCCACCGGCACCATCGAGGGCGCGCCCGGCGTCAAGCCCGAGCACCTCGCCGTCTTCGATTGCTCCTTCAAGCCCGCCAAGGGAACCCGCAGCATCCACTACATGGGCCACATCAAGATGATGGCCGCAGCCCAGCCCTTCCTCTCCGGAGCCATCTCCAAAACCGTCAACCTCCCGCAGGATTGCTCCGTCGACGACATCGCCGAGGCCTACATCGAGTCCTGGCGACAGGGCATTAAGGCCGTAGCCATCTACCGCGACAACTCCAAGGGAACCCAGCCCCTCAACGTCTCTGCTCAAACGGATGACAACAAGAAGGGTACAAAAGCCGTCGACAAGGTAAGCAACGTAGAGGCTGGCTCCATCGAGATCGACGAGGCCATCGTCGCCGAGAAGGCTGCTGCAGCCAATCGCATCTCCGACCTCGAGCTCCAGCTCACCACCATCAACAACCAGCTCACCGCCATCCTCGCCGCCAGCACGCAGAACTCAGACTCCACCGACGCCCAGGCTCCACCCCGCGCCGTCCGCAACCGTCTCCCTTCCGAGCGCGCCTCCGTCACCCACAAGTTCGCCGTAGGCGGACACGAGGGCTACCTCACCGTCGGCCTCTACCCCAACCAGTGCCCCGGCGAGATCTTCATCCGCATGGCCAAAGAGGGCTCCACCATCTCCGGCCTCATGGATTCCTTCGCCACGGCGATCTCCCTCGCCCTCCAGCACGGCGTCCCCCTCAAGGTCCTCTGCGAGAAGTTCGCCCACACCCGCTTCGAGCCATCCGGTTGGACCGGCAACCCCGAAATCGGCTACGCCAAGTCCATCATGGATTACATCTTCCGCTGGATTCAGCTCCGCTTCCTCTCCGGCCACCAGCTCGACCTCTTCAGCGGTCTCGCCCCCCAGACCCACGTCCCCGTCCACGGCCACATCACCTCGCCCGCCAATCGTGTCGTCGGATCGAACGGGAGCGAATCATTCACCAGTTCGGTACCCGTCAACACGGTGGTGTCCAGTCAGTCATCGACTGATTCGTCATCCCGCAGCGAAGCGGAGGGATCTGCTTCTGTACCGGGCGACACCCCAATCCACCCCTTCGAAAGCGAGTACGCCGACCGCACCGCCCCCCAGGGTGGTATCGCTCCCGACCTCCAGGCCCGCAGCGGCCTCGAACCCTCCACCACAACCTCCTTCGAAGACCGAGGCATCTACCACGCAGCCGACGCCATGAAGGACCTCTACGACATGGGCGACTCCCCCTCCTGCGCCACCTGCGGCTCAATAATGACCCGCAGCGGCTCCTGCTACCGCTGCATGTCCTGCGGCAGCACCTCCGGCTGCAGCTAACGCAGCATCAAACTAACCCAAGGGGCGGCCTGATCAGGTCGCCTCTTCTTTTTTATGGAGTTGTATATTGAGAGGCGCACAATTTGGTGTCTTTATCAGTTATGAGCAGTACTTTACGAGTGCAGCCTCAGATTCTGATGTTGCGAGGAGACTTTCTAAGTACTCTCTTGAATCGGTACTAACGTTTTGCCTGCGGATGGGTAGTCAACTATCTTTGTGGAACGGACCCGATAAAGAGTCCTTATTCTTCAGCAGGCAGCTTGTGAGGGCCCTTTACCCGGGAATCTTGGGCGACATGATCATTTATGACATGACGAGACCAATTACCGCTTTATCACCCAAGAAGGAACCATTCCATCGTCGTCAATTCTTGTATCTCGCTAAAGCGGCGATGAAACATTGCCCCGAGTATGGTGAAAACTTCATTGCCGCGCCCATAGACCCGGGATTAATACTCTTGATGATCAGCGATCAATTTCATATACAAGATCGATCATTCATGGACAGTGTAGATGAAGTCGTTCGATCGAAGCATCTGCTGAGTGAGTTTATCGCAGTCGACGAATATTCTGGAGCCGACACTGCAAGCATAGCGGTGCAAGCTTTCGATATGATCTTTATTCATCCTCGAAAACTTCTTCGTCATCCCGATTTCATAGACTTCGAAAAAGTATTTCTCGGAAAAACGGGATTAGACCTTCGTGTCTATTTCGCGATGTGTTTATCCCTACTTGTTGGGAATTCGGTCTCTTACACCGCAAAAATTGGCTATAAACTCTTTTACCCCAGCGATTACTGGCAGAAGAGCAACCTATCTATTAAGACGCAAGAGCTCTTCTGGTTACAGGTTGGGGCAACGCGCGAGAAGTTCCGTGCCGAAATTGTCCGTCGTGACTGTGGCGCAAATGACTTCACAATATTTCGCCAACATCCACTAATAAAAATGGGGAATGTTTATTTTGGGCTTGATTTGGCATTTATCTTACAGAAACTTTGGGCTGGTGCTTATTGGGAAATTTTTTCGTCTTCCGAGGACGCAAAAAGTAAGTTGCCGAGATTTTGGGGGGCAGTCTTTGAAGAGTACATAAATGAAATACTTGGTGCAAACTGCCAAGGCGAAAACCACTTCATACCTTCGCCTCGTTTTGCGCGACATCCAGAAAAGGAGTTTTGCGACGGCATGATCTTGTGCGGAACAGAGTTAGTAATGATTGAATATAAAGCTTCAATGTTTACTGCTGTATCTAAGTACAGCGGAGTTGTCGAAAATCTAGATGCGGAGATTACATTGAAGCTGATTACAAATGAACGCGGAAAGGCGAAAGGTGGTGGCCAATTGGCACGCTCCATTGCGCTTCTTAGAAGTGAGGATAGGGCGACCCTGGTAGAGGGAGTTGATCTATCTCAGGTAACTAAGATATTCCCTCTGGTTCTTATGTCTGACTCTATTGGGGATTGTTTGTTAATAAGTAAAATCCTTGGTGCGGAGTTCGACAAGGTGAGCACCCGGTCAGGAGCGAACATCATATGCGAAAGGCTACTTTGTACAGGATGTGCAACATTAAATGATTTTGTTCACACCCTTAGAACGAGATCTATGTCGTCCTGGCTGGCTGAATGGGATCGCAAACGACCCTGAGTCCATGGGTTCTTGGAAGGCGAGTACCGAATTTACGGTTGCAGATGCAGATCGCCAGTATCTTAAAGACAGGTTTAGCGCGATCACGCAAGAAGTTAATCCTCTACTGGAACTTACAACTTAGCTGGTGTGCAAGTCCTCCACGCGTAACGCTGTCTGGAAAACCACCTTGAATGTAGTCGTCTGTTTTATGTTGTTGCGCCTACCCCTACAAATCCTCCGCCTTGATAAACCCAGGCACCCCAAACTGCTTCGACCACTTCCGCCAGTACGTATCCGCCCGCTCCGCAATACTCTCCGTCGGATGACTGATCCGCTGCCGAGTGGCCCGCGTGAAATCCTCCTCATTCACATGAACGCCCTGCGGCCCCTTCAGCGCAATCATCTCGCTCAGCGTCAGCCCCTCCGGGTCGAAGACCACGGCGGGCCGCTTCCCATAGAACGTATGGTTCAGGTTCCGATCCACGTCCAGCCGATAGCGCTTGTTCGCGTTCACCTGCCACCCCACCACCGTGCCGGAGTTGTGCCCCATCGTCCCCAGGTACGGCATCGTCGGCACCAGCACCACCCCTGTACTGCTCCGAATCCCAAGGTTCATCTGCGCATGGATCAGCGCCTCTTCAATCGAGGAATGCAGGATGCCGCACCCAAACTCCTTCGGCGTCTTCTCCAGCTTCTCCCGCTGATACTTCGTCAACTCCTTCTCATCCGACCTCGCCATGGCGCTCTCCCGCCCAACACCCTACCGCCGAACCTCCATCGAGTAAAGTGAACATCCTCACCCCCGAAACGCGCCCTCCGAAAATCGTGTCAAGCCCCCGCGACCTCCCTCAAAAGTTCACCCTCATCAAACGCCAATAAAGACGCACCCTTCCGCGCAAGCCAACCTCGAAAATAGTCAAAAATAGTTGGCGGATGAGTTTAGGTCAATCCGGTAAACTGTTAACAGGGATAAAAAGCTGCAAAAGAGCCACCAGGCTCCGCTGCAGCTTTCCTCATTTAACCCACAAGGAGAAACCAGAATGTCCCGAACCCCGACCGTCGTCAACCAGAACCCCTTCGCCGACCCAGCCTTCCGCCAGCACTTCCGCGAGGCCCACGCCCAGAACGTGGCCCGCCACATCCCCAAACCACCAACACTCGCACCCGAACCGGAACGCGGCCGCAAGACCTGGGACACCCGCCGAAACTATCGCCCGGAACTCGACCGAGAGCATCCACTGTCTCGTTAACCCATTTCGTTTGTGTACTTTGCCCCTAAGTCCATTCCTTTGAATACTTTGAATAGACCTGAGGTCCTAAGTGCTTCATAACAAGCGACCTAGATACTTGGACCAAAACGAAAAAATCAAAGATTGAAGTCCAAAACGCAACTAATGACTCCCCCTCAGGTCTACACCTCTGGATCATCAAGGAGCCACCATGAACGTCAAAAAGAATCTCCTCATCGCAACATCGGCCCTTCTCCTCTCCGTAGGAACTGCTGTCGCTGGCGCCCAGATCGTCGTCCGTATCGGCCAACCGCCACCGCGCCCGGTTGAAGTCGTCCCCGTCGCCCGCCCCGGCTACTACTGGGTCCCCGGCTACCACCGTTGGGACGGCCAGCGCTACGTCTGGACAGCCGGAGCCTACCGCCGTCCACCGCATGCAGGAGCAGTCTGGTACCCCGGTGAGTGGCGCGGCGAACGCGGCGGCCACGTCTGGCACGAAGGCTACTGGCGCTAGACTCACAGGCGAGCCCGATCCTCCCCTCGGGCTCGCCACGTATCATCAGGTCATGTCCCTCTCCGCTCAAGACCGAGCCAAAAAGATTAAAGTCATCATCTTCGACGTAGACGGCGTCCTCACCGACGGCCAGATCTTCGTCATCCCCGACGCCAACGGAAAGGGAATCGAGGCCAAGGGCTTCGCCGCTCACGACGGCCTCGGCATCTCCCTCGCCCGTCTCGGCGGCCTGCGCGTCGGCATCATCACCAAGCGCCAATCCCAGACAGTAGCCATCCGCGCCAACGACCTCAAGCTCGAATTCATCTACCAGGGCCAGGCTCACAAGCTGTCTGCAATGAACGAGATAGTCGCCAAAGCAGGCATCACCGTAGACGAACTGGCCTACGTCGGAGACGACATCGTAGACCTCCCCATCCTCAGGGTCTGCGGCCTGGCCATCGCCACCGCCAACGCCCGACCCCAGGTCAAAGGCGCCTGTCACTACACCACCCCCCACCCCGGCGGACAGGGCGCAGGCCGCGACGCCATCGACTTCATCCTCGAAGCCCAGGGTTCACTCGACCGGGTCATCGAAGAGTACCTCGAAGCCGACAACCCCGCCGCCGCAGCCTCCGACGTCGGCAGTGGAAACATGTAGGCGCACAAAAAGCGAACGCAGTACAATCAGCCAATGGAAATCCCCCCGGAGCTTTCCTGGGCTCATCCAGTCACGGCAGAGTGGTTCGTCACGAAGTTCGGCACCCCCACCGAGCCGCAGACGCACGGCTGGCCAAGCATCCTAGCAGGCGAGGCGACCCTCATCTCCGCGCCCACTGGATCAGGCAAAACCCTGGCGGCATTCTTAGTCTGCATCGACAAGCTCCTCCGCCAGTCCATCGACGGCTCCCTCAGCCCCACGACCCAGGTCGTCTACATCTCGCCCCTCAAGGCCCTCTCGAACGACGTCCAGAAGAACCTCGACGGCCCGCTGGCCGAGATCCAGCAACTAGCCCTGGAGCGCGGCTACCTCTCAACCGGCATCCGCACCGGCGTCCGAACCGGCGACACCCTCCCCAAAGAGCGCGTCGCCATGCTCAAGCACCCACCCCACATCCTCGTCACGACGCCTGAGTCGCTCTACATCCTCCTCACCGCCGGCAAGTCCCGCGAGCACCTGCGCCGCGTCCGGACCATCATCGTCGACGAGATCCACGCTGTCGCCGGCAACAAGCGCGGAGCCCACTTAGCCCTCTCGCTCGAACGCCTCACCGCTCTCGTCTGCGGCGAGAATAAGCTGGCCCCCGGAGCCTTCCTCACCGGCTCCGCCGAATGCCCGCAGCGCATCGGCCTCTCCGCAACCCAGAACCCCATCGCCCTCGTAGCCGACTTCCTCACCGGCATCGACGCCTCCCGGAAGCCCGCCAACATCATCCAGGTAGGCCAGCGCCGCGAGCTCGACATCGCCATCGAAGTCCCCAGCGACGAACTCAGCTCCGTCACCACCAACGGCATGTGGGAAGAGATCTTCGACAAGCTAGCCGTCCACGCCGAGAACCACCGCTCCACCCTGGTCTTCGTCAACACCCGCCGCCTCGTCGAGAAGATCTCCTTCGCCCTCGCCGAACGCCTTGGCATCGAGCACGTCGCCGCACATCACGGCTCGCTCTCCCGCACCCTCCGCCTCGACGCCGAGCAGCGCCTCAAACGGGGCGAGATCAAGATCCTCGTTGCCACCGGCTCGCTCGAACTCGGCATCGACATCGGCGACATCGACCTCGTCTGCCAGATCGCCAGCACTCGCAACGTGGCCGTAGCGATGCAGCGCGTCGGTCGTGCCGGCCACTGGCGCGGAGCCATTCCGAAGGGCCGCCTCTTCGCCACCACGCGCGACGACCTCCTCGAACAGGCCGCACTCATCCGCAAGATGCGCGCCGGCGAACTCGACCTGCTCCAAGTTCCGCCTCAGCCGATGGACGTCCTCATGCAGCAGATCGTCGCCGCATGCGGGGCAGAATCCTGGGATCAGGACGCACTCTATACCGCCCTGCGCCGCGCCTACGCCTACCGCGACCTCACCCGCGAGCACTTCGACGAACTCATCGGCCTGCTTGCCAACGGCATCGAAGTGAGCCGTGGCCGCTACGGCGCCTATCTGCTCCATGACAGCATCCAGCGCCAGCTTCACCCCCGTCGCGGAGCCCGCATGATCGCCATCGCCAACGGCGGCGCAATCCCGGATATCGCTACCTTCAGCGTCATCCTTCAGCCGGAAGGTGTGCAGATCGCCACGCTTGACGAGCACTTCGCCGTGGACTCGAGCGCCGGCGATGTCATCCTCCTCGGCAACACCAGCTGGCGCATCCAGCGCGTCGAAGCCGTCGGCCGCGTGCTGGTCGAAGACGCTCACGGCGCACCGCCAAGCCTGCCCTTCTGGGAGGGCGAAGCACCGCAGCGAACCGCCGTCCTCTGCGACGGCGTAGGCGATCTCCGCGAGCAAATCTCCGAGCGCACGCCAAACGTCTCGCCCGGCTTCCTCTCCGCCTCGCAGCCCGAGGTAGCCGCTGCCATCGACTGGCTCAGTGAAGTCTGCGGCGTCTGCGCCTCCGGAGCCCTGCAGCTCATTACCTACATCGTCACCGGCCGCGCCGTGCTCGGAGCCGTCCCGTCTAAGACGACCATCATCGCCGAGCGATTCTTCGACGACGGCGGCGGCATGCAGCTCATCCTGCACGCGCCCTTCGGTGGCCGCATCAACAAAGCTTGGGGCCTCGCCCTGCGCAAGCGCTTCTGCCGCGGCTTCAATTTCGAGCTACAGGCCGCTACCACCGACAACGGCATCAACATCTCGCTCGCCGAGCAGCACAGCTTCCCCCTCTCGGATGTCTTCCGGTTCCTCTCCGAGCACACCGCCAAGGAACTGCTCGAACAGGCTGCCATTGCGTCACCCATCTTCAAGAATCGCTGGCGCTGGGCCGCCGGACGCTCCCTGCAACTCCTCCGCATGTCGAAGGGCAAACGCATCGCGCCGCAGATCCAGCGCACCCGTTCCGAAGACCTGATGGCAAGCGTCTTTCCGCAAGCTGCCGCATGCTTCGAAACCATCGTCGGTGACATCCAGATCCCCGATCACCCGCTCGTCCGCGAGGTCATGCAAGATGTTCTGCAGGAGGCAATGGACCTCGAAGGGCTTGTCGAGGTGCTACGCGGAATTGCGGACGGGAGCATCCGCTGTCTCGCCGTCGACACGCCCGTTCCATCGCAGTTTGCGCACGAGCTTCTCAACGCAAACCCATACGCCTTCCTTGACGAGGCGGGCCTCGAGGAGCGCCGCGCCAAGGCTGTTTCACTGCGCGGAGGTCTTCCCGATAGCGTCCTCAACCAGACAGGCCGACTCGATCAACACGCCATCGACACCGTACGCCGCGAGTGCTGGCCCGACCTCCGCGATGAGCACGAACTGCACGATCTGCTCCAAGGCCTTGTCGCACTTCCACTCGCCTCGATCGACACAAAGGATGCACAGCACTGGCCATTCTTCTACGAAAAGCTGACCCGCACCGGACGCGCCCAGACGGTCGATTGCGCCGGCATTCCCTGCTGGATCGCCACAGAATGTCTTCCGCAGGTAAGTGCGCTGTGGGTTGTTCCTTCAAATGCAACAGTAAAGGTTACACAAGAAGAAGCCAGCGCAAAATGTGTTCGTGGATGGTTACAAATTTTGGGCCCTGTCTCTGCAATTGCCCTGGCCACACGACTCTCGCTTGATCCGGCGATCATCTACCAGGCCTTCCTCGCTATGGAGATGCAGGGCCTGCTCATGCGCGGAGCCTTCGAGCATGTGGCCACCACTGAAGAGCACGAGATCGAATGGTGCGAGCGCCGCATTCTTCAGCGCATCCATCGCCTCGCACTTGGCACGTTGCGAAAGCAGATTGAAGCCGTAACCCCGGCGGTCTACATGCGCTGGCTACTCGGCTGGCAGCATCTTGCTCCGCAGACACAACTTAGCGGCGAGGATGGCGTCCTCGAAGCGCTCTCGCAGCTGGAAGGCTTTGAAGCTCCCGCCATCGAGTGGGAACGAACTCTCCTCCCGGCGCGCATCGCCAACTACGATCCACGCTGCCTCGATAATCTTTGCCTCTCGGGAGCCGTCGGCTGGGGTCGCGTCTCGCCGCACCCGGCCTGGTCGGTTGGCGACGGCTCAGCCCCGCGCCGCGTTATCCCAACCAACGCCGCGCCCATCACGTTCTTCATCCGCGATACCGCCGACTGGCTACCGCACGCGCTCGCCCAGCAGTGTGTGGAAGACGCCAAACTCCAGCAGGCTCTCAGCCCGGAAGCCCTCCAGGTCCGCGCCCTCCTACAACAGCGGGGCGCCTGTTTTTCGAACGACGTGCAACGCATTCTTAACCTCAGCCGCCCCCAGTCCCAACACGCGCTGTGGGAACTTGCGACCGCTGGCCTCGCAGCAGCAGACGGCTTCGATCAACTCCGCTGCATGATGGACCCACGTCGTAAATCCATCGCCGCCGCTCCCGAAAAAAAGACTCGCAGCTCTGCTGGCCGCTGGTCCTTATTTTGCGAGGAGGTCCACGTTGCCCCGACTGCGATCGAGCAGGCGCGCAATACCGACGCCGCACTCGAATCCGCCGCCCGCATGCTGCTCGCACGCTATGGCGTCCTCTTCCGCGACCTCCTCGCCCGCGAGTCAAATGCCCCTAAATGGCGCGATCTGCTAAACATCCTGCGGCGCCTCGAAGCCCGAGGTGAGGTGCGTGGCGGCCGCTTCGTCTCGGGCTTTGGCGGAGAGCAGTTCGCACTTCCGCCAGCCGTCGAGAGCCTTCGCGCCGCTCGCCATCAAGGTTCCACGGAGATCATCACGGTCGCGGCAGCAGACCCGATGAACCTCTCCGGCATCGTTGTTCCCGGCGACCGAATCGCCTCCGTCCCGGGCAAGCACGTGCGCTTTCACAACGGGTCGGTCTACCGCGAAGACGCTTCACCGGATGAACAGGAAGCCCAACCCGCTCTAGTCCCGGCCGGTATTCTGCCCACAGTACCGTCGCCCCATCTAAGATTGTTCTAGATGCCCGGCACGCAACAATCCACGAAGCCATCCCCTGAACCGGCTCAAGAGGCTGTGCCGGACGAACTCGCCCCCGAGGAGTTCTACTATGAGGGACCATACGTGGTCTTCACTGCCGCCTATCATCTTAAGCGCGGCTACTGCTGCAACTCCGATTGCCGCCACTGCCCCTACAAGTAGCCGTTAGTGAGGCTGCGTGCTGGCGTCCAGCATCTTGCGATTGACGGCAGCAGTGTTCGCAATCACGGAGGGGTCGCCCAGGTGCAGTGCCTTCGCGGTCATCACAAGCAAAGCAACACGTGGATCGTCCTTGTACTTCGCCAAAACGGGGTCTTTTGTCATCTTGGAAACGATGTCAAAGCCATTCTCGCTGGCAATCGCAAGGGAGTGCAGCATCTCCTCTTCCTGGCCATGTTGCGCATAAAGCTTGGCCATCTCGTAGGCGAAACGAGCGCGATCCTCGACCGTTAGCACGTGAGCTGAGATGCCGGCCCCATTCGTATGTTGATACACAAGCGGGTCCAGGCGCAGCGCCTCGTCTGCCTCTCGGCGAGCATTCTTGTAGTTTTTCGTCTCGAAGTAGGCGGTGCTCAGATTGGCGTGAAAGACAGCATTGGTCTTGGACAGTTTGACTGCTTTCTTGTAGTCGCTCACGGACGCACCATACTGGCGCTCCAGGTACTCGGTAGCTGCAAGATTGTTCCAGCCCTGACCATTATTGCGGTCAACCTTGATCGCCTCTCGAAAGTATCCCTGCGCCAGCACTACATTGCGCAACTCCAATTGGATCAGGCCTACTTTGTTCATCAAATTTGCTGATGGTCCGCCACGCCTTAGTGCAGCCATGTAAAACTCGAGCGCATCCTCCGGAAAGCGTCGCACACGGAGCAGGTCCCCTTGTGCCTCAAGGGTCAACAGGGGAGCCGTCACCAGGTCAGGCAAGTGATCCTTGACGCTAAGCCATTGTGGGTCTTCATGACGTCGGGCACGCACGCTCTGTGCCGTGTCAGACTCCTGGGCTGCAAGCAGGGAAGGGAGGATCCAGAAGCTCAAGATAAGAAGAAGCGTGGGGATATTTCGTTGCGGAAAACACATGGCAGCACCACCAAGGCGAGCGCAAAGTATGATGCACCGCCATGATGCGACTGTCAAATGACATGTTCACAGGGCAGGAGAGGCATTTGCTGCAGGTATAGCTGGAGCAGGAACGGCCGTCGGCGCCGTCACCATCATCGCAAGTCGGGGGAAGCTGAAACTGCCGCCGGCATCATCGATCACGTTGACTTGGCAGACATACGTTCCCGGCTTCAGCTGGGCCAGCGGCACGTCGAACTGGAACGCCACTGCGCCTCGTTCCGGAATATTGATCGCGGTAGCCTCAACCAGCGGCGTCTCATAGACCTTCGTCCCGCCAATCATAAATTCGATACTCGTCAGCACCCGCACCGGTCCACTCTCGCGTCGTCCCAGCCCGGGCGATGCAGCCTGCACCGGCGCTCCTTTTTGCCGCGCGGGATCATAAACTTCATAGAGGAAGTAGAGATGCTGGTCCTGCCGAAAGACATGCGGAACGTTTGGAATCCATTCCACCCCATCCCGCACCAGGGGGTTGACTGACTTCTTAGCGGCGTTCGGAGAACGTTGGCTGGCAAGCACAATCGAGCTCAGCTTGAGCGGCGTCTTGCGAAGGTCCGGAACTTGCAGGTCCGTCTCGAAGCTTCCCATCGCTCCCGTCTGGTTCTCGCGAACGACAAACTTCAGATGATACTTTCCGGGCGCCAGCGTGAATCCGGTAGCGTACTGAATGTTCTTGCGCTTGACCTGCTGTGCCGCGTCCAACTCCAATTTCACGGTGTCCCGAATGTTGCCGACAGGAATATTCTGCGCATTCTTTACCTGCCCGATCACGTCGATCGTCGCCTTATCGCGGTCGCCATTTTTTACGAATGGAATCTGCGAACCCGGTACGATCAGCGAGACCGGCACGAAAAACTTGTTATCTTCCAAGCGGAAGTACAGCGCTTGCAGGTAGAGCGCAACGTCCGTAGCAGGCAGGTCGCTGCGAAGCTGCTCGGTCAGTGCAAGCTCACGATCCTCGGTCTTGGCATGCTGAAAGTCAGCCGGCGCATAGTAACCCGGACGGTAGTCGACCTTCACGTCAGGCCGATTGAGTTTCACCGTCAGGTGGCGATAGCTTCCATCGCGAGCAGTATTCGTCGAGTGGAAACCGACGATGTAATACGCCTCGGTATCGTGCTGAATCTGCTGAAATGCCGGAGCGAAATCATTTGAATCAAAGAACGCTTTTCCGCCCGTATCGGAGGCAAGTGTACCCAGCACCTCCTGCGAGCCGAAGTTAGCGTCCAGCATGCTCTGCATGGCGCCACCACTGTACGCAGCCGTTCCGCGCAGACTTCCCGTGGACGCATTGCCGACCGGCGGCAGTGCTTCCAATCCGCGCGAGTCGACACTGTAGATCGCCATGTTGGCCTTCACTGCTTCGTTCGTGGCAGCCCGCATACTCGCCTGATTTTCGATGCCTTGCCGCGTCAGCCCGCCGCTGAAGTAAAGCATGCTCTTGCGCTGATCCACCCGCTCCAGGCTCTTTGCAATGGTGCGGATCGCATAGAGTTCACGGTCCGTATTCAGCGCATTATATTCACTGTCATCCGCCGTAAAGGACGATCCGTTATCCGCCGTTCCGCCCGAGTTTCCACCCTCATTACCGTTCGCGAAACCCGTGCCTTCCGTCCCGTTGTACTTGCCAACCCCCGAGAGCAACTTAGCTTTATCCGCAGTGAAATCCTGATCCATATTCAGGCTGGTCGCCATGCTCACGAGCGCCACGAGATCTGCGGACTGCATCTTTTTGTTGATGTAGTCCTGCGCCGCCTCGACCGCGCGATCAATATCCTCGGGCTGCATGCTGCTGAGATCAAAGAACATCACGATCAGCCGATGATCCCGCAACTCTCCATTATTTGCCGCTAAATGTGGATCGAGCAGGTCAGCGATCGTAGCCTTGCCGCTTACCGTCGTCTTCTCATGCAACACCGCCGCCTGGTCTACATTCTGATAGTCGAAACTGGCGATCTTCTGTGGCTTGCCGTTCTCGAGAACGGTAAAGTCGCTAGCCTTCAGATCTTTGACGACTTCACCCGTCTTCCGATCGCGCACCACAACGTTGGTCAACACAATGTCGGTCTGCACCTTCAGCGTGAAGGTTCCCGCGTCACCTTGCTGTTGCGTCCAGCCAGTCGCCGGAAGGAGAGTCAAAAGGCTGCCGAGCACCGTAGCAACGCCGCTCCGTCCTGCGCGCCACCAGCCTTTTCGATCGTAAAGTTTCAGCGCGTCTCTCATCCTTAGAACCGATACCGTGCAATCATCGAGATCGTTCGCTGCGCTGCTGTGGAAGTGACCTGACCGAAGGTATTCGAATTCAACGTGGTGTTGATGCCCGAGTACTGCACTGTGTTGAAGACATTGTTTCCTGTCACGCGCGCCTCAAAAGAACGCGTATCCCCCAGCGATACGGTGCGCGAAAGGGAAGCATCAATCCCAACGATCCCCGGCCCCTCGATAGACCCACGCGAAGCCGTTCCAAAGCCATTCGGCGGAGCCGTAAACGCCGCCGGGTTGAACCACTGCTGAATCCGCCCAGCCCCCGCGATCGGCACTGCAAAGTTCCGATCGGGCCGCAGCGTGTTGTTGGTTCCGGTGTTCGTCTCGGCGACGGTCGCGAGGTAACGTGGCGTGTAGTAGGTTCCCGTCGCAAAGGTAAAGTCGCCCGAGACCGAGAAACCATCCAGCGCCTTCGACCAGAAACCGCCCTTCGTAAAGTAAGCCCGGTTTGGTCCAAACGGCAGTTCGAGCACCCAGTTTCCCGTCACCTTATGCCGAACGTCGAAGGTGCTGTTCCCCTCTTCCGCATTGAGATCGAGATCGTTCTGCGCCACCACGGAAGCCCCACCCCCGATCGAGGAAGCATCGTCGATCGAGTGTCCATACTGATAGGTCGCCTGGAGAGACACACCCTTCTGGAGTCGCTTGCGCACGTTCACGCTCAGCGATTCGAACCGCGAGTAGCCAAGCGAATCTTCATAGTTGAACGCCTGTGCCGCCGTGTTCAGCAGGCCCGTTGCTGTCCGGTTAGGAGCTCGAACAATATCAAGATCTCCGCCCTTTGCACCGTTGTAGCCAACATTGGCGACGATCCCAAGAGGCAAGGTCTTCTGTATGTCCAGATTCCAGATCTGCACATGGCCCAATCGGTAATTCGGATTGACGGCATAGTTATTCTGTACCGGCGCCGTCGAGCAGTTGAAGGCGTTCGCCAGCGTAAAGACGCCGCAGCCCTGCTGATTTACGATGTTCGTTTGCGTCACCGCAAAGGGTGGCTGAAACGCAAGTTGCCGCGCAAAGGTAGCGTACTGCCCGGTGTTGTAATTGATCCCATAGCCACCTCGAAGAACCGTCTCCTTAAGATGTTTAACCCGGTAGGCAAATCCGATGCGTGGCGAATACATATTGCGATCCGGATTGACCAGCGATCGAGGAAACGCTCCACTGTAAGGCCCCTTCTGGTCCGGCTCGACAGCGGCAACCTGGGTGAAATCCGCGTTGTGATCCAGATTGACGAGGTGGTTATTCTTCTCCACGTATGGTGAGAAGTACTCATAGCGCAAGCCGAAGTTCAGCGTTAGGCTGGGCAGTGCGCGCCAGTCATCCTGCGCATACCAGTCATAAACATTCGCCCGCAGATACGTCTTCTGCAGCCCTGCCTGAATCGCTGACTGCTGCGGAAGCCCAAGCAGAAAGTCTGCGAACCCCGAGCCGCTCACTTGCGGTGTTGTGCTGTTAGCAGCCGCTGCAGCCGCCGTCGGACTCTGTGTCGCATATCCCGAAAACGTAAACGAGCCCAGCACATTCGCCGAGCCGATGCTGTCCGCATGAACTCGCCGCACGTCGATCCCATAGCGCATGTTGTGCTTCTTATGACTCCAACTCACGAAATCACTCAACGAGATGGTCTGACTAATAGCCTCGCTAGGGGACGTCTCTGCGAGGCTGGTAAATCCTGAAAACGTCAGCGATGGAACACCATAGTTAAACGGGTTGCTCTGGATCGCCGCATTACCGACCGTGATTCCCGCATTCAGCGCAGGATTCACCTGCCCGTTTGTGAGATAGTTGCGCGTCATGCTGTTGGAGCGATTCCAGTTCAGCGAAGCATTATTCGTCAGCCGCCCATAGCCGATCGTATAGCCAGCCGTGATGCCATAGCCGGTCGACTCCGTAGCCCCGCCAAGCGGAAGGAAGATATTCGGGCTGTCACTCGCCGTATGCGAGTAGCTTCCATTGAAGTTGATGTTCTGCCGCAATGCCTTCGGTCCGTTAGCCGCTGCCTGCCTCCCGCCGCCACCGCCTCCCCGACGGCCACCCCCCTGCGGCGGTGTAGCGCCAAAGTTCCTCACATACCGCAGCGCCGCCTGCGTCGCATTCGACCCCGCCGTCGTAATCGTCTGATAGTTGTAACCCTGTGTTCCCGCCAGCGGAATGTTCGGTGCCGGATAGTAGTTCAACAGCGCAAGCGCCTGCGGCGAAAGGCGCGGCGTCGGAATCACATTGTTCTGGAACTGCTTGCCGGTAGTGGGATCAAACAGCGGCACGACAGTCGTCGCACCCGTCTGGGTCAGTTGCGAAAAATCTCCGCCCCGCTCTGAAAGCGTCGGCACCGTTCCATAGAAGTTCTGCGGATTGATGTTCCGCTGCCCCGTCACATTGAGAAAGATAAACTGTTTCGAGTTCGCCTTGATCACACCTGGAATTGAAGGCGAGCCGGTAAAGCTCACGCCAAAACGATTTGAGCTATACGCCGGCTTAATATCGGGAGCGCCGGTCAGCGAATAAGTCGTCGCATTCAACGCCGCATTGCCGCCCTGGTAGAAAATTGCACCATGTGGCTGGGTGGGATTAAATCCTCGGAATCCTCCTCCTCCACCGCCACCAGCGCGTCCGCCACGCCCTCCGCCGCCTCCACCGGGCCCGCCAAAACCACCACCGCCTCCCATCATGCCGCCAAGCATCCCGGCAACCGCGCCCGCCATATCTCCCGCTGCGCCGCCCTGTCGTTGCGCCTGCCCGATCGCATCCTGGATGCGCTGCCGAATCTCATCCTCATTGAAATTCGCCAATCCATTTGTCTGCCCAATCTGGCCGCTCACCGTCACGGAATCCGTCGACAGCGCACCATCGCCCGTTCCAATTCCGGAGAGCGTCGGCATTTGGACACCCGAGTTACCCGCAGCCGCCGTAGCGTCTGCGAACGTCGTGTCGCCCGCCACGCTCAGCGATTGCAGCCCGCGTCCGATGGCGCTTGCGGCGGCGCGTGTTGTATTTGCCTGCTGCGTCTCCTGCGCCGCCACTCGCGAGGCAAGCTGCATCCCGAAGTCCGCCCGCTGCTCCGCCTTGCCGCCGTTCTGCCCGGCAGCATTCAGCAGCACCTCGGCCGTCGCGCTCGCGAACGCCGCCAACTCTACCTTCACCACATAGCGGCCATTCTTCGGAATGGTCATGGCGAAGCTGCCCTCCACGTCCGAGGTCGTAGCGTACTTCTTGCCCGTCAGAGTGTTTGTCGCCGTGACGCTTACACCCGGCAGCGGAATCGTTCCGGCTTTCACCGCTCCCTTAATCGTCCCACCCTGCGCAGCATCAGCCACCGGAGCCTGCACCGCAGCGGGAGCTTCCGTCGGAGCAGTCTGCGCAGCGCCACCTGCCGTCGCAAACAGCAGACCACCGGCGATCCATGCCGCTACTGCAAGCGAATTCAGCCGTATCGTTCTCAAGCCCACAGATCTCCTCGTCGCTCTCATCGCTACTGCGGCCCTGGAGCGCCAGCAGATCCCGCTCCCTCCGACCGTCTACGCCGCCGCGTTGACGGGTCACCGACACCAAGCTGGCTCGGCACAAAGATTCCGCCCCTTAACTCACCCTTGCCCGCAACGTTGTCGCCCACCTTGATATCCGCAAGCGTAATGCTCTCGCCGCCGGGCGCACCGCCTGGAACCACCTCCGATGGCCCCGTGCCATCAATCGCCGACTGCAACTGCCGACCGCCCTTGCGGAAAGACGTCCCTTCATCCACCGCGATCACCTGGCTCACCCCATCCGGTCGCTGGACCGTCAGCTTCAACTCGTCGATCGCCGTCACCTTACCGGCGATATAGACCTTGCCCAACCCCTCACGCGCCTTCTTCACCTCTTCAGCGTCCACCACCATCACGAATAAAGCGTGCACTGTCCTGGTTGGGGCGTCCAGCACTCCCATCGCTCCTACAGTATCGCCAGCCCGTACCGCTGTCAGCTTGAAAGGCTGCCGGTCCTTCACGATGCGCGTGTTGTCGGTTACCGTGATCTGGTAGGTATCACCCTTGTCCGTCTTGATCGCCAGCCGATTCGCCGCTGTAGTCGTCACGATGCCGCGCACCATCTGTCCACCAGCCAGACCCTCGGTGCTCTCGTCCTGGGCCTCCGCATTGCGGCTCGCGTGCGCCACCATCACGCCAACGGCCGCCAAACAAAGTAGGGCCCATCTCCGTCCGAAACCTGGCATCTTCAGGCACCTGTCCAACAAATCATCTCAAACTTGTTCCATTGAGACGTTTTAACCGCTGGAAAGACGCCAATGCGTCTCCACAATCGCTCGACAACCATTCTGTTGGGCTGCCTGCGGTACACTCCCGCCATGCATGATGTAGCCGGCAGACCCCACATCGAAGATCATTTCGAGTCCACTGACGTCGTCCGCGACGTGGTGATTGGCCTGTCAGATGGCCTCACCGTACCCTTCGCGCTCGCCGCCGGACTCTCAGGCGTAGTCGCCTCCGCACACATCGTCGTTCTTGCCGGACTGGCCGAAATAGCTGCCGGCTCGATCGCCATGGGTCTAGGCGGCTATCTCGCTGCCCGCGGCGACGCCGAGCACTACGTCTCCGAACGCCGCCGCGAAGAGCGCGAGGTCATCGAGCGCGTCCACGACGAGGAGGAGGAGATCTACGAGATCTTCGAGCAGTATTCCGTCGACCGCGAGAGCGCGGGCCCCGTCCTTGCCGCCCTAAAAAGGAACCCCAAAGCCTGGGTCGACTTCATGATGCGCTTCGAGCTTGGCCTCGAAGAGCCCGCACCCAACCGCGCCCACCGCTCCGCCCTTACCATCGCCTTCTCCTATATCGCCGGCGGCATTGTGCCATTGCTGCCGTACATGTTCGTGGAAAATGCCTCCGAATCGCTACGCCTGTCCGTAATCATCACCCTCCTTGCCCTCGGCATCTTTGGAGCCCTGAAGGGCAGACTCGTCGGCACAGGCTCCCTACGCAGCGCCATCCAGACAGTGCTTATCGGCGGGGCTGCCGCCGCCGCAGCCTACGAACTCGCCCGCCTCCTTAACGCCCACCATCCGTAACCATCGTCTCCGCCGCGCATCCAACGCCTGTATGCAGTCTTTGCATCTCACAGAAGTTCCTGAGCTTCACCAAATTAGAGAGTCACCCGGGCGTGGCGGGAATCTAACTACTCGATTCGCGTAACAAAAGAGAAACGATCTATGCCGACAATTTCGACTGTAGCCCCCGCGACAACTCTGCTTGCGCGCTTCCATGCCGTCCGTCAGGCGACCATGCACCTCATCGCGCCGCTTTCGCCCGAAGACCTCATGGTTCAGTCCTCGCCCGATGCCAGCCCCGCAAAGTGGCACCTCGCTCACACAAGCTGGTTCTTCGAGACGTTCATCCTTGGTGAGTTCGTCCCGGACTACAAGCCCTTCCATCCTGACTTTCACTGGCTCTTCAACAGCTACTACAACTCGCTCGGAGAGATGCCGGAGAAAAAGCTGCGCGCCTCCTTCTCGCGCCCGCCGCTCCACGCTATTCTGGCCTATCGCACCCACGTCGACGCGGCCATCTCAACGTTCCTCGAGAAAGCACCCGAAGAGGAAGCTGTTCGTCGCATCGTCCTGGGCCTCGAGCACGAGCAGCAGCATCAGGAGCTCATTGCCACGGACGTCAAACACGCCCTCTTCACCAACCCCCTGCATCCCGCCTACACGGAACTCATAGGCCGCAGAGAGCCCGAGACCATGGCGCCCCCGCAAGACTGGGTGAACTTCGCGCCCGGCCTCACTGAGATCGGCATCACCCCGGATCCTGCCGCCCTCGAGGCCTTCGCTTTCGATAACGAGACCCCGCGCCACACCACCTACATCGCGCCCTTCCAACTCGCAACCCGCCCCGTCACCTGCGCTGAGTACCTCGCCTTCATCGACGACAACGGCTACCGCCGCCCAGAACTCTGGCTCGCCGAAGGCTGGTCGACCATGCGTGCTGACGGCTGGCAATCCCCGCTCTACTGGCGTCGCGATGAAACGACCACCTCGGGCTGGTCGATCTACACCCTCAAGGGTTTTCAGCCGCTCGAAGCCCTCAGCGAAACGCCGGCTTGTCACCTCAGCTTCTTCGAGGCCGACGCGTACGCGCGGTGGGCCGGTTGTCGACTCCCCACAGAGTTCGAATGGGAGTACGCCGCCGTCCAGCAGCCTTTCAACCCGGCCTCTGGCAATTTCATCGAATCCGCCAACCTCCACCCCACTCCCGCAACCTCCAGATCCGGCGTACAACAGCTATTCGGCGACATCTGGGAGTGGACCCAGTCCGGCTACACCGGCTATCCCGGCTACCATCCCCTCCCTGGCGCCCTGGGCGAGTACAACGGCAAGTTCATGTCCAGCCAGGTCATTCTGCGCGGCGGCTCCTGCGTCACCCCGGCATCCCATATCCGTCCCACGTATCGCAACTTCTTCGGTCCATCGACCCGCTGGCAGTTCTCCGGTGTTCGCCTTGCGAAGGATGCTGCCCAATAACAATCCATCTTCCGCCTGCCCTGCGTCCTTACTACGCAGACCAACCAACCTGCACAACCAACCAAGGGATCTGAATGTCTTCCATCGCAACTGCTCCTGAAGTTACCTCCGCTGTTGCCTACGAAGCTGTTCAAGGGCTCTCCGCAACCCCGAAGACCCTAACGCCCTGGCTCTTCTACGACGAGGCCGGTTCGCATCTCTTCGAGCAGATCACCACCCTGCCCGAGTACTACCTCACCCGCACAGAGCGCAGCATCTTTGCCAAGCACGCCGATGAGATCCTCGCCCAGGCCGCTGGTGAGCATCACCTTACCCTCGTAGAACTGGGAGCGGGCACAGCCACCAAGACCGGCATCCTCCTCGCCGCCGCCGTCCGCCGTCAGACGAACGTCGTCTACCAGCCTGTCGACGTCTCGCAGACCGCCCTTGACGAGGCTCGCGACAACATTGAGACCCATATCCCGGGCGTCATGGTCCTATCCCAGGTAGCCGACTACACCTCAGAGCCTCTCAAGCTCAAGCGCCAGCCCGGCGTCCGTACCCTCGCCCTCTACATAGGCTCAAGCATCGGCAACTTCGCTCCGAACGATGCCCTCGAGGTGCTACAAATCCTCCGCTCACAACTTCGTCCCGGCGACAGTCTTTTGCTCGGCACCGATCTTGCAAAGGACGAGGCCACCCTCCTGGCCGCCTATAACGACGCCTCCGGCGTCACCGCTGCCTTCAATCTCAATGTCCTCACGCGATTGAACCGCGAATTGGGCGCAAACTTCCGTCTCGAAAACTTCGCCCACAAGTCCATCTGGAACGCCGCCGAGTCACGCATCGAAATGCACCTCGAATCAACCGTCTCGCAGCGCGTCCATATCCCTGCCAACGCATCCTGTCCCGCATTGACCATCGACTTCGCACCCGGCGAAACCATCCACACCGAGAACAGCTACAAGTTCACCGCCACATCGGTCGGTTCGTTGCTGCAGAGTGCCGGTTTCACATCCGTCCGCACCTGGAACGATCCGAACAATCTGTTCGCCGTCACCTTAGCCGAAGCCAGCTAAACCGTCCGCCGGTACTCTCCGCTTTTGCCGCCGCTCTTCCGCAGCAGTACGATCTCGCGGATCCGAATCCCCTTGTCCAGCGCCTTCGTCATGTCATAGACCGTCAAGGCTGCAATGGACGCCGCTACCATCGCCTCCATCTCGACACCCGTACCCGCAGTCGTAGCCGCAGTAGCTTGAATCGCAACGCCGCCTTCAACCACCGTAGCCTGCACGTCCACAAAGCTTAGCGCCAGCGGATGGCACATCGGGATCAAACTCGCCGTCTGCTTCGCCGCCTGAATCCCGGCAAAGCGCGCCACCTCCAGCGGATTTCCCTTCGGATTGTCCGGCAGCGCGCGCAGCACCTCGTCGGATAGCTCAACAAACGCCGCCGCCACAGCCTCGCGCCGCGTCGCCGCTTTGGCGCTCACGTCGACCATGTGCGCTTGCCCGGCCTCATCGAAATGCGACAGCTTCTCAGTCATTCTCACAGCCTATCGCAACAGGATGCGAATGACCTCTCGCGCGTCGAACCCCTCGCGGTCAGCAGGCAGTAGCGCATAGCAATTCGCCCGCGCATTCGCCGCAAGATCGCCCGACCCCTGCCACCCCACCAGCTTCACCTCCACCCCGTCCAGCCGCGCAGGAAGCAGCCGTGTCAGCCCCGGCTTGCCCGCCACATCCTCCGCCAGCGTAGCCTGCACAAAGCGCGGCCCACCTGCCCCTGCTCCGCACAGAGCCCGAATCATCGGCTCAACAAACACATGGAAGGTCACCTGCGTTGAAATAGGATTTCCCGGCAGCCCAAAGAAGTACTGAGCAGGGAAGTCACCTGTTGCCGGAAGCCGCCCAAACACCACCGGCTTCCCCGGCTGCATCCTTACACCCGTGAAGAAGAACTCAGCCCCCATCGCACCGAGCACCTCCTCGACGAGGTCATACTGGCCCATCGAAACCCCACCCGAAAGCACCAACAAGTCCGCCCGCCGTCCGCTCTCGATCGCCGTCCGCACCGCCTCGCGCACATCCTTGGCAATCGGCATGCGGACCGCTTCACCACCCGCAGCCTCAACCAGCGCCGCCAGCGCATAGCTGTTGGAGTTGCGAATCTGCTGTAACTCCGGCACCTCATCCAACTCCACTAACTCATCGCCCGTCGCCACGATGGCAATCCTCGGCCGCCAAAAGACCGACAACCTTGCCCGCCCGCAAGCCGCAGCCAGCGCAATCTCCGCAGCCTCGACCAACGTACCAGCAGCAATCACCACCTGCCCCGCGCGAGCCTCGCTACCCGTAGGAACAACGTTCTCCCCAGCCTGCAGCGTTCGGCTTACCCGAATCGATCCTTCCAGCCGCTCCACATGCTCCACCATCACCACAGCATTCGCGCCGGCAGGAATAGGCGCACCTGTCATAATCTCGATCGCAACCCCAGCCCCCAACGCCTCGCCGGTCCACATCTCGCCGGCTCGAACCTGCCCGGCCACCGTCAGCTCCGTCAGACGACCCTCATCCACGCGCACTGCAAAGCCATCCCGCGTCGAACGGTCAAACGGCGGCTGATCTCGGTCGGCCATCACATTCCCGGCGAGCACACGTCCCCGCGCCTCCAGCAGCCCGACCTCTTCCACCTCAGTAGCCGTCAGTCCGGCAGCATACCCCAGGACCAACGCAATTGCCTGCTCGAAATCCAACACGTTATCCGGCATCGATCTCTCCAGCAAAAAAGGCCCCGGGCAGCAATGCCCGGGGCCTCGTTCGTACAGTTTGTCGTTACTTCTTGCCAGCCTTGTAGCTCGACTTCACCTGTGCGCCGATACCGGTCAAAATATCCTTGACCTCCTGCGCATGGGGTCCATCTGGAGATAATTCAAGGTACTGCTGATACGCTTCGACGCAGCCCGGAGGAGCTGTAATCTTCTGCGTCTTCGAGTCAACCGAAGCCTTTGGAATCAGCGACTGGCCCTTGATGTAGTACGCATCGGCACGCTTCGGATCGGCAGCAATCGCTTTATCCGCAGCCGCTCCCGCATCGTCGATCTTGCCAGCGTTATACAGCGTTGCTGCCTCGTTGAAGTAGTACATGCCAGCATTCGCCGGAAGAGCCTTGGCAGCCGTGTCGTAAGCGTCGGCAGCATTCTTTGAGTCGCCCATCTTGCCGTATGCCTGGCCCATCTGGTTTTCAGCCGCCGCTGCTGTATCCGGACTTGGCTTCTTCGAGGCTGCATTCAACTCGATCGCCTTCTTGTACGAAGTGATGGCATCGTTGAACTTCGCCGTAACATCAGGATCGCTAGCCGGCTTACCCGCCGCCTTCGCCGCCTTCAGTGCCGCGTCGGCTGAGCCAAGCTGCGCATCACCAAGCGTCACCCAAAGAATGCCCTCATCTGGCTTCTGCGTCGTCGCCTGTTGCATCGCAGTCATCGCCGCATCGTAGTTGCCAGCCTTGTTGTCCGCACGAGCCTGCGTGAGAAGTGTATTCAGATTGGCAATCTTCGAGTTCGCGCTCGTTACATCGGCGTTCTTCTTCTTGTACTCTTCGAGCGCTTTCTTCTCTTCCGGAGTCATCTTGTCGATGTACTCCTTGCGCGTCATATCGAAATCAACCGTCTTATCGTCGCCGGCCTTGAAGACCACACTGTCGACAAAGTCCAGGCTCTTATCCTGCTGGAAGACGATTGCAACGTAGTTATCCGGCTTGATGCCCGTACCTTTGTAGTTGCCGGTCGCATCGAGCGGAAAGGTGTACGTATACTTGCGGCTCTTCGCGTCAGAAGCACGATCCGTCGTCAGTTTTATTTCGCCCGTGGTTACCGGTTGTCCGATGGCGTTCTGCACATGGCCATGCATACTGGCACCAGCCGCATCCTGGGCGAATACCCGCGCCGGAACCGCTACCGTCATGACTGCAAGAAGAGCTCCTGCCAGCGAGCCACCAAGAATCCATCCAAATCGCTTCATCACGTTCATTCTCCCCGGCGCCACCGAACGACGCTCCTGTTTAGGTTACGCTCTACGAAACTTCACGCTATCTATGATGCCATTGATTAGCCGCGGCTGGCTTTTACTGGAACTTACTTGCATAAGGAATTGGATCGACCATCCCCGCCTGCTCAAACGCCCGCAGCCGAAGTACACAGCTTTCACACCGCCCACAGGCCTCGCGCTCACCCGAATAGCATGACCAACTTACATGGAACGGAGCGCCAAGTTCAACCCCGAGCCGCACAATCTCGCTCTTCCGCATCTGGATCAGCGGCGTCACCACCCGGATGTCGCCCTCCTTCGTCCCCTGCTCAATCAGCCGGTTGAACGCCTCATAATAGGCCGGACGACAGTCCGGATATCCCGAGCTATCCTGCTCCACCGCTCCGATAAAGATCGTCTTCGCTCCCAGCACCTCCGCCCAACTCACCGCCGCCGACAGAAAATGAGCGTTTCGGAACGGAACATAAGTCACCGGCACCTCGCCGCCAATCGCCTCCTCGTCCGCAGGAGCATCGGGCACGTCGATCGCCGCATCCGTCAGTGCCGATCCACCGATCCTCCGAAACAAATCGATCTTCAGTGGCATCAGTTCGCGCACCCCAACCAGCCGTGACACATCCTCCGCCGACTTCAGCTCCCGGGCCTCCGTCCGCTGACCATAGCTGAAATGGAGTGCGTACGTGTCAAAGTCGCGTGCCGCCAGCGCCGCGCACACACACGAGTCCAAACCGCCCGACAGGCAAACCACAGCCTTGGGACGCGGTTTGCCTACGACAATTTCAGGCATCGAAGCTCCCCGGTGTCTCGTCGCCCTGCGCATCCGAGGCTTCCAGCAACTCCAGCGCGGCTTCCTCATCCTCCGGGCGCACCTTCAACCGCGCCCGAAAGGCCATCGCCAGCATGTTATTCGCATTCTCACCCTGCAGGAAGCATTCAATCCCCGCGGCTTCCAGCAGGCTCTTCGCGATCTGCGCCTCGGTAGGTGCCAGAAACTTACCCACGGTCACGAAATCGTCTGAAAACTTCAATGCATCATCCTCGTACCGCTCTACTTATTCTCAATCGCCTGCAAATGAAACGTAATCGTTCCCCAGAAAAGCCGCGCCCGAATCTGCACCGGAATATGCCGCGCATCGTCTGAGTACCAGATCCATATATTGCCCCGGTTCTTCACGATGCCCTCCTCTGCCGTAGGCTGTACCCGGATCGTCTGGAAGATGCCCGCAGGTGTCTTGATCTCTTCCTTCGCCTCAACCTTCATCGTCACCGTAACCGTCCGCATCGAGTCGGCCAGCGGAAACTTGATGTTCTGCCCCACCACCATACGCTGCGAAGCCGCGTAGAAGATTGCCGACAGTGAATCCGTCACACAGGCCGGTATCGAAGCCGTCAACTGCTTCGATGTTCCCTTGACCAGATTCTTCTCCACCTGCGTCTGCTTACCCGCCGCATAGTTGAACGAGAGATCGCCTGTCACCTTCCGCGGACCCTCCTGCAATTGCTTGCTGAAGCCAGTCGAGCAGCCTGTCGTCGCGTCGAATCCGGACTGGAACCGGTCGACCACCGGAAACAGCATCGTCACGCCGCCAACCGTGTCCGCCGTCGCCGTAATCTTCTGCTGGCTGCCCTGCTGGTCGATGTGGAAGACTGCCGTGCCTGCCGTAAACACCCGCCAGTCGACGGTAAATGTCAGCGTCTGGTGAGCAGGGAAGCCGTAACCAACGAGCGGCGGTTGCAGCGTAGGAATCGGCTGACTATTCTGCTGCCCTGCCAGCGGGGAACACGCAGTCAGCAGCACAAGCAACACGGCGGAGAAGAGAGTCAGTGTTTGTTTCAAATTCAAATCGAGACAGCTCGCGAGGGAAACTCTGGGCTTCAGTGCTTCAGGTAAATAAGCCGAAGTGCCAGCGCCGCATAGATGGCGATGGCTCCCATCCCGCAATTGTACTCGCGGTGTTGCCGGTACAGGCTCGGCGAGAACCGTCCCCGCTCCGCATCCGTTGCGGCTGGAGTCAGCCTCGGCAACAGTCGCGGCACCCTCGCCGCATAGGCTTCGAAACCCGGAAAGTGGCCCCGCAGAAACGTCTCCTCCGACTGGATCGTCGGCAGGTAGATCACCGCAAACAGCACCGCCAGCGCAATCAGGATCACCCAGCTTCCAGCCGCCGCCGCGAATCCAAACGCAATCATCATCGAGCCCAGATACAGCGGATTCCGCGTATGCGCATAGGGCCCTGTCGTCGCAAGCTCCGTGTTCTTGCGAACATAGCCCGAAGCATAAGCCCGCAGCCAAACGCCCGCCCCCACCAGCAGAACGCTCCACAACATCGATTGCCACGTTGGCCGGGCAAGCCACAGAAACACCGCCGCAAACACAAACCCCAGCGGCACCCGAATCCGTCTCGCAATGCGCTGCCATGTCGTCCGTTCGCTCAAACGCTTCCTTCCGCCTCGCCCTGCGCTAGTTCAAACGCGGCTGCCGCAACCTCTTCCACTGTAATCTTCATCAATCCCACCTCAGGAGAAGAAGAGCGGCGTCGATCGTCCACGCTCGAGGGGTGCCGAATGACCTTGCTCCGCGTTCCGTACGGCCCCGTTCTCTGCGGATCCGTCGGCCCGTAGAGCCCGACGACCGGCCTCCCCAGCGCCGCCGCAAGGTGAAGTGGCCCTGTATCTCCAGCGATCACGATGCTCACCCGCCGCAACAGCGACGTCAACTGCGCCATCGTGCAGTCCACCGGTTTCGCCACGCCGCCGCTCGCCAGCACCACCGCCGCCGCCACCGGATCGTTCTTTGCCGCGACATTAATCAGCGGGCAGATTCCAGCATCGGCCAGAACCTTCGCCAGCGCACCGTACTTCTCCACCGGCCATCGCTTCGAACCCCATCCGGCCATCGGTGCAAGAAACGCAAATCGCTGCGTCGGGTTCGCGAGCATTCCTGCCAGAAATCCGTCACACCACTTCTCCGCCGCTTTGTCGACCGGCAGAGGAACCGGCGCAGCCGTCAGCGTTTCGCCGATAGCCCCGCCCAGCAACTGGCATCCCCGATCGATCACATGGGGTGCCCGCGTCACAATCCGCCGATCATAAAACCATCGCGCAGGAGTCTCCCGAGGATCGGTAGTCCCCACAAATTCACCAGCCTTCGCCAGCCACCCCACCACCGCCGACCGCAGCAAACCCTGCATATCAACACAAAGATCGTATCGATCCGCCTGCAACTCGCGCCGCAGACGCAGGATCTCGTGCGCCGTATGCTGCGAAAAAGGCCGCTGATTCCACGACCGCGTCGGCACGTTATGCACGTGATCTACCAGAGGCATCATCGGATAGAGCGCGCAATCACCCTCCAGCAGCGAGCGCCAGCGTGGCTCAATCGCCCATCCAATATGCCAGTCAGGATGTTTCAGACGCATCGCCGCCACCGCAGGCATGGCATGCAGCACATCGCCCATAGCCCCGGTGCGCACAATCAGCACCCGGAATGCAGAGGCAGTATCCGACGACGTGTTGGGGGTCAGAGACAAGCCTACATCCTCTCACGCAACACCCAAGACCAGCTAGCGCCAACTCCTCCCAGCTGTTATTCTCCGTCATCCCACCCCAAAACTGTCATCTTGGGCGAGGCCGAAGGACTTGCGATTGCCCTTGCTTTCCTGGTTGTCATTCCCGAAGGGAACCTGCGTTTAGCTTTTCTGCCGCCACAACCCCCTGCAGCACCTCACCCTCATCCACAAACTCAACCGAAAGCCCAGCCACAACCAGCGGCCCCCGTACCTCCAACCGATTCCGCATCAGCTTCAGCAACTTCACGGCATCTTTCTCCGTCGTAACGAATCCATCCGCCCCGCACCGCGCAGCCTCCTCCAATAGTCCCTGGATCTTCCGATACCGATAAGGCTCATGGTCGCGGAACGCCATAGCTCCAGCCAGCGAAACCCCTTGCGCCCGCAGCATCGCAAAAAAGCTCTCCGGCCTCGCAATTCCACAGAACGCAAGCAGCCTCTTTGGCTGCTCAGTACCAGCAGGAAGCAGCAACCGCCGCCGGATAACCCAGACCGGCACCGCTCCCGCAAGCCGCTGCACCACAGGCCGCAGAGCCGCCGCCTCGTCCTCCCGCACCACCACCGCCCCTGCCCTGCGCAGCCGAGAAAGCGGCTCCCGCAGATTCCCCGCTGGAAGCAGGCAGTCCGCCACATCCTCCGCCGTCAGCAGCACCACATCCAGATCACGAGCCAGCCGCCGATGCTGAAACCCATCGTCCAGCAGATGAATCCCCGCTCGTCCACCCGCAGCCTCGGCCAGCAACCCAGCCTCATACCGCTCCGCCCCCACATACACTGGCACACTGGTCTGCTTTGCCAAGAGAAGCGGCTCATCCCCAAACCGGGCCGCCGTTCCCGCAGGATCAACCCGCTCCACCGCCTGCGACCCCCGCCCATACCCCCGGCTCAAGATATCCACAGCATAGCCTTCACGTTTCAGCAGGGAAGCCAACGCCGCCACCACAGGCGTCTTTCCCGCACCACCAGCAGACAAACTCCCCACACTCACCACCGGCGACCGCAACCGCTTTGCCTCACCCCCAAATCGCCGCGCCACCCAAAGCCCCGCCCCATACACGGGCACCAGCGGCAACAGCAGTGGCCTCTTCATCGCATCAGCCCCATCAACTCCGCCACGATCCGCTCCGTAGCCCCCGCCTTCGACAGGAACACCTGCCGCCCCCGCTCCCCCAAAGCTTTCGCCGCAACAGGATCGCTCAGCAGCCCGACCAACTCCGCTCCAAGCCCCTCCGCCGCCACGATCCGAATCGCATCGGCCTCTCGCATCGCCTCCACAATCCCGCGAAAGTTTTCATACGAAGGGCCCATCACCACCGGCACCCCAAACTGCGCCGGCTCCAGCGGATTATGCCCACCCCGCCCCGCCAGGCTGCCCCCGACAAACGCCACATCTGCCACCCCATACACCGCGGCCAAATCGCCGATCGTATCTAGAATGATGATCTCAACTTGAGCGCGTTTCACAGATGTCAGGAGAACAGAGTAGCCATCGTCCTTCCCCTTACCAGCCAGCATCTCCGTTGCTCGTAGGGTAGGAAACTCCATAGCTACCGAATAGATAAGGTCGAAGCGCTCGGGATGCCTCGGTGCAACGACAAGCAACACCCCCAATGATCTGCATGTGGCCTCCCATGCATGAATCGCATCGCTTTCTTCCCCAAGGCCCCAGTGTGCCGCCTTATCCCCTACCGTGCTCCCTGCCACCACAATCCGCCGCCCAGCCGCTGCCTCCCGGATCAGCCCAGCCACCCGGCTCTCTTTTGGAGCCCGCACATCAAACTTCAGATTCCCGGCCACCTTCACCGCCTCAGCCCGAGCCCCCACAGCCACCAATCGCCGCGCATCCTCCTCGCTCTGCGTCAGAAACAACGTCACATGCCGCAATACCTTATCCCACACCACCCGCACCCGCATCGCCCGCGCGAACGACCGGTCACTCATCCGCGCATTCACCACCGCCACGGGAACTCCCGCCCGCCCACACGCCGCTAGCATCCCCGGCCAAAGCTCGCTCTCCATCAGCACCAGCAGCTTCGGCCGCAACACCCGTAGATAAGCCCGCACTGCCCACCCAAGATCCAGCGGATAGAAGAACACCCGCTCTGCCCCAAACCGCTCCTGCGCCAGCGCCTGCCCCGTAGCCGTAGTGGTCGAAACCACCACCACCCACCCCGGCCCCAGCGCCGCCTCCAACTCCGTCACCAGCCGCGAAGCCGCCAGCACCTCACCCACCGACACCGCATGGACCCACACCACGTCCTTACCCGCCACCACCCTCCACAGCCCAGCTGGAATCCGTCCCAGCCGCCCTGCAAGCCCCTTCCGGTACCGCCCGCTTGTCGCCATCCGCACCAGCCAGTACGGGCTCCCCACAACCAGCACAAGCAGCAGCAGCGAACTGTACACCAGCATCGTCAAACCCTTGCGCCTCTTTCTTTACCTTGAGCTAACGATCATAATCAACACGTCCATGACCCAGCACCCAACTCGACTCTACCTCTATCTGGTCGCGCTCCTGCTATACCCAGGCCTCGCCCACGCTGCCGACCACAAATCCGCGCCCCCCGCCAAGCCCGCCGCCCAGTACGCCGCCTTCGACGCTCACGCTAACGAGCACGTCACCATCGCCGCCGAGCCCTGCGACGACCCCAAAAACTGTAGCTTCTTTCGCCTCGAGTACGTCCAGCACGGTTTCATCCCCGTCCGCGTCATCATCACCAACGACCGCGACGTCGCTCTCTCCCTCGACGACGTCCGCATCCAGTTCCTCTCCGCCAACAACGACAAAATCCCCGCCGCCACCGACGACGACATCAACCGCCGCCTCTTCTCTACCAAAAGCGCCATGGGGACCAAGATCCCCCTCATCCCCCTCACCATCCACCACCCGCCCATCGACAAGAAGATAGGCGAAGACGACGCCGACTTCGGCTTCAACGGCACCACCGTTCAGGCCCACGCTACCTCGGCTGGCTACCTCTTCTACGACATCCGCGGCCTCGACGACCCAGCCCTCCGCAACGCCGAACTCTACGTCAAGCAGGTCCACACCCTCGACGGCAAAGTAGACCTCTTCGCCTTCACCATCCCTTTCAACACCTGGCTCAAAGCCAACCCCGCCGCCCCCTCCAACCAGTCCCGAAAATAAGCAAAAACTTAACACCGATCAAAGCGAATGACGCCGATCTAAGACAAATAATCTCAAGAGCACTTACCGTACCGTTCTTAGAATCCGCGTTCCTCCGCGAACTCCGCGGTCGCTTCTGTTCCAGTCGCAGATTGCAGGCAAATCGGTGTCATCCGCACTGATCGGTGTTAAGCCTCCACTCCCTCAACCAGCTATTCTCAAGGAAGCATGCCCGAACTCACCATCCGCCCAGCCACCCCCACCGACGTCCCCCAGATCCTCGCCTTCATCCAGGAGCTGGCCGACTACGAGCGCGAACCCGACGCCGTCCTCGCCACCGAAGCCGACCTCCTCCGCGACGGCTTCACCGACCCCCGCCGCTTCCACTGCCTCATGGCCGAGTGGTCAGGCACCCCCGCTGGCTTCGCCCTCTACTTCCACAGCTACTCCACATGGGCCGGTCACGCGGGCATCTACCTCGAAGACCTCTTCGTCCGCCCCACCCTGCGCGGCAAGGGAATTGGCAAGTCACTCCTCGCCGCTGTAGCCGCTATCGCTGTAGCCGAAGGCTGTCCCCGCCTCGAGTGGAGCGTCCTCGACTGGAACCAACCCTCGATCGACTTCTACCACCTGATGGGCGCACGCATGAAGTCCGAGTGGAAGGGCATGCGCGTCTCCGGCGACGCCCTCACCACCCTCGCCGCGCAGTCAGCCACTAACTAGCCAACCTTGGTAAACCCGCTCCCCGCCGACACCCCAGCCTCACCCGGCGCACAGGCGACCAGCGTCTCCGTGGCAAGATCCACGCGGTACGTTCGTCCCGTCTCCAGACTCCCCGGCGCACAGTGCAGCACCTTCGCACCCGGTTGCGCAATGCCCAACACCCATGCCGCCTCGGTGCTCGCCGGTTCAGCCTTCGTAAAATGAACGCGCAGAATGCGTCCGTCAGCCGGATCAAAAGCCACCGTGGCGTGCAACGTCTCAGCGTTACTCATCGAGCTACCGATCATAGTGTGTACACCATTCCCAATGCATAGGCGTTGGCGTAGTCGACCGTCAATTCAAAGGTCACTGAAGCGCAGTTTGGGATGTACATCGCATTACCCGACAGCGCCAGGTTGTTGAACGTAGTTACACTGCCGTTCGCATTGAACGTCTGCCACGACCGGATAATGCATCCGACGGAGCCCACAGTGTTCGACGCACTGCTCACCCCCTCCGACATCGCCGAGAGCGAGACCGTTGCAAACACAGTCGTCCCTTTCGCGAACCCATCGACGAGGTGAGTGATATTCGTCGAAGCATTGGGAGTAGGGTTCGACGCACTAATCCATACTGATTCGTAGATAGTCACGGCATTCTCCGGCAACAGCTTAGCCGCTGACTCGTCGCCTGCCAAGAAAATTCACCACTCCCGTATCCTTAACTCATGAAGAAGATCAAAATTATCGGCGGAGGACTAGCCGGTCCTGAAGCAGCCCTGCAAGCCGCCGCCCTCGGCTGCCACGTAGACCTCTACGAGATGCGCCCGCACCGCTCCACCGAAGCCCACCAGACCTCCGACTTCGCCGAACTCGTCTGCTCCAACTCCCTCAAGTCCGAGTCCGAAAACACCGCTCCCTGGCTCCTCAAGCAGGAGATGCGTCAGGCCGGCTCCTTCCTCCTTCAGGATGCCGACGCCACCGCCGTCCCTGCCGGTCACGCCCTCGCCGTAGACCGCGAACTCTTCTCCCAGCGCGTAGCCGACCGCATCGCCGCTCAGCCCCTCATCACCGTTCACCGCGAAGAGGTCACCCACCTCGACGAGCACGACACAGATACCATTACCATCCTCGCCTCAGGCCCCCTCACCAGTCCGGCCCTCGCCGCTGAACTCCAGCGCCTTACCGGTGCCGATCACCTCGCCTTCTACGACTCCATCTCCCCCATCGTCGACGCCACCACCATCGACATGGACAAGGTCTACTTCGCCGCCCGCTACGACAAAGGCACCGCCGACTACATCAACTGCCCCTTCACCAAGGAAGAGTACGAGACCTTCCTCGACGCCCTCACCACCGCCGAAAACGTCGAGTCGAAGGATTGGGAGAAGTTCCCGGTAGACGGCACCGCCAACAAGCTCCAATACTTCGAAGGCTGCCTCCCCATCGAAGAGACAGCCCGCCGAGGCCGCGACACCCTCCGCTTCGGCCCCATGAAGCCCGTAGGCCTTACCGACCCCAAAACCGGTCGCTGGCCCTACGCCTGCGTGCAGCTACGTCAGGAGAACCTTCGCGCCGACTCCTACAACCTCGTAGGCTTCCAAAATCACTTGAAATATTCCGAACAGAAGCGAGTCCTCCGCCTCATCCCCGGCCTCGAAAACGCCAGCTTCCTCCGCTACGGCCAGATCCACCGCAACACCTACATTCACGCGCCCTCGCTCCTCACCGAAACCCTCCAGCTCAAAGCCCACCCCACCATCATGATCGCCGGCCAGCTCTCAGGCGTCGAAGGCTACACCGAGTCCATTGCCAGCGGCATGTTAGCCGGTCGCTACGCCGCAGCCCTCGCCAAGGGCTCCGCACCAATACCCGCCCCACGGCTCAGCGCCAACGGCAGCCTGACCCACTACATCACCCACGCCGAGATCAAGAAGTTCGTCCCCGCCAACATCACCTTCGACCTCCTCCCACCGCTCGAAGAGGAACTCCGCAAGAAGATGCGCGACAAAAAAGAACGCCACAAACTCCAATGCGACCGCGCCCTTCATGCTTGGAAGGAATGGCTGGCTCCCGCTCTGGTCACTGCCTTCTAGAGCGGCACCTTCAAAGTACCCAAACCGTTCAAATTGTGTTCCGCCACGATTGCGACAATTCCTACCGCAACCGCGAGGCCCACGCCAACGCCGATTCCGATCTTCGCGCCCTTCGCCAGGCCCGGCCCCTGCACCGCCGTTACCGTGTCATACGGCACCTCGACTGGAGCCTTTGACCCGCTCTGCATCATCACGGACGCATCGCCGATCGACACAATCTTCGCCCGCAACACCGTCCCATTCGCCTCCTTCACCTTCACCATCCTGCCGACCCCGCGGGTCTGCAGCATCTGCTTCGCCACGTCAGCCGTAAGCGGCACATCCGCTGCAACCGCCGTGCTCACCAGCAGCACGCTGCAACAAAGGAAGAGGGCAATCGAACGACAGACAACCAGGAGAGAACGTGGCATCAGCAGAACCTCGCAGAAAATCAAAATGACCTACGGGCCCCACGGCTCAACGGAAGTGACGCAACCGTATCGAGCAAGATCTCTGCTGTCAAATAAATCCTCTAACCCAATCGCCGAACACTCCCACCCGGAGCCTGTGACGGTTTGAATTTGGCCAGCACTTTCCTAACCTAAGACCTATGTTTTGAGTACTTTGGGTATAAGTCATCTCAATGCAATACTTTACCTTGTAATGGGTAGCTATGTCGTTGCAAGCGAAGAGTTTACGAGGTACCCCAAATCAAAAAAGCTGGACCCTAAAAGGGTCCAGCTTCTCCTATGCCTTAGTCACGAGCTAATTGCAGCCAAGGCTAATTCAGCTTCTTTTTCTTACGCGCCTTGATCTTGAACCAGATCGGACTACCAATAAACCCGAAGTGCTCCCGAATCTGGTTCCCAAGAAAGCGCTCAAACGAGAAGTGCATCTTGATGTCCTTGTCGGTAAACAGCACAAACGTCGGCGGAGCCACAGCAGCCTGCGTCATGTAATAGATCCTGACCCGACGGTTCATCGGAACGCTCGCCTTCTGGAAGTCGACCTTCTCGAGGAACTTGTTCATCTGCCCCGTCGTCACGCGCTTCCGTCGCTCACGCGAAACCAGCTCGACCTTCTTGAACACCGACTCGATGTTGTTCCCCTCAGAAGCCGAGATGAACAGCAGCGGAGCATACTCCAGGTACTTCAAGTTGTCTCGAACCTGCTGCTCATACACCTTCTGATCCGCCGGTGGTTTGCCGTCGAAGACACGCATCCCATCCGCGCCAACCTTCGTCATCAGGTCCCACTTGTTGATGACGATGATCACGCTGCGCCCGCTCTCATGCGCATACCCGCCGATGTTCGCATCAAGCGCAGCGACACCTTCCGTAGCATCGATGATGAGCAGCGAAACATCCGCAGCCTCCAGGTGCTTCCGCGCCATAATCACGGACAGCTTCTCAGCCATCAGCTTCGTCTTGCCCTTGCGCCGGATTCCAGCCGTATCGACAAACCGGAAGCTATGCCCGCCGCGCTCCACAACCTCGTCCACCGCATCGCGCGTCGTCCCGGCAATCGGCGACACAATCGCCCGATCCGTCCCCGTCAACGCATTCAACAGCGTGCTTTTACCAACGTTCGGCCGCCCGATAATCGCGACCTTCGTCTCCCGCTGCTCATACTCGCCATGCGAGCGAAGTCGCCGCACCGGCCCCGCAGAGGTCGCAATGGTAGCTCCAGCAGGAATGCTGAAGTCCGGCCCGTCCTGATCCTCTTCGGCCTCATCATTCTCCGTAAGCATCACCTCGGGAGCTTCAACCTCACGCGGCTCCGGCAGCACAGCGAATACCTCGTCCAGCAGGTCGCCGATACCCGTTCCATGCTCCGCCGAGATCGGCAGCACATTCCGAAAGCCCAGCCGCCGGAAGTTCTCCGCCTGCACCAGCATCGCCTCGGTATCCATCTTGTTGACGGCTAGAAAGATCGGCTTACCGCCGCGCAGCAGCAACCGCGCCAGCTCCATGTCCGGCGAAGCAAGCTCCGTGCGCCCGTCCACAACCATCACAATCGCGTCAGCCTCCTCAAGTGCAACCTGCGCCTGCCGGAAGATCTCCGAAGGGATCAGCGCCTCATCATCGGGAACCACGCCGCCCGTGTCGACGATGCGCGCGTCCTGTCCCTGCCACTCCAACTCGCCATAGATGCGGTCCCGCGTGATCCCTGGCTCGTCGCCTACGATCGACCGCCGCGATCCCGTGAGCCGGTTGAACAGCGTCGACTTGCCCACATTCGGCCGTCCGCACACTGCAATCAGCGGCAGCAGCCGCGAGTCGATGCTCTCGGTCTCGGTCACCATCTGCGACGCAAGCAGCTCCATCTCGCGCCACTCCTGCTCCTCATCACCCAGCCGCTCGCCGCGCCCAGCCATATTGGTCGAGACCGGTGTCTGCCGACCTACGATCCCATCCTTGGGACGCGGCGCAGCCACCTTCTTGCCAGCAGCCTTCGCGCCCGCCGCAGCCCGCTTCACCGGCTTCTTCGCACCGGTCTTCTTCGGACCCTCAGCGTCCATCCGAATGGTCTTGCGCGACTCATTCTCCGGCGACCGCGTAGGCCGCTTCGACAGCTTGTTTGCCTCAGCCTTCTTCGACGAGAGGACCTTGCGCTTCCGCGGATCCACCGCCCCCGTCGTCGGCGTCGACTTCGGAGCGCGGCCCTTCTTCGGTCGTGTAGCCGCCGTGCGGTGCTTCTTGCCTAATCGTTTCTTATCGTCCTTCTTAGCCTTAGCCATCGCCGTACCTTCTCCCGACGCCAGGCGCCATCCCCTATTATAGGGAGCCAGCGCTGCTTTCTTCCGCATCGACTTGCATAGGATGTAGTCTTAAATAAGGTTGAGACCATGACAATACAGATCGAGCTTAATCCGGAGATGGAAGCGCAACTGGCTGCAGCCGCTCAGATGCAAGGCCTCGCACTTGAAAGTTATGCAGGACGATTGCTCCAGGAAGCTCTCGCTTCGAGATCAGGATCTGAGGCTCGCGCAAGCGAAGAAGAGTTTCGTAATTTCCTCGATTCCTTAGCTCGCAATGTCCCTGAGGCTTACAGCCCGCGCGATGAAACATTTTCACGCGAGATGATCTACGGCGAGCATGATTGATGGCCGCCGCCTCATGCCTTGTCGACACGAACATCCTCTTACGTTTACTCCAGCCAAATAATCCTGATTACAACATGATCCGCCAATGCACAGACAAGCTCTGGCATGAGGGTGCAATCCTCTTCTACACATCGCAAAATCTGGCCGAGTTCTGGAACGTTTGTACTCGGCCGATCTCTCGGAATGGTTGTGGCTTCTCCATTGTTGAGACGAATAGGCGCGCGACTCTGATAGAAGCCAGGCTAACCTTTGCACCTGATAGCGAGGCAACACATAGAGAATGGCGAAAGATTATTCTCGAAGAAGCAGTGTCCGGTGTTCAGGTGCATGATGCGCGGCTGGTTGCTGCAATGCACGTTCATCGCATTGAACAACTGCTAACGCTGAACATTCAGGATTTTCAGCGTTACAGGGACATCGTTGTTGTTTCGCCTCATGACCTATTTTCGTAGCGCCGTCACAAGTACCGCCCATCGAGCCTGGCCAGACACCGCCACCGCGACCCGATCCAGCATCGCCCAGACCACCGGCCAATCCGCACCCATCTGTTTCTGTACATGGTCATGCGCCTCCTGCCAATGAGGAAGCGCCAGCCGTAGCATCTCCCGCCCCTCAGCCGTCAGCGAGTAGAGAGCCTTTCGCCGATCCAGTACAGACGGCGAGCCCGCTATCCATCCATGCTCAACCATCGTCTTCAGATTCCGCGACAGTGTGGTCTGGTCAAGCCCAAGCTCCTCGGCAAGCTCGCCTTGCGGCCTGTCTGGGCGACCAGATAACTCACTTAGCAGTTCAAACTGCGCCACTGTCATTCCAATAGGCCGCAACCGATCTTCATAGAATCGCGACAATATCCGTGCAGTACGCCGCGTGTTCGCACAAAGACACCTCATTTTGCGGCCTCACCGCCTTGAAGCAAAAGCCCCAGTGGACTGAGCGGCCCTAGGGGAATCAGGTCAAACTCCATCAACTTCGCCTGACCCAGCGGCAGCTTCTCCAGCAGTTCATGGGCCTCAGCCACCGTCGTCACATTCAGCAGGAAGACAACGCCCGGCTTATCCTTACGCACATACCACTGCTCCACCTTGCCCGCCAGATAGAGCCGCACCGTATCCGGGACCTCCTGCTTCATATACGGAGCGGTCGTCTCCCGCGTGGTGCCTGCAGTCAGATGACCGATTGCGAGCACATGCGTTGTCGGCACCGGCGGAAGCTTTGCTGCTGGCGCTTGAGCCATGCCGCACGCGCTGACGGAACAACCAAAGATGACGCTGAGAAGGGTTCGTTGAGTCGACATTCCATGTATATACATGGAATGTCGACTCAACAAAAGAAAATTCCCTCTTATCAGCAAAGATCGCGAGCCTCCTCGATGCCCGATCTTCGATCTTTCTTCTCGTCCCTCGGTATCATGAAGCCTGCGCACCCCGTCGATGTCCACCTCCGCCCCCATCTCGATCACGCCAGCCCCCGCGGACCATCTTCCCAACCTGCACGACTTCTTCGCGCCAGGCGGTATGCTCTCCCGCTCGTCGCTCGCTTTTGAGCATCGCAAAGGCCAGTACGACATGGCCCGCGCCATTGAGAAGGCCTTCCACGACAAGCGCCACCTCATCGTCGAAGCAGGTACCGGCACCGGTAAAACCCTTGCCTACCTCTTGCCTGCTCTCCGCATGGCCCGCGAACGCCAGCAGCGCATCATCATCTCGACCGGTACCAAGAACCTCCAGGAGCAGCTCTACTTCAAGGACATCCCCTTCCTCGAATCGCTCCTCGGCCCCCTCAAAGTCTGCTACATGAAGGGCCGTTCGAACTACCTCTGCAAGCACAAGCTCTACGCCCTTCGCGCCAGCCCCATCCTCTCCGGCCTTGAGGACATCTCCCAGTTCCACACCATCTCCGCCTGGGAGAAGACGACCGCCACCGGCGACCGCGCCGAGATCGACGACCTCCCCGAACACTCCCCGCTCTGGCACAAACTGGACGCCCGTACCGAGGCCTGTCTCGGCCAGACCTGTCCCGACTGGGAAAACTGCTTCGTCACCACGATGCGCCGCAAGGCTCTCGAATCCGACATCGTCATCGTCAATCATCACCTCTTCTTTGCCGACCTCGCCATCAAGCAGCAAGCCGCGAACGCTCCCGACGCCGGCATCCTCCCGGAAGCCGCGGCCGTCATCTTCGACGAGGCTCACGAGCTGGAAGACGTCGCCTCCAGCTACTTCGGCATCGGTCTCAGCACGCAGCGCTTCGAAGAGCTTACCCGCGACGTCGACCTCATGCTCAAGGCCAAGCAGGCATCGACCTCCGCCATCGAAAGCGCCTGCGCCGTTCTTCGCGACCGTGCCCGCATGTTCTTCGCAGCCTTACCCGACGAGGGTTTCGGGATAGGGAGAATGCCCTTCGAGAACCGCGCTGACTTCCTCGAAGAGTCGGGCGACACCTACACCGGAGCGATCAATGCCCTCACCCGCCTGGAAGGCGAACTCGACCTCCTCAAGAACGTCGACGAGTCGCCAGGCCTCCGCAAGCGCGCCGGTGAGATCCGTGCCCATCTCACCTTTCTCCTCGAGTCTCCCGACCGCAACACCGTCTTCTGGATCGACCGCCGAGCCGCAGGAGGTGTCCGCAATCTCGCTCGTAGCGGAGCCCAGGCTGCTTTCCACACCCACCTGCAAGCCACGCCCATCGATGTTTCGGAACTCCTCCACGCCTCGCTCTTCGACACCTACTCGAGCGTTATCCTCACCTCGGCCACCCTCACCGTCTCAGGCGGTTTCGAGCACATCAGCAAACGCCTAGGCCTCATCGACGCCCGGGAACTTGTAGTCCCGAGCCACTTCGACTACCAGAGGCAAGCTCTCCTCTATCTCCCTCCGAACATGCCGCTTCCCAACGAACCGGACTTCCAGTCCAAGGCAGTGGAGCGAATCCGACGCGTTTTGGAAATTACAAAGGGAAGAGCCTTCTGCCTCTTCACCAGCTACAAGCAGATGCGCGAGGTCCACGACCGCCTCCTCGCCGAACTCCCTTACCCACTCCTGCTGCACGGCACGGCTCCTCGCCACGTCCTCCTCCAACAATTCAAGGACACGCCCAACGCCGTCCTCTTCGGCACCTCAAGCTTCTGGCAGGGGGTGGACGTTCAGGGCGAACAACTCTCCTGCGTCATCATCGACAAGCTACCCTTCGCCGTCCCCAACGATCCCGTCGTCAAGGCCCGCATGGAAGCCATCGAAGCGCTCGGCGGCAAACCATTCTTCGACTACCAGATTCCGTCCGCCGTCATTACGCTCAAGCAGGGCTTCGGCCGTCTCATCCGCTCGCTCTCCGACCGTGGTGTCCTCATGCTCCTGGACCCACGCATTCAGCGCCAGCGCTACGGCCGCATCTTCCTCGAATCGCTGCCCTCCTACCAACTTACGAATGAGATCACCGATGTAGAGACCTTCTTCTCCTTGCCGGAACGAGAAGCTACGTTGTAATCGCCCCCGCCATACCGCTCTTGCATATGTGCCGAATAGCTCATTAATCGTGAGCGGTCTTCATGTATACATCCCAAATAAGTGTGCGAAAGTACAGTCGATTAACCTCTGATTGGGGCGTGATGAGAGCAGGCGAATTGGTACGTAAATCCCCTGATTCGCCTGGCGAACGGGAGCGAAAGCGGCTCACTGCCGTAGATGCCACCGGCCTGCTGGATACGGAAACAGAGCTTGAATTTGACCAGCTCATCTCGCTTGCTGCGGGCATCTGTGGCACACCCATGAGCATGTTCACACTCGTTGACTCAGACCGCCAATGGTTCAAGGCAGCCATCGGAGTGGAGGTACGAGAGACGAGCCGCGACGTCTCCTTCTGCTCGCACGCGATTGAGCAACCGGACCTGTTCATTGTCGAAGATGCGGCCAAGGACAGTCGCTTTGAGAACAATCCCCTGGTGACTCATGCTCCAAAGATTCGTTTCTATGCCGGAATGCCACTCGCAGGGCCGGATGGCTCGCACGTTGGCACGCTATGCGTGGCGGACGTAGTTCCTCGTCGGCTGACCGCACTTCAGAAGACAGCTCTCGAGATTCTGGCGCTGCAGGTACGAGCGCGTATGGACCTCCGCCAGCAACGTAGCGAACTCGAACACATGATCCGCATCAAGGAGGGTCTCCTACATGATCTGCGATCCAGCGAAGAGCGGTTTCGCACCTTCATGGATAATGCTCCAGTCCTTAGCTACATCAAGGAGCGCGATGGCACCTTCATCTTCTACAACCAGAAGATGGCCGACAACTTCCAGATCGACAGGCTCGCCTGGCTAGGGAAGACCGCTGCCGACATATGGCCCGCCGAGATCTCTGAGAAAATCCGCAGCAATGATCTTGAAGCCATGAATCGGGCCGCACTGCTTGAGAAGTCTGAAGAGACCAAGGATGAAGAGGGGAATGTCACCTGCTGGAAGTCGTACAAGTTCCCTTGGCGGAATAAAGACGGAGACACACTTCTCGGCGGATTCTGGGTGGATATAACAGAGGAACTTGTCCGCCAGAAAGCACTGGAAGAGGCGAACCTCCAACTGGCCACGCTGGCAACCATCGACGAACTCACCGGCCTCGCGAACCGACGCCTGCTCGACACGCAACTGGATCTGCAGTTCGACGCCGCCAGGCAGAACAGGACGGAATTCTCCGTCCTCATGCTGGATGTCGACAACTTCAAAAGCGAAAACGATCGCTTCGGACACGCAGCCGGTGACCATCTGCTCCAGCAACTCAGCGAACTGATTCAGTTCACCATGCGCGGCTCTGACGTAGCCGGTCGCTACGGTGGGGAAGAGTTTGCTATTCTCCTCCCGAAAGCCGATGCCGCCGGAGCACTCCTCTTCGCACAGCGCCTGATCGAAGGCATGCACGCAGAAAACTGGCGCAACGGCCCGGTAACCGCAAGCCTCGGCATAGCCACGATGGACGCTGACACTGAACACGGCAAGCAGCTTCTGGCTTTGGCCGATGAAGCGATGTACGAGGCGAAGCGCGCTGGCAAAGATCGCGTCGTCGTCCATCAGTACCGCATCACCCCGACCTACCGTGGATGAAGGCTATTCGGGTCATACGGCCCCTTCGCATTCCCCGGTCCACCAACAAACTGCAGCGTAGGAATTCTCTGGTCCACATCCGGCAGCGGCGGAAACGCAAGATGCGGCTCACTCTGGTACCAGTACGCCACCGAGTAGAAGTTATCCGATCGATGGTTTGCATGGCCATGTTCCATGCTCGCCGTCATCGTCTTGGTAAAGGGAATCGGTGAATCAAAGTGGAATCGATACATGCTCGAACGCTCCCCGGCAAGCTCCTTACCAACCACAGGAGCGCCGTGCAGCAGATAGTCCTGCGGCCCACCATACCCCCACGCACCGAGGAAGTAGTCCTCGCCACCGGTGCCCACAATCGACGGAGTGTCCCCATCGATCTTGAACATATCGTTCCCCTCGCCCCACCACCCATCCTGATTCTGGAGCACGGATAAGGTCACGCCAACGAACTGGCCATGCCCCTTCGCCTCGAACCACTCGAAGTTATCCTTGCCATCGGCATTGCGCTTGTAGTTCACAATCGGATCGCCGTTCTCATACCAGTTACCCGTCCATCCATGGTTCGGCTGCGCCTGGCGATACTCTGCATGGAAGTAGAGCGTATCCGGCGGCAACGGCTCCGCGTTGACGCGATAGTCGATGTTCCAGTAGAGATGACTCAGCGGCAGCTTGCCTTCATCCGTGATCGTGATGCGCGCATGGTGTGCATACGGCATCGGGAAGTAGCTGTTGAGCGCCTTGTCCCCACCCGCCGAAAGCATCAGCGACTCCCAGTGGTAATAAACTCCATTTCCCAATCCAAAGAAGTCACCGATCGGTGTCTCAACACTAGGAGTCGTCTCGCCGTCCCAATACATCCGCAGCACGATGCGCTTCAACGCATACGTCTCTGAATCATCCAGCGTGAACCAGATATGCGAGATCATTCCCGGCCCATCTACATCGAGCACCGTAAGTGTCTGGCCCGGCGTCACCGTGCGTGCATCCGCATTCGCGCCCGTAGCCTCACGGCTTGAAGAGCGATGCAGCGTATACGTCTGCTGCCGCGTCGGATCCGGCATTTCGCCAGAAACCTGTGCCGTCAGATCAGGCGTGAGCATCACCAGTAGCAGGGCCGAAATCCAGAAAGCGTACATGCACACTCCTTCGATCGAAAATGTTGCTTTGCCCGATTCTTTGGGCACCTCATCCTAACGGATCACCTTCGCGCCTGCATCCATGCCACCGAAATCAGCGCCTGCGCTAAACTCACCCTAACCATGCCCAACCAGCGCACCACAACGCTCCTGGCGTCAGCTCTTCTACTGCTGACCTCGACGACAGCATTCGCACAGCAGCCAACACCCGGCATCGACCGCGAACTACCCGCCTTAGTCGAGATCTACAAGACCCTCCACCAGCACCCCGAGCTCTCCCACCACGAGACCTGGACCGCCGCCTACCTCGCCGCCGCCCTCCGCAAGCAGGGCTTCACCGTCACCGAGCACCTCGGCAAATACCGCGACGGCACCTCCGCCGAAGGCCTTATCGCCATCCTCGAGAACGGTCCCGGCCCGCGCCTCCTCATCCGCACCGAGCTGGACGCCCTGCCCGTCGAAGAGAAGACCAATCTCCCCTACGCAAGCCACGTCACCACCAAAGATGATTCCGGCCAGCCCGTCAGCATCATGCACGCCTGTGGCCACGACATCCACATCACCACCATCCTCGGCACCGTCCAGCAACTCGTCGCCGACAAATCAAAATGGCACGGCACCCTCATGATCGTTGGCCAGCCCGCCGAAGAGGTGGTCGACGATGGAGCCCGCGCCATGCTCGCCGACCACGTCTACGAGCGTTTCGGCCGCCCCGACTTCGTCATCGCCGAGCACGACGTATCCGACATCGCCGCCGGTCAGGTAGGCGTCGTCAGCGGTCCCTTCAAGTCCAGCGCCACCGACATCGACGTAGTCATGCGCGGCGTAGGTGGCCACGGTGCCAAGCCTGAGCAGACCAAAGATCCCGTCGTCATGGCAGGCGAATTCCTTGTCCTCTTGCAAACCATTGTCAGCCGCCAGACGGCGCCCCTGCAGCCCGCCGTCCTTACCGTTGGCCACATTAGCGGAGGCACCAAGCGCAACATCATCCCCGAAGAAGTCCGTATGGAGATCTCCATGCGCAGCTTCGATGAGACCCAGCGCCTCGCCATGATCGAAGCCGTCAAGCGCACCGCCAACGGAGTAGCCATCGCGGACGGTGTCCCCGAGAACCGCATGCCGCTCGTCACCATCCCCGGCTACGTCCCCGTCACGATCAACGATGCCGCACTGGCCGATCGCTTCCGCACCGTAGCTCGCACCGCTCTGGGCCCGCAGAATTTAGTCGAAACCAAGCCCAGCATGGCCAGCGAAGACTTCGGCGCATGGGCGCTCCCCGATCACTCCGTCCCCATCTTCTGCTTCTGGCTCGGTGTCTCCGACCCGGCAAAGGTCAAGGAAAGCGAGCGCACCGGCATCCCCCTGCCCGCCACCCACTCCTCCCAGTTCGCCCCCGTACCAGAACCTACCATCCGCACTGGAGTCATCGCCATGACCGCCCTGGCCATATCCCTACTCAATAAATAGCTATAAAATGTAGAGCCAGTCCTCGCAGTCCGACGAGAAGTTGAGTAGTAGAGCGACATTCTTCATCATGAGCTACCATGATCCGCGGAGAAGCGAATGACCAAACTCAGCACGTCTAGCCACTGGACCCGCCGCACCTTCATGACTGCAACGGTTGCAGCGCTCGCCGCAACCCGCCTCTCCGCAGAGCAGCCCACGGGGTCGCACGTCTACATCGGCTCCACCACCAAACTGCCTGCCGACGGCATCCACGTAGCCACTTGGAACCCCGATGCCGGTACCCTCTCTGACGTCCGCCTCGCCTTCGAGTGCCTCGCCCCGAGCTTCCTCGCCGTCAGCCCCGACAAGAAGACCCTCTTCGCCGGTCACTCCTCCCAGTCGAAGATCGGCGGCCTCAGTTCCTTCCACATCGAGCCGTCCGGCGACCTCAAGCTCATCACCACCCTCAACATCGAGCACGCCGACTTCGTCCACCTCGCCGTCGACCATACCGGCACCTGCGTCATTGCGCCTAACTACGGCGCTGGGACCATCAACTCCTGCAGCGTCACGCAGGATGGTCGTCTCGCCGATCTTGTCCACGACATCAAGCTCACCGGCCACGGCCCCATTGCCTCTCGCCAGACCGCGCCCCATGCTCATGGCGTCGCCATCTCTCCCAACAATCGCTTCGTCTACATCAGCGATCTCGGCACCGACCGTATCCTCATCTACAAGCTCAACACGGCCACCGCCGAACTCACCCCGGCAGACCCCGCCGTCTTCACCATGCCGCCTGGCTCCGGTCCGCGCCACCTGGCCTTCCATCCCAATGGTAAGTGGGCCTACAGCGTCAACGAGCTTGATTCCACGCTCACCTTCTTCACCTGGAACCCCGCCACCGGCGCACTCACCTCGGTAGCCGCAGTACCCACCATGCTCCCCAATGGCGACGTCGCCACCAACCGCGCTGGCGAGATCGCCTTCGATCGCGCCGGCCAATTCCTCTACTCCTGCAACCGCGGAGCCGCCGAAGAACTCCTCACCTACTCCATCGCCGCAGACGGTCGCCTCAAGCTCATCGGTCGTATACCCACCGGAGCAAAGGAGGCCCGCCACTTCATCGTCACCCCCGATGACGGACACCTCCTTGTCGCGCGTCAGTTCGGCAACGACGTAGCCGTGTTCACCCGCGACCGCAAGACCGGCCTATTAAGTGCCACCGAAAACCGCTACCCCATGGACGGAGCCTCCTGCGTCCTCTTCGCCTGACCTCCTGAACGCCGTAGAATGAAGAAGAAATGGGACGCAACCTCTACATCCTCGCCGCAACCCTCGTCCTCTTCTCGCTGGTCTCCTGCGGCCTCGCCTACACCAACATCGCTCAGCAGCCCGGCTCCCCAGGCGACGTCTCCCTCTGGCGAACCATGGGGCTGGCCCTCTTTGTCGTCGGTCTCATAGTTGCTCTCGCCGGCATTCTCTCCTCCCTCTTCGAACAGGCTGAACGCCGCGCCGAGATCGCCCGCATCAACCGTCGCAAGCAGTAGCCAACGCCGACCAGGGTGTCTGTTCCACAAGCCTGAGAACAGCCCAACCGGGCATCCCAATTAAAGTCGAACAACTTGACAATCTTCGACCTGTAAAGGGGGGTGTCTGGCAAAATCAGCAGCGAAGAGGTCTTGAACCTTCGATACAAGTCCAGACCTAAGTCTTTTGTTTAGTAGACTTTGGACTTTAAAAAAAAAAATAATTTTAACGTGTTTAATCTGCCTGTTCAAGAATAATGATCCACTCACAGCTTTATCGGTCCCGCAGGACGGACGTCGCATTTGGCTAACGGCAGATAAATCCTGCTCCTGCAGCAAAGCCTACAATCAAGAAGCGTGCGGACATGAAACCGCAACAAGCCAGTCTCATCTAACAAGTGACGCAGCCATTGAGAAGGGAACCACCGCATCATGTTTGAAGTAACTGTAGAAGCCGGATTCTCCTCCGGCCACTACCTGCGCAACTATCGCGGCAAGTGTGAGAACCCCCACGGCCACAACTACAAGGTCTTCGTTACCCTCATCGGCGAAGAACTCGACGAAGCTGGCATGCTCCTTGATTTCAAGCTTCTCAAACAGGTCATGCGTCCCACTGTCGAGTATCTCGATCACTTCATGATCAACGATCTGCCGCCCTTCGACAGCGCCATCAATCCCAGCGCCGAGAACCTGGCAAAGTACTTCTACGACAAGACCAGCACCCAGCTTCACGAGATGACTGCCGGTCGCGTTCGCGTCAAAGACTGCACTCTTTACGAGACCGACACCAGCTTCGCCCGCTACTACGAGTAAGCCCTTGTACCTCATCGAACTCTACAAATCCGTCCAGGGTGAGTCCAGCTTCACCGGCCTCCCTTGCATCTTCGTCCGTCTCGCTGGCTGCAACCTGCGCTGTGCCTGGTGCGATTCCACCTACACCTTCACCGGCGGAACGCCCTACACCGAAGACGAGATCGTCCGCCAGATCGAAGCGCTTGCCCCCTGCAAACTGGTCGAGTTCACCGGTGGCGAGCCGATGCTGCAAGCCCGCGAACTGCTTCCACTTATGGAACGTCTGCTCGCCAGTGGCTACAACCTGATGATTGAAACCAGCGGCGAGCGCCCTCTGGCCGACGTTCCCAAAGCAGTTCACAAGATCGTCGACGTCAAGTGCCCCGGAGCCGGTGCCGCTGCAAACAGCTTCCGCATCGAGAACCTCGAAGCGCTCACAAAGAACGACGAGGTAAAGTTCGTCCTCTCCGATCGAGCCGACTATGACTTCGCCCGAGCCTTTATCCTCGAGCACAACCTCAACAGCAAAGTCGCTGGCGTTCTCCTGAGTCCGGCCTTCGTCCAAACGCCGTCGCCGCAGCGCACCGCCGACAACATGGCCCTGAACCCGCGCCTGGTCGTCGAATGGATGATGGCCGACGGCCTCGACGCCCGCCTCTCGCTTCAGATTCACAAGTTCATCTGGGAGCCGATGAAGAAAGGCGTTTAGCTGACGTTTCGAACTTCACCGCGCATACCGAACCAAAGCACAAGTCCCAGAAACTGGACGTAGAGCAGCCATTCCGTCACCCGCAACACGGGCGCGTTCGCGATACCATGCAGCGCAACCATCAGCGGCAGCGAGACACCGAGCACTACCATGCAGATCATCATCACCAGCCGACCATAGTTCGTTCGAGCAAGGATTACGGGGCGCTCCCGGGGAAGCTGCTGCAACACCCGCGCTGCAAAGTCAGCAGGAATTTGAACCATAGGGCGCGCCTCAAGGGCGCGAATCAGCCGCTCTTCCACTTTCTCAGACTCCTCATCCTGCATTATCTTGTCGCGCATAGAGATTTCCTTTCCGAGTTGCTCAGCAGAGCTTCTCTCAACTTCTTCCGACCGCGATGCAGATGAGTGCGCACCGTTCCAATCGGCAAGCCCAGCGAAAGCGAGATCTGCTCATATGTGTTCTCTTCCTGATGATAAAGAACCAGTACGGCGCGCTCAATCTGGCTCAGCTTGAGCAGCTCTTCCTCAACGATCTGCTGAAACTCGCGGTCTTCCAGCTGTTCAACGGCATTGCGGCCCGGATGCTCTAACCGATCTTCCCAGCCTGATCGTTCATCGGAGATCGACACCAACGACTTCATATCCCGTTGGCGCCGTTTCCACTCATTCTGAGCAACGTTCACAGTGATTCGATAAAGATAGGTCGACAGTAAAGATTCCCCGCGAAAGCTTGGCAGCGCACGGTAAAGCCGGATGAAGACCTCCTGAGCAAGGTCGTCAATATTGTCTCGACTGCCGATCATGCGCACCAGCGTGCCGAAGACCATCGATTGATGATCCCGGACGATCTGCTCGAAGTTGGAATCGGTTTGCAAGTCAGGTTAGACAATATGCCTCGTCGAAAGTTTCGCGCGGGCAAGTGAAACTTACAAGGCATGCCGAGGTCTAAGGTGGGCAGAAAGAGGAAACATCATGGACGCATTCAATTCACCATTTATCGTCCCACTGGGGGGAGCCGCTGTCGCGATCGTCGCGATCGTCGCAGGTATTATGTCGCAGGCGCATGCAGTTCGTGTCAAGGCAGATCAGCGCATGGCCATGCTCGCTCGTGGCATGTCGGTCGCCGAGATCGAACAGCTGCTGGGCTTGGGTCAGGATGAAAAACGAGCGCCCAAGGATCCACTTCGCAGCCTCGGCAACGCGCGCCGCACTGGCATCATCCTTGTCTCCTCGGGAATCGGCATCATGCTCTTCTTCCTTGCGCTCACAGCCATCATCCAGCAGAAGGAGATTCTTTCAGGGGCTGCCGTAGGCTTCATTCCACTTGCCATTGGCATCGGATTCTTTATCGACTACAACCTCCAGAAGCGCGAACTTGCGCGCTTCGGACTTGAGGTCGGTGCGGATCTGCGATCCAGCGAACGGCTGTAGGTTCAGGAGTCAGCCGATACGCTAAACTGCTAGCTAATCGGAGGCTCCTTGGACGAGCAAGACAATCTGATCTTCGTCTCGATCGCCTCGTATCGAGACGCGCAGCTCGTTCCAACGATTAGCCACTGCCTCGCAAAAGCAAGTCATCCAGACCGGCTCCGCTTTGGCATCTGCTGGCAGCACGGCGAAGAAGAAGTCACTCTACCTTTTTTTGATGACCCACGTTTCAAGATTCTCGACATCGACTGGCGTGACAGTCGCGGGGCATGCTGGGCTCGCTCCGAGATCATGAAGCTCTGGAGCGGCGAGGCCTGGTTTCTGCAGGTCGACTCGCACAGCCGCTTCGCTCCCGGTTGGGATGAAATCCTCATCGAAACGATGCGGCAGACCGGAAGCGCGAAGCCAATCCTCAGTACCTATCCGCCGCCGTTCACGCCCTCCGAGCACGAAACCTTCGGAGGCGACGCGCTCCAGATGGCCTTTCAGGGCTTCACGCCCGAAGGTATTCCGTTCATGAAGCCGCTTGCCATTCAAAACTGGATGCACCTGCTGCAGCCCGTTCGTGCTCGCTTCCTCGCGGCTGGCTTCCTTTTTGCTCCGGGCTGCTTCGTCAAGGAGGTTCCTTACGATCCGGAGCTCTACTTCATCGGGGAAGAGGCAACGATGACTGTTCGCGCCTTCACGAGCGGCTATGACCTTTTCCATCCTCACCGGCTTATCATCTGGCACGATTATGTCCGCGCCTATGCCACGCGACATTGGGACGATCACACAAGCGCCAAGAAGGTCGATCGCGAATGGAGCGAACTCGACAAGTGCAGCAAAGAACGCATCAAGCTCCTGCTCGAGGGCGAATTACTCGACAGCTTCGGCCTTGGCACCGACCGCACGCTCGCCGACTACGAAGCCTACGCCGGCCTCAGCTTCAGCCAGCGCAAAGGCCAGAATTACACGCTGCGCTGCGGCGAGCCGCCAAACCCAGAAGCCGCGTCCGATTGGGCCGATGAGATCTACACCTGGCTCGTCCGCGTAAAGGTGAACGCTGTCGACCTGCCGCCTGGATCGCTCGACGATCCATCCTTCTGGTATGTCGCTGTCAACGATGAAGGGGGTCATGAGATCTTCCGTCGGGATTTTCCTCGCGCTGAACTTCTGACGCTCAGTGGCAACGAACCTATAATCTCGCTCATCTGCGAGTTCCAGTCCGGCATCGTTCCCGCGACATGGAGCGTCTGGCCCGTCAACCGCGTACAGGGCTGGCTCCAGCGTATCTCTGGCCCCCTCGCCGAAGATGATTACACGGTCGCTCTCGAAGAGAAGGAAGAACTGCAAACGCCATAAGCTACCATCTGGTAATGCGCTACCTTTCAGCTCTCCTCCTGCTCGCAGCAGCACTGCCGGCCCTTGCTCAAAAGCCGATCGAGATCAAGGTAGTCGTTATCACCATGTTCGAAGCAGGCGCTGATACTGGCGACACGCCTGGCGAGTATCAATACTGGGTCGAGCGCGAGCATCTGGATGCGATCCTGCCGTTCCCGCAGGGCTATCACGATCTGCGGATGAATCAGCAAGGCGTCCTCGGGTTGGTGACTGGCGTAGGAACTGCACGAGCTGCCGCCTCGATCATGGCGCTTGGTTCTGACCCTCGCTTCGATCTCACGCATGCTTACTTCCTAGTCGCCGGAATAGCTGGTATAAACCCGGAGGTTGGTTCGCTGGGCTCAGCCGTCTGGTCGGACTACATTGTCGATGGCGATCTCGCTCACGAGATCGATGCCCGCGAGATTCCCGCCGGTTGGTCGACCGGCTACGTTCCTCTCGGCAAATCGACGCCCTACGAACAGCCGCGTGCTGACCGCTTTGCCGGAGGGGATGGCATCGTCTATCACCTCAACACGGCTCTCGTAAGCTGGGCCTACAACCTGACCAAAGAAACGCTGCTTCTCGATACACCAGCCATTGCGGAGCGCCGCACGCAGTACGCACAAGTTGCCGCGCATCGTCCGCCGTTCGTATTGCGTGGCGACAATCTGTCTGCCAGCACCTTTTGGCATGGCAAGCTAATGAGCGACTGGGCAAGTAAATGGGTGCAGTACCAGACTGAGGGAAAGGGAAGCTACGCCGTTTGCGGTATGGAGGACAGCGGAACGCTCCAGTCCCTTACCTGGTTGGCGAGAGCACACAAAGTCGACATCAATCGTGTCCTGATCCTGCGCACCGCCAGCAACTTCGACCAGCAGCGGCAGGGAATCACCGCAGCCGAGAGCCTGGCTGAGACCAAGGTTACAAAGTACAGCGCCTATTTGCCTTCACTTGATAGTGCTTACCGCGTTGGCCATGTTGTAGTGGATTCACTTGTAGCGAATTGGTCGGACACTCGCGATCATATTCCCGGTAAGTAACTACTCGCCCGCGTACGCACGATCCTTCCAACTCACCGCGCCGCCCATCAGCTTGCGACCGAAGGCGTACCATTGCACCGCCAGCAGCATCAGAATGCCGAAGGGATGCAATACCGCGCCTCGCCAATCCTGCTGAAATCTGCCAGCAGCAAGCAATCTGGGAAGCCACGCGCCACATACCGCCGCAACCATACAACCAATGACAAAGCCCGACGCGTGATGAGTCACGATCCATATGGCAAGCAGAATCGGCAGCACCTGTCCAAGAACAAGCAGCAACGAGATCGGCAGGATGCGCACGGGAGCCGCAATGCCTTCCGTCGCATTTTTTGCGAGTCCCTGCCAAACCTGTCGGGCGGTCGTGTACATGCGGCATTGCGCCAAGCCAGTTAGATCGGCAAGGTCAGTTCGATAGCCATGCTGGCGCAGGAGCTTCGGCAGCATCAACCCGTCATGCATTGTTGCCTTGATCTCCGCGTGTCCGCCGCTGGCTCGATACGCTTCACCGGTCACCATCAGGAACTGACCGCATCCCGCAGAGAACGCTGGATCGGTCCCCTTACGCATTTGTGAGATTGGCAGAAAGCCCAGCAACACAAAGTGGATCAGCGGTAGTAATAGCCACTCCATCCATGTCTTTGTAACCTGTAGCGGAAAGCCGCTTACCAGTCCGGACTCGCTACGGAGCAGAAACGCTGCCATCTTCCCTAATGCCAGAGGCTCCAGCCGCACATCCGCATCCACAAAGCAGAGCAGTGGAAAACGTGCCACATGCGCCAGCGACCAACATGCGTGCTGCTTCCCGTTCCATCCTGCTGGAAGCACCGGCGCATGCTCCAGACGCACTCTCGCATCGCGTACAGCGAGCGCGGCAACAATCGCCGAGGTTCTGTCCGTTGAGCCGTCATCCATGACGATAACCTCAACGTCGACATTGTGACTTGCAAGAACTGAAGTGACGGCTGCTTCTATTGAAGTTTCCTCATCGCGTGCTGGAATCAAGACGGAGATAGCTGGAAGCTTCAATCCGTTGCGTGCTGCGGGCACTCTATAGTGCCGCAGGTTGATGCAGAAGAGCACCGCAGGTGAGAGCGCACAAAGCATCGCAGCTACCGAGAGTGCTATCAGGATCATTGGCGTCATTCTCCCACAACTTCGGGCTTAGCTGTCGAGGTATGTTCTGCCTGATAGGGTCGACGCTGAACGAATGCTTTGATTCGCTGTCCAAGCGCATAGAATCCACCGGTCCCAGATCTGCCGCCAAGCAGCGTCGCGAATCGTGAAGCATCACGCGAGACGGCAAGCTCTTTTAAGGTGTTCATCGCGGATTCCAAACCGGCGATCAGCTGACCCTGCACCTCTTCAAGATTCGAAGCGTTAGAGACTTGCACCGCCGAGCCGACGTACAAGAGAGTGTCTGGTAAGCGTTCATTCCAGAAGGGATACTCAATCGCAAGCGGAATGAGCGTACATCGACCACTGCGTTTCGCCATGCGGTTGGCCAGCGCCGCCAGCCCGGGCTTGAAGAGCAGAGGTCTTTGGCGGGCGTCAGTAAATCTTCCTTCCGGCGTTACCCACAAGGCTCCACCCTGCTGCAAAATGGCTTCGCCTAGACGGAGGAACTGCGCTGCTCCGCGCATAGTCTTCATCTCAATGGGAAAGATGCCGAGCCGTTTCAGGATGGGATAGCGCCGCAGCGCCTCAGCATCCATCGGGGCATAGTGCCTCAGTGTCGGCATCAGGGTATCCGCCAGAAGTATGGAGACCATTGGATCCCACCACGAACTGTGGTTCGCGTAGATAATCAGCGGACCGCCGTCGCTCACGAAACGCTCTGCGCCTTGGATCCGAACCGCATGGAAGTGCCGTCGGAAGTATCCCCGCACGATCCGCCGAAAGAATCTGAGTATCGGTGCGGAGATCTTCGGGACGTTCATAAAGTCAGCCTATCTTACGCTCGTGCTGCTTGGTCGAGCGTGTCAGCCGCGATCCATCCCGACATCATCACCATTGGCATTCCAGGGCCGGGATGTGCCGCGCCTCCAGCGAGGTAAAGGCCGTCCATCTCCTTGGATTGGTTTGCTGGCTTAAAGGCTCCCTGAAAGACACCATGACTTGAGATCCCGTAGATTGCGCCATTCAGAACGCGGTAACGATCGTGGATGTCTTGTGGAGTTAAAGCTGCTTCGAAGACGATGCGATCCTCAAGGTCAGTCAGCCCGGCAGTACGTTTGAGTTTGTCGAGGATAATCTGCCGATACGCGGGAAACATCTTCTTCCAGTCGTGATGCTCCCGAAGGTACGGCGTGTGGACCAGAACGTATAGCGCTTCTCCACCTTCGGGTGCGCTGGTCGGATCGGTGGCAGCGGTTGCCGCGAGATAACATGTCGGATCAGGTGCAGGCTCGCCCTGATCGTAGATTGCATGAAACTCCTCATGCGGATCACGCGAGAAGACAAAGTCATGATGTGCTAGATGCTCGTACCGCTTTTTCAAGCCGAGGTAGAGAACAACACCACTACATGCAGGCTCGTAGTTTCTCTTGCCATCGAAGTGACGTGCCATTGCCCCACCGATCAATTCGCGATGTGTCCGAACTGCGTCTGAGTTCGAGACGATCGCATCAAACGCGTGGACAGTACCTTTAGTTGTAACTAGTCCGGTCACTTTGCCGCCGGCCTTCTGTCCGTGTGCTGGAGCGTCAGTCAGTATCTTGGCTATATCAGTCTCGGTGCGGAAGACAACGCCTAACTCGATCGCAAGCTTTACCAAGCCCTCGGGTATTGCTCTGGTTCCACCCAGTGGATACCAGATGCCTTCACTCATTTGCATGTTGCCGATAGCGCAGAGAATGGCTGGAGAAGCGTCTGGTGAGGAACCCACATACTGTACGAAATGGTCGAGCATCTGCGCAGTGTTTGGATCGGGGATGTGCTCGCGAATCACTTGGCCTACCGATTTACCAAGCCGCATCCTCATGACATCTCTCAACACCTTAATGTCGAAGGCGCCGCCAATGTCCATCGTGTCTTTCATTGACCCGATAGATCGCCAGAAGAAAAAGCGATCCGATATGGAGTGAAGATTCTTCGACTCCTCGAGCAGTTTGAGATATCCCGCACCCATCTTAGGCCAGATAGCCTCAAGCGATGAAGCCATCTCATTCGGATCATCTTTGAGATCGAGCACGCTCTTATCTTCGAAAAAACAGCGCCATTGTGGGTCAAGCCGCACCATCGGAACGTAGTCGTCCATCTTCTTACCGGCTTCAGCGAAGACTTTCCTCAGCATCGATGGCTGGATGAGAATCGTCGGTCCCATATCGAAGCGAAAACCTTCAGCTCGGAGCTGTGCCGCTTTTCCGCCTAGCCACTCATTCTTTTCGAAGACAGTTACGACGTGGCCGCGTGCAGCCAGCGTGCAGGCGGCTGTGAGTCCGGCGAGACCAGACCCAATGATCCCCACGCGCTTGCTGCTTTTAGTGCCATTCACACTGTTTTCGATGACGCCACTCGTAGTCATGCTGCTCCTCAATCCTATTTTCTCTTCGCCAATTGCTTGCCGGCCGCTGCTACCTGCCGCAAGCCTCGCCAGCGTTCTGCCAGACCTCTACCGTGAAACGACGTGATCAGACCATCGAAGAGGCTTTCGTGCGCTGTGGTTGTAGCCTCATAGTGGCGAACACTCTTGCTGTTTCGCACTGCGATCGTTCGTGCCGACGTCATTTCAAGCAGACCCTCTGCACCTCGCGACGATCCAAAGCCACTCTCGCGTCGCCCACTAAAAGGAAGCCGTGGATCGGCAGTGGGCACGATAATGTCATTGATCAGCACACTGCCAGCGACGATATGGACGGCTATTTTTCGCGCTTGCTGCTCGTCTCCGAAGATCGACGCGGTAAGCACAAATGGGCAAGCTGCCTGGGCCGCGATGACATCGTTTTGGCTTGGAACATCGATTACGGAAAGAACCGGGGCGAAGATATCAGCCTGTGCGATCCGCATATCGGGTAGTACGCCTGTAACCACAATTGGCTTCATCGTTTCGGAGGGCATATCTCCAAGAACATGTGCTCCGTTACGCATAGCCTCCTGTAACAAGGTTTCAAGCAGCCTCCTCACATCGCTGGAGACTCGAATGGCAAGCACTTCGGAGAGTGCAATTTGGAGGGCAATCAGAAACGCTTCCCGGCGAGCAGCAGATGCTTCTACCAATAGAACGCGGCGCGGTGCCATGCAAGTTGCGGAGCCATTGAGGCGCATCCCGAAGGTCAAGGCCTGAATGACGCGAGACAGATCAGCTGATGGCAGAACGATGACGGCATCGCAACCTGACAGTTCCATCACAGATGGCGTTAGGGTGTCGGCAAGCTGCCGCATCAGGATGCGTCCGACATCTGCAGATCCGGTAAAGAATACCTTGTCAGGATTTCTTGCAAGCGCCGCGGAGGCCGCGCCTACCGTGTCTTCTGTGACCTGCAGAAGACCCTGCGGAAGTCCGGCGCGAATCATAACTTCTGCAACTAACTCAGCGACAGTTTGGCCGCCGCGTCCAGGCTTCCACGTTACAGAGTTGCCAGCGATCAGAGCCTGCAGGACCTGTACTCCGGGGATGAAAAGAGGATAGTTTGAGGGGCCTATGACTAAGATCTGTCCAAACGGCACACGCTCAATCTCGCTCTCGACACCCGATAACCAGAATGGAAGCCCACGACGACGTAGCCGTCTTGTCGCTAGGATGGTTTTCGCTTGCCGTTCCAGAAAACGACAGGCATCAAGCAGTGGAAGAAGCTCGGCTATTCGAGTATCCGCAGCCGTTCTGGCGAGGATCGGAGAGATGGCTGATGCGACGTCTGCTCCAAGCCGGCTTAGTTCGTGCCGAGTCTTTCGCAATACTTTGAGACGAGCTTCAAGCGGCTGCGCAGCCCATGCTATTTGACATACCTTCCCAGCGCTTCCCTCCATGAAGGGTTTTGCTTTGAAGCCGGTCATGGCTACCTCCACGACAGGAAATGCCACTGCTCTCACTAGGAGGCCACCCCAACTAGCTCGTCACGTGTCAACTCATCCGCAACACCTGAGTCCCATTGTGGCTCCATCTTTAGATCTTGCAGGAGGAGCTTAGAGGTTATGCGGGCGGACTCGAAGATCACGGGCAGACCACTTCCGGGGTGCGTTCCTCCGCCTACAAGATACATCTGATCGATATCTTCGAACCGGTTATGTGGACGAAGGTGCAGCATCTGGCTAAGCGAGTGCGCCATGCTGAAGGTAGCGCCCTTATAAAGGTCAAATTCACTTTCCCAGCCAGCAGGCGTCAGGATTCTCTCGCTGCGGATGCGTCGTTCAACATCGGTGACACCGATTTTCGCAAGTTGCTTCAATGCGAGCTCGCGATAACGTGGAGTTTCTTTCGTCCAGTCGACCTTCGAGGATTTATGGGTCACCGGTAGCAGTACATATAACGTACTCTGTCCGTTTGGGGCGAGGGTGCTATCAGTCACGCTGGCATTTTGTACGTAGAACGACGGGTCATCGGAGAGTTGGTGTAACTCCCCGATATCCTTCAGATTTTGCCTGTAGTTCTTAGCAAGATAGATCGTGTGATGAGAAACGTCATCGTACTTGCCATCAATTCCCAGATACATCATGAATGTAGAGCACGAGTACTGTTTCTTTGCTAATCGCTCGTCTGTCCATCGGTTACGAAGATGATTCGGCACCATCTTCTTCATGGCTCCGGCGAAGTCCGCGTTGACGACGATGGAATCTGCAGAAAGACTATAGCTCTTAGTCTTCACCCCGATGGCCTTACCATTTTCAACAAGTACGCGCTCGACCGGCTCGTTCAACAGGATCTCAACACCCATCTCACGTGCAATCCTGGCCATCGCCCTCGTCACTGCGCCGCACCCCCCAATGGGGTGGTACACACCATGCTCATATTCCAAGAAAGACAGAATGGAAAAGAGACTCGGACAGCGGAATGGTGACATGCCGAGGTACTTTGACTGAAAGCTAAAGCCAAGCCTGATACGTTCATCCTTAAAATGTGCCTGTAGATCCGTGTCGAGAGAGCGCCAGGGAGCGAGTAGTGGCAGTAGCTTTAGCATTCCGGGCTTGGCAAGATCCTTCCACGATTCAAATGGCGATTGCAGAAAAGGAAGGAACTTCTCAAGCTTCGTCCGATTGACTGTAAGGAAGGTCCTAAAACGAACCGCATCGTCCGGTGAGATGGCGCCAATAGCTTTCACCATCTTCTCGACATCTGGAGTCGCAAGCAGTTCACCGCCTGCACCGAAAACCAATCGATACTGCGGATCCAGACGCTTCATGGGGACCTCTTGGTCGAGGTCGTACCCCGCAGAGGCAAAGATCTCTTTAAGGACTCTTGGATAGAGAAAGAAGGTCGGACCTATATCGAATTTGAACCCGTTCTGCTCCCAAGTTGACGTCCGCCCACCCACTTGATCGCGTTTCTCAACGATCGTGACCTTCACTCCGGACTTTGCGAGCAACATTGCCGCCGCTAAGCCTCCGGGTCCTGCGCCGACTATTACGACCTGACGTGAATGCTTCTTCATCGAATCCTGCGCCTCTCGCGAGATGCACCAGATGCTTCCAAACTGGTGTTTCCTGTAGCTGTGATGGCGATTATAGAGAGATCGTGAAGGGAGCCTTGCTCTATCATTCCGTGCTGTCAAGAATCGGATAGCGCAAATTTATAGGACTGGAACTTACAGGATTGAAGGAAGATCAGAGAAATTTTCGAACTGTTCTCCGCACTGTCTCGGTGACCAGCCCAAATACAACATGCGTCCCCATCTCGCTCGTACGCTCACGGACGGTCTGTTCTCCCGGCTCGGCAGAAAGTCCCATAGCTGGTAGTGCGGTCTCGTGCGTCAATGTCGCGAGTGCTAATCCGAAGCTGGCACCCTCCTTTGCTGTGGCGGCTGGGTAAAACTCTGCTAACGCACCATAGGCCGCACCCGCAAGAGCGCCAAAGGCCCAGTGAATTGACTCGCTTGCTATCGCCTTAGTCCCATCATCCAGTGGATGACCGGCAAGCTTCTCTGCCAAGAGATCGGGTGGTTTAGGCTCACCATGAGTCCGCGGCGGATAAACTTTCTCTGCCATTGTTTTAGCTGCAGTCGCTGCAATTCCACCAATCAACCCAGCCAGCAACCCCTTGGCAAGTGAAGGTCTCTGTGGCTTCGCATCCAGTTCTGAGTTGCTCATTTTCCGTATGATGCAACTGAATAGCGCCAAGGTGCCAGAAGGTCAAAACTCAGCGGACGCATGCCTGAGGGGGTTTTCGTCGACTTCGCCCATTCGTTGCAACAGCCGGAACAAACGGTCCCATCTCGAAGGAAGAGGCAGCATACTACTAACGCCATCGTCGGCAATCGCGGCATCCAGACAGCATTGCTGGAGGCCGCATCGTTACGCGTCTTCCCTGCCGGTTGTCTCGATGCGTTCTTGGGACCGTCTATCGCAGTCCGACGCCGCCTTCGTTCCACTCATACACCACGACGCCTAGGTCGTTCAACATCTGCATGGCAGATTCCATATTGCGGCGGACCTGAACCCGGGCGGTTTTAGGAATGTTGTGTGCCTCTTCCACAGCCACCACGCGACCGTAGGGCCATGCATTCTGGGGGACAGCGTTCAGCGCAGTTGGTAAATCTCCTACACGGATGTTCAGGTCCTGCCGACGCGCGCCCACCGGGCGCAGGAGGCCCCCTTCGCCCAAGCCGCTTGTGTTGGCATCTGCCAGCATGACGTGAAGTGTCAGCATGCCACCCTGGACGGTTACGTAAGGATTTTCCCAGTTCGACAGGCTCTTCACCGCCAGGTAACGCGTCTTCGATGGAGGCGGAATCAGCTCCATCTGCTGACGTGCATCTTCAGTCTGTCGCTGCTGCTGACTAGTTACCTGTCGCGTCTCTGCGGAAACCGGAGCAGCGGTGTGACTGCAACCCATGAGGGCAGTCGAAACTAGTAAGGAAGGGAGAAGATACCGTAGATTCCACACAATATCCAGCATACCAAGCGATGCAGCAGTTCCAACGCGCCTTTTCACGTATCTGGAGCGTTACCGTCCCATCCACACCGCAGGCCGCTTCTCAACAAAGGCTGCCGTACCCTCGGCCTTGTCCAGCGTTCCGCAGAGGCGCCCGAAGATTTCGGCCTCAATATCGAGCGCATCCTCCAGTTCGACATGGCTGCCTCGCCGCACCGCCTCCAGGCATGCAGTGGCCGCCAGAGGCGCTACCGCAACGATCATGCGTGCTAACTCCTCCCCGCGCTTCATCAGCTGGTCAGTTGGGATTACCTCATCAACCAGTCCGATCCGCAGGGCTTCAGCAGAGCCGATGATTTCACCAGTCATCAGCAGTTTTAGTGCCGCTGCCTGTCCAACAATCCGGGGCAAACGCTGGGTTCCGCCGTAGCCTGGAATCAATCCGAGTTTGACCTCCGGCTGCCCCATTCTCGCGGCTTCAGACGCGATACGGAGCGTACAGGCTAAGGCCAACTCGCAGCCTCCGCCCAGAGCAAATCCATTGATGAGTGCAATCACTGGCTTGCCGCAAGTTTCAATCAGGCGAAAGACAGCCTGCCCGCGCCGCGACTTCATCTCTCCAGACACGGAACCAACGGTCTGTAGCTCCCTGATATCAGCCCCCGCTGCAAATGCTTTTTCGCCTGCACCCGTCAGGAGAATCACGCGGACGGCGTTGTCGGCCGTCAGGGCCACAAACACCTGCTCCAGTTCATCGAATGCCTGTGTATTCAATGCGTGCAGTACCTTGGGCCGATTCAGGGTGATTGTCGCTACTTCGCGATCAATCACGCACAACAATGTCTCGTAGCTCATCTCATCATCTCCGTGCATCCTGACCCTGACGATACAATCGTTCTTATGATTAAAGGAATAACGCTCGTCCACTCCGTCGCCTCTGCCGACGCGCGGAGCCTTGCGATGGACAGGCTTGGTAGTCTCTTTGAGACCCTCGGCTTTGAATCCGGTAAAGGTTGGCAGGACGATCAGCGACGTGGTGCAGCGTTTCTCGCTCCTCTCGGAAACATTGAACTGGTCACGGGCCGTACTCCAGCCGTTCCGCCATTGCTTATCGAAGTTACACAGTTAGATCATGTCCACACCGCGGTCCAGCAGTGGATGCTCACCGAACATCGCACCGAGGAGGTAGAGACACTCCTTTCTGCCCCTGAGCTCACACACTGGAACTCCCGCCTCTTCACGGCGCAACTGACCTCAGAGCTGCGAGTGGGCTTCTGGCAGTCTGAGAATCCTCTGCATGGCAGGCCTCTCGCGATTGAAGGAGATCTCGACGCCCATGGAATGCGGTTCGCAATCATAACAACGCGCTGGAACACCGTCATCACTGATCGTCTACTGCAGGGTTCGCTCGATGCTCTCTATCGAAGCGGAGCTGCGAAGCAAGATGTCGAGATTGTTCGTGTCCCCGGAGCCTGGGAGATCCCAAACGCTGCCCGGACGCTTGCGGAGTCGAAGAAGTTTGATGCGATTGTCACATTAGGATGCCTTCTTCGCGGTGAAACAGCTCATTACGAGGCTATCTATACGGAGGTAGCCCGCGGGATCGGCCAGTCTCAGCAGGAGACAGGTGTTCCCCATGCCTTTGGTGTCCTTACCTGCGAGACACTCGAGCAGGCACTTGACCGTGCCGGGTTGAAGGCCGGTAACAAGGGCTTCGAGGCAGCGATTGCCGCCATCGAGATGGTCTCGATCCAGCGTAAACTTCGCGCACCAGATCAGGCGGCATCCTAATGGGAACCCGCCGCAAGTCACGCGAACTTACCATGCAGATGCTCTTTCAGGGCGATCTCGGCAAACAGACCCCTGATGAGGTACGCAAACTATTCTGGCCCTCACGCGACGATGTCGACGCTGAGACCCGAGGATTTGCCGAAGATATCTACCGTGTCGCTACCTCTCGGCTGGTCGAGATAGATGGCATCATCGAGCAACACTCACAGAACTGGCGCATAGAGCGCATGCCCGTAGTCGACCGCAATCTTCTACGTGCAGCGATTGCCGAGATGCTGGGTTATCCGAGCACGCCTGCGCCAATCATCATCAATGAAAGTCTGGAGATAGCGCGCCGGTATGCCGCACCTGAGTCGATCCACTTCCTGAACGGAGTGCTTGATGCTGTAGCTCGGGAACTGCTCAAGAAACGTCTCGCGTAATCGATTCATCTACAGGACGCACAAAGGCCCTCTCTTTGGAGAGGGCCTTTGTGCGCACTGACAACAGCTTACGTCGTCTTGCGTGGCTTCTGAACCATTAGGTTCGGGATCGCAATGGTCCCCGTACCGCCGGTGTTAGGTGCAAGGGGGAGGTTGGGAGCAATCGTCTTAGAGTCTGTCAGTGTGCTCCCTGCTGCAGGGCGTGTAATCAGATGAACGAGATTATCTCCAGATGTTCCGGCATAGAACGTGAAGTTATCCGTGCTCCACACCCCAGCTACGGGGGCCGTCGCCGTTCCCGAAAGCTTGATATTGGTCAAGGCCCCCGGGGTAGCCGTACCTGCAACTGCCGGTGCGTAAGCCGGTAATACGCCTCCCGTTCCCGTGTAAGTTACGACTGCAGCAGTGGAATCGGAGGTCGGAAAAACACCGGTGATCGTGACCGGCACAATGCCTGTAAGAGCAGTTGTTGTGAAAGGCGTTGAGGTGCCACCGGTCGAAAACTGCTGCGTAGCAAGCGGACATTGCTGAGCAGGGAGAGTGACCTGTAAATCGCTGAGCAGCCCTGTCGATGCGGCAGCTCCGATGATATGCCGTCCGTCATTCGTAGCTGCGATTCTGTCCGTGGCTGTTGTGACCTGATCCGCCTGCGGATTGAAGACATTTGCAACTGTCGTCTGTCCATTGGTAGTGCTAAGCGTACTGCTCGGGCAGTACGTGACAGCCCGGGTAGTCGCACCAGCAAAATAGGCTCCTACACTCGGCACCGTTACTGCAACATCCAGTGGGGTGTTGCCAGCTGTCGGATTCGGTGATGGGCTTGTGGGTGTGATGTTGTTCCAACCGGTAAACGTCGAGTACACAAGCAGTTGATCGCCAGCCGTGATGTACACCGTCTGTGAGTCGGGCGTCCACTGCGCGTGCGTCCCAATGCCGCCGAACTGCGTAATCACACCGCCAGCGGCTGCTTCCAGGTAGATCAATTTTTTGATTGGATCTGCGATGACAACTGTCGCGTTATCGGGCGAAACTGCGAGCACCGTTCCCGGAACCGATACATCTTCACGCGTTACGCCATCCGTTGTAGCACTCACAACCATCAGTTCGGTAGAGCTACCCATGTAGATGGATGTTCCATCCACGCTGATGACCATCGAGTTTGGAACATATGGAAGCTGGACCGGAGCGCCCAACGTCGTTGTCGTAAAGTCGACGGGTACAAGATAGCGAGACTGCGTGCTTGCAAGGTAGAGGAGGGTGCTATTTGCTCCCGGCGTCGTGATGCCGATCGGGTTTGAAGTAGCCGGCTTTCCGTTACCCAGGAAACCAATCTGGTTGAAAGGAGAAGGATTGCATGTTGGCGGCTGGCAGATCGCCGTAATCGATGCGCCGCCTGGAAAGGAAGGAGTAATAATGCCGCCTGCAGCCGCGGGAATTGTTGTTGGCGTAGTCGAAACGTACTCCAGCGCAAGTCCGGTAAGAACGGTATTGTTCTGATCGAGAACTGTAGCTACCAGCGGCTGAGCGAAGTTCTGATTCACTGTGATGTTGGTTGCCGTCGTATTCGGCACATTCAACTTGATGCTGGTCGGTGGGCATGTCGAGAAGAAACCTGCAGAACTGCCGGCGTTTGAAACACTTGCGGTAATAACAGTAGAACCAGGCTGCTGCGCCGTAGCCACACCGTTCTGATCGATGGCAACGATTCCTGCCGTCTGCGCCGCGAATGTTAGGTGTCCCGCCTGGCAACTGATATTGGAACTTGCCGTACCTGCTCCTGCAAAGACTCGCGCCACCAACTGACCCGTGCTTCCCTGCGAGAGGCAGGCGGTGCCATTGTACGGAGTCGCTGTGATCGTATTCGCAGAGGCAAGTGGGCAGCAATTCGAGGTTGGATCTGTCGTACAGTCGGCCGTCGGCGCTCCAAGCACAATGCTGGTGACCACTGGATGCGTAAATACTGGTATTGGATTGCTCGTCACGCCGTTCGCTTCGGCGGTCAGATACGTCATAGAATTGCTCGCGTTCGGGTTTGTCGGCGGCGTACACACTGTGAAATCAGGAATGACGTTGAGACTACGATTCCATGTGCCCGCGCATAGTGCACCATTCGCAGGATTCACATCAACAATCGACACATTACGCGACCCATAGGTAAATGCCGATACGCTGACCGCGGTACCCTTGCAATCGGTACCTTGCGGTGTGGTCAATTGGCCGATCTGTCCGTAATTTAGAGAGATCCCATACGTGAGCGGCTGCAGCACGATACTGTTCAACTGCCCTACTACAACGCCACCGTCGCCGCTGCTTGCATTGCAGAAGACAACCGGATTCTTTTTCCCGCAACCAGACATCGAGATGCCAAATGGAACCGAGACCAACAACAAAACGAGTAACGTGACGAACCGACGCATTAAACCTCCCCGCCCAACCCGAACCTCAGTCGGACGGTCTTACTGCAAACGCTGAATTCCTTAACCGTAAGTGTAGAAGCTGCTTTGGCGGGACGCAAATGTCGTTGGACATCGGAACAGCGCACCTTTACAGCTTTTTGACGAACATACCCCGTCTTCGTACCTTCTAAAGCTATTTAGCGGGCATTTCCGAGCCAAACCAGTTCAGCGCCCGCTCCAATACGTCCACACGATGGGCTGGATCGCGGAAACCATGTCCTTCATTCGGATACACCACGGGCTGGGTTTTCACACCTTCCGCGCGTAACGCATGCCAGAACTCGTAGCTCTGCGGCGCCGGGCACTCGCCGTCACGATCACCGACGACAACTAAAGTCGGGGTCTTGACGTTCTTGATGTACTCGATAGCCGAACTCTTTGCGTAGACAGCGGGATCGTCGTAGACGCTCTTGCCGAAGAACGGAATCATCCACTGGTCGATTGAGTTCTCTCCGTAGTAGCTCTTCCAATCGCTAATTCCAGCTCCTGCGACCGCGGCTTTGAAACGCGTTGTTTGGGTTACGCCAAACATTGTCATAAAGCCTCCATAGCTCCAACCGGTCAAACCTTCACGTTCTTTATCGATAGGGAAGCGCTTCTCCAGCACATCCATCCCAGCTAAGACATCCCGCAGATCACCGTAGCCGAAGTCTTTGACATTAGCCTGCGTAAACTTCTCTCCCTGTCCATAGCTTCCGCGGGGGTTTGGCATGAATACGAAATAGCCTAGCGCGGAGAATGGAGCCTCTCCAAAACTTGCTCCGGGCCAACGAGTCTGTACCGCACTCGACGGACCACCATGGACAAAAACAATGAGGGGATATTTCTTATTCGGATCGTAGTTAGCTGGATAAAGCAACCATCCCTGCACCTTGTAGTCCTCATTCGACCATTCGACATCCTCTGTCTTGCCCCACGCCGGCTTCAGCTCGTCGTTCAGGTGGGAAATTTGTTTAAGGTTCTCTAGTTCGCCAGCCCATACCTCGGGTGCCCGGTCGAAAGAACTGCGAATAAGTGCCACACTTTGTGATGATCTGCTCGCCGAGATACTCATCGCATCCGTCCCAGAGCCGATAGACTCTGCGAACGTCCCGCCGAGATGAGGAACATCACTTCCTGTCTGGAGGTCCAGTACGGCGATTCTGCTACTGCCGCCAAGATGCTCTGCGATGCCGATCTTCCCATCGTCCACCCAGCTTAGAAACACTGGTGTAGATGTCCGGTCCGGAGTTACGTTCCTCGGCTCGCCACCCGTAGCCGCAATCACATAGACGTCCCCGCCCGTTGCCCCTTGGTCACTCATCAGACCGCCAATAAACGCGATCTTCGAGCCATCTGGCGACCAACGCGGTACGGCAATTTGAAGATTATGGAGCGACCCTTCGATTGTGGTTGTGTTTAGGATCGACTTTGGCTCTCCAATCCTGAGCGCAGCCGAGGAGACTGGCTCTACGTAAAGCTGCGCGATCCACCACGTATTCTCACCCGGCGGCGGAGCCGCAACAAACGCAAGCTGCGCCGAAGTAGGAGCCCAGTTGAATTCGTACACGTGAAGCCCGGCAGGGGTTACCTGCGAAAATGCACCGGTCGCAACGTCAACGGCGCCAACGCGCTGTATCTCAACGCCGTCTTCGCCGATCACGCCTGCGGGCGACTTCATTGCATCCAGCGCCCCGGCACTACGAGTAGCATTCTCGACAAATAAAAAGGCAATCGCCTTCCCGTCAGGAGACCAGGCAGGCGCTTCGATCGACCCTGTCACGTGGGTCAACTGTCTCGCTTGCTCATCTGCCTTGGACCAGATGAAGATTTGCGCTTGGCCCGCTGCATCTGCTTTCCCCGTACATGTCGAAAGAAAAGCTACAGACTTGCCATCGGGCGACCAGGTAGGCAAGGTGCTTCCGCAATTCGCACTCAAGCCTTTCATCTTCGTGGCAATAATCTTCTCTTTGACGTGGTCAGGACTGTTGACGCTGGACAGATGAATGATCGTGCCCTCCTTTGACCTTGCCGACCACGCCACCAGCGAACCGTCCGGGGAGATGGCGGCCTGCAAAGGGTGCTGCACTCTCCCCACGGTTTCCAGCAGAGCCGCGACGCGCTTATCTTTCGGAGTGTTCATAGCTGTCGCAGTCTGACCGTTCATTGAAGCGGCGCCAAATACTGCTAATAACAGGGGTACGAACGCTGGGAGTAAAGCGAACTTGCTATGAAATGAGTCAGAAGTCATCCAAAAAGCGTAGCATGCACCATCGATGAGTCAGATCGGCGATTTGGCACTAAATCATCTAGTCGCATGCTAAAAAGTTGACGCGTCGCGGTTGAATTGCTATTGTTAGAAGGTTCCGCGAGTATCCGGAATGCGCTGCCGAGTAAAAGCGGCGTTTAGAGCATTAAAAATGCTCAGCCAGGTTAAAGAAACATCCACCTGCGCTACACTGGATACAAGAGATTCACCGCAAAGCACCCAAATATTGGAATGCTGTTTTTTGCGGGCCTTTCGCAATCGTGCCTGTGACACCCTCCACCCTGGATGGGCTATACGGGCCGGGACAGCGAAACGGAGCCGGCTCTTCCATCGAATCATCTGGAAAACGCTCGGTCACCGTCGACTGTTTTCGTCTGGATTATGCAGTACAGGCGTAAAGCAGGATATTTCTTCGCAGAGACGCTTCAGCGTTCTCGGTTTTTTGCGTGTACCCCATGCAATCAGCGAAGGTTTCCTGACGAGCGTCTGACAAGTTTTGAGTGCAAAGATCTCAAGGAGCTTTAGTGCCTACGTTCCATCAGCTCGTCAAGCAGGGCCGCACGCCCACTCGCTACAAGACCGCCAGCCCTGCACTTCAGGGTTCTCCCCAGCGCCGTGGTGTCTGCACTCGCGTTTACACGCAGACCCCAAAGAAGCCGAATTCGGCTCTCCGCAAGGTGGCCCGCGTTCGTCTTACGAACGGAATCGAAGTCACAACCTATATCCCAGGCATTGGCCACAATCTGCAGGAGCACTCGATCGTGCTCATCCGCGGCGGTCGCGTCAAAGACCTTCCGGGTGTTCGTTACCACGTTGTCCGTGGAACGCTTGACTCGGTCGGTGTTGCCAATCGGAAACAGAGTCGTTCCAAGTACGGCGCAAAGCGTCCGAAGGCGCAGGCTAAATAAATTCGCTTCGGCTGCATTCAGCCGACGGCGCCAACAGGTTCAGGCCTTGAGAAGTTGACGGTCCTGAAGGAAGACGAGAAGAGCAATGCCAAGAAAAGGCTACATCGCCAAGCGTGAAGTTGCACCAGATCCGGTCTATAGCTCGACCCTGGTTACAAAGTTTGTCAATTCCATGATGTGGGGCGGCAAGAAGTCGACCGCGCAAGGAATTTTCTACACCGCGATGACGAACCTTGAGCAGAAGGGTGGCGACGAGGCTCTCAAGCTTTTCAAGAAGGCAATCGAGAACTGCAAGCCCCTGCTTGAAGTCAAGAGCCGCCGCGTTGGCGGTGCAAACTACCAGGTCCCGATCGAAGTTCTTCCGGAGCGCCGCACGTCTCTCGCTATCCGCTGGCTCGTTACGTATGGCCGCGCTCGTGGAGAGAAGGGCATGGTTGAGAAGTTGACAGCCGAGTTGCTCGATGCCGCAAACGGCCGAGGTGCTGCGATGAAGAAGAAGGAAGACGTTCATCGCATGGCAGAGGCAAACAAGGCCTTCGCGCACTATCGCTGGTAAAGAAGAATTCTTTCAGCAAAATATTTGCTTGTTCTTGGATTGAACGCATGAAAACCCGCGAGTGGATGCTCGCAGATGAGAGACAGACCGTGGCACGCACTACACCTCTAAATCGTTGCCGGAACATCGGGATTATGGCGCACATCGACGCCGGTAAGACGACGACGACCGAGCGCATCCTCTTCTATACGGGAATCACTCACCGTATCGGCGAAGTGCATGAAGGAACTGCGACCATGGACTGGATGGAGCAGGAGCAGGAGCGTGGCATTACGATTACCTCTGCCGCGACCACCTGCACCTGGAAGAACATCCTCATCAATATCATCGACACGCCCGGCCACGTTGACTTCACCGCAGAAGTGGAGCGTTCGCTACGCGTCCTCGACGGTGCAGTTGCTTGCTTCGATGCAGTGGCCGGCGTGCAGCCTCAGTCTGAAACCGTTTGGCGTCAGGCCGACAAGTACAAAGTCCCGCGTATTTGTTTTATCAACAAAATGGACAAGGCTGGTGCGGACGCTGTCTATGCCACTTCGACCATCGTAGATCGTCTCGGTGCCCGTGCTATTCCGATCAACATCCAGATTGGCGCAGAGGCAAAGTTCCTCGGTGTAATTGACCTCGTCACCATGAAGGCCATTCTCTGGCATGACGAGACGATGGGCGCTGAGTACTCCATTGAAGAGATTCCGGCAGCTCTGCTTGACACGGCAAAGACTGCGCGTCACGCCCTCATCGAGGCTGTTGCCGATTCCGACGACGAGATCCTGAACCTGTTCCTCGAGGGTCAAGAGCCGACAGAAGCGCAACTCAAGTCGGGTATCCGAAAGGCGACAATCGCCATGGACATCTTCCCGGTTCTCTGCGGTTCGTCGTTCAAGAACAAGGGCGTTCAAACGCTGCTTGACGCGGTTGTCGATTATTTGCCGAGCCCGCTCGATATTCCCCCAATGATCGGCCATAATCCCGAGAACATGGAAGAAGAGATCATCCGCAAGGCTGATGATAGCGAGCCCTTCTCCGCGCTCGGCTTCAAGATCATGACCGACCCATTTGTCGGCCAGCTTATCTTTATCCGTGTTTACTCTGGTCAGCTAAAGACTGGTGATTCGGTACTTAATCCACGAACTGGCAAGACAGAGCGTATTGGCCGCCTCCTCAAGATGCATGCCAACAAGCGTGAAGAGATCACCGAGATTCTTGCTGGCGATATCTGTGCCGCCGTTGGTCTGAAGAATTTGATCACCGGTGACACGATCTGCACCGACAAGAAGCCAGTTGTGCTCGAGTCCATCGACTTTCCAAAGCCTGTTATCGAAGTGGCCGTTGAGCCGAAGACCAAGGCCGACCAGGAGAAGATGGGCGTCGCCCTTTCCAAGCTTGCGCAGGAAGATCCTACATTCAATGTGCGTACTGACATTGATTCAGGTCAGACCATTATCGCCGGCATGGGCGAACTTCATCTTGAAATCATTGTTGATCGCATGATGCGCGAGTACAAGGTCGAAGCCAATGTAGGCAAGCCTCAAGTCAACTATCGCGAGACGATCCGTTCAAACGCCGACGCGGAAGGTAAGTATATCCGTCAGACTGGCGGCTCAGGTAACTACGGCCATTGCAAGATCCGTATCTCCCCGAACGAGCCGGGGAAGGGTTACGAGTTCACAAACGATACCAAGGGTGGCACGATCCCCAAGGAATATATCAAGCCAATCGATCAGGGCATCCAGGACGCCATGCTCCGCGGTATTCTGGCTGGCTATGAGATGGTCGACGTCAAGGTTTCCCTGTACGACGGTAGCTATCATGATGTTGACTCGAACGAGATGGCATTCAAGATTGCTGGATCCATGGCCTTTAAGGAAGCGGCTCGCAAGGCGAAACCTGTTCTTCTTGAGCCAGTCATGTCTGTCGAAGTTACGGTCCCCGAGGACTACATGGGCACCATCATTGGCGATTTGAACTCCCGTCGTGGCCGTATCGAAGGCATGGAAATGGTTGGCAATACCCAGGCAATTCGTGCAAGCGTTCCGCTCTCGACCATGTTTGGTTATGCCACGCACATGCGCGGCGCCACGCAAGGGCGCGCGAATTATTCGATGCAGTTCAAGCAATACGAAGAAGCGCCCCGTTCAGTCTCGGAAGAGATCATTGCCAAGGTGCAGGGCAAGGACAGCAAGTAAGCAAGTTTAGTTGGACAACGCTTTAGAACTTCAGATACACGGAGACGAGCATCATGGGCAAGGAAAAGTTTGACCGGTCGAAGCCGCACGTAAACATTGGGACGATTGGTCACATTGATCATGGCAAGACGACGCTGACGGCGGCGATCACGAAGGTGTTGTCGAAGCATAATCCGAAGAACACGTTCCGTTCGTTTGACACGATTGACAACGCACCGGAAGAGCGCGAGCGCGGTATTACGATTGCGACGTCGCACGTGGAGTATGAGACGCCGAACCGGCACTACGCGCACGTGGATTGCCCGGGTCACGCGGATTACATCAAGAACATGATCACGGGCGCAGCGCAGATGGACGGCGCGATCCTGGTGGTTGCAGCGACCGACGGCCCGATGCCCCAGACCAAGGAGCATGTGCTCCTGGCCCGCCAGGTGGGCGTCCCGTTCATCGTGGTGTTCCTGAACAAGTGCGATGCGGTTGAGGACGAAGAGCTGATCGAGCTGGTCGAGATGGAGGTCCGTGAGCTCCTGTCGAAGTACGACTACCCGGGCGACGACACCCCGATCATCCGCGGCTCCGCCCTGGGCGCGCTGAATGGCGAAGCCCAGTGGGAGCTCAAGGTGGACGAGTTGATGGCGGCTGTCGATGCGTTCATCCCGCAGCCGGAGCGCGCTGTGGATCTTCCGTTCCTGATGCCGATCGAGGATATCTTCTCGATCTCGGGTCGTGGCACGGTGGTGACGGGCCGTATCGAGCGTGGCAAGATCAAGGTGGGCGAGCCCTGCGAGATCGTCGGCTTCCGCGAGACGCGTGCAACGGTCTGTACGGGCGTGGAGATGTTCAAGAAGCAGCTGGATGAGGGTCTGGCCGGCGACAATGCCGGTCTCCTGCTCCGCGGCATCGCAAAGGAAGATGTGGAGCGCGGCATGGTGCTGGCGAAGATCGGTTCGATCAAGCCGCACACGCAGTTCAAGGGCGAGATCTACGTCCTGAGCAAGGAAGAGGGCGGCCGTCACACGCCGTTCTTCAACGGCTACCGCCCACAGTTCTACTTCCGCACCACGGACGTGACCGGATCGGCGAAGCTGCCGGAGGGCACCGAGATGGTGATGCCGGGCGATAACACGCAACTCGAGATCACGCTGCACACCCCCGTCGCGATGGAAAAGGGACTTCGGTTCGCCATCCGCGAAGGCGGACGCACCGTCGGAGCCGGTACCATCTCCGAAATCATCAAGTAGTTCCGAGAAACGAGGGCTGTCGGTAGGTGCAGAAGTTCATCGCCGACAGTCACTCCAACCGTTCTTTGTAATTGAAAAGAGACCGAACATGGCTGGACAGAGAATCAGAATTCGTTTGAAGGCATATGACTACCGTGTCCTCGATGTTTCCACGAGCGAGATCGTCGAAACTGCAAAGCGCACCGGAGCCCAGGTTGCCGGACCCATTCCGCTCCCGACGATGAAGAACAAGTATTGTGTTCTTCGCTCGCCCCATGTCGACAAGAAGTCGCGCGAGGCTTTCGAGATTCGCACCCACAAGCGCCTGATTGACATCCTTGAGCCAACGCAACAGACGGTAGACGCGCTCATGAAGCTGGATCTTCCTGCAGGTGTTGACGTAGAGATCAAGACGGTTCAAAAGTAGTTCAACCACTATCAGCCCCGGCAGTGCTGAGCACTCAGCATGATGAGGAAAGGAACTTACGATGTCAGTAGTTGGAATTCTCGGTAAGAAGATCGGTATGACCCAGTTGTTCGACGAGCGTGGTGACGTTCATCCCGTGACTGTCCTGAAGGCTGGCCCTTGCGTGATCACGCAACTCAAAACACTGGCGAAGGATGGCTATGATGCCGCCCAGATTGGCTACGTAGACTTCATTAAAGCATCCAAGGTGAACAAGGCGATGACCGGCCACTTCGCAAAGGCTGGCGCTCCTCCCGTTCGGATGATCAAAGAAGTCGCCATCGAAGCAGTAAAGACGGTTGACGGCGAGGAAGCCGTGATCGCCAAAGCCGGTGATCGCATCCTTGTTGACATCTTCAACGACGAGCGCTTTGTTGATGTAATTGGCACCTCAAAGGGACGCGGATTTGCTGGTGTCATTCGGCGTCACGGCTTCGGCGGCGGACCCAAGTCGCACGGTCACATGTTCCAGGTGCAGGGTTCGATCGGCGCATCGTCTTTCCCTTCACGCGTGTTTCCCGGGCAACGTATGCCCGGCCACATGGGTCACGCGCAGATTACTGTGCGCAACCTCCGAATCCGTGGAATTGATCTTGACGACAATTTGATCCTGGTCGAGGGTGCAGTACCGGGACCTCGTGATGGGTTTGTTCTTATCTCCAAGGCTAAGGCGCCGCCGCGTGAGCGCCGTGGTTTTGCTGGTGCCGCAACAAAGGATGCTTTGAAGGCTTCCAAGAAGGCAGCACCCTCCAAGAAGAAGTAGCTCGAACCTCAGACCGCAAAGGTTCTGACAATCAAAGTTAGGGCTCATCACATCGATGGTGGGCATGAAGAAAGAAGAGCAATGGCAAACGTAAATGTAGTCAATCTTGGTGGCGAGAAGGTCGGAGAGATCGAACTCTTCGACGAGATTTTCTCCGGCGAGATCAATGATGCCCTCCTCTGGGAGTCGGTCAAACACTATCGCGCCGCAATGCGCCAGGGAACCGCCGCAACCAAGACCCGTAAGAATGTCTCTGGTGCCGGCAAGAAGCTTTGGAAGCAGAAGGGAACTGGTCGCGCTCGCGTCGGTTCAATCCGCACTCCGCTCTGGCGTGGTGGTGGTACAGTTCACGGACCGCAGCCTCGCAGCTACGAGTACGCCTTCCCGCAGAAGAAACTCATGGGTGCACTTCGTTCCGCGCTTGCTGCAAAGCTCGCTGATGGCAAGTTCACTGTAGTTGATTCTCTCGTCGCAGCAGAAGCGAAGACGCGGCTTTATCGCACAGCGATAACCACACTCAACGCCGGCAAGACGACTCTTCTCGTGGAATCCAGCCGAAAGCTTGATGAGAAGCTATACCTCGGTTCCCGCAACCTGCAGGGCGTAGAGCTTGTGCTCAGCTCTGAGGTTCACCCTTATGACTTGCTTCGTTACGAGCATGCCATTTTCTCCGTGGACGCTCTCGAAGCGCTTCAGGACACGCTTAAGAAATACCTCTCCAAGCGCAAGCGCACCGAGAAGGAGGCTGCATAAATGCCTACCCTGTATACTGTTATTCGCCGCCCACTCATCACTGAAAAGGGCATGACCGTCAAGGAAACCCAGAACACTCTCGTATTTGAGGTTGCTCTTAAGGCCACCAAGACCGAGGTCAAGCAGGCTGTTGAAACTCTCTTCAAGATCAAGGTTGAAGGTGTTCGCACCTCTGTTGTTGAGGGTAAAGAACGCCGCCGTGGCAAGTTCTCCGGCTATCGCCCCGATTGGAAGAAGGCCTACGTTCGCCTGAAGCAGGGCGAGAAGATGCCTGAGTATCTCAACAGCCTCTAAGCAGATCACCGCACAAGATTGATGAACTAAAGCGCCTGATCAGTCAGCCCGCCGCAGTCAAGGAACAAAACGATGCCGATTAAATCATTTCGACCGATTACCCCGAGCCTCCGCTTCGCCACAAAGCTGGTCAACAGCGACCTGACGACGGACAAGCCCCACAAGCCGCTTCTCTCCGTCAAGCCTCGCACCGGCGGCCGTAATAACGCTGGCGGCATGACGATTCGCCACCAGGGCGGCGGTCACAAGCAGAAGCTTCGTCTCATTGACTTCAAGCGTGACAAGTACGGTATCCCGGGCACGATCGCCACGATTGAATATGACCCGAACCGCAGCTCGCGCATCGCGCTGGTCCATTACGCAGACGGCGAGAAGCGTTACATTATTCAGCCGATTGGCCTCAAGGTCGGTCAGTCGATTATGAGCGGCCCGGAAGCGGATATTCTTGTCGGCAATGCATTGCCGCTCAAGAACATCCCGATTGGAACGATTGTTCACAACATTGAACTTCGTCCTGGCAAGGGTGCGCAGATGGCACGCTCCGCTGGTGCTCAGGTCAATCTGATTGCGAAGGAGAATGATTACGCTCTCCTCAAGTTGCCCTCTGGCGAGACCCGCAAGGTTCTTGTGGAGTGCATGGCGACGATCGGCCAGGTTGGCAATACCGATCATGAGAATGTCACCATCGGCAAGGCCGGACGCAACCGTTGGAAGGGTATTCGTCCTGCCAACCGCGGCGTCTCGATGAACCCTGTCGATCACCCACACGGTGGTGGTGAAGGTAAGACTTCGGGCGGACGTCACCCAGTGACTCCATGGGGCCAGCCGACTCGTGGATACAAGACCCGCAACAATAAGCGAACGGATGTATTCATTGTTAGCCGTCGGAGCAAGTAGCATACGCCCAGTAAAACCAAGTCTCGCAACTTAGAGATTCGTCCTATCGAGCACGCAACAGCACTACGGAGCAATCAACATGGCACGTTCAGCAAAAAAAGGCCCCTTCATCGACGGCCACCTCATGAAGAAGATCGACGTTATGAACCAAGCCGGCGACAAGAAGGTTCTGCGTACCTGGTCGCGTCGTTCGACAATTCACCCCGACTTCGTCGGTCACACGATCGCAGTTCACAATGGCCGAAAGTTTATCCCCGTCTACGTCACTGAAAACATGGTCGGCCACAAGCTAGGTGAGTTCTCCGCAACCCGGACCTTCAAGGGTCACTCGGCACGCGCATCCGAATCGTCCGCGAAGCCCAAGTAGTCGCTCGCCGCTGATATAGCACCATTGCAGAACGCGCCGTAGGCGTACTAGAAGCTTTGAAGGAAGTCATCATGTCGAAGATCGTCGTAGAAAAAGTTCGAGAGTTCCGCGCGGAAGCCAAGTTTCAGCGCACCAGCCCGCAAAAGGCGAAGCTTGTCCTTGATATGATCAAGGGCCTTCGTGTCGAGCAGGCGATCAACACCATCCACTTCAGCACCAAGAAGATGGCGCCAATTATCGAGAAGGTCCTGCGCTCGGCTATTCAGAACGCAACCTACGTATCCCAGGAGCAGGGTCTCGATGTTGATGTAGATAATCTCTATGTCCGCACCGCAATCGCGAACGAGGGTCCGCGCATGAAACGGATCCGGCCTGCCCCAATGGGACGTGCCTTCCGATATCAGCGCCGCATGGCTCACATCATCGTGACAGTAGCTGAAAAGAAAGCGGTTGATTCAACCCCAAAGGCTGAGACTACCACTGCCAAGAAGCTGCCCGCAAAAAAGGCTGCAACCAAGAAGGCTGCGAAGTAAGCATCTTCCTGTAAACTTAAGGTTTTGCAAGATCGCCCTGCCGGCTCAACCGGCGAGAGGCAGGAGTAAGGGAACTATGGGACAGAAAGTCCATCCGTACGGATTTCGCCTTGGCATCAACAAGCCGTGGAAGTCGCGCTGGTTTGTAGAGCGTGGCTACGACAAGCTGCTGGTCGAGGATGTCAAGCTCAAGGCCGAGCTCCGTGAGAAGCTCAAGGCCGCCGGTGTCAGCTCGGTAGAAGTCGAGCGCCCAGGTAACAAGCTTCGCCTCATCATCCGCACTGCGCGTCCCGGCATCATCATCGGTCGCAAGGGCGCAGAGATCGATAAGCTGAAAGCGGACATCCAGAAGCGCACCAGCCGCGAGGTTTTCATCGACATTCTCGAGGTTAACAAGCCTGAGCTCGACGCTCAACTTGTCTCTGAGAACATCGCCCTGCAGCTGGAGAAACGCGTCAGCTTTCGTCGCGCGATGCGGAAGTCGGTTGACTCTGCTCTTCGCTTCGGTTGCAAGGGAATCAAGGTTCGCGTGTCCGGTCGTCTCAACGGAAACGAGATCGCCCGCTCCGAGTGGTATCTCCAAGGTCGGCTGCCACTGCACACCTTGCGTGCTGATATCGATTACGGCTTCTCCGAGGCGCACACCACCTACGGGATCATCGGCGTCAAGACCTGGGTCTATCGTGGTGACATCTACGAGCAGAAGAAGCGTCGCGATCAGGGTGTTACCACTACCGGTGCGTTCGCGTCCTAAGTTTCACGCGGGTAGGCGCGCAAGCCTTACCCGCTTAAGTTTCACGATAGCTGGTCTGATCCTAGCTAAGAGGGTTTTCTCATGTTGATGCCAAAGAAGGTCAAGTATCGCAAGCAGCAGCGCGGCCGCATGTGCGGCAAGGCGTGGCGTGGCTCCGATCTCTCGTTCGGCGACTTCGGCCTCAAGGTCGTTGAGTGCGGTTACATCACCGACCGCCAGATTGAAGCTAGCCGTATCGCCATGACACGCTTCATCAAGCGTGGCGGCAAAGTATGGCTCCGAATCTTTCCGGACAAGCCGATCACCAAGAAGCCTGCCGAAACCCGTATGGGCAAAGGTAAGGGTGCTCCGGATCATTGGGTAGCTGTAGTTCGCCCAGGTAAGATCCTGTTCGAGATGGAAGGCGTTACTCCCGAGCTCGCTCGCGAGGCCATGCGTCTCGCTGCTCACAAGTTGCCGCTCAAAACGATCTTTGTTCAGCGTCACGATGTGAAGGTTGCTGTCGCAACCAAGTAAGATTTGTAAGAAGTTTGTATCAAGGAAGAAAAACAATGGAATTCGAAAAGATTCGCAGTCTCAGTGACGATGAGCTAAAGACGGAGCAGGCAAAGGCCGGCGAGCAGTTGTTCCGCATTCGCTTTCAGAAGAGCCTTGGCAACACCGAAGGCATTAAAAAGCTGCGCACGCTCAAACTTGATATCGCACGCATCCAGACGGTCGCCCGTCAGCGCGTTCTTGCCGCAGAATTGGCAGCAGCGCCGAAGAAGGTGAACGTCGCCCCGGCACCAAGCCAGCGTAACGCTCGCAAGAAAGCGAAAAAGGCCTAATCATGTCTGAATTGAATCCAACCGCTGCCTCCACAACCTCTGCTGAGCCCCAGGCTGCAGCACGGCGTAACGAAAAGGTCGGCCTCGTCGTCTCCACGAAGATGCAGAAGACGATCGTCGTCGAAATCGAAATGCGCAAGGCGCACCCGAAGTACAAGCGTGTGATGAAGTCGAACAAGAAGTTCTACGCTCACGACGAGCAGAACTCCGCGCGGGTCGGCGATGTTGTCCGCATACGTGAGGCTCGCCCGCTTTCGAAGCTCAAGCGCTGGTCTCTCGAAGAGATTGTTCGTCGCTCTTCTCTGTCGTCGCTCTCTGATGTAAGAGTTCCAGTTGTTGCTGAAGCTAAATAGTTCAGCAGGCTAAGTTGAGGGTCTGCGAGGCAAAGCCTCCGACCGTGTAGTGCAAGGAGATCATCATGTCAGTCCAAATGAGAACGATGCTCGATGTAGCCGACAACTCCGGCGCCCGCAAGTTGCAGGTAATTCTGCCGCTTGGTGGCGGCCTGGGCAAGAAGGCTGGCCTCGGTGACGTCGTCACGGCAGCCGTCAAGGAAGCCTCCCCCGACGGCACCATCAAAAAGGGTAAGGTCGTCAAGGCGGTCATCGTTCGTACGCACAAGGAGTACCGCCGTCGTGACGGCACGTACATTCGCTTCGACCAGAACGCTGCTGTTGTCATCAATGATGCCAACGAGCCAGTCGGCACCCGCGTCTTTGGGCCTGTGGCCCGCGAACTTCGCGAGAAGAAGTTTCTCAAGATCGTCTCGCTCGCACCTGAAGTAATCTAACAAAGCTTTTACCTCTGGCATCACGCAGAGAGTACGCGGATTCCGGCTCCGCACAGCACCAACCGATGGCCGAGATTTGGAGATTCCACCATGCCCGTGCGCAAAGTTGAAAAAGTAAAAACGAAGATCAAGATCAAGCGTAACGACGTAGTTGCTGTCATTGCCGGCAAGGACAAAGGTAAGACGGGTCGCGTCCTTCGCGTCATCGCCGAAAAAGAGCGTCTTCTTGTTGAGGGCATTATGATGATTAAGAAGCACGTCAAACCCAATCCTCAGAAGAACATTCAGGGCGGCATCGCTGAGCAGGAAGCTACGATCCACATCTCGAATGTAATGCTGCTCAACAGTGAAGGCAACAAGACGCGCATCGGTTCCCGCATCGAAGGCGAGAAGAAGGTTCGTTTCTCCAAGGCCTCTGGCACGACGATCGTAGAAAAGAAGAAGTAGTTCTATCCAATTTGTTTTATCGGTTCACCCCACGCATCGGTAAACGGGCGCAAGCCAAATCCGGAAATCGTGGAGAAAGCGAAGTATCATTATGGCAGCACGTTTGAATGACAAGTATCACAGCGAGATCAAACAGTCTATTGCGAAGGAACTAGGCATCACCAATGCCATGGCCGTTCCAAAGATCGAAAAGATCGTCATTAATATGGGTCTCGGTGAAGCTACCCAGAACGTCAAGATCATGGATCCGCTCGTCGCTGACCTGGCGTCAATCGCCGGCCAAAAGCCTGTCGTGACCAAGGCTAAGAAGTCGATCGCGGCCTTCAAGCTCCGCGAAGGTATGCCGATCGGCGCGATGGTCACTCTACGTGGCGATACGATGTATGAGTTTCTCGATCGTCTCATCTCGATTGCTCTTCCCCGTGTTCGCGACTTCCGCGGCGTATCGACGAAGAGCTTTGACGGACGTGGTAACTACACCTTGGGCCTGCGGGATCAACTTATCTTTGCTGAAATCGACTATGCAAAGGTCGACAAACTCAAGGGTATGAATGTCACAATCGTTACCACCGCGAAGGATGACAATGGAGCTCGCACTCTGCTTAAGGCGTTCGGAATGCCCTTCCGCGTCGGCGCCTAAGATTTAATCGCATCAACCAGATTTGCACCAAAGATAGAGAGCAAACATCATGGCAACTACTGCAAAGCGCGTCAAAGACGCAAGGAAGCCGAAGTTCAAGTCCCGCCAGCACAACCGCTGCCAGATCTGCGGCCGTCCTCGCGCGTTCCTCCGCAAGTTTGGCGTTTGCCGCCTCTGCTTCCGCGGTCTTGCTCTCAAGGGCGAAATTCCGGGCGTAGTCAAATCAAGCTGGTAAGATAGATTTGTCTGTGCAGAACCATCGCACAACCTCCAGAGACCTCGTTCGGGCAGACGCTTTGAACGCAGCAGTCTGGTAGTTTTACTCAACATTGAAAGAAGCAACATCCCCGCTGGTTCTTGCGAGAGACACTCGTGAGCGAACGGGGGATGAAGGAGATTGAATGAACCTCACAGATCCAGTAGCAGACTTCCTGACCCGTATCCGTAACTCCATCCGTGCCCGCCATCAGAAGCTGGACGCACCTGCCTCCAAGCTAAAGTCTGAGATTGCCCGCATCCTTAAAGAGGAAGGCTACATCGCGAACTACAAGCCGACTGAAGAGAACGGGATGAAGGTTATTCGCGTTTATTTGAAGTATGGCCCAAACAATGAGCCGGTTATCCGCGATCTCAAGCGCATCTCGCGCCCTGGCTGCCGCGTATACCTCGGTCGTGATGAAATTCGTCGTGTTCAGGGTGGTCTCGGTATCTCCATCATGACCACCCCTAAGGGAGTCATGACTGGTCGTCAGGCACGTCGCGAAGGTGTTGGCGGCGAGATCCTTGCAGAAGTCTGGTAAAGCTCGCTAACGTTTCTTTGTACTTAGCACTCCGGCTGCAGTGGAACGAGTTCCCCCTCGCGACTCGCAAGCCCCGAAAGTAGAATTCAATGTCTCGTATTGGTAAAAAGCCCATCGCTCTCCCCGTCGGCGTCAAGTACACCGTCAGCGAGAATGGCAGCACCGTTCTGGTTGAAGGCCCCAAGGGCAAGGTAAGTGCAATGCTCCCGGGTGGTATCACCCTTGCCGAGAAGGACGGCCAGTTGTTCGCTGAGCGTAAGGACGACAAGCAGGCGGCTTTCCATGGTCTTGCTCGTTCCCTCGTGTTCAACGCGATTACCGGTGTCACCACCGGCTGGACCAAAGATCTTGATATCGTTGGCATCGGTTACCGCGTTGAGCTCAAGGGTAAAAACATGGTTGTGTTCACCTTGGGCTATTCGCACCCGATTGAGTTCCCGCTGCCTACCGGCATCGAGGTCACAATCGATCCGAAGCAGACCCACATCACCGTGGCTGGAATTGATCGCCAGAAGGTCGGTCAGATCGCGGCTGATATGCGCTCACTCCGCAAGCCGGATCCGTACAAGAACAAAGGCGTTCGCTATACCGGCGAGAAACTCAAGAAGAAGGTCGGAAAGACCGGCGCCAAGTAGTCTTTAGGGGTCTGGCAGCAGCTGCTGTCAGCCCCGCCACTCACACCCGAACGTTTTCAGCACTCTGGGAACGCCACTAGGAAGGAAGACCTACCATGATCAATCCTCGCCAACGTAACGTTATTCGCCAGCGCGTACACACTCGTATCCGCGAGAAGATGTCCGGCACTGCAGAGCGTCCACGCCTCAACGTGTATCGCTCGCTTAACCATATCTACACCCAGCTGATCGACGATCTCAACGGTGTCACCATCGCCTCTGCATCCTCCTTCGGCAAGAAGACCGACGAGAAAGCTTACGGCGGAAACGTCGCTGCGGCTCGTGCAGTTGGCAAGATGATCGCCGAGCGCGCGCAGGAGAAGGGCATCAAGAAGATCGTGTTCGATCGCGGTGGCTACCTCTATCATGGTCGCGTTAAAGCTCTTGCCGATGCGGCTCGTGAAGCTGGTCTCGATTTCTAAGGTTTTCAGGTCATAGGTTCAGGCGCCACTGGCAGCCAGAAAGCGGTACAAGGAATTATGGCAACTCTCAAGAAGAAGCTCGATGCGAACCGCCTCAACCTGAAGGACGAGGTCGTCTCCATCAATCGCGTCACCAAGGTCGTCAAGGGCGGTAAGAACATGTCCTTCGCTGCGCTGGTCGTCATCGGAGACCCCGCAGAAGGTGTAGTCGGCTACGGCTCAGGCAAGGCTAAGGAAGTCCCCCAGGCGATCCGCAAAGGTATCGAAGCTGCCAAGAAGAACCTTTTCAAGATCAACCTGACGGACACAACAATTCCTCACCAGGTACTCGGTCACTTTGGCGCCGGTTCGGTCATGCTGAAGCCTGCTCCAGAAGGTACCGGAATCATCGCTGGTAAGACGGTTCGCGCTGTCATGACTTCTGCCGGTGTGCAGAACGTCTTGACGAAGTCGCTTGGCTCGGCTAACCCGCACAACGTTATCAAGGCTACGTTCGACGCTCTCATCCAGCTTCGCAACAAGGCTGAAGTCGCCGCTCTGCGCGGTAAGTCAGTCGACGAACTCTAAGTTTGTTCTCTGCTTCATTCGATCTACAGGAGTTTCATCATGGCAGATACAAATGCAATCGCCAAAATCAAGTTGCAATACTTCCGCTCCAAGATCTGCACGCCAGTCAAGCATAAGCTCGTCATTAAGGGCCTCGGCTTTACCCGCCTGAATCAGATCGTTGAACGTGAAGATACCCCATCCATTCGCGGTATGGTTGCCAAGGTGCCACACCTTGTCCGCGTCGTAGCCTAAGCTGTCATCGCCCTTCAGGGCCTATATGCGAGTCGGTTGACCACAGTCACCGGCGTTAAGCGAGGAAATATCATGGCAATTCGTAATCTCTCCAATCTGCGCGCCCCCAAAAAGGCGAATGAAAACAAGAAGCGTGTCGGCCGCGGTATGGGCTCGGGTATGGGTAAGACGTCCACCCGTGGTCACAAGGGTCAGGGTTCGCGCTCGGGTTCGTCGCTGATGCGCGGTTTTGAAGGCGGCCAGATGCCCCTTCATCGCCGTCTGCCAAAGCGCGGTTTCACCAACATCTTCCGCGTGGAGTACCAGGTCCTTGGACTTGACCGCATCGCTGAAATCCTGGAAGCACAGCCCGGTACCGAGTTCACGCACGAGAACATTATTGCGCTTGGTTTGCTCCGCAAGAAGGGTGCTTTGATCAAGGTGCTCAACAATGGCGAGATTAAGACCGCCGTAACCGTCCATGCTCACAAGTTTTCGGCCACGGCCAAGGCGGCGATCGAAGCAGCTGGCGGCCAGGCCATCCTGATTGGCTAGTTTTCCTGCATAATAGTTGGCGAGGACACTCGTGTCCTCGCCAACTCTTTAAGAGCATCGCGTCAGCACCATACCAGCACCGCGCCAGAGGTCTCAGTCTCAGATGTTCGAGAAAATCGCAAATATCTTTCGTATTCCTGACCTTCGCAAGCGCGTGCTCTTCACGCTCGGCCTGCTGGCGGTCTATCGTCTGGGCGCACACATTCCTACCCCCGGCATCAACGCCGACATGCTCGCCCAGTTCTTCAATCAGAACTCCGGCTCAGCCATGGGCCTTGTTGACCTCTTCTCTGGCGGAAATCTCCGTAAATTGACGGTTTTCGCTCTCGGCATCATGCCGTACATCACGGCCTCCATCATCTTCCAGTTGCTAACCGTCATTTACGAGCCGCTTGCAAAGCTGCAGAAGGAAGGCGAACTGGGCCGCCGCAAGATCACGCAGTGGACCCGTTATGTCACGGTCCTGCTTGCTCTTGTGCAGTCGAGCGCTATTGCCCTTTCACTTACCGGGACGGCGACAGGCTCGCCGATGGTGACCATCCCCCACTGGCAATTCATCCCCCTTTGCGTTCTGACGTTGACCACCGGTACTGCCTTTATCATGTGGTTGGGTGAGCAGATCACTGAGCGTGGCATCGGCAACGGCATGTCGCTCCTGATCTTTACGGGCATCGTGGTAGGCCTGCCGAAAGGCATTGAGGAGCTTTACACCAAGGCTCGCGACGGCGCCTGGGGAGCCTTTACCCCGGTAGCAATCATCATCATCATCGCGGGAATGATCGCGGTCGTAGCCTTCATCGTGCTTGTTGAGCGCTCCGAACGCCGCATTCCTGTCCAGTACGCGAAGCGCATCGTCGGCCGCAAGATGATGGGTGGTCAATCGACCTTTCTTCCGCTCAAGGTGAACTCCGGTGGCGTCATGCCGGTTATCTTTGCCAGCTCGATTCTCTCGGCCCCGCTCCTCCTGGCAGGCGTTCCCTTCTTTGGAACGCCCCTGCGCGATACGCGGTTCTTTGGTCCGCTCCTTCGCGGGATTGCTCCCGGTGAACCTTGGTACGTTCTTCTGCAGGCTGCGGCGATCGTCTTTTTTGCTTACTTCTACATCTCGATCGTCTTCCGCCCGGATGACATTGCCGACAACATGCGCAAGTATGGCGGCTTTATTCCCGGTATTCGTCCAGGCCGTCGCACCTCGGACTTCATCAACGACGTTCTCACACGAATCACCCTCGTTGGTGCTCTCTACCTCATCATCATCACCTTGGTCCCAACGATCTTGATCAGCGGTATCCATTTCAACCACCTCCCGCTCATCGGTTCTGTATTCGATCATTTTCCAACCTGGGTGACAAACGGCCTTGGCGTCAATTTCTACTTCGGCGGCACGTCGCTTCTCATCGTCGTCGGCGTAGCCATGGACACCGTACAGCAGATCGAATCGCAGCTCATCATGCGCCACTACGATGGCTTCTCTCCGAAGTCCGGTCGTATTCGCGGCCGTCGCAGCTGGTAAGAAAGTAGCGTCTTGATCAATATCGATCCACAGCACATACCGGTCCCGGCAGAAATTTTCATGCCTGGGCCGGTTCTCCTTCTTGGAGCCCCCGGCGTCGGCAAGGGTACCCAGGCGCAGATTCTGATGTCTGAATTTGGCATTCCGCAGATCTCCACCGGCGATTTGCTGCGCGACCACCGTGCCCGTCACACGGATCTAGGTTTACTCGCTGAAGACCTCATGGCACAAGGCCAACTTGTTCCAGACGGCCTAGTCAATAAGATGGTTGCCGATCGACTTGGTCAGCCTGACGCAGCTCGCGGCTTCATCCTTGACGGCTTTCCCCGTACCCTTCCCCAAGCCACGTGGCTGGATACGCATCTCGGACAGAACGCTTCCGCGAAACCCGTAGTTGCTGTAAGCATTCAGGTTGACTACGATGAGCTTCTACACCGTATCACCGGACGCCGCACCTGCCCGGTTTGCAGGACCATTTATAACGCTTTTTCAAATCCTCCTAAAGCGACGGGCATCTGCGACTTGGAAGGTGCGCAACTCATCCAACGTTCAGACGACTCTGAGGAAGTATTTCGCGAGCGGATGAAGACGTTTGACCTACAGACCGCTCCTGTTGTTGAGCACTACAGGGCGCAGGGTCGGTTTCAAGAGGTAAATGGCGATCAGTCGGTCGATCAAGTCACTTCTGCCATTACCTCAGCCCTAAGACAGCTCCGAAGTAAATAAACCGAACATGGCCATCCTGATAAAAACTACCGTTGAGATCGACAAGATGCGCTGCTCTGGCATCGCGCTGCGCAAGGTTCACGATGCCCTTGCGCCACTCGTCGTCGCAGGTGCAACTACCATGGACCTCGAGAACGCAGCCGTCGCCAAGATCGCTGAATTAGGCGGCACTGCAGCTTTCAAGGGTTACCACGGCTTTCCCGCAGCCCTCTGCACTTCCATCAACCAGGAGGTCGTACATGGCATGCCCAGTACGAAGCGCGTGCTCAAGGACGGTGATATCATTTCGATCGATTGTGGTGTGATCCTGGAAGGCTTTTACTCGGACGCCGCGGTCACCTATGCAGTCGGCACCGCCTCCCCTTCCACCCGTAAGCTTCTCGACGTGACCCTGGCATCCCTCGAGGCGGCTATTCTGGAATGTCAGGTGGGCGGCCGGCTCGGTGATATCGGTGCAGCGGTTCAGGAGATGTGTGAGGCAGCCGGCCTCGGCGTAGTACGCGACTTTGTCGGTCATGGCATAGGTCGAGCCATGCATGAAGATCCGCAGGTTCCAAATATCGGCACCCGCGGTAAGGGGCCTCGCCTCAAAGCCGGCATGGTTCTTGCGATTGAACCGATGATCAACGCAGGTAAACCCGAGGTGAAAGTTCTGCCGGATGGCTGGACCGCCGTCACTGTAGACGGCAGTTATAGTGCTCACTTCGAGCACACTGTGGCGATCACCAAAGAAGGTCCTCGCGTCCTCACGCGTTAAAGTCTTCGTAAATCACAATAAGTACGGTAATATAAATGATGCTGTGGGCTTCAGCGCACAGCATCCGGAAATCAGGGCTTGCTCTGTACTCCAAAGGAGATCGTTTGTCGAAGGAAGATGCAATTGAAGTCATGGCAGTCGTCGTTGAGACGCTGCCAAACGCTATGTTCAAGGTCGAACTAGAGAACAAGCATCAGGCACTCGCTCACGTCTCCGGCCGCATGCGCAAGAACTTCATTCGTATCCTCCCCGGCGACCGCGTCGCGATTGAGCTCAGCCCCTATGATCTCAACCGTGGCCGCATTGTCTACCGCTACAAGTAACAGCTCTGCGCTGTTCATCTGGCCGGTAATCACTGCACAAATCCAGCTTTACCAAAGCAGGTGAATGTACGCCTGTTGTATCCGAAGGGAACTACATGAAGGTCCGCGCCTCAGTTAAGAAGATCTGCGACAAGTGCAAAGTCATCCACCGCCGTGGCGTCGTTCGCGTTATTTGCGAGAACGCCAAGCACAAACAGCGCCAGGGTTAGTTTCTGGTCAGCACCGACCGGCCCCACCGGGCTAGTTAGCCGAAGTCAAGGCTTGCGTTGAACCCGGCGGACTCTCCGTAACCTACCAACCCGCTCCCGCGATCAGATCGCGGGGCCCAACCGAAAAGGAACCTCATGGCACGTATTGCTGGAGTCGATGTCCCTAACAACAAACAGGCACGCATCGGACTCACCTATATCTTTGGTATCGGCGACTCCCGCGCCGCCAAGATCCTCGCGAAGGCGGACATCGATCCGATCGCGAAGATTGGCACGCTCGACGAGGATGCGCTGAACCGTATCCGTCAGGTCATTGAAGCCGAGGGCCAGATCGAAGGCGATCTCCGCAAGGACATCTCGCTCAACATCAAGCGCCTCATCGAAATTCAGTCCTACCGTGGCCTTCGCCATCGCCGCAGCCTCCCGGTTCGCGGTCAGCGCACACACACCAACGCCCGCACCCGCAAGGGTCCCCGTAAGGGAACGGTTGCCGGTAAGAAGAAAGTGACGAAATAAATGGCGAAGACACAGAATCAGCAAAAGAGTGGCAAGGCCGCAGGCAAGGGTAAGAAGTTCAAGAAGCGCGAACGTAAGAACGTTCCATTCGGCCTCGTCTTTATCCAGGCGTCCTTTAACAACACCATTGTCACCATCACCGACCAGACGGGCAACACGCTCTCCTGGAAGTCTTCCGGCTCGCTCGGCTTCCGCGGCTCCCGCAAGGGAACCCCGTTTGCGGCACAGCAGGCTGCCGTCGGTGCTGCCAACGCAGCTCGCGACCACGGTCTCCGTTCGGTTGACGTTCGCGTCTCCGGTCCGGGGTCTGGCCGTGAGTCCGCGATTCGCGCTCTCGCCACGACGGGCATCGAAGTCCGCAGCATTCGGGACGTCACGCCGATGCCGCATAATGGCTGCCGCCCTCCAAAGCGCCGCCGCGTCTGATCTATCTGGCTGACGCCTCCAGCGGTAATCTCGCTGGAGGCGTTAGTCTGTAACCGCAACAGGATCGCGAAGAAGCGCTGCCAGCGCGTAAAACGATCGTCACCGATGCATGATTCAGGAGCAATACCATGGCACGTTACACAGGACCCGTCTGCCGCCTCTGCCGCCGCGACGGTACAAAACTCTTCCTCAAGGGCGCAAAGTGCTTCACCGAGAAGTGCCCTGTTGAGAAGCGCAACTTCCCGCCAGGCCAGCACGGCCAGTCCAAGAAGGTTAAGAAGGTTGTCGGCTACGGTCTCCAGCTTCGTGAGAAGCAGAAGGCCAAGCGCATCTACTTCACTCTTGAGACCCAGTTCCGTGCCTACTACCAGAAGGCTGCCAACAAGACGGGCGTCACCGGCGAACTCCTTCTCCAGCAACTTGAGACGCGCCTCGATAACGTGGCTTACCGTCTCGGTTTCGCAATGAGCCGCCGCCAGTCCCGCCAGGTTGTCCGTCATGGTCACGTGCTCGTGAATGGCCGCAAGGTCAACATCCCGTCCTTCCAATGCAAGGTTGGGGACGAGATCGCGATCCGCGAAGGTTCCAAAGCTCTCGTCATTCTCGAAGAGTCGAAGAACTTTGCCGCTGGTCAGCGCTCCGTGACCTGGATCGACATCAACCGGGACAACCTGTCCGGCAAGATCATCGCCCTGCCGAAGCGTGAGGATATCAGCCTGCCGGTCAACGAGCAGCTGATCGTCGAACTCTACAGCAAGTAAGGTTCGTCTTAGAATCTGTCATCCGTCACGCGCCGTGTGTCATTACTTCTACGGTGCGTGGCAGGATGTCTAACGATGTAGTACCAACCACAACCTGACCGTAAACGCATCACCCCACCATCTCGCAGAATGCATCGCGAGTGAGTCGGACAAGGAGAAATACATGTTCTGGAGAGGTTTTCAAAAGCCTAAGCGTCTCGCCGTCGAAGCCGAAACACTAACGGATAAATATGGTAAGTTCTCCGCTCAGCCTTTCGAGCGCGGTTTCGGTACGACCATTGGCAATGCACTCCGCCGGACACTGCTTTCTTCGATTGAAGGCGCAGCCGTTACCGCCGTTCGCATCGAAGGCGTTCTTCACGAGTTCCAATCGATTACGGGCATCGTCGAAGACGCAACAGACATCATTCTGAACCTCAAGCAGATCCCCTTCAAGCTTGCAGGCGATGGCCCCAAGGCGCTTTACCTTCGCGCTGATACCGCTGGTGTTATCACCTCTGGCATGATCGAGGCCGATGGCGATGTCGAGATTCTCGATAAGAACGTCTACATCTGCACCGTCTCTGAAGGCGGAAAGATTGACATGGAGATGCGCCTCAAGCGCGGCCGTGGCTACATCTCTGCCGACAAGAACTTTGACGGCGACCTCGGTCTCGGTTTCATTCCCGTCGACTCCGTGCACTCGCCAGTTCGTAAGGTCAACTACCTCGTTGAGGCAGCCCGTCTTGGTCAGATTACCGACTTCGACAAGCTGACCATCGAGATCTGGACCAATGGAACGGTTCTTCCCGCTGATGCACTCGGCCTTTCGGCCAAGCTGCTCAAGGATCACATGACCATTTTCATCAACTTTGAAGAGGAGATGGACCCCACGCACCTCGGGGATCATGATGGCCCGGCGATCCGCAATGAAAATCTCAACCGCTCTGTAGAAGAGCTTGAACTCTCTGTCCGTAGCTACAACTGCCTCAAGAATGCCAACATCGCCACCATCGGCGAGCTGATTCAGAAGACCGAAGCCGAGATGCTGAAGACCAAGAACTTTGGTCGCAAATCTCTCAACGAGATCAAGGAGATACTGGCGCAGATGGGCCTCTCCCTCGGCATGAAGATCGACGAGAATGGCAACCCGCAGCCCGGACCAACCTCCGTCCTGCCAGCAGCTACCCTCGCGGCCTCCTTCGGCAACTTTGATGATGACGACGATGACGATGAAGACGAGGATGATGACTTTGAACTTCCCGCCGGCAACGAGCCAGAGAACTTCTAACTGATTCGGGACGGTGAGTCGAAGGCTCACTGTCCCGTCGTTTAACGCTTTACCCGAACTACCGCGCCGCTCCACGATGCGCTATTTCAGCAGTAACCGACTCACGGCTATAGCCGAGTCGAAGGAGATCAACCCGCCATGCGTCACCGCAATGCAGGATTCAAACTAGGACGAAATACCAGCCACCGCCGTGCCATGCTGCGGAATCTGGTCACCTCCATCATCCTGATGGACCGCGTAGAGACCACGATCACTAAGTGCAAGGCTACCCGCCCGATTGTCGAGAAGATGATCACGTTGGGTAAGCGCGGCACCGTTCACGCCCGCCGCCAGGCTCTCTCTTACATGATGACGCCTGAGTCGGTCGACCGCCTCTTCAACGTCGTTGCTCCGCGTTATGCGAGCCGTCCAGGTGGCTATTGCCGCATCACTCGCCTTGGAGCCCGTAAGGGTGACGCCGCTGAGATGGCGTTCATCGAGCTTCTTGGTGCCGAGCACGAGCTTAATGAGAAGGCACAGAAGCGCGCCGACGCTCGCGAGAAGAAGCGCGAAGAGATGCAGAAGCAGATGGAAGAGCAGAATCCGGGTGAAGCTCCTGACCCTAATGCTGAGCCATAGATAGTCGCTTACAGTGAAGTATAAAGAGGCGCATCCATACCGGATGCGCCTCTTTTGCGTCAGGTACCTTTCCTATCGGTCGCAACCAGAATTATCGAATTAGGATAGAGAGATAAAAAATGCGATCAAGATGCTGAGCGTAAGCTGTTTCGAATGAAAGGCTTAGCACAACTGCCTCTAAGTATAAGTTAACAAGTGACTTAGCGGTAAACATGACATTCTAAACGGCTTATGCCAAAATTAAAGCGCGCGACTGCTAAAGTGGCCTAACGAGAGGCGTGACTAGTGTTTGACCAGCCACATAACCCAACCTGCGGCAATGGTTCCGCCGACGAAAAGTACAAAGCAGAAAGCTGCGAATCGGATCATCTTCTGGGTTTCAGACCGCTGCGTGATGCCGAAGACGATCGAAGCGAAGAATGAAAAGAGAATCATGGCGCTGAAGTGAGAGAGCATCATGAACGCTTCCTCCCCGTAGCCAGCGAGTGCGCGTCGACAGCGCAGATAAAGTTCAGCAGTCCGGCGACCACGATGAACTTGCTACCGTAGTCGGCTACTGCGGTTTGTACCGAGGCTGCTCCGAGATCCATGGCACGGGCTGCGAAGTAAAGGCAGCCAGCTCCAAGGTCGCCGACAAAGTTAAGGATGTCAAGCAGCTCCGAGGTATTAGGAACGTAGACCTTGCCCTGTAGGGAGATGCCAATGCTGAACATCGCCACAACCGACACAAGCAGGAGAGCCCCACGGCCCCACTTTCGCAGCAGAAAATGACCTGCACCCGGAATCAACCAGCCTGCAATCAAAATCAGTAGCGGAGACACGGGAGACTTGTCCTGAACCCGCGTTACAACCTGTGCATTCGTAGCCATTTACCCTCATCATAACAGTTACAAACCGGCTGCTATCTAGACTCGCACCAGCTCAGTTTGTACTCGCCCGGTAACTTCGGCAGCACCTGGTCGCGTGATCATATTGATTTCGCTGCGCACGCCGAACTCGCCGGGGAAATAGATTCCAGGCTCGACTGAGAAACACGTGCCTGGCAAGAGAAGCCGCTCGTCATGCGTCTCCAGATTATCGAGGTGTGCTCCATTGCCATGAAGGTCGGTGGCGATGTTGTGGCCTGTGCGATGGGTGAACCACTCTCCAAAGCCAGCGTCCCGGATGACGGCGCGGGCAGCGTCATCCGCCTGCCAGCCCGGAATTGAGACTCCATCTTCGTATGCCTTCTTTACGGCCCGGACGGCAGCGTCGCGTGCGTCGCGTACCGTCCTAAAGACTAGTTGCTCCCGCGCGGTGGGTTCACGGCCAACAACTCCTGTCCAGGTAATGTCATAAAAGCATGAACCCGACTGCTCCAGCCGAGCCCAGATATCGATGAGAACAAAGTCGCCGGTTCGGATGGCGAGGGAGTTCAGAGCGGATGGCTCATAGTGCGAGTCGGCGCTGTTGGCTCGACAGCTCACATTTGGCCCGTGCTCCCAAACCAGACCCTCATGCTGCATCGCTTGCTGCAGATATTCAACCATGGCGAATTCGTTTGTGCCGGCCCCGCGGACACGCTGACCGAGTTCCTTCCACCCGGCCTCCAGGATGCGATCAAGCTTCTCTTGCGCTGCGTAATGACTGGCGATCTGGGCTTCGCTGAGGACTGCTTCGAACTGGCTGACCAAGTCAGCCGAGCTGACGATGTCCTTGCCCAGTTCGCGCAGCATCTCGATTGTGCCTGCGTCGACGAGCGAGATCGCCATGATCGCGTTGCGCGGAGAGTACTGCATTGCCAGGCGGGTTCTATCGGCGAGCATGGTGGCTACACGGGCCTCAAGCTCCTGCCACGAGGAGTACTCTGTTTTGCCGCCGGGCAGCTTGTCGAGGCGGCCGCTCTCGATGCGATGGACCAGCTTCCTGGGCTCGCCCGCGGCTGGGATGAGATAGAACCAGCGACGGGTAACGAGCGCATGCTCATTAAGGCCGAGGATTCGATAGGCAAGCGGATCGCGGTGATGATGGTCGTAGAAGAGCCAGCCGTCGAGGTGCTGGTCGCGCAATGCTGTCTGGATAGCCGAGAGGTCCATAGGTTTCCTGAAAGCGATTGTAGTTGCCGATTGCCAAACGGCAAAAGGGCGGACTTCTTGAGGAGTCCGCCCTTTTACTTTGCTACGGGAGTAATTACGCGGTGACAGTATTGGCTGTCGCAGCGGCTGCAACTGCGGCCAATCGCTCTTTCTCGACCTTTTCAGCCTTCCGGGCGAGGATGGAGTTTTCTCCAAGCTCGTCGGCCAACTTCTCCGTGGTGAAGGATTCGATGACGTCGCCAGCTTTGATGTCCTTGAAATTGGCGAGATCGATACCGCACTCAACACCTTGACGGACCTCGGAGACATCATCCTTGACGCGCTTGAGCGAAGCGATCTTACCCTTGTAGACCTCGACTCCATCGCGGAGAACACGCACCTGCGCATCCCGCTTGATGAGGCCGTCGGTCACGCGGCAACCGGCAATCTGTCCGACCTTGGTGATCTTGAAGACTTGCAGGACTTCCGCGCGGCCAGAGTAGTTCTCCTTGAATACTGGCTCGAGCAGACCGTACATCGCCTTCGTGATCTCATCCTGCAGCTCGTAGATGATGGAGTGGAGACGAATCTCGACGCCTTCGCGCTCGGCAACTTCGGCCGATTTGCGATCCGGACGAACGTTGAAGCCGATGACGACTGCATTCGATGCGGACGCCAGCAGCACGTCGGACTCGGTGATGGCGCCGACGCCAGAGTGCAGGACGCGGACCCGAACCTTCTCGGTTGACATGCGCTGGAGCGAATCGGCCAGTACTTCGACCGAACCCTGCACGTCGCCCTTGAGGATAAGGTTGAGATCCTTCATACCGGCATGCTTGATCTGCTCGGCAAGGCCTTCCAGAGATACGCGGGAGCTCTTGGCAAGCTGCGCCTCGCGTTCCTTCATCTTGCGGTACTGAGCGATGCCCTTGGCCTTGTCACGGTCTGCCATGACGAGGAACGTGTCACCTGCATCCGGCATGCCTTCGAGTCCAAGGATTTCAACGGGGGTAGACGGACCTGCTTCGGTGATAGGCCGACCACGATCGTCGAACATGGCGCGGATCTTGCCGAAGGTGTTGCCGACGATATAGCTGTCGCCAAGCTTCAGGGTTCCGTTTTGTACAAGCACGCTGGCGACGGCGCCGCGACCACGATCCAGCTTGGCCTCAATAACGGTTCCGACGGCAGGCCGATCTGGCTGAGCCTTCTTCTCGTGAACGTCGGCAACCAGGCAGATCATCTCTTCGAGCTTGTCGAGGTTGAGCCGCTGCTTCGCGGAGACCTCGACGAACTCTACATCGCCGCCCCAGCCAATGAGCTGAAGGCCACGCTCGCCGAGCTGCTGCTTGATGCGATCTGCGTTTGCGCCAGGTTTGTCGATCTTGTTGATCGCCACGATGATTGGCACGTCCGCCGCCTTGGCGTGATCGATCGCTTCGAGGGTCTGAGGCATGACACCGTCGTCTGCCGCAACCACGATGACGACGATGTCCGTGATCTTCGCACCGCGTGCACGCATGCGGGTGAAGGCCTCGTGACCAGGCGTATCGAGGAAGACAATCTCGCGACCGAAGGCTGGAGAGTCTGGCTTGGTGACGTGAACCTTGTAGGCTCCGATGTGCTGGGTGATGCCGCCAGCTTCACCGGCTGCTACGTCGGTGGAACGGATGGCATCGAGCAAGGAGGTCTTACCGTGGTCGACGTGACCCATGACGGTGACCACGGGAGAACGTGTGATCTCGACCATGCCGGTCGTATCTTCGAGGAAGCCTTCGATGGCCTCATTCTCGAGCTGCTCTTCAACCGAGATGATCTGGGCATCGGCACCGAACTGGCGAGCGACATCCTTGACCAACTCGCCTTCGAGCGACTGGTTTACGGTGACGAAGACACCCTTCATCAGGAGGGTTGCGATGAGGTCCTTGCCGCGAACGTCGAGCTTTTCGGCGAGATCCTTGACGCTGATGCCCTCGGTGACGGTGATGGTCTTGGTAATCGGCAGAGGTTCGCGAGAGATCTGCTGGCCGCCGTAACGTGGTGGCGGCTGGAAGCCCTTCATCGGGCCTTCCTTCGACTTCTCGTAGCGCTGACCTCCACGACGCTGACCGGGGCGAGCCGCAGGACGCATCCCGCTGGGATTTTCACCTGGACCCGGCATCACACCGGGTGCGCCGCCTGGACGTGGTGCGCCGAAGCCGGGACGTGCTCCAAAGGCTGGACGTGGCGCGCCGGGTGCGAATCCAGGACGTCCGGGGACACTACCGGGCGCTCCCGGGCCACCGGGGAAGGTGCGCGTCGGGTGCATCGGACGACGTGCGCCGGGTGCTCCGGGACCGGCACCGGGCATGCCGGGGCGGTAGCCGGGGGTACCGGGGGCCTGACCGGGACGAGGACGCTCGAAGATCGGACGGCTGCGTGCCGGAGTTCCCGGAGCGACCGGCGGAGCGGTGTAGATTGGTCGCGGTCCCGTTTGCGGCATGATGACGCGACGTGCCGGAACCGCTGGGGGTGTAACGACTGGCGCTACGGGCTCGGCTGTTTCTGCAGCTGCAGAGATTTCGACCGGTGCCTGTGGTGCGACGGGCTCAGCAACTACTGAGGGCAGTGTTACAGCCGCTAATGGAGTAGCGACCACCGGCGGGACTGTTGGAGTGATAACGGGCCTTGGTGCGACGGCTACCACGGCAGGCGGCGCAACGGCGGTTACTGGTGGCGCAACGACCACGGGCGGCTTAGCAATGACCGGACCCAGGGGAGGCCGGCTTGCGATGGCCGGCGGAGGTGGGGGAGCGACGATGTTCGCCTGCTGACGCGGCAGAGGAACAATGCGGCGAAATGCTGGCGGTGGCGGCGGTGTTGCGGCGACTACGACTGGCGGGGCCACGGCGACGGCGGGCCGGACTGACGCGGCAACAACGGCCGGCGCACTCTGCGGAGGCGCCACTACGGTTAGACGAGCTGGGGGGGGTATGGCGCGAACACCCGAAGCTTCGGCCTGACGGCGTTCGAGGATTGCCTTCATCGCATCACCGGGCTTGGAGATGTTGGACAGGTCGAACTTGGGCTTTTGCTCTACTGCCTGCCGGGTCGATCCGGAGCCGCGACTTCCGTTCTTAAAATACTCCCGGACCCGCTCGGCCTGGTCGTCTTCAATGGAACTGGAGTGGGTCTTTCCGGACACGCCGATTGCTTCGAGCGCGTCCAGAATCGGCCTGCTCTTTACTTCAAGTTCTCGTGCCAGATCATTAATGCGAACTTTGCTCATCCGTCCCTTTTCGCTTCCTTGCGCCCCTGGCGCTTGTACCGTTAGCTGGTCATAGCAGCCCCATTGAGGTAGGAATCGTTACAGTCTTTATTATTACTGAAATCGCGGTGTTCGCGAACCCCGTAATGTTGCGTTGCGTGGTAGATATTGCTAACCACGATCATGTCCGTCGGTGTCGATCCCCTCATCGGAGATCTCTTGTGCTTCATTTACCAGAGAATCTACAGTGTCGTTGTCCAGTTCAATTGCTTCTTCACGTGCATCTGCATCACTGAACGCATCGCTTTCAGAATCTTGATCTTCTGCATCGGCAAGGTCTTCCGTAGAAAGATCGTCGATCTCCTCTGCTTCGCCGGTGCCGGCCTCTTCAGCCAGAATCTCTTCCGGCGTTTTCACGTATGAACTCTTCTCCATGGAACCCTCCTCGGTTGAAACTGCTATTTCAGCGTCCTCAGTTGCTGCGGAGTTCTCTCTGGTTGCTTGCTCCGCACCCTGCTCAAAGTATTCACGGACTGCATTCGAAATCTTCTCGACCGTCTTCTCGCCAATGCCAGGAACCTCTTCCAACTGTTCCGGAGTCATGTCGGCGAGTTCTTCGACGGTAGTGATACCGGCGGCGATGAGCTTCTCAAGAATCTGCTCGCCCAGTGCGCTGATCTGTTCGACGGGAGTTGTCGGTCCGCCAGACATGGCCTGCATCTGCTGCTCGACCTCCTGGCGCTTCTCCTCTTCACTCTTGATGTCGATCTTCCATTGCAGCAACTTCGCTGCAAGTCGCACGTTCTGACCCTTTTTACCGATGGCGAGCGAAAGCTGTGTGTCGTCTACGATGACTTCGATCTGCTTCTCGGCGAGATCGACGATGGAGACGCGGCTGACCTTCGCGGGCTGCAGGGCCTTCTCGGCAAAGGTGGTGATCTCTTCCGAGAATTCGATGATGTCGATCTTCTCGCCGCGGAGCTCGCGAATGATCGATTGGACTCGCATTCCCTTCATACCGACGCAGGCACCCACCGGATCGACATCCTTGTCGCGGCTCATGACGGCAATCTTCGTCCGTTCGCCTGCCTCACGGGCGATGGCACGGATGCTGACGGTGCCGTCGTAGATCTCGGGAACTTCGCTCTGGAACAGGCTCTGCACGAGGGCAGGCGCGGCGCGGGAGACGATCACTTGCGGCCCCTTTGCGGCGCGATCCACGCGAAGGAGGACAACACGAACACGCTCTCCGACCGAGAACTGTTCGAGGCGCGACTGCTCACGCTTGGGCATCCGGGCCTCGGCTTTGCCAAGGTCAAAGATCACATCCATGGGTTCGAGGCGCTTGACCGTGGCGGTGAGTACCTCACCTGCACGGTGGTTGTACTCGTTGAAAACTGTGTCGCGCTCGGCTTCGCGAACCTTCTGGAAGATGACCTGCTTTGCCATCTGGGCGGCGATACGGCCGAGAGGGGTGGTGTCTTTATAGAAGCGAAGCTCGCCCCCAACCTCGACCTCAGGGGCAAGTTCGCGTGCCTTTTCGAGTGAGATCTGGTTGATTTCGTCTTCAACGAGCTCTGGAGTCTCCACAACAGTTTTGTAGACATAGGCGCGGATCTCGCCGGTCTCGCGATCCATCTCGGCGCGCATGTTCTCTTGTGTTTTGTAGTACTTGCGGGTCGCCAGCGCAATCGCGTCTTCGACAGCACCCACCACGATCTCGGGCTCGATGCCCTTATCGCGGCTCAACATCTCAATCGATTGGTACAGAACACTTGCCATAATCATTCTTCCTTAGCTTCAGATTGCGTTGGTTCTCGCGACGTCCTTCAAGCGACGGTGCGACTAGATTTCGGCGATCAGGTTCGCCTTCTCGACGTTTGCCAGCGGAATGGTCACAACCTGTTCCGTGGTCGCCTTCTTGGCGTTGCCCTTTTGCTTGATTGCCGCCAGGTCGAGGGTCAAAATATCGTCGGCGAAGGCGGTCAATCTGCCTTGCCATTGGCGATTGTTATTGATCGCCGTGAATGTCTGCAGCTTGATGAGACTGCCTTGAAACCGGGTGAAGTCCTCTGCCTTCGAGAGCTTTCGCTCAAGACCGGGGGAGGAGACCTCGAGGGTGTATTCGGCTCCTGGTATTAGGTCTTCTACATCCAGCATTGTTCCAAAATCGCGGGCAAAATTGGCGCAATCTTCATGCGTCACACCTGAAAGCATCTCGACCGGAACTCCCCTGGGAAGATCGATCTCTTCTCCGTTTTCTACCAACGCGGCCAGCTTTGCGCGTTCCTCGGCGTCCTTTTCGAGAAAAACTCGGAGCGTACGAAATTTCACGCCTCCCTGAAACTCGAGTTCCACAAGTTCCAAGTGGTGCGAAGCGGCGACTCGAACCGCCATTGCCCGAATTTCTTCGATTTGAAGCGCCATATCGTGTTTCTGTTCCGATCACTGACTGCTGTCGTTCTAATTGTCTTTAGAGCAAATAAAAAGTGGGCTGTGGCCCACTCATCCTTCCCGTCATTCCCGGTACGCTCACGGTGTCCTGCTACGACGGAACAAATTCGCCTGCAATAAAGATAATACAACGAGAATCAGCCGAACTCAACGTCACCAACAAGCAGGCGTTCGGTAAGGGGAATTATTCTCCGCATTTGCTCTCAGTACCCTGCAACTCTACAATCGGTAAACCTGCATCCGTACAACCATTCGTTGCGGGCTTATACCTATGATCAATCTCCCGCTGCTCGAAGCACTGACCTTTGACGATGTTCTTCTCGTTCCCGCATACAGCGACGTCGTTCCAACCCAGGTCAGTACCCAGACGCAACTGACCCGCAGCATCACGCTCAACACTCCACTTATGTCGGCAGCCATGGATACGGTGACGGAGTCGCGTCTGGCGATCGCCATGGCCCAGCAGGGAGGCCTTGGGGTGGTTCACCGAAATCTGACCATCGAGCAGCAGGCCGGCGAGATCGACAAGGTCAAGCGTTCCGAGTCGGGCATGATCGTTGACCCTGTGACGATCTCTCCTGAGCAGCCGATTTCGGATGCCCTCGAGGTGATGCGGCGCTACAAGATCTCGGGCGTTCCGGTGACCAAGAATAAGAAGCTCGTCGGCATTCTCACGAATCGCGATCTTCGTTTCGTCTCCAGAACCGACCTGTCGATCGACTCCGTCATGACGAAGGAGAAGCTGATTACGGTGCCTGTTGGCACGACGCTTGAAGAAGCGGAGCATATCCTTCATCAGCACAGGGTCGAAAAGCTTCTCGTCGTCAATGATGAGTACGAGCTAAAAGGCCTGATTACGGTTAAGGATATTCAGAAGAAGCTCAAATATCCGAATGCTTCCAAGGACAGCCAGGGCCGACTGCGTGTCGCCGCGGCAATTGGGGCTACGGGCGACTTTCTAGAGCGTGCCGCTGAACTGGTAGCAAATCGGGTAGATGCGCTCGCGATTGACTCAGCCCATGGCCATTCCTCGCGTGTTCTCGAGGCAGTCGCGCTGGTCAAAAAGCACTTCCCGAATGTCGATCTGCTTGCTGGAAATGTCGCCACCTATGAGGGTACGCTGGCGTTGATGGATGCTGGTGCGGATGCAGTTAAGGTAGGAATTGGACCAGGCTCGATCTGCACGACGCGCATGGTGACTGGTGCCGGCATGCCGCAGATTACGGCGATTTCGGAGGCGTATCGTGCGGCAAGTGAGCGCGGAATTCCGATCATTGCGGACGGCGGCATCAAGTATTCCGGTGACGTCACGAAGGCGATTGCGGCTGGAGCGAACGTTGTAATGATGGGCTCGCTCTTTGCTGGAGTGGACGAAAGTCCTGGCGAGACGATTCTCTATCAGGGGCGCTCGTTCAAGGCGTACCGCGGGATGGGTTCGCTGTCGGCGATGGCGCAGGGTTCAGGTGAGCGATACTTCCAAGGAAAAGAGGATATGACGGAGTTCTCGAGCGGAGAACGACCGTCGCTTACCGCGCGGGAGGGTAGCAGCCAGAATCGTCTGTCGAAGTTCGTACCCGAGGGAATCGAAGGTCGTGTACCGCATCGCGGACCGCTTGAGGCGATGGTCTACCAGCTTGTTGGTGGATTGCGGTCAGGTATGGGATACCTCGGATGCGAGACGATTGCGGACCTGCAGACGAAGTCCCGATTTATCCGCATCTCAAACGCCGGGCTACGCGAAAGCCATGTCCACGATGTCATCATTACCCGCGAGGCGCCAAACTACCATGTTGAGTAGCTGGTCAGCTCTTCGACACGCTGTAGACCAGGGCCTCAAAGCTGTGGCGCGTCACGAATCCTAACTCGCTGTAGAGCTTCATCGCGGGTAGATTCATTTCGGTAACGGTGAGCGTGATTGCTTGAAAGCCAGCTTCGCGCAGCTTAGCGACGCAGTGGCGCATCAGTAGCTTGCCGAGGCCCTGCCCACGATATGCAGGTGCTACGCAAAGTTGCGTGATGTGAGCCACCTGCTCCCCGACGTTTGAGCAGAGGACGATGGCTACGAGGGCGCCCGTGTCTCGCCGCCTTAGCACCCATGAGTTGCCGGCATCGAAGACGCCGCATCCTGGGAAACGAACGATATTGTGCAGGAAGCGCAGGGAGCCGTGAAGCGAACGGTACTGGTCGTTTACTTGCGCGTCAACGTGACCTGCGTAGGCATGAAAGATGAGTTCGGCGGATGAGTGGTAGTCGTCGCCAGCCCAGCCGGTCAGCTTGATATCGGCAGGAGTCTTCTGTGGTGCAGAGGTCACCCCACCATCTTTTTGCAGATCGAGTTCCACAAATCTGCGGGGGAACAATGCGAACCCTGCCTCTCGAAAGACGTCGTCCATCACGCTGGTGTCGTAGAGCAGAAGTTGCGACTCGATGCGGTCGATATCGGGAGAGTGCTGGAGCATCTCCAGCAGGTGATGGAGAAGTGTCTTGGCGATCGCCAGGGAAGCTGCCGGGTCATCTGCCATAGCGTAGGCGTCCCCGATTACAGCTTTGTGCCCTTCGTAGACGCAAAAGGTAAAGCCACAGATGCGTCCTCGATCCAATGCGACAAAACCCGGCAGCACACGGGAGTCAAGATATTGCAATAGGAGTTCTGTGGAGCTTTGATAGTCCCACCGAAGTCGCTGCTTCCAGGTACGTGCCTCATGCTCAAGCAGTGGGCGTAGCTGCCGTGCCGAAAAATGACGCAGGTCTAAGATTTCGAGTTGGGTTGCGACCGTCATGATGGTGTTGCCTTGATCGAGCTTATCGCAGCAGGAGTGCCGCGTGTTGTCTACCGGGCGAAGACTCGATAGACCTCGAGCCCTTGCGGATCGTAGAGGAAGAGGGGCTCGTAGATTCGGCCATTGAGCCATTGCTGCAGGTCGGCTGAGTCGTTGGCGGGAATGACGAGGAGATGCTCCTCATTGGGCACACCATCGGTGCTGTAGTGGACAAGAGATTCGTTACGGTAAAAGGCCAGCCCGTAGACCATGTCACGTTTTACGCCTTCGACGGCAAGGACGTGCAGTTCGGGAGCCTGCGCCTTGATCTTTACGGCCAATGGGCGAGCAGAGTAGCTGAGGTCGAGGTCCTTGCCGTGGAAGCCGAGCAGGAAGATGAGCGTCGCGACGATTGGCAGGAGGGTTGCATTCCGAACCTGCGCGATGCCGCCACGGCGAATGATCAGCATAACGATTGCACCCATCGCAACCGCTGAGACGGCCGCAATCGCGAGCCAGCGGGCGGAGGGCACGAGGGTGTCATACTTCATGTGTTGCGGAGCGAGAACCAGCACGAAGACCAGCAGCGCACACAATACAGCGTGCGACCAGAGCAGCCACCGGGGGAGACCGGTGCGTCGCAGACGGTTGAGGTAGTCGCCAGTCAGGATGGTCAACGGAGGGATCGAGGGAAGGATGTAACCTGGCAGCTTCGAGCCTGAGAAGGAGAAGAAAAGAATGGGAAAGAGCGTCCAGAGAACCAGAAATTCAGGAAAAGCATCGCCAGCGCGTACGTGGCCCAGATAGCGCTGAGGCTTGTGCCGGGCCTTCCACTCAGCGACCGAAACCTGGACAGCATCGATGAGCGCACGCATGGAGAGCACCGTCCACGGCATCAGCGCGATCAACAGAACGGCGAAGTAGTACCAGAATGGCTGATGGTGTTGGAACCGATTTGTCGCAAATCGCTCGAGGTTATGCTCGAGGAAGAAGGCTCTATAGAAGGTAGGGTTTCGCTTCTGGACGGCGATGTACCAGGGGAGAACCATGGCGAAGTACAGGATCAGACCAGGGATCCAGATGGTCCGCCTCAGCACGGACCATTCTCTCCGTAGAGCTACGAAGACGAAGATGATGGCCAAAGCAAGGAACGGAGCTACGGGACCTTTGGCCAGGGTGGCGGCTGCGCCAAAGAAGTAGAGATCAAAGAGCCAGAACTTCTTACCTGTCTCATACCACGCATACCAACCCAGCATGCCGATACAGAAGGGTGCAGCAAGCTGCATGTCGGTTGAAGCACCACGTGAGAAGCTGACCATGCCAAGGCAGGAGGCAGTGATGAGGGCGGCATCGAGGTGACCACCCGGGCGAAAGCGGCGAAGGTGGAGGAAGACCAGCAGGATGAGAAAAAAGGCGCCGGAGGACGAGGGAAGCCGGGCAGACCAGTCGGAGATACCAAACTCTTTGAAGAAGCTCATTGCACGCCAGTAGTAAAGGGCTGGCTTCTCAAGCCACGGTCGCCCGTACAGGATGGGCGTGACGGTGCCACCGACCAGGCAATGGAACGAGTTCTCGATGTCAATGGCCCGCAGACTATGCGGCATGACCTTCGCGTGTACCTCGTGACAGGCGTTTGAGTGGGCTTCGAGCATCTCCCGCGCGACCTGGGCGTAGCGAGGTTCATCCGCACCTACCAAGCCAAGCTGGTCTCCGCCAAAGATCGGGATGAGACCGTAGAGGAGCAGGAAGAGCGTGACAATAAAAAGAATTGCAAGTTCCCTGGGCGCGGTAGCCGCAAGAAGCCGGTGTACCAGAGACGGTTTACTGCGATCATTCGGTTCGCCTAAGTCGGCGGGAGGCGGATTTTCAGTCACAGTCACGTTTGTTGAGCGGCCTCAGGCTAACAGGGTTCATCCCGGAGCTGTTTCAAAATACGTCCGGTTGCGGAGGACAGTGGACCGTCGATGGTGCAGCCGCTGGCAGTTCGATGACCGCCGCCACCGAAGCTTTCAGCTGCGTGCGCTACGTTTACTCGGCCCTTGCTGCGAATGCTGAGGCGAAACTGGTTGTCAGATGGCAGTTCGCGCAGGAACACAGCAGACTCGACCCCTGCGATGCTAATCAGGTGGTTTACGACACCTTCGCAGTCCTCCGGGGTAGCGCCTGCGCGATGCAGGTCCTGCTGCGTGACCCAACTCCATGCTATCTGACCGTCACATTCCAGATTGGAGAGTGCTGCGCCTAGAAGTTTGACCTTGCTCAAGGGCGAGGTGAAGAGGACGTCACGGGCGATCTGGCTTGGGCTTGCACCTTTGACAGCAAGGGTATGAGCAAGTTCGAAGGTCTCCGCCGAGGTGCCTGGATAGGTAAACGACCCGGTATCGGACATGACGGCTGTATAAAGACAGGTCGCCATGGATGGGGTGAGGTCAACTTTCGTGGCCTCCGCGATGCGGTAGACCAACACTGCGACGGCACATGCGTTCTCATCAATCCAGTTAAAGGCACCGTAAGGTCGGCCGCTCGCATGATGGTCGATGTTGATGACAAATCTGCTGCCCAGGTCCAGTAAACCGGTGCGCTCGATGCTGTCACACTCCAGAATGACGACAGCGCCTTCCTTGCCTCCGACGCGGGTAGCTCGCCGGATTCGCCCCACATTGGGGAGCGTCGCATAGATCTCCGGAACCGGGTCGGCGAAGACGATCTCTACATCGTGGCCCATCTGATCGAGGATTTCAGCCAGGGCGAGCGCCGAGCCAACTGCGTCGCCATCCGGCCGGGCGTGAGCTGTGACGATCACATGGTGGTGCGCTTGCAGAACCTGCAGCAAGGCGACGATATTTTCTTCGTGGGTCATGACTTAGCTGCGCTCTCCGTCGGGGCAGCAGCGGCATCTGCGCGCTTCTTATCGCGTTTCCGCATACGGCCGAGCAGCTCATCCATGCGCTCTGTCATCTTCTCGGAACGGTCAATTGCGAAGGTGAGTTCAGGTACGTGGCGCACACCCATTCTGTCGCGGAGCATGGAGCGAATGTAGCCGCGGGCGGTCATCAGGCCGGCGAGTGTCTCATCCTCCTCCGCGGCGTCTCCATGGACAGCCACGAAGATGCGGGCAGCCTTGCCGCCGGGGGTAAGGACTACCTCGGTGACGTAGCAGGGAGCTATTCGGGGATCCGAGAGTTCGCCCTCC